>CAWVSY010000024.1:0-50583 GCA_963933055.1 uncultured Oleispira sp.
CATCGGTATCATTACCCCAGCGGCTTGCATCCACAACCTTAATAGCATCTTCCGTGGTCGATTGAGCAATAGCGATAATCGTTGGCTCAGCATTTACGGCAGGTTCAGCATCAACCGCAGGTTCAGCAATTTTCCAACCAATATCTTTTAAAAGGTAACTTGCTAAACCAATATCTAATGAACCCGCCGTATATTGTGGCTCCATTATTTCATCAGGAGAAGCGGCTGTATCAAAATGTGATACAGAGCTGCCTCCAACAATAGGGTTAGGCGCATACATTTGCACGCGATCACCGGTAGTGAAAGAAGCAGAAGCATCAGCATCATTAAAACCTGCGTTTAATACCCCTTCTGCCGCTGTATTTACATGACTACCATTCCACAATAAGCCAGTATCACTGATAGCAGATGCAGCGCGTTGACGGTTAGTTAAACCACCCGCTACCGTCCAATTAGCACTATCTGCAGCTGAATATAAAAAATTAGAAAAAATATCATTTAACCCACTCGGTTTCGCGCCAGTGCTTGCGTCCGTTAAACTAGCAAAACCTAAACCATGAATAATTTCATGCAATAATACCGTCGTAAAACCAATGTTTGTGCCAGCGGGTGCATCAAAGCCATAATACCAAAAACTGCCTGATAAGCAGTTAGCATCTCCTAAATCTGCATTGAACGACGCCCTTATATCTGAAAGCCTAGTATTTAAGTCTTTATTACTGATGGCATTCGCTAAGCCAATAGGATAAAAAGTATTTGGCAATAAGTCGCTGGAAACTCTAGAGCCAGTAATATTGGTCGTAGCGCCTGCACTCCCCAAGGTTGCAGCAAACGCACTACACGCCATCTTGCTATCAAAGTTGGCATCAATAATAATTGTCTGACTAGAAATGATTTTTTCAGACAATATTTCAGCCGCTTTAATAAAAGACAATTTACGCTGCGCGCCGATAGTTGTGCCATTATTGCCACCCGAAGCAGCAACCGCTAAAGGATCATTAAACCCATTTTTGAACTTGAGTTGAATGGCTGATGCGCTACCCGTGACGGTACAAGCAGAATTGAAAGCCGCTCCTGTAGCCGCGGCTACAGAAGAGATAGGACAAGCCGCGGCAAAAGAAAATTGGCTTATAAATAAACTCAAAAAAAGAATAATGAATGGATAAATCCGCATGTAAGGTCTCCTGCGGACAATCCGCTGAATGTAATTTTATAGGCTTACGCCATAAGAAGCCGTTAAGCTAAATAATGATTAATCGGTGTTTTATAGAAAATTTCTACTGAGAAGTTGCTGGTGGCAACTTAGAGGTTGAAGGAAGTTTAGAATATTCCTTAATTTGAATCGTACCGTCAGGCATTTTTACGGCAACAGGCATTTGAGTAAAGCGACCATTCGATTGCAACTCAACGCTACCATCCGCATTCTCAATCGTTTCCATAGGCCCATGAAAGAGCAACTGGTCGCGTATCCCCTGCTTCATTTCTTCGGTTAACATATCTTGATGGCGTGGCATTGCATTCTCTTGATCTGCATCATTCACAAGCACATCTGTCGATTGCAAGGTAAACTCTTTATCCTTATTTTGCTTGGTTCTGTCGCCAGTTTTAACTTTATCAGTCTCGAAATCTAAGACATTCCAAATGGCAACTACCGCAATCAATAATACGGCTAGAGCAATGATAACCTTAGGCTGTTTGAAATTATTCATTTTACTACCTTTCATAAATTTTTCTTCAAACACCACTAATATAAAGATCTTTTTATGGCGCCATTAATTCAAACTCTATTTGAGATTTTTTAATGCCATTAACCATGATCTCAATTTTATGCATCCCAGGATAATATTTGCGTGTGCTGATTTTTCTAAATGAGTGCTTTTTAATAACTGATTCTTTGCTACTCGATTCCAAGTGCCTATTTAACCACTTAAAAACTTTAGCTGCTTGCTTACCATTCGCTTTTTGGAAATGCATCACATAATCAATCATTAATTGATTTTCCGTCTCCTGTGTTTTTTCCAAAATCATCTCAAACTCAAACTCACCAGAAAAAGGAATTTTGTATTGCTGACTGCTTAAACGGCAATGCACATCATCGGCAGGCTGATATCCAAATAACGCCATTATTTCTGGCTGCCCTTGCTTAAATAAAGTTCGACACGCATGGCGTACCAACTTAATTCTGCACTGTTTTTGCTGAGCGCTTAATGCGTTTAGCTCTTCACTCAAAAGCCATTGTTTGGCGGTATCAATAACAAGTTGTGGATGATCCTTCGCAATATCATTTAAATGATTGGCTACCGAGCGGCGCACGTATTCTTCCGAATCGTCACGTAACGCAAATAACAAAGGTAAAACTAATTGCGGCTGTTCAATGAATAATGGGAGTCTCACGCCCCAAGGCAAACGCGGACGAGTACCTTCAGAGATTAATCGCCGTACATGATGGTTTTCATGGGTTAGCCAGGTTTTTAAAATAGCCAACGTCTGCTCAGGTTCACGCAAAATGAAATGTCGAATCGCGAATTCCGCACTAAAATATTCAGTAATTTGCTGCAAATAATAAAGTCCCTGTTCAATACTCAAATATTGATGAATGCCAATATATTCACAGCAGATAAGAGAAAGCCAACCCGATAACTCATCATTATATTTTAAGGTCTCAACAACAATGTCCGCCCCCTTTACTTCAGGCATAACTTGGTACAAAGCTTTGGCAGCAGTACGTAAGCGCTGCATAAGTGACAGTGATTGCCAAACGTCTTCAATACAAGGCTGATATTGAATATTATCTTGCTCTACCCTCGTCGTTTTTTTGTTATCACTTGCAAGCGCTTCAAGCGCGAAGATATGAAGCTGCTCATTAAATGCTTTTTTATCAAACGCCTCAGCGTAATTCGACGCCTGCTGCGCAATGCTTTGCCCCAACGTATTGATCTTAATTAACGACAAATGTTCTTTAAATAGTTCAGCCATAAAGATCCTTAATACTCTCATACAGGTTTTTAACAAAAGTCTAACGCGCATTACTGACAATTGATGTCAGTAGCCTATCTCAATCTAAAGAACAGAGCTAATGGTCTAATAATTGCTCTAATAAGCCGATACTGTTTTAGAGCATTAAAGATTCATGACACCTGTCAGAGTGATGTTGGTTGACGATACCCCAACCCGATCCGCTATTTTAGAGCAAGCCCTACGTGATCAAGGCCTAACGGTCGTTTGCCGTTTAGAAAGTGCCCAAGGATTAATTAAAAATGTAGAAGTACATCAGCCTGATATTATTATAATGGATCTTGAATCTCCTGATCGCGACACCTTAGAAAATATGACCGTGCTCAATCAGCACAACCCCAAACCCGTCATTATGTTTTCCGATGAAGATAATAGCCAAATAGTATCTCAAGCAGTACAAGCTGGGGTAAGCGCTTACATCATTGATGGTTTAAACCCACATAAAGTTAAACCGATTATGGACGTAGCGATTGCTCGTTTTCGCGAATACCAAGCATTAAAAAAAGAACTGAAACAAACTCGTGACCAACTCGCTGATCGCAAAATCATTGATAAAGCCAAAGGTTTATTAATGAAAACAAGAGGGCTCGATGAAGAGCAGGCGTATCACGCGATGCGAAAAATGGCGATGGACAAAAGTAAACCAATCGCTGAAATCGCTCAAAATATTTTATCCGTAATGGAACTGCTTTCTCCTTAGTGCCTGAAACAGTCTATTAATCTAACTACTGGAGACGCGCATGATTGGTGCGAAAATTGAAAAAAAAGCACTAAAGCTGGGCTACATGCCACTTAGTGATTGCCTGCCTTTGCTGGTAGCACAACAGCAAGGTTTCTTTGCTAAGCAAGGGATCAATGTCGAATTACAACAAGAAGTATCTTGGGCCAACATTCGTGACAAAGTCATTGTCGGACATTTTGATGGGGCTCATATGCTTGCCCCCATGGTACTCGCCAGCAGCGTTGGCCTTGGCGGATTAAAGAAACCCTTGATTACGGCTTTCTCTTTAGGCCTAAATGGTAATGCTCTCACCGTATCAAACTCCTTGCATCAGCAGCTATACGATACCAATAAAGATACCTTTGAGTATGCGCATACTCTTAAGCAATTAATTCAACAGCGTAAAGACCATGGTTTACCCACATTAGTTTTCGCAACAGTCTACCCCTACTCTTGCCATAATTTACAACTGCGTTATTGGCTAGGCAGCGCAGGCATTGATCCTGATAACGATATTGAGCTAGTCATACTGCCGCCCTCACAAATGGTTGACCACTTAAAACTGCAGCACATTGATGGTTTTTTGGCTGGCGCGCCCTGGAATTCCGTCGCTATTTTACAAGGCATAGGACACTGCCTATTAACCGGTGCAGATATTTGGCAAAATTCCCCCGAAAAAGTCTTAGCCGTGACTCAAGAATGGGCTGAAGAAAATCCCAATACCCATCACGCGTTAATTCGAGCGCTCTATGAAGCCTGCCATTGGTTAGAAAACAATGCCGCAAAGGCATTACCCCTATTAGAGCAATACCTATCATTGAGCTCACCTTTAATTGACCAAGAATGTTTAGTTCCGGCGATTACGGGGGAATATGTATTTTCCAATAGCGAACAAGAAAGAAAAGTGCCTGGTACCCTAATTTTTAATCGTTTAATGGCTAATTTCCCTTGGTTATCTCATGCCCAATGGATTGCGGATCAAATGAAACGCTGGGGCTGGCTACCAAAAAATATCGATTGTGATGAACTGATCATTCAATGCTACCGCCCTGATATTTACCGCGCGGCATTAAATCACATACCACTGCCGACCAGTGATTACCAAGAAAATATAAATAGCCATAACAATTTATAGAGCAGATTTTAAAATAAGCTACGTTTCGGTGCAGAAATTATTATTTTGCACTGAAACGTACAATTTAAAAAATACCTTTTTTATCGCGAGTAAATGACGCACGTTAAAATACCAACGAATAACTCTTTTGCACAAAAACATCCCACATAGCTTGCACCATATAGAATCAAAATAGGATTAAGCACTGAATTTATTGCACCAAACCACATCATTTTAAGTATTTTTAATGAATACACTTATTTTTGTTTGTGTTTCTAAAGTTGGCACATTACTCGCTATATTTAAATATATGTTTCAAACCAACGAAGGCTTTGAGGCAATCAGAATTAATACATTATCTGCAAAGGCGCAAATAAATACTTTATTCATTATCAATGGATAGAGAATTCATTTGCGCTTTTTTTTTGCTAAAAAATTACTCAATAGACCCAAATAAAGGAAGTTCCCGATGAAGACTGCCCGCTTTAAAATGAACAAAATCAGACGCTCACTCTTAAAAACTGCGCTTACGCTTGCCGCGAGTACGGCATTATTAGCCGTGCCTTTTAGCGCGACCCAAGCGGCTGAAAAAGTAGGATATGCCGAAAAAGAAGAACTTAAATTTGGCTTTATTAAATTAACCGACATGGCACCGCTTGCCATCGCTTATGAAAAAGGTTTTTTTGAAGACGAAGGTCTTTACGTAACACTAGAAGCACAAGCGAACTGGAAAGTATTATTAGACCGAGTCATTGATGGTCAACTGGATGGCGCTCACATGCTAGCAGGTCAGCCTCTCGGAGCAACAATGGGCTACGGTACAAAAGCGGATATCATTACCGCTTTTAGTATGGACTTAAATGGTAACGCCATTACCGTTTCCAACAGTGTTTGGAAAGAAATGAAGAAGAACATTCCTCATGTCGATGGCAAACCTGTTCATCCCATTAAAGCCGATTCATTGAAGCCGGTTATTGAAAGCTATAAAGATGCAGGGAAGCCTTTTAATATGGGTATGGTTTTTCCAGTATCGACCCACAACTACGAATTACGTTATTGGCTAGCCGCAGGTGGAATTCACCCTGGCTATTATGCACCTCATAAAGGTGATACTTCCGGTCAAATTGATGCAGACGCATTATTATCAGTAACACCACCACCACAAATGCCAGCCACCATGGAAGCAGGTACGATTAACGGTTACTGCGTCGGCGAGCCGTGGAACCAGCAAGCCGTTTTCAAAGGCATCGGCGTACCCGTAGTTACCGATTATGAAATTTGGAAAAACAACCCAGAAAAAGTCTTTGGTGTGAGTAAAACCTGGGCAGAGAAAAATCCAAATACTCACATTCGTATTGTAAAAGCGATGATTCGTGCCGCTCAATGGTTAGATGAAAGCAATAATGCCAACCGTCCTGAAGCAGTAAAAATTCTATCTAAAAGTAATTACGTAGGCGCTGACTACGATGTCATTGCCAACTCGATGACGGGTACATTCGAATATGAAAAAGGCGATAAGCGCGAAGTACCTGATTTCAACGTATTCTTTCGCTATAACGCAACCTACCCTTATTACTCAGATGCAATTTGGTATCTAACGCAAATGCGTCGCTGGGGCCAGATCTCTGAGCCAAAATCTGATGATTGGTATAAAGAATTAGCGAAAAAAGTTTATCGCCCCGATATTTACGCAACCGCTGCGAAAGAACTGATCAAAGAAGGGAAAGTTCAAGCAAAAGATTTTCCAGAGTTCTTTTCAGAAACCGGATTCCGCGCGCCTCAAAAACACTTTATTGACAACATTGTTTATGACGGTACACAGCCAAATATGTATCTAGATAAATTCAGCATTGGCTTAAAAGGAAAAGACAAGCTGTAAATTCCATAATAAAAAAGATCGACCTCTCTCTTAATCAGAAAAGGTTAAGAGAGATTAATGATATTAAAGAGTACGCGTACGGCGAACGTACACAGTCGAGGTTTTTATGACAAGTAAGATTCCAACCAATTCAAGTTTAGCCAGCGCTAATCTAACAAGCTGGAAAAGCATCACGGATGATGTCATGCCAACTTGGTTACAAGATGCAATTAAAGCCATTATGCTTCCGATGATAGGATTACTTTTTTTCTTATTAATTTGGGGAACCGTTGCTCAAAACATTGAGACTTCATTAGGAAAATTTCCAGGACCTAGTGAAGCATTAGAGCAGTTTCAATCACTAATCACTGAGCATAATGAAGAACGTAGTAAAGAAGTCGCTTTTTATCAGCGTCAAGATGATCGAAACGAAGCCCGCTTAGCGCAAGATCCTACCTATCAGATAAAAATCAGAAACTATACTGGCAAGCCAACGTTTATCGATCAAATTGGCACTAGCTTAATTACCGTATTAACAGGTTTCATTTTAGCGTCTATGATCGCGATTCCTTTAGGAATAATGATTGGCTTAAGTAAAAACTTATACGCGGCCGCCAACCCAGTGATTCAACTGTTTAAACCTGTTTCGCCATTAGCTTGGCTACCACTGGTCACTATGGTGGTGAGTGCTGTCTATGTCAGTGACGACCCTTTATTTGCAAAGTCGTTTGTGACTTCGGTAATTACCGTACTGCTATGCTCGCTCTGGCCTACTGTTTTAAATACCGCCGTTGGTGTTGCTTCTATCAGTCCAGATCTTATCAACGTCAGTAAAGTATTGCGTCTAAAACCTATGACGCACGTTTTTAAAGTCGTCATCCCATCTTCCATTCCTATGGTCTTTACCGGTTTGCGCTTATCACTAGGCATTGCTTGGATGGTTTTAATCGCGGCTGAAATGTTGGCGCAAAACCCTGGACTTGGAAAATTTGTTTGGGACGAATTCCAGAACGGCAGTTCTAATTCACTCGGTCGCATCATGGTCGCCGTGCTGGTGATTGGCTTAATCGGATTCTTGCTAGATCGCATCATGCTGATGCTGCAAAAGTTTTTCTCTTGGGATAAGCAAGCACTATTACGCTAATTCTAAATCAATAATTTATTAAACTTTGAGAGAATAAATATGAATCGCAGAATCGAAACTAAATTAACAAATAAATCAATAAACCCTATTTTAGAGCTTACCGGTGTCGGCATCGAATTCCCTACACCTAAAGGCCCCTTCAAAGCATTGACCGACGTCAATTTAAAAATTGCAAAAGGTGAGATGATATCACTCATTGGTCATTCAGGATGCGGAAAATCCACGGTGCTTAATATCGTTGCTGGGTTATTACAAGCAACCGAAGGTGGCGCCGTCTTAGAAGGTAAAGAGGTAAATGAACCTGGTCCTGAACGTGCCGTAGTATTTCAAAACCATTCACTTTTTCCATGGTTAACCGCCTACGAAAATGTTGAATTAGCAGTTAAAACAATTTTCGACAAAAATAAAACAAAAGCGGAAATGAAAGAATGGATTGAGTACAACCTCAATCTGGTTCATATGGGACATGCTATGCACAAACGCCCAGATGAAATATCGGGTGGCATGAAACAGCGTGTTGGTATCGCCCGTGCATTAGCGATGGAACCTAAAGTTTTATTAATGGATGAGCCTTTTGGCGCTTTAGATGCGTTAACGCGTGCGCATCTTCAAGACTCAGTCATGGAGATCCAAAAAGACTTAGGCAATACCATCATCATGATTACTCACGATGTCGATGAAGCGGTTTTATTATCGGATCGTATTGTGATGATGACCAATGGTCCTTCCGCGACAGTCGGTGAAATTTTAAACATAGATCTTCCACGACCACGCAATCGAATCGAACTTGCCGATGATCCAAAGTACAACCAGTATCGTCAACAAGTCTTAAGTTTCTTATATGAAAAGCAACGTAAGGTGGAGCCTTTATTAAATAATCACAAAATTAATAAAGAAAAGTCTCAGAAAGAAGAAAAAACAGCTTAACTATTAATAAGCAAATAAAACTAATAAGCGAATAAAACTAAAAGAACGGGAGTTATACATGACGATCAAAAAACACTACCTAATGACTAAAAAAACATTACTGACAAGTGCTATTAGCGCAGCCATTTTAACCGCGGCGATGCCAAGCTACGCGCAGTCATTCACTGAACTGGCAAAAGAAGGTGACGTTATTGCCGAATTGCGTATTCGTTATGAAGGCGTAGAAGATGACAATGCGAACGACGATGCTGTCGCGATGACCGCAAGAGCTCGCGTAGGCTATGAAACGCCGAGCATCGAAGGATTCAAAGCGCTGGTTGAATACGACCACGTTGTCGCATTGCAAGACGAGTACGAATCTAAATCATCAACAGGGCCAAATAATACTGCAACATCAGTCGTTGTTGATGGTATAGGGGGGGATTTCAACCGTGCACAAATCAGCTATACCTATGATGCTGTAAAAGCAATCTTAGGTCGTCAGCGTATTATTTTGGATAATGCGCGCTTTGTCGGTAATGTGGGCTGGCGCCAGAATGAGCAAACGTATGATGCCTTGCGCATTGACCTAACGCCTATTGATAATTTGAGCGCGACTTACGTTTATATGAATCAAGTCAATGATATTTTCTATAACGATCTAGCCGTTAAAAATCATCTTTTGAACCTAGGCTATAAAACCCCTGTAGGTAAAGTAACGACTTACGCTTATATGCTAGAAGCAGATGAGAAAAATGACGAAAGTACTCTAGACACCTATGGCTTAAGTTTTAAAGGTAAAATGCCGATTGATGATTTAGAACTGTTATATGCTGCGGAATATGCAACTCAAACGGCTAATAATGGCGATAGTGGTGATAAAGATTTTGATGCTGACTACATCTTCATCGAAGGTGGGGTAAAAGTTTCTGGAATTTCATTACTTGCAGGTCAAGAAATACTTGGCGGTGATGGTGATTCTTCCTTCTCAACACCTTTAGCGACTAAGCATGCTTTCAATGGTTGGGCTGATAAATTTCTAAAGACACCGGTTAATGGCTTAAATGATCTTTATGCTAAAGCGGTGGGTAAAGTGGCGGGCATTAAACTGGTTGCGGTTTATCACGATTACACCTCGGATAAAGGCAACGACGATCTAGGTAGCGAAATTAATTTACTAGCAGCTAAGAAAATTAATGATAATTTTTCAGCTGGCATTAAATATGCTTCTTACTCAGCTGGAGATACGGGAATTGATACTGATAAGTTTTGGTTATTTGGTGAAGCTAAATTCTAATATGAATTAAATGCCTTCTAAGTGCTTAAAACGGAGTATAAAGTTTTTCTTTATGCTCCTTTTTTTTAATGAATAATTTTAATTCCCTATCTAAGATTTTAGACTTCAGTATGAGTAAGACATGATTAAAAAACAGCTAGTAATTATTGGTAATGGCTTGGCCACAATGCAGCTTCTAAAAGAACTGGGGCAGCAAACGGATTATGCAGTCACTGTTTTAAGTGCTGAAAATGTACCTCACTATAATCGCATCATGCTGTCTTCTTTACTGGCGCAAGAAACCGACTTAAAAAGCATTACTCCGTGTGATGATGCTTGGTATCAAGAACGCAATATCAACGTTTTGCTCAATCATAAAGTAAGCAATATCGATAGCCAAAACCAGACCCTTAGCTGTGATAATGGCCATAAAATGGCTTATGACAAATTGATTTTCGCCACAGGTTCACAAGCCTTTATTCCATCAATGCCAGGCACGACAATGCCCAACGTGCTTAACGGTGTTATTGGTTTTCGTAAATTAATCGACGTCGATTTTATGCAAAAAGTGACTCGCACTCATAAGCAGGCCATTGTCGTTGGCGCAGGACTATTAGGCATAGAAGCCGCGGTAGGCTTGATCAAACAAGGCATGAGCGTGACACTTTTACATCGCCGTGATGTGTTAATGAACCGCCAGATTGATCGTAAAGCCTCTGATTTACTGCTAGCAGAGCTGCAAAATAGAGGGATAACAGTCTCTACAGGACATGGCCCTATTGAACTGGTAGGAAACGCATCGGGTAATATTTGCCAAGTTATACTCGATAATGGCGATAAGCTCAGCGCTGACCTAGTCATCTTTGCAACGGGGATTGTACCTAGCACGCTTTTGGCTAAAGAAAGCGGCTTGTTGGTTAATAAAGGCATTTGCGTTGATCCCCAATTAAAAACCTCAGAAGACAACATCTATGCATTGGGCGAATGTTGTGAATTTGAAGGCAATACTTATGGATTGGTTGCTCCTATTTGGAATCAGGCACGTATTTTAGCTCAACAATTATTGCTTTTAGCAAGTGAAGAAAATTCACACCTAAATACAATGAAAGACAAAGCAGAGCGACCAAAATACCAAGAAGAAAATTTCGCCACAAAATTGAAAGTCAGTGGTATTGATGTTCATTCAATGGGCATTATTAACCCTGAAGATTCTGCGCAAGAATGTGAAGTTGTTGAATTTAATGATTCACAACGTGCTATCTATAAAAAAATTCTGATACACAATAATAAGCTCGTTGGTGCCGTATTGTATGGCGATGTTACCGATAGCCAATGGTATTTTGAATTGCTGCAGCAGGAATGCAGTATAGAACCGTTTCGAAAAGATCTAATGTTTGGCCAAGCATTCTGCCAATAGCCAATTAAAATGGCACCAATAAGATACACCCGCACCATTATAGTTCGCACCTGCTTTGCTCAATAAAAGATTGCTCTGCTTGAGTAAGGCAAACGACTCACGATTTTCCTGAATTTTAACGCTTTCACGACTCTGGCACTCTTCTTGTATAGACCTACTGATTAAGAGTAACTAAATCATTAGTTTGCTGACAAAAGAGTCTTATTATGAATAGCGCCGTGATGGAAAACTGCAAAACAACCTGCCCCTATTGTGGAGTAGGCTGTGGTGTAGAAATGCCAACTGATCTTTCTAAAGTATCAGGACTCAAAACCCATCCAAGCAATTTTGGTAAACTTTGCGTTAAAGGTTCATCACTGCACGAAACCCTTTCTATTCAAGGCCGCCTAATGAATCCTAAGATTCATGGCAAAGATAGCGATTGGAATAACGCGTTAAATACCGTTGCGACTAAAATTCAACAAGTCGTAAAAGAGCATGGTCCTGATGCTATTGCGTTTTATGGTTCCGGACAATTATTAACCGAAGACTATTACGTCGCGAATAAATTAATCAAAGGATTCATTGGTACTGCCAACATGGATACCAACTCACGCTTATGTATGTCTTCTGCGGTATCCGCTTATAAACGTGCGTTTGGCAGCGATACCGTGCCAGTATGTTATGACGACATTGAAGAAAGCGACTTACTCATTCTGATTGGAGCCAACCCTGCTTGGGCTCACCCTATTTTATATCAGCGCATGGTAGCCGCTAAAAAAGCCAATCCTAATTTAAAAGTGGTTGTCATAGACCCACGTAAAACTGCCAGCTGTGACATCGCGGATTTGCATCTTGCGATTCTCCCCGGTACCGACGCGTATTTATTCAATGCATTATTAGCGCACTTGGCAGACAACGGCCATTGTGATGAACACTATATTGAGCACTATACCGACGGTTTTGAGAGCGCTGTTAAGCAGGCGCAATCTAATATACAAAGCCTTGCAGACATTGCACAGACTTGTCATGTTGAAGAAGCGGATATTACGCAGTTTTTTAACTGGTATAGCCATACCGAAAAAACCCTCAGCTTTTATTCTCAAGGTATTAATCAAAGTTCTTCAGGTACTGATAAATGCAACGCTATTATTAACTGCCACCTTGCAACAGGGCGACTAGGCAAACCCGGTGCGGGTCCTTTCTCAATCACTGGCCAACCGAATGCAATGGGAGGACGCGAAGTTGGAGGATTAGCAAACCAACTGGCCAGCCATATGCACTTTGAAGACAACGCTGACCTCGATCGTATTACTCGCTTTTGGAATGCCCCCAATATTGCAACCAAACCCGGTCTAAAAGCCGTCGATATGTTTGATGCCGTAGAGCGTGGCGATATTAAATTTATTTGGATTATGTCAACCAACCCTTTAGTCAGCATGCCTGAAGCTGATCGTTTAAAGGCCGCTTTATTAGCGTGTGAAATGGTCGTTGTCTCCGATTGTTTAGAGCATACCGATACCACAGCGGTAGCCGATGTATTATTGCCTGCTGCCAGCTGGGGAGAAAAAAATGGCACGGTTACCAACGCAGAAAGACGCATTTCTCGCCAGCGCAACTTTATGCCCCCTGTTGGTAATGCAAAGCCCGACTGGTGGATCATCACGCAAGTCGCACAGAGATTAGGATTTTCTAACGCTTTTAACTATCAACATCCTTACCAAATTTTTAACGAGCACGCAGGACTCTCGGGATTTGAAAATGGTTATGATGGTTTTCCCATACGCGATTTTGATTTATCAGCACTGAGTGATCTAAGCCAACAAGCTTATGATGACCTACAACCCATTCAGTGGCCCGTTAATAAGCAATTTCCATACGGGCGTCAGCGCTTTTTTGAAGATGGCAAGTTTTTCACCAGCAATCAACGAGCACAATTTGTAACCTTAGAACCACGCATGCCGATTGCGCTAGCGACTAAAGAATTGCCTTTGATCATGAATACAGGCCGTATTAGAGATCAATGGCATACTATGACTCGCACTGGAAAAACCGATAAATTATTGCAGCATACCGCAGAACCCTTTGTTGATATTCATCCTATCGATGCTGAAAATTACCAACTTAAACAAGATGATTTAGCCGTGATCAGCAATCATCATGGTGAAATAATTGTGCGCGTAAAAATAACCAAAGCACAAAGCCCAAATAATATCTTTGTTCCCATGCACTGGACTAGCCAGTTTGCGAGTAAAGGACGCATGGGCGTTTTAGTGAACTCTATTGTCTGCCCTATTTCTGGCCAACCCGAAAATAAACATACCCCCGTTGCCATTAAAAAATACGATTCTAAATGGTTCGGTTTTTTATTACTTAACCAGCAACCATCAGCCTTATCTGATGCCTGCGATTATTGGGCACATGTGCCTTTTAATATAAGCCGTAGTGAATTGTCGAACGTCAATAATGAACAAGGGCACTATTATGAGCTTTCGGGTAAACAAGATATTGCCCAAGCTTACCAAACCTTAAAGGCATTATTACCCGACGGTGAAGCATTAATTTTTTCTGATGCTCGCGGAGGTACACATCGTATTGTCATCATAAAAGATAATCGACTCATTGCTTCATTATTTTTAAGCACACAATTTGATTTACCGAACCGACGCTGGTTAAGTCAAATATTTAACAGTGCATCACTTACTGACTTTCAACGCCGCGCCTTACTAGCAGGCCGTGAAGGTAATGCGGCTAGTGATCCTGGCACCATTATTTGTTCTTGTTTCCAGATTGGTGATAAGCAAATTAAAGCCGCCGTAGAAGAAGGTTTTAATAATGTTGAATCGTTAGGTAGCAAACTCAAGTGCGGTACAAACTGCGGCTCCTGCATTCCCGAATTAAAAACAGTGATCGAAAAATTCTCCCCGCAAGTAGAAAAAATTGCGACCGAAGCATAAGGCCAAAAGAATATTAATTATGATAAATTCAAACGTTATTTTAGTAGGGGCAGGTCCTGGAGACCCGGAATTATTAACCCTAAAAGCATTAAAAGCCATTCAAAGTGCTGATGCTATTTTATACGATGCATTAATCTCTGAAGAAATACTCGAGATGATTCCCGCTGGCTGTAAAACCTTCAATGTCGGAAAACGCTGCGGCGCACACAAGATGAAACAAGAAGAAATTAATGAATTTCTTTATCAAATGTCGACCCGTCATAAAGTTGTAGTGCGGTTAAAAGGAGGCGATCCTTTTATCTTTGGGCGTGGTGGTGAAGAGCTTGAATATTTACAGAAGCGTCATGTCGAAACCAGCGTTATTCCGGGAATCACCGCTGCCGCAGGCTGTGCGGCAAGCTGTAATATTCCATTAACCCACCGTGGACATGGTAATTCTTTACTCTTACACAGTGGTCATACGAGTACTGGGGAATTTGATAACTCACATACGGATAAAGAAAAGCAGACACAAGTTTTTTATATGGGCATGAATCAAGCAACATCCATTAGCGATTACCTAATCGCTCAAGGTCATCACCCAGATACCGAAGTCGCCGTCATTTGCCAAGGAACACGACCGAATCAGGCATCACAGCTAGGCACACTCGCAACACTGCCGGCAATGGCCGAAGCCATGAAACACTTAACACCTGGCTTGATTATTTTAGGTGATGTGGTCAGCTTAGCGTCTAATCAACAGCAACGACTTGCTCTAAACAGCCTATCCCTATCGGCATAGGACTGCCTACATAATTAGGCTCGAGATTCCGTTACTCGATGCGTTGAGTCTTGAGCAGAATTCATCGCCGTCAGTGCTTCTTTAGCATCACGGCAAACCGCAAAAATCATATCTCGTCGAAACGACAAAGCGGCTAATAACATAAAGCCATAACCGTTCATTTCTAATACTTCTTCATAAAAACGAAAATATTCAACCACAACAATTTCTTTATCAAATAATGCACCAGACCCTAAGCAAGTGACGGCCGCCATTAAGAATAAAGCCGTAGGTGATAAAATCGCTTTTTTAACAATATCCAAATACTCATTTTTATATTGAAAGGCTTTGAACAAAAGTGGCAGCCATACCAATAGCATAATTATTTTATAGCCTTGGCCATCAACAAAGAAAATTAGCCAATCAATATTTGTTTTTTTAATACTCATTTCGCGTAGTATAAAACTGAAGCACAAGGCCGCGCCTAGATAAGCTAATAGGCTTAAACTTGCGGCTGATGACGGTACCATTGACCACTTCTTTTGACCCGCTTGCAGCCAAAAGAAAATGCCTACGCACAATAAAATTAATAACTGTGCATGCTCCATTAACTGATTTTCAGCATACAAATAAGCTTGATCAAAGATAATCACTTCTGTAGCGAAATAAGCGGTCAATACCAACATGAGGGTGAAGACGGCATAACGATAATTTAAAGGCTGGGTCATCATAGTATTCTCTTACATTTTCGAAGAGTATAAGAATGCAATAAGCCTTTGATTAGGTATCAGATTTGCAACAGTGTGATTGAAGAGCGCTATTATTAACTAAGCGTTCAGCAATAATGCGGCCTTCAGTTAAATTTTCAGCCAATATTGCTGAGTATGAGAGCGTTAAAGCAGGCCAATTTAAGATAGAACTGTTTGTTTCATTTTTATGACTAGTAATGATTATTTTTAACATTTCTTATTAAAAACAGAACAATATGGTCATATTGCGCCAGTCAGCTCTGTTTTATTTATGAATAGACGAAAATTGCAGCGAAATTCGCAGTATTACATTGCTTTACTGAATTCCTTTATTGGAATATAGTAATACTATATTTAACGGTCTAAACCCTGAGAGAAGTCTATGTTTCAGCTGATAATACGAGCACAACGAATATCTCAACTTTTGCCATCCGCGATTTTCAGCTTATTCGTCGTTCATAGCACCATGTTGGTCGCCGCTGAATCCAATATAGCGCCGCAAGCACTTGCAACTATCATGACTAAAACCGTCATCCAGCCGCATTATATTCAGCTAGATGGACGCTTAGAAGCCATTAACCAAGGCACTATCTCAGCACAAACGTCTGGCATTGTTGAAGCCGTTCACGTTGATGTGAATGATTCCGTGAACTCAGGGCAAACCCTCGTCATTATTAACAATACACAGCAACAAGCACAGCTCAGCCAAGCCCAAGCCAACCTAGCCCAAGCTGAAGCGTTAAACGAAGATGCACAAGTATTGGTGAAACGTAATCGTTCTTTATTCGCTAAAAGAACGCTTTCACAAGGCGAATTAGATAGCAGCATTGCCCGGGCCAAAAGCAGCCAAGCGAGTGTACTCGCCGCAAAAGCAAGCGTGAAACAAGCACAAGAACAATTATCTTATACTCGTATTATTGCGCCTTATAGCGGCATCGTTAGTCAGCGCATGGTAGAAGTTGGTGAACTTGTTAATCCAGGTCAGCCCCTCATGTCAGGCTTCGCCATCGACCCTTTGCGCATCACAACAGACATTCCACACAAGTTCATTCAAAAGCTGAATAGTAACGCACATCACCCCATTCAGATCGATATTCAAGGCGATATAATCAATGCCGAGAAATACACCCTATTCCCTTACGCCGACAATCTATATAGCAGTGTTCGCGCCCGTATCGATTTGCCAAAAAGTGACAAAAAATATTTACCAGGCAGCTGGGTTGAAGTGCTCTTGCCGATAGGCAAGCGCGAAGGTATTTATATTCCTAAAAGCGCCATGATTCAACAAGGTGAAGTTTCGACTGTGTATATTAAACACCCGGCAACAGGGAGTTTTAAATTGCGCTATGTGCGTATTGGCCAAGTATTGAATGGCACAAAGTCGACGGCCCAAGTTGAAATTATTTCTGGTTTAGACCCCGCTGAAGAAATTGCATTAAATGCCCTAGCAGCCGCCTCCCAAATTCACAGTGCGAACTCGGTTGGTACGGAGCCATAACATGACTGAATTAAATGACAAGCAAGTGCCCCTCGGACTAGCAGGTCGACTAGCGCAAAGCTTCCAGAATTCTGCCTTAACCCCGCTATTAGCCCTTGTTGCTCTCTTATTAGGCTTCTTTGCCATTGCGATTACCCCCAAAGAAGAAGAGCCACAAATTGATGTCACCTTCGCTAATGTCTTTATTGCCTACCCCGGAGCCAGCGCAAAAGAAGTTGAACAACTTATCGCGATTCCATCACAGCAAGTTTTATCTGAACTTGCCGGTATTGATGATATTTTCTCGATTAGCAGCCCAGGCCAAGCCGTATTAACCGTGGCCTTTGAAGTCGGTATACCTCGCCAAGAGGCGATCGTAAACCTGTATAACCAAATTGAATCCCACGCTGATTGGTTGCCACAAGGTTTGAATATTCCAAAACCTATTATCAAACCAATGGGCATTGATGACGTCCCCATTATGGCACTCACTTTATCAAATAAAGCGTCTTCCAATGCCAAAAATCAGCTTGATCATGAAGCCCTCACTCGCCTTGCCCATAGCTTAGAGAGTGAATTAAAAACCCTTCCTGGTACGCGAGATATTTACACCATAGGTCAGCATAATTCGGTGCTCAGCATAGAATTAAACCCTAACAAAATGAATGGTCATAACATCACCTTCGCTGATATCCGTCATCGCTTACAAGCGGCGAACAGCGGTGGCCAGCTAGGCTCTGTCTTGCAAAACAATAAGGTCATCAAGCTGCAAGCAGGCAGCTTTTTAGCGACAAAAGAAGATGTTGAAAGTCTAATTATTGGCCACTCTGATAAAGGTATCTTGTATTTATCGGATATCGCGACCATTTCACAGCAGGCCGATATTGCTAATAATTATGTCTTTATTAAAACACCGCACCAGCCAATGGCCAGCCCCGCAGTGACCTTAGCCATTGCTAAGCAGCCTGGCACCAATGCGGTGGAGATTACCAAAAGCATTAGTAAGCGTTTATTGGCCTTAGACAATCGCTTACTTCCAGATTCGGTAGAGGTTACCGAAAGTCGAAATTACGGCATCACCGCCGAAAATAAATCCAATAAACTGATGAGTAAACTGCTATTTGCTACCTTTGCGGTAGTATTGCTGGTGCTTGCAACAATGAGTTGGCGTGAAGCTATTATTGTTGGCAGTGCCATTTTCATTACACTTGCACTGACCTTATTCGCTTCCTGGGTATGGGGATTTACCCTCAACCGCGTTTCGTTATTTGCCCTAATTTTCTCGATCGGCATCTTAGTTGATGATGCCATTGTGGTCGTAGAAAACATTCATCGCCATATGCAGCTAGAAGATGGTAAAAAATCCTCGCTACTCAGCCTGATTCCAAAAGCCGTTGACGAAGTCGGCAGTCCAACCATTTTAGCCACTTTCACAGTGATTGCGGCATTGATGCCGATGGCCTTTGTTTCTGGCTTAATGGGCCCGTACATGAGCCCTATCCCGATCAATGCTTCCACCGGTATGCTTATTTCATTATTGGTCGCTTTTATCGTCACACCTTGGCTAGCCTTTAAATTATTAAAACATACTCCGGTTGCCCACTCTGCTGGCTCGAATGCGCCAGTAACCCAAGCAGAAGAATTGGCCAAAGAAAGTAAAACGTATCAATTTTTCCATCGTTTAATGACGCCTTTTATCAGCGCAGACAAAGCCCATCGTAACCGCTGGTTGCTAATGTTAGCGACCATAATACTGATTATGGCAGCAGCGGCGTTACCGGTTTTCAAAACAGTCGTGATGAAAATGCTGCCTTTTGATAACAAGTCTGAACTGCAAATTATTGTTGATATGCCAGAAGGCACTACGCTCGAACAGACACTACGAGTCTTAGACGAACTGTCCGATCATGTCATCACCCTTCCACAAGTAAGCGACGTTGAGTTGTATGCGGGCAGTGCTGCGCCCATCAACTTCAATGGTTTAGTACGCCAATACTATTTACGCCAAGCACCTCATCATGGTGATTTACAGGTCAATTTAGTTGATAAATCCCAGCGCGATATTCAAAGCCATGACATCGCTCTGAGCTTACGCAAGCCCTTGCAAGACATCGGCAAGCGCTTTAACGCCAATGTTAAAATTGTTGAAGTACCACCAGGGCCACCCGTAATGGCACCCATCAGTGCAGAAGTATATGGCCTAAGCTACGAACAGCAGCTAGCAGCATCAGAAACATTGGCTGATATTTTTCGCCAAACCGATGATGTCGTCGATGTGGATACCTGGATCGATGCACCGCAGCAGCAATGGAACTTACACATTCAACGTAATCGTGCCCTGTTATTAGGCTTAAGCGAGCAAAACATCAATCAAGTCATCACAACGGCGACTTCAGGCTGGGATATTGGCTACCTGCATAGTGAACAGCAAAAATATGCACTGCCCATGCGCCTACGTCTTAGCTCGGCATACCGCGACCAGTTAGAACAATTACTCACCCTAAAAGTACGTAATAGTGCAGGGAAATTAATTGCGCTTAGTGAAGTAGTTAACATTGAACAAACTGAAATTGAGCAAACCATCTATCATAAAAATCTGCGCCCTGTCATGTTCGTAACAGCGGATATGGCTGGACCTCTAGACAGCCCACTGTATGGCTTATTCGATATATCAGGCCGAGTCATGGATACTCAAAAATACTGGCAACAGAAATTTATTGCCACCCCTAGCACCCCCGCTACCGCAGAAGGTATTGAGATTAAGTGGGATGGCGAATGGCAAATCACCTACGAAACGTTCCGCGACATGGGCATCGCTTATGGTATTGGCATGATCTTAATTTACTTATTGGTCGTTGCTCAGTTTCACTCTTACAGCATTCCACTGGTAATTATGGCGCCGATTCCGCTCACGATTATCGGCGTTATGCCGGGGCATGCGTTATTAGGTGCACAGTTTACGGCAACGTCGATGATTGGCATGATCGCCTTAGCGGGCATCATCGTACGCAACTCAATTCTCTTGGTCGACTTTATTAACCAGCAAATTGCACAAGGCTTAGCGCTAGAAAAAGCGGTGATTCAATCAGCCGCCGTACGCGCTAAACCCATCCTATTAACAGGGATTGCAGCCATGACGGGGGCTTTCTTTATCTTAGATGACCCCATATTCAACGGCCTCGCAATCTCATTAATCTTTGGCATCTTAGTCTCTAGTTTAATGACCCTACTGCTTATTCCACTGTTATTTTTCATGCTAAAGCGTAACAGTAAAACGCTCGTAAACGCATAAGCCTCGGAACAACAGCGTAGGGCAAATAATTCCACCCTGAAAAAACTTAGCTACACTTATAAGTACTTCATTTAAAAGCTTATTTATAATGGCTATGGCTCTACTCAAAAAAACATCACTGCCTATTGCTTGGCGCATCGCGATCAGCATTGTTATAGCATCAATCATGATCAATGCTATTTCGTCAAGCGCCCTCATTTATATTAATTATAAAGAAGAGGAAAAGCAGTTTGTTAATCGCGTTGCGGAAATTCAAACCAGTCATATGACATCACTGGCCAATGCTCTGTGGCATTTTGATAATATACAAATAAAAGTCCAAGGCGAAGGCATACAAAACCTCTACTTCATTGGCTACGTTCGTATCTCTAGCGACAATAATACCCTGTACGAAAGTGGCGAAGTCTCAAGCAACCCACAAGAAGATCATTTCATGATGCCTGTCGAACAAGCAGGCCGTGTTATTGGTGAACTCGAAGTTGGCTTTGCCCGAGACAGCATTTTAAAAGACATTATTTATACCGCACAAAAAATGATTCTCATGCAATTAGCCGCAGGACTGCTACTGGCATTGATTTTACTCTGGCGCGTTCACCGAATTATCACACGACACCTCATTGACTTACACAAACAGTTGAGCAGGAAAAAAGAAAGCAGCGATCATCAATTCCTAACACTGGACCGTGCAAATTATCATGACGAACTGTCGGCTGTGGTGAGTTCTTTCAACCAACTGACTGAAGAAATCAATGACGAGCTGTCAAAGAAAGAAGCCGCACAAAAAGCCTTAGCAGAAACAAATAATCAACTCGAACAGAGAGTCGAAGAGCGCACCCAGAATCTGCAAGAAGCCATCGATAAGTTAAATAATACCCTAGAGAATTTGCGTAATACTCAGAGCCAATTAATTGAATCAGAAAAGCTTTCATCCTTAGGTGGTATGGTTGCGGGGGTCGCTCATGAAATTAATACCCCCATTGGGCTGTGCATCACAACCCATTCTTTTATTAAAGATTTATTCGATGACATGAAAAAACGCTTTGATTCTGGCGGCATTTCTAAAAATAACTTCACAGAATTCATGAGTAACATGGAAGAAAGTGTTGATATATTAAGTAAGAATCTCGAGCGAGCAGCCAAGCTGGTTAAAAGCTTTAAGCATGTATCCGAAGATCAAGCAGGGGAAGCTCTACGCAAATACAACCTAAACGAATACCTTTACGAAATTCATTCGACTCTTCACCCTAAGCTAAAAACAACTCGCCATAAGGTCACCATTATTTGTCCAAAAAGTATTGAATTAGAAGGTTTCCCTGGCGCGCTTAGCCAAGTAATCACGAACCTAGTTATGAACTCGCTATTGCATGGTTTTGAAAATATTGAACAAGGCAGTATTACCATAGAAGCAGAGCAAGAAGATGACCATGTTGTTATCGTATACAGCGATAATGGCTCTGGTTTAAGCCTAGAATCACAGACTAAGATTTTCGAACCCTTCTATACAACTAAGCGAGGGTACGGAGGCACAGGGTTAGGCATGCACCTAGTATACAACCTTGTATGCCAAACCATGCAAGGCACGATTCAGCTTAAGCCTGTATCACAAGGCTGTGCCTTTATTATGACCATACCTTATAAAATTAAAGACACTAAACAAGCCAGCGATACCTAAAAATTTCCATAAAAAAACCCCATGTCGCGCGTTACCGCAACATAGGGCTTTTGAATATCACAATCAATAAATACTCGGCTTAGGCCAGTTTATCAACCGCAACACGATACTTAGGATCTTCCATAACGTTTACATCGCATAGATCACCGGCCTTCTTCAACAACTGACGGCACTCTGGGCTCAAGTGACGTAAGTGCAATTCTTTGCCTTCAGCAATATAACGCTCCGCTAAAGAATCAATCGCTTCGATTGCAGAGTGATCAGCAACACGGCTATTTTTAAACTCCACAATCACCTTGTCAGGATCTGATTTAGGATCAAATAAATCTTTAAAGTTAGCCGCTGAACCAAAGAACAAAGGGCCATGAAGCTCGTAAATTTTAGCACCCTCTTCATCGATTTTATGAGTCGCATAAATGTGCTTTGCATGTTCCCAAGCAAAGTTTAAAGCAGCAACAATAACCCCAACAACAACCGCAACCGCCAAGTCCGTTACGACGGTTACACCAGAAACCAATACAATAATGAAGGCATCGCGCTTTGGAATAGAACGCATCATGCGGAAGCTAGACCATTCAAACGTACCAATAACCACCATAAACATCACACCGGTTAAGGCGGCAATTGGAATTTGCTCGATGAGCGGAGACGCAAACAAGATAAAACTTAATAGAAACAACGCCGCCGCAATACCAGACAAACGACCACGACCACCGGAATTTACATTAATCATCGATTGACCAATCATCGCACAACCGCCCATGCCACCGAAGAAACCGGTTGCAACATTGGCAGTACCTTGAGCAACACACTCTTTATTACTTTGCCCACGGGTATCGGTCATTTCATCAATCACCGTGATGGTTAATAATGATTCGATCAAACCAATAGCCGCAAGAATGATAGCGAACGGTAAAATGAAGAATAAAGTATCCATTGTTAATGGCACATTTGGCGCTGCAAATTCAGGTAAACCACCCGCAATACTGGCTAAATCGCCCACTGTTTTTGTATCTAAATCTAAGCCAATAACAATTAAGCTAACGACTAAAATACCGGCTAACGCCGAAGGCACTGCCTTTGTTAACTTAGGTAAGAAGTGCGTAATAAACATAGTCGCCGCAATCATGCTGATCATAATATACAGTTCATTGCCCGCTAACCAAGTACCTTCCGTCCAGCCCCATTTGCCACCAGGGGTTGATTCTTGTAACTGAGGTATTTGTGCTAAGAAAATGACAATGGCCAAACCATTTACGAAACCAAGCATGACAGGATACGGTACGATTCGAATGAACTTACCCAGCTTCAATGCACCCGCACCGATTTGAATAATCCCCATCAGAACAACCGTGGCGAACAAGTATTGTGGTCCCATACCCGCACCAAAATCACGTTCAGCTTGTGCAACTAAGGCAACCATAACCACCGCGAGTGCACCGGTAGCACCAGAAATCATACCTGGGCGGCCACCCATAATAGCGGTAATTAAACCCACCATAAATGCGGCATAAAGACCCGTTAATGGGTGTACACCTGCAACGAACGCAAAGGCTACGGCTTCAGGAACCAAGGCAAGTGCCACGGTTAAACCGGATAAAGTATCGTTCTTCACATTTGGCGAGAACGTTTTGATGAATTCTTGGAACATACGCTTCCAACCCCTAAATTTTTGAAGCGCGGATAATAACAGAATGACGATGGATTTTCAGAACTGATTTAATGCGCTAGCCGTTGTCGCTTTCAATTACGCCGCCTTATTTGCGAGGATGAATTACTGCTGCGACCAAGGGCTGTTCTTAACATCAAAACGGGTATCCAAGTACAGTTGCTCAACCTTCTCTCTAGCCCATGGGGTTTTGCGCAAAAATTTGAGACTGGATTTAATACTGGGATTTTCTTTGAAGCAAAGGATGTTAATTTGACTCGCAAGCTTAGGATAACCATAAAAATCGACCAATTTAGTCACAATAGTTTCAAGCGTAAGGCCGTGTAAGGGGTTATTTTTTTGCATGACATCATATTCCACATATTTTTATGCAGTTTAACAGTCGCTAAGCCGCTACAATAGCCCCTTAATTCTAATCTTAAGTATTTTTATGTCTTATCAACGCGATTTACTGATTACTCTCTTTTTAATGCTATTAAGCAATACAGCCTGGTCGGCAGACAACACAAACGCTAAAGAGACCATGCATCAGTCCATTATAGGAGCCTCCACTTATTTAGGCCGTATGACCAATGGTGATGATCGCTCAGCGTATTATGCCGGAGGCAGCTTATATACTTTTTTCTTTAACGGCGCGCTAGAACTGCGTTCGACAAAAGATGGCTTTGATAACGACCAACAAGTACAACCCTACATTGGTATCGGCTTAGGGCGTTTTTTACAGCTGCAGCGTGGCGTTTCCTTTTCCACAACCAATCGCTTTCGTATTGTCTCAGAAATTGCATTTGATGAATGGATTGATACCCGCAACCATATTATTTTGCAGGGGTTTATTGAGAAAATTGATACGTCTTCAGAGCACGATCGTCGTTACGGCATTGCTTTAGGCTATACCTTTTAACCAACGTTTATTTAAACAGCGAAGACCATGAATAGTAAGTCTACAGGCCCCCTTAGGTACATCGCGGGTTACGCACCAGAGTTAAGAGCTCAGATCCAAGCCATGATTGATAAGCAATCATTAGCCAGCTATCTTGCTAAAAAATATCCCGATTTTCACAGCATCAGCAGTGATAAAGCATTACGCGATTATGTTATGGATTTAAAAAATCAGTACATGCGAAAATCGGCCCCCCTCAGTAAAGTCGCCTTTGATAACAAAATTCACGTAGTGAATAATGCATTAGGTTTACATTCTTATGTCTCTCGCGTGCAGGGTGGCAAACTCAAAAGCAATAATGAAATTCGCATTGGTGCGGTTTTTAAGAAAGCGCCAGAAGCATTTTTACGCATGATCGTCGTGCACGAGCTTGCTCATTTAAAAGAAAAAGATCATAACAAAGCTTTTTATCAACTGTGCCAACATATGCTGCCGGATTATCATCAGCTTGAGTTCGACATGAGGCTGTATCTAGTACAGCAAGAGCTTCCTAACGCAGTGTCATGATAAATACCTAATAATTTCTAGCAATGGTTTTCCTTAATCTATACTGAATACATCCATCTCACTCAGGTAGAGGAGTACCATCATGATTCGATGTATTCTATTCATTCTTGCGATTATTGGTTCATCTTCCGCACATTCCGAGAAAATATTAGCAGCAGGTGATCCATGGCCTCCCTTTCTCGACCCTAACCAGCCTAACAAAGGCCTTATCGCTGAAATAGCAACCGCAGCCTACGCAACCCAAGGCTATGAGCTCGAAATTATTTTTGTACCATGGGCAAGGGCCATTACTGGGGTAAAAAATGCCTCTTATGATTTATTACTAGGTACTTGGATAACGGAAGAAAGAACTCAATATTTAATGTTCAGCGATCCTTATCTCAATAACTCACTTAAGATAATAAAGAAAAAAGGTGATACTTTTGAGTATGCCGGATTAGAAAGTTTAAAAGAGAAATCGATCGGTGTTATCAGAGGTTATGGCTACGGGGATGATTTTTTAAACGCGACTCACTTTAGACAGCCAAAAGCCAGAAGCTTTATTAGCAATGCGCGTAAGCTCGTGGCGGGGCGAATCGACTTAACCATTGAAGATGAAATTGTTGCCAAGGCCATTATTGCCAAAGAAGATCCTGATCTATTAAAAGAAATTGAATTTTCAAAAGTTGATTACGCAACCAATACACTCCACATTACCTGTGGCTTAGCCAATGCAAGGCATGAGGAGTTTATTGACGCTTTTAATAAAGGCCTTATTGAGATTAAAAAGAACGGCGAATACGATAGAATTTTAAATTCATTCAATCACTAAGTATTCACCGCCTTACGAGCCAAATAATTGCCAAGAATTAAATAGAAAGCGGGTAAAACCAATAAACAAACAAAGGTCGTAAATAAAATACCAAAGCCTAATGATACCGCCATCGGGGTAATAAACTGCGCCTGACGTGAGGTTTCAAATACCATTGGCGCTAAGCCACCAAACGTCGTTAAGGTGGTCAATAAAATAGGTCTAAAGCGTCGTACCCCGGCTTCCGTGATCGCCTCGACAACCGTGAAACCTTCAGTGACCTTCTTATTAGCGTAATCCACCAAAATCAAACTATCATTTACCACGACCCCTGCCAGAGCAACGATGCCCATGATGCTCATCACGGATAAATCTTCGCCTAACATTAAATGCCCTAAAATCGCGCCAACAGCACCAAACGGAATAATAGCCATAACCAGCATAGGTTGAGAATAGCTTTTAAACGGAATCGCTAATAACGAATAAATTAACAATAACGAAAATGCACCATAAACCATCAAGCTGTTCACCGTTTCACTGGTATCGGCCTGACGACCCCGAAAGTCGATACTAATATCAGGGTATTCATCCCGTAATTGCGGAAAAATATCCTCACGCAAAACCGACATTACACCAGGGATCATCTTTCTAGGTTCAACCTCGGCAGTAATCGTAATAATACGATCACCATCTCGGCGACGGATTTGTGATGGGGAAACCTCTTTCTTTAAATGGGCAATATCAATTAACGGCACATAGCCACCAGCAGGCGTTTGAATTAATAAATTCTCAACATCAGACGCAAACATGCGCTCCTCTAATGGCAAGCGTACTAACGCAGTCACTTCACTGGTATCACGCTGCTGGCGTAACGCTCGGGCACCGTATAAAGCATTACGTACCTGAGCGGCAACACTGCTAGCATCCAACCCCAGCGAGCGACCCGCGGCATTTAATTCAATTTCCCATTGCGGTTTACCATCGGTATAACTGCTTGCCAAATCGACAACACCTGACAAAGTACCAAGTTCAACCATCAATTGCTCACTCAAAGCTAACGAGTCGGCATTATTAGAACCCCGCAATTCAATGGTTAACCCTGCGCCTCCTGAAGGACCACCACCACGTTCGGCATCAAAGGTTAAACTACGAATACCGGGTATTTCACCAATCGCTTCACGCCAAAGACCTACCAGTTCATTTGCATTAATAGGGCGGATTTCCGTCGCAACCAAACGCGCTTCAATTTCAATACTCGAATCCGTAATATCACCAGCAATGCTGATCACTAACGGGGTGCCTTTAGCCTCGATAGGATTGGTGACCTCACGCAATTTAGTTTCTAAAATTTTGCGTACTTTTTGCGCTTCGCTAAAAGGTGCATTCGCTGCCAGTTCAACCTTAGCAACAACAAATTCACCTTCTAACCGAGGAAACATACTAAAGCCCATACGGCCACTAATAGGATAAGAAAGAACGATAATGGCAATCGCCAAAGCCCCGACTAAAACTAGGCTCGGTGCTTCTAAACATTTTTGCAATAAAGGTTTGTAGGTATTGTGAATAAAGTTATGCAGTTTCTGATCCGCGGGTTTCTGAATTGAATTCATAAAACGCGCAAAACCACCGTCATTCTTTCTCTCTAATTTTGCCAAGTGCGTCGGCAAAATAAACAATGCTTCCAACCAAGAGATAATAAAGCAACAAATCACTACCGCCGGAATCGCTAAAAACAATTTACCCATCATTCCTGGTAACGCTAGCAAAGGTAAAAAGGCAACGACGTTGGTTAAAATCGCAAACGCTAATGGCACCGATACTTCACGCGCACCAATAATGGCCGCATCGATAAACGGAATACCTTTTTGCATATGTTCATAAATATTTTCCCCCGCAATAATGGCATCGTCTACCACAATGCCCAAAGCAATAATGAAGGCGAACATCGAAATCATATTAATGGTGACATCAAAAATAGGCAGTAATAATAAGGCGCCTAAAAAAGCGGTCGGAATGCCCATCGTCACCCAAAATGCTAAACGATATTCCAAAAATATGCTCAATAGACACAATACTAATAACAAACCAATCGCGGCATTTTTTAAAAGCAAACCAACACGTTGTTGATAGGTTTCACCATCATCATCAGTAACAATGATTTCGATACCAGGAGGAAGCTGAGTACGTATGCCATCCAGTTTTTCATACATGGCAGCAACCACCGTGGTCGGTGTCTGATCTTCTGCCCGATATACTCTTAAACTAATCGCAGGCTTACCGTTATAAGTGACGGAACGGTTGGAGTCAGAAAATCCTTCTTTTATATTCGCAACATCCGACAGCTGCAATAAAATACCAGAAGCATCTGAGCGCAATACAATATCGTTAAATTGTGGTGCCCAATAGCGGCGATCGTTCAGCGTGACAAGAATCTCACCGCCTTCGGTGCGAACACTGCCCGCCGACTGCTCTATCGCATTTTTGCTAATAACATTTGCGACTTCTGCTAATGTCAGCCCATAACGCTGTAAGTTTGCTTGATTAATCTCAACATGAATCTCTTCATTAGGCGTACCCCGAACCTCTATCTGCGAGATTTCATTGGCGGTTAATAGCTCATCTTTTACCTGTTCAGATAACCGCTTCAGTTCTAATAAAGACACATCCCCAAAGATCGCTAATGTGGCAACATCAATCGTGCGCCCTGCAATACGTACAATGGGTTTTTCTGTTTCTAATGGAAAGGTAGAAATGCGATTCACCGCTTGATCGATATCTTGATAAGCTTTTTGTTTATCGGTTCCATTAACCAATTCGAAGGTCACTCTAGCACTGCCGGCCGCCGCCGTTGAAACGACATCCTTGATACCTTCGAATGAAGAAACCTCATTTTCAATCGGCAATATGATGGCTTGTTCCATCTCTGAGGGCGTTGCGCCAGGATACGCAACTTCCACAATCACCATATCGACTTCAATATTTGGAATGAATTCTTTGGTGATGATCAATGACATAAAAAAGCCACCAATAATCAAAAATGTCATCAGCAGATTGGGGGCCACACCATGGCGGGCCATCCAAGCAACAGGACCACGATATAAATTAGCTTCTCGTTTCATTATTTGGCCTTAGAATTCAAAGGTGCCTGACTCGTCGCTAATCGAACCGGAGTTCCTTCTGTAACGACACCGAGGTTACTGATTAATAACTCATCACCTTCGACAATTCCATCTGTTGCCCATGATTTAAAACGCCCCTGATAAACCATTTCAAGTTGACGTTTATACAATTTATTATCGTTAACAACCCAAATAAAACCGCCTTCTTTGATGTAGCGATTCTCAATGACAAAGGTATTTTCAATCGGCTTGGCAAACAAAATACATTCAACATAGCTGCCCAACAGTACACGATCTAATATACGATCTAATGTACCTAAGCTCGTAACATCATCGGCAGCGCTATTGCGGGCAAGAGGGTTTTTAACGGATATCAAAATTTTAGCTTGTCGATCTTTCGCATCCACATCGACTAAGGTTTGTAAAACAGTCGCTTCACGCTGATACGGCCCCTGCTTAATAATCACTGGCTTTGTTGTGTCTAATAACGGCAGAAACTGCTGTGATACTTTCACCTGCACCCAAAACTCATCGGTAGCCACTACATCGAATAACATCGTATTGGGGCTTACTTGACTGCCAATGCTCGTACTGCGAGCTATAATTTGTCCGTTAAATGGCATGTTTATCTGAGTGCGCTTAAGATTTAATTCCATTAACTCAAGCTTGGCTCGTGCTGTTTTTAAACCCGCTTCAGCAGCAGCCACCTGGGGCTTTCTTAATACCAAGGCATTATCAATCGCCTGGGTATTATTCATCTGGCTTACGGCCAATTGGTATTCTTGCTTAGCAATTGCAGCCTGACCCTTTTCTAGATCTAAAGTCGCTTGTGCTTGGATAACAGCGGCTTTGCTTTGCTGAACTTGCAGCTGATATTCTTGTGGTTCGATACGCGCTAACAATTGTCCTTGCTGTAACCTTGTTCCAGGTACGGCATCCGCATCAACATATTCAATACGACCCGAGACTTGCGGTGATAACGTAACCCGCTGAGCCGCGGAAACTTCACCACCTCCCATCCATTGCGGGCCTTCACTGCTGCGTTCAAGTGCAATTGTTTCGACTAAGCGTGCTACTTTTTCTTCACTGGCACGCTGTGGCTTCGGTGCCGTTTTAATAATAAGCGCCGCCACTGCGGCCGCAATAAGAAGTATCGCGATGACTATTAATACATGGCGAGTGTTAATCTCTTTATTCATTCCCAATTTCCTCATCATCAGCGCTCGTAAAGCGGCCATGGCTTAATGTTGTTAATAGTTGAATACGATATTGAAGCTGTAAAAATTTAGCATTTAAGGTTTGTCTTTCTAATCCTAAAACATCTTGCTGGCTGGTTAATAATGACAAGAAATCTCCAACACCTTGTAAATAGCGCTGACTTTTAAAATTTTGTGTTTGATTGGCAAGCTGCAACTGATATCGCATACTTGCTTGTAAGGATAACTGCTGCTTCTCGTTTAAAAGCGCCTCTTCAATTTCTTGCATCGCGACTAATAAAACCTGCTGATAATTAGCCAGCTTCTCACTCACTAAGGCTTCATTTAATTTAACATCGGCGGCTAAATTTCCACCATTAAGCAAAGGCATGGTTAAACCTGCAATAAAGTTAGCGACCCAATTTGATAAGAGATCTTCAGGAGTATCCGCCACACTGCGATAAGAGGCCGATAAGGTAAATCTTGGATAACGATTAGTCTCGGCAATATGCAAGCCTGCACTTGCCGCTTGCAGTTGTGCATAAGCTTGTAGAATATCTGGTCGCTGCTGTAAGGCTAAGCTTGAAACTTTTTGTGTCGCTTGCAGAATGTCAGGAATTTGATAAGCCGCGGTTGGTAAAACAAGCAGCTCTTTCTCTAAATAATTTTCTCCCAACCATAATGCAAGCTGCTGACGAAAAATGTCCTGACGAGTTTCACTATTAATTATTTCACTATGTATCGATTCTAATAACTGCTCTTGCTGCCATATATCTGAGGCGAGTACCGTTCCCTGCAAGTAGCGTCCACGAACAACCGTTAAGGCATTTTCAATACGCTGCTGCTGACGGTGCAATAAATCCAATTGCTGAGTTTCTTTAACCCAGCCATACCACGACAGTGCAACTTGGCTGACCACCGTATTTGTTTGAATATTTACCGCGGCATCCATCGCATAATATTGCTGCAAAGCTTGCTCATCTAAAGCGGCAACACGCCCCCAAAAATCCAATTCATAGCTCGCGTCTGCGCCCAACTCATATTGGCCACCCTCAGAATCGGAAGAGTCCTGCCAGCGCTGTGTGCGTTGTAAATTCAGATTTAGGTTAGGACGTTGACCACTGCCCGCTTTTACCCATTGTGCTTCACTTTGCTGCAAACGAGCATACGACGCTTTCAGGCTATAATTGTTCGCGAGGGCAAGGGAGATAAGATTATTTAATTTCTCATCAGCAAAGCTAAACCACCAGGCTTCTTCACTCAAGGCTGACTGAGCAGTCTCTTGATGAGTCTCTATAAAATGATCAGCCAATAGCGGAGGCTCTGGCTCAACTGAATTCATAGATGCGCAGCCTGACAAGATCAGACCCGCAATAAGTAACGGGGGTAAGCGCACCGCAATCTCCTAAAAAGATTATGTTCTCAGTGGAACATTATGCCTTATCAGGCTTTACCAGACATACCGTTTTTGTCTGAAGTGCAGCCTGAATGACAATTCCTGACATTGGTGCGATCAAGTCATGTTAATAGTAATAATTAAATCCGACTTGAATATAATCATCACGTTCAAATTGTGAACTAACATTGCTCGCATCATCCGACATTGGCAAAAACACATCAACATTCAGCTTTACAGAACGACCTATGCGAGTAGACATTTCAATAATGAAATTTTGGGTATCACGGCTATCAAGGTCTTGTATAAACCCCAATAATACCTCACTGGATTCCGCATCATTAAATGCAATTCTGCTACCTAAAAAAACATCGTTTTGACCAATAGCCACTTGGCCATCTTCACGAGAATCGTATTGATACTCCGTTAGTACACCAATATCCCAATTAGTTTCAAACGGCGAATAATAGGTATATTCAAAGCCCGCCGTCGCCGCTGAATAATCTTCAACCGACTGCGATACTAGCCCGAGCTGTTTTAGCTGATCAAAGTCATCCATTAATGCTTCGTTATAACTGCGATAAATGGCTTCAAATTTCCACAACCAAGAATCCAACGTCGCTTGGATATCCGCACCAAATTGATTAATTTGAGCATAATACGGCGTTAACTTAGTAGGATTTTGCAGATCAACAAATAGCATCGGATCACGACTAGTGCCATTAAACCAGCTCAGACCTACATCATAATCCTCCAGAGTATGACTCCAGCGTACCGCATAATCGACATGAGCATCTTCCTCACCTGCCTCATACTGCGCCCTGTCGGTATCAATTTCTAAAGCAGGCCGAAAGCGCCCCTCCTCACCGGAAAATGTACGCTCGCGAAAGCCAGGCAAAACAAACCCTGTCAACGTTCCCCAATCTCGCAACAAGGTCAACTTAACCATAGGTTGTCCCAATTTATCTTCACCATCAGGGGCTTCAACAAAATCGGTTTGGTTAACCACATCGACTAAGTGCTGCGATTCGGTAACCCCCCAGTATACTTTCGAAATACCTGCGACCACTTCCCAATCATCACCATAAGTGAGCCATGAAAGTTCACGAATATCACCATGAGTACGCTCAGGGTCTTCATTATCAATACGTGCAAAAGGTTTAAATACAATCGTATGGCGACCATCAGCTACAGACCAAACCAGCTCTGGCTCTGCAAGGAGCCCATATTGACGATCTGCTTGAGAAACCTGAGCATTATTAAACTGACCTTCTTGCAAGTACTCTCGCCATTCAAAACCGACATAACCGCTAGCCTCAAATTCAGCCGCTTGCGCCATTGGCGCAAGCAATAACGAAGAGGCAAGTGTCGATAGGGTGATTAAGTTTTTATTAATCATAGCAATCCTTAGCGAGCACGTTTAAGAGTGGCTTTATTAAAATCAGAGTCTTTTAAGCCCGTATTAAACGCTAACTCGGTCGTATTTAGCTCAGTGATTTTTTGCGTTTGATGATTCAACATATCCATTTTCAATGGACGCCAGTACTTACCTAAATATAATTTATAATCGGAAAGAGTCAGTGTTTTTAATAAAGATTTTTTACGATCATAAAAATCAACTTTCTGCCCACGAAAGTGCTCTTTATCCAACCAAGCAACTTGTCGGGTATAGCCAGAATGTTTATCTGTTGGAATTTGCTCTATTTTATAACAGTCAAGACCGTTAACTTTTTCTTCAGCTAAAAACTTAAACGTATACTTTTCAATTTCAAAAGAACTTAAATCTTCATACGCAAATTCACTGCCCATAAAAGGACCTGATTTATTGCGCGACGAAATACGCTTTACACGCTTTAAAGCAGGCAAATACAACCACTGGTCGTCTGATTTTGATATATGAGAGAAGTTTAAAAAAGCGGTTCCTTTTACATCTTTCGGGGTATCAAAAATGGTTAACCCTTTGTCACCATCGTCCGCAATCTCTAACGATTGCATGCGCATTTCACGAATGCTCTCTTCACCCTGTGAGTTGCGTAACGTCATAATGACCGAGGAAGCAGAGTCACCCCAGCCAATATCACGAGCTTTACGCTCTTTAGCAATCGCCAAACCTTGCTCTTCAGCGGAAAGGCCTTCTAAGGTTAATTCCGCATGGGCATTGAGCCCTGTCATTAGCGCAATAGCCGTTGCCAGAGATGCGGTTAATTTTACAAATGCATTCATAATAGGATTCCTTATTTTTATATTTAAAAGTTATGCGTTGTTTTTCGTTAATTCGATATCTTTTTGCGAGGATTTTCCCTCGCGCTTATCCGCCAATAATAAGAAAGTAGGCAAGAATAAAAAGTCGACGACTAAGGCAACAAAAATAATAATCGCAGTAGCCATTCCCATATCTGAATTCATTCTAAATGCCGATAGCGTTAATAATGAAAAGCCGGTACACAATACTAAGGTTGTAATCGTCATGGCTCGGCCCACGCTTGAAAAGGCATAGCGAATCCCCTCTTCGACATTACGGCCATCATTACGCGCACGCTGGTATTTACTTAAGAAGTGTACGGTATCGTCAACAATAATACCGAGTGTCATTGAGACAACAATTGATAAGCCTAAGTTAATTTCACCTGAGATTAATGCCCAAATACCAAAGCCAACCGCTGCTGGACCAATATTTGGAATTAAACTGATTAAACCAAGACGGAATGAACGCAAAGCAAAAATTAGTAGAATTGAAATTAGAAACAGCGCTAATGTCATACTAATAATCATGCTGTGCATATTCGTTTCACCGATATGAGCAAACATTAACGTAGGGCTTGAAGCCGTCATTCTCACTTGCGGTGCATTACTATCAAACCATGCCATTGCTCGCTTTTCGAGGGCAACGTACTCTTTACTGCCTAGATTTTTTAATGTACTAACAATTCGAGTCGACGATTTATCAATGTTTAATTGATTATTTAAATCCAAACCGTACGGCAAAGACATCTCGTACATTAACAAATATTGTGCGGTTAACTCACGCTCTTCGGGTAGGCGATAAAATGCTTGGTCATCACCATTCATGCTTTTATTTAATCGTTTTAAAGTATCTGAAATCGTTGCCACATGATCGGTTTCTGGCTGAGCACGCAACCAATCACTAAAACCAGAAATAACACTAATAAATTCTGGACTATTAATGCCATTTTTCTCACCACTATAAAGACCCCAGCTAATGCTAGACATCCCTGAAATAGTCTCTTCTTGTTTATCCACCGACTGACGGAAATCGGTTGATGTATCAAAGTATTTCGTCGCCTCATCATTGATTTCATTCAGTGGCACTAAGCATGCGAAAAACAGCATAATAGCGGCACTCACCGGCAATACTACTTTGTTATGTTTAATGACCCAGTCGGCTAATTTTTCCATACTGCCATGGTGCTCTGGGGCAACTTTAACGCGCATCGGCATGACGACCATCAGTGCAGGCAATAACGTTACTGATAAAAAGAAAGCGATCATCACGCCCATTGCACTCATTTCACCAAAGTCGGCCAGCACAGGGGATTCGGAAAACATTAACGTTAAAAACCCAATCGCGGTAGTTGCACTGGTAATAAATACCGGCATTAAATTTAAATCCATAGCGAATTCAACCGCTTCTTTGCGTGATTTTCCGTGTCTCATTGCAAATTGAGTAGAGGCGACCAAATGCACACAGTCGGCGACGGCAAGCGTCATCACGACAATGGGAACGTTAATCGTACCCGTTGATAAGAAGTAACCAAACCAACCACCGGTTCCCATCGTTGCGGTAATCGTTAAGAAAATAACAATGACAGTCATCAACATCCCAGTGAAGCTGCGCAGCAATACCGTTAGCATAATAATGATCATAAGGAACATGCTAGGCACTAGCTTCATCATGTCTTTCTGCCCTTCAGTGGCGAAACTGTAGTTCATTAAGATCACACCGGTATGATAAAAATCAGCGCTTTGATATTTTTCAGCGAATGAATCCGTTAGCTGTTTCGCAAACTCTGTTACCTGAATCACTTCAGCCGTATTGTTTTCTTTATCGGGCAGCTGAATCGTAATATTCACGACGGCGACTTTGCCATCAGGTGAAACAAGGCTATGAACTAAATTAGGTTCTACCGTAGAAATGGCTTGCGTACGTTCAACTAACTGCTGGTCAATCACATCCAGCTCTAAGATAAGATCTTCAACAACCAGGTCATCTTCTTCCGCCCAGGTATGCTGATAATTAGTAATGGAATCGACACGACTTGAAAACGGCGTTTGCCAAGCTTCATCTGTTAATTGCTTAATTTGCGCTAGCATTTCTTGGTTAAAAACGCTGCCTTCTTTTGGTACCACAATGATAGAAACATTATCGTTTTTATTAAAAATTCGCTGCATTTCTTCATGAGCTAATAGTTGCGGAAAGTCTTTATCGAAGAAAACTTTATAGTCCCCTCGAAAATAAAGATTCTTGCCACCATAAGAAGCTGCAAAAGCAACAACAACGACGAGCAATAGGGTTATCCAGGGATGGCGACTGATGCTACTAAGCCAAGCTTTTTTCATGAGTACTTTCCTTTATATAGTGATTAGCTGCTTCTAATTATTTTTATGTTCTAATGCGACTCGGCCTGCTTACTCGAGCTTTCGTTTTTCTAATGCTGTACGTTTTCTATCATGACTCTTAATATTTCACGTTCTAAGGAATCATTAGATTCCGCTAATTAATTGAATATCTTCTGCAAAAATTTCATTTTCGACCCGCTGCCAAGTTTTTTGATAATCCCAATCCTTAGACAGTGGCTGCCAATTCATGCCATCTAATAAAATATTAATGTTCTGTAATAACAGAGTATTAGGGTCTAATCGATTAACCGCTTTTGATTCTGTTGCACTGGTCGCGAGCGCATTGGTCCCAAACGACAAAGCCCAATTCGAGAAGGTCAGTATTTCTATTGAGAGATGCGGAGGAATTTCCAAACTGCCATCAGCAACAGCATTACGAAACATGGCATCGCTAAAGTTATTAATCTCAAACTCCAGCGCATCCATAAACTGCATGCGTTCGGCAGAGGTTTTTTCTCGAACGCCAGGGGCTTTACTGCTTAATACCGCCATGAATAAGGTCGGTTGAATACGGGCGTACAGCTGATAAGCGTAATGAACGGCAACGGCCTTTTCTCTTGAACAGCCCTCAAATGCCGCCGCGCGTTTAAACAAATCTAAAATAGAGCTCACGGCTCGAATGCAAAGCGCCGATAAGCAGTCTTCTTTACTGCTGAAGTGATTATAAATGGTGCCTTTGGAATAGCGCGAACGAGCGGTCAGTTTTTCTAAACTGAGGCCTGCAAAGCCATGCTCATTAAGAATAACAACGGCCAAATCAACCAGCTCTTCTTCACGATCAACTTTCTTTTGCTCACTTTTAGACAAGCCTATTTTGGCTAATGACTTATCAAGCAAAGCTTTTAATCCACCATGGGGACAGCCACAGGCTGAGCTGGCAAGTTCTGGCTCAGACAGCATATGTTGTGACAGCTCATGTTGTTTTGTCATGTAAAGCACCCTATTTTTGACGATCCGTCATTTTTGACGAATCGTCATAATAAGCTTTTTTACGAACAATACACAACATTAATTTTAAAAAATTGAAGCAAATTTAGTGGTTATCACACAAACACAGGAGGGAGGAAACGCAGGAAAGAGGAAACAAAAAAGCCAAAGGCTTTCACCTTTGGCTTTTAACTATCTAAATAAGATGTTATTTATTCTTAATGCTGTGGCTCATGGCATACAACACAGGCACAACACCCAGTGTTAATAACGTCGCAAAGCCTAAACCACAGCTAATTACCACGGCCATTGCACTAAAGAATGGATCAGTGAGTAGTGGTAACATCCCTAAAATAGTAGTTACCGCGGCCATCATCACCGGTCGTAAACGACTAACAGACGCTTCGAATACGGCATCATACTGATCTTTACCTTCATCCAACTCTAAGCGAATTTGATCGACTAATACAATGCCGTTTTTCACGATCATGCCCGATAAACTCAACAAACCTAATAAGGCCATAAAGCCAAACTCAGCGCCTAGCGCTAACATACCCGCACTGACACCAATCATTGCCAATGGCACACACGCCCAAATAACCAAAGCACTGCGTAATTCGTTAAAGAGTAAAACCGTGATAATAAACATCACTAAATAACCAATCGGCAAAGAAGAGAAAATACTCGCTCTCGCATCGTTTGCAGATTCGTATTCACCACCCCATTCAAGTTCATAACCTGGCGCTAAAGGAATTGCTTCTATCTGCGGACGTAAGCGTTTGAATAATGTATTGGCGGTAATATCGCTAGCAATATCAGGGTCAGCATACACTTCAACCGTGCGCTTACGATCTCGACGAGCAATGATTGAATCTTCAAATACCACATCAAATTTTGTCACGACCTGCTGAATTGGAATATATCGTTTAAATATTGGACTCCAGATTTGCAATTCGTTTATACCATCAATATCTAAACGTTCGTACGCTGGCGGGCGAATAACAATCGGCTTTAGTGTTGTGCCTTCACGATAAATACCCACCTGCTTTCCAGAAAAACTCAGCTGTAATAAATCATCCAAATCTTGGCGCGATACCCCTGCGCGGCGAGCATTGTCTTCATTAAATACTGGACGAATAACTTTCACTCGCTCACGCCAATCATGGCGGACATTACTAGCCTGAGGGTCTTGCAGCATAATTCTTTTCGCTTGCTCGGCAAGTCTACGCAACTGCTCTTGATCTGGGCCAGAAAAACGCGCTTCAATTTTTGCACTGCCACCTGGGCCAATTTGTAAGCGTTTGAACTTCACAAAAGCATTGGGTAATTCTATGCCAACCCACTCGCGAGCACTTTTAATTAAATCTTCTATTTGCTCACGGTTATCACTGCGTACCATAACTTGTGCATACGCCGCATATTGACGCTGGGGACCGTATGTCAGCATAAAGCGCAGCTCACCTTGTCCAACCGTTGAAGAGGTAAATTGCACACCGTCTTGTTGCTGAAAGTAGTTTTCTAGCTTTAATGCTTGCTGCTGAGTACTGCGAATATCACTGCCTTCTGGCAACCAGATATCCACCAAAAACATGGGCGTATTCGATGGAGGGAAAAAGCTTTGCTTAACAAAGCCAAAACCTGCAATCGCAATAAATAACGATACCACCAGCGCAGTAACCGTGAGTCCACGATTCTGCAACATAAAAGTTAATCCTTTACGATAAAAATCGTAAATAGCCCCTTTGTAAGGCTCGGTATCTTTACTGCTGTCTAAGCTGTGCTGTTCATGTTTATTGAATAGCATATGACACAAGAACGGGGTTAACGTTAACGCCGTAATCCAGCTTAATAATAAAGAAATTAGCAATACATAGAATAATTCCCCGACAAACTCACCGGTAGAATCGGGTGACAAACCAATCGGCGCAAAAGCCGTTACCGCAATCACGGTGGCACCTAATAATGGCCACTGTGTTTGCTTAACAATGTCATAAGCGGCTCGCGTTCGTGTTAATCCCTTTTGAATACCAACCATGATGCCTTCGGTAATCACCAAGGCATTATCCACCAGCATTCCAAGTGCAATAATTAATGCCCCTAAAGAAATACGGTGTAATTCAATATCCAATACCAACATGGCAATGAAGGTGCCTAGAATCGTTAGCAATAAAATAGCACCAATAATAATACCGGCACGCATTCCCATGAAAGCCAATAGCACAACAATCACGATAAATACCGAGATGACAAGATTTAAAATAAAGCCCGTCGACGATGCATCCACCTCTGCTGGCTGGTCGTAAAGTGTATTAATTTCAATACCCAGTGGTCGATTACGATCAAGCTCTTTCAACTTAAGGCGTAATTTTTCACCAATTTCAACAACGTTCACACCGCTATTAAATGAGATACCTAAATGCAGCGATGCTTGGCCATTATAGTTCACCAAATGCTTCGGAACTTCTGCGATGCCTTCAGATATTTCACTAATATCTCGTAGGTAAATCAGTTTTTCAGACCCTTGCGAACTAATTAATAAATCGGCCATTTGGTGAATGCTTTTAAATTCTCCTGTGGGGTGAATACGAATATATTCATCACCGATTCGAACTTTCCCTGCTACCGATACTTCATTTTGGGTATTTAGCAGGTTGTATAAGCGCGATAATGGAATACCCAGATTCGCCATACGCTCACGAGAAATGTCGATAAATACCTGTTCTTTTTGCACGCCCGCAATATCAATTTTGGCAATGCCGTCCATCGTCGTCAGATCACGCTTTAAATAATCAGCATAATCCGACAATTCTTCGTAAGTGTATTCTTTACCCGTAATCGCTAATAAAACACCAAATACATCACCAAAATCATCAATCACCATCGGTGCTATCGCCCCAGGTGGTAAAGATGATTGTTCATCACGTACTTTACGCCTTAGTTCATCCCAAATCTGTGGAAGTTCATCGGACTTAAACGTTGGTTTAATTTTTATATGAATTTGCGAAAAGCCTGCTTTCGATATTGAATCAACAAAATCAATATAAGGCAGTGCTTGAATAGCATTTTCTAACGGCGCAGTGACTTCTTCTTCTACCTGCAGTGGATTTGCACCAGGGTAGTAAGTAAATACCATGGCTTCTTTAATGGTAAATTGAGGATCTTCTAAACGCCCTAAGCCTAAGTAGCTGATGATACCGCCGACTAAAAGAATCAATAACAGCATCCAACTGGTAGTGCCGTTATTAATAAAGTAGGTCGCTAAATTTTTCGGCTTATCTACTGCCTCTACTTTTTCATTTTCAATATCAGACATGATTATAAGCCTCGCTCTTGAATCCAAGGGCGAACGTGCATTCCTTCATGCGCTTGGTGAACACCTGCAGCAACGATTTTTTCTCCTGCTTGCAAACCTTCAACAACTTCAATACCTGAGTGAGTTAAACGACCCACTTTAATATCGCGCGCAACCAACATCATGTCTGGTTTAACTACCCATACCTGAGCCGCAGAAGAACCTTCTGCTTGTGTATTGGTTTGAAAAACAGCTTGCGAAGGCACCGTTACAACCGAAGCTTTATTATTTAAAATCTTGCTCAAATCAACGAATACGCTTGCCGACATACCCGGTAATAAATTAAGCGCTGGCGGGCGAGTAACATTCAAGGTCACGGTAAAACTTCCCGTGCCGGTATCCGCTTGCCCGTTATGTTCTTTATAGCTGGCTAAAAAACGCTGACCTGGAATCGCCTCAAATTCAACTTCTGGTTTATACGTTGGCCCATTATCCGCAGCGATATTCGCCATTAAGCTTTCTGGAATCTGTATTTTGACTTCAAGCTGATCACGGACTTGCAGCATCATCACCTTTTGACCCGCCGCAACTGGTTGGTGATTATCGATGTATAACTGTGAAATTTGGCCACTGAATGGCGCTTTAAGCTGGGTATACGATAAATCAGAACGAGCCGCGGCCAGTGCCGCATTACTGATGTCTAATTCCGCCGTTGCTTGATCAAACTGAGCCTTTGAAACCTGCTGGCGCTTGAATAGATCGTTGATGCGTTGGAATTGTGATTGCGCTAATGATTGACGCGCTTTGCGATCATCCACCAAAATCTGATAATCGGTAGGATCTAACAGAGCCAACAAATCACCACGGCGTACCTGCTGACCAGCCGTTACTGGCAAACGTTGCAACTCACCCGCTACCCGAAAAGCAAGTTCAGCGCGTTCTGCCGAGTGCACTTGCGCAGGGAATTTTCGTATCATGCCAGCATCACTGGATTGCACTTGAAATATTTTAACGGGGCGAATGGCATCACTCACCTCTTCTTCCGCTTTTTGAGAACAAGCCATTAAAGTGATTGAAATGGGGATAAGCAGCAAATGCAGGACACGCATAATATTTCCTTACTAACTAATTAAGTTAAAGATTCGGCAAATACTATATATTCTAGACTATATCTGACGAATAGATTAGATAGGGTTTAGGGGACTTTTTGTCCTGTAGATTGTAACAATCAGATCACAACCTACAGAAAGAATAATAATGAAGGCGTCTAGAGTAGACTAAAGGCCTTTAACCGCATAAATACCGGCGGCATTACGCCAGTAACCACGGTAATCCATGCCATAACCAAACAAGTAGCGATCTTCAACATCAAGGCCAGAAAAATCGACTTCTAGGTTGGTATTTTTACGATCATGCAATTTAGTAATCAATACCGCGGTAATGACTTCTTTAGCACCTTGCGCCTTACAGGCCTCAACGACTTCAGCCAAGGTATTACCTTCGTCAAAAATGTCATCAAGAATCAACACCGTACGACCATCCATAGGGCAAGAAGGCAATGCTTGCCATTGCAGCTCGGTCTGACCTTCAGTTTCGCCACGATAGCGTGTTGCATGCATGTAGCCCACTTCTAATGGAAAATTTAAACGTGGCAATAATTTGCCCGCAAAAATAAGACCACCATTCATGATGGAATACACCACAGGCTGGCTTGTTGATAAACGCTCAGTAATATCACCGGCCAATTGATCCAAGGCGACATCAATTTCTTCCTTAGATTTCAACAGATCAGCATCAGCCATAATTTGGTTTAACTGGTCTAGGGTCAGAGATTCGCTCATCAAGAGTGCTTCCTAATCGATTATATAAAGCTGGCTATGATACCATTTCAGATATTTTAACCAAATGTTTTAACTAAATGTTTTTGCCAACAGGAATTCGCCGCGTGAGTGCTTCAAAGACTGTCTTAGATTCTATTCGTATTGTTTTAGTCCAAACCTATCATCCTGGCAATATAGGCGCAATTGCTCGTGCCATGAAAACAATGGGACTGAAAGAACTGTATTTGGTGGATCCTAAAGACTACCCCGCTGAAGAAGCGAGTAGTCGGGCCGCAGGCGCATTGGATGTTTTGGACAACGCGACGGTTGTACAATCACTGCCAGAAGCCATTGCTGACTGTACTCAAGTCTTCGCCACCAGTGCCCGTAAACGTAACTATACGCGCCCACAAGTGACCGCTGAAGAAGCCGCAGGCTGGATTGCTGAAAACCCAAAAGAAAAAATTGCCCTTGTGTTTGGCCGAGAACGCATGGGATTAAGTAATGAACAACTCGAAATGTGCCAGCAATTACTGTATATCCCAGGCAATCCTGAATACGATGTTTTAAACATTGGCTCAGCCGTTCAGATAGTCAGCTACGAATTATTCAAACAGTTCGGCAACCATCGTGATGATCTAGAAGCATCGGCCATTAATACACATGAGAGCGAAACAGAAGAATTTGCGAGCCAGCAAGAAATGGAACGCTTCTATCAGCATTTAGAAGGCACACTTTCGGATACCGGCTTCCTCGTAAAAAATCATCCCGGCGAAGCCATGAAGCGCTTACAGCAAATGTTCGCCCGCGCCCAACCGAACGCCAAAGAACTGCGTATGTTACGCGGCATATTAGGATCAGTGGATAAACTGACCGATAAATCATGATATAATCGCCAACATTCTTTTAGACGATTGTTTATACAGTCGTTTTATACAAACGTTATAGACACTGCTGCCGAGACCTCCCTCATGACCGTAAAACTGACGCCAACCCTTGAATTGGCTTTTGACCTAATGCAACGCCGTTCAGTCACCCCAATCGACGCTGGTTGTCAGCAAATGATGATGGATCGTTTAGGGGCTATTGGGTTCAAACATGAAGAGATGCGTTTCGACGATACTGACAACCTTTGGTCGCGCCGTGGAACCGAAGGTCCACTCGTCTGCTTCGCGGGTCATACCGACGTAGTACCAACAGGCCCAGAAGGCAACTGGACGTACCCTCCGTTTGAACCACAAATTCACGACGGTTTGTTATACGGCCGTGGCGCGGCTGACATGAAAGGCTCTATCGCGGCCTTCATGATCGCCACAGAAAACTTCGTTAAAGCACACCCAAATCATAAAGGCTCTATCGCGTATTTAATTACCAGCGATGAAGAAGGCCCAGCCAAGCACGGCACAGTTAAAGTGATCGAGACTTTAGAAGCGCGTAACGAAAAAATCGACATGTGCATTGTTGGCGAACCTTCAAGTACTACCGATACCGGTGATACCATCAAAAACGGTCGTCGTGGTTCTTTAGGCTGTGTACTAACGGTTAAAGGTATTCAAGGTCACGTTGCTTATCCACAACTCGCGCGCAACCCGATTCACGATGTTGCGCCAGCCTTAGCTGAACTGTCTGCTGAGAAATGGGATAACGGTAACGACTTCTTTCCCGCGACCAGCTTTCAGATTTCGAACATCAACTCAGGCACTGGCGCAACTAACGTGATTCCTGGTGATTGTATTGTTGTATTCAATTTCCGTTTCTCGACGGAGTTAACCGCTGACATTCTAAAAGAACGTACAGAAGCGATCTTAAATAAGCACAACATCGACTACGACATCGATTGGAATCTAAGCGGCCAACCGTTCTTAACCTCTGCTGGCCCACTAGTAGAAGCAACCGTAGAAGCGATTAAAACCGTCACGGGTATCGATACTGAATTATCAACCGCTGGCGGAACATCCGATGGTCGCTTTATCGCACCAACAGGTTCTCAGGTAATCGAACTTGGCCCACGCAACGCAACGATTCATAAAGTAGACGAATGTGTTGAAGCGGAAGATTTGAATATTCTAACCAACATTTATCAGCGTATTTTAGAAAATTTATTAGTAGATTAAATTCTAAAAGCACATTTTTAAAATTTAGTTAAATTATACAACGATTCATTCTTGGGTATTTATTCCGCAAAACGGCGTAAATACTTCCCTGTAGCCTTAGGCTCGGCATCCATGCCTCCCATATTTGCTACTCAAACACCCAAGAATAAATCTTTTAGCTTTATGTTAAATTTTTCTAAACCATAACCTTCATTTCAATTAGTTGTAACAACATGACTGCATCAATTTTATTATGCCCTGTATGCAAGGAAAGCCTACAAGCAAACGAGAGCAATAAAAGTTTGAGCTGTGTGAATAATCACAGCTTCGACCGTGCGCGCCAAGGCTATTTAAACCTACTATTAGCGCACAAGAAAAAATCAAAAAATCCAGGCGATAGCCAAGAAATGGTCATCGCTCGCCAAGCATTTTTGAACTCTGATTTTTATCGCCCAATCTCTGATAGTTTGAATCAAATCATTGTTGATGCCGCTCTTAAGCTAGACGCTTCTGAAAAAGAAAGCCCTATCCAAGTGCTAGACATTGGTTGTGGCGAAGGTTATTACAGCCAACGTATGCATCACAGCTTAAGTGATCATCAGATCAAACATAACCTGTTTGGCTTAGACATATCAAAAGATGCCGTGATCGCTGCCGCAAAGCGTGCAAAAGCCGAAGCACTGAAAGAAGATGTTCCAGCAACGAATACCAATGAGTGGTTAGTCGCCTCAGCGATTGATATTCCACTGCAAGAAAAAAGCATCGACATCGCAACCTGCCTATTTACTCGCTTAATGCCCGAAAGCTACCACAAAGTGATTAAACAAGATGGCTACTTCATCTGCGTAAATACCGGTGAAAAACACCTGATTGAATTGCGTGAAAAACTGTACGACAAAATCACCAAGGTTGAATTCGATCCGATTAAAAATATGGGCGAAGATTTTGAGTTAATCGACCAGCAACAAGTTAACTATCAAAATACCCTAAGCAGCCAGCAACAGATTCAAGACCTGTTATTAATGACGCCACACAACTGGCGCACCAAAGCAGAGAATAAAGAATCGCTAAGCAGCTTAGAAGAATTGACCGTTACGATTGATGCGCAGATTCATGTATTTAAAGCGAAAGCGAAAGCCGTGATTATTGCAGAAACGGCTGCAGAATCTAAACCAGAACAAGAACTAAAAGAAGCAGCGCAAAACGAAGAGAAAAACGAAAAGTTCAACCCTTGGACCAAGAGCTAGCTCAAACATTCACGACCGCAGTACAGAGAACGAGATAAAGAAAATACCTGTACTGCGATCGTAAATAATGATTAAGGCTTTATTGCTCAGTTAAAAAGAAAGCAAAGACCCCGTTACACCTTCAACGTACCAACTCATACGTAATAACTCATCATCCGATAATTCTTTACCTTCTTTAAGGCGTACACGACCACGATGATTTTTAATGGGGCCCGCAAAAATCTTCAACGTATTTGCCATAATATCGGCTTGTTTACTTGCCACTAGTTCACGCACATCGGCGGGGATTTTACTATTAAGCGAAACCAACTGAGAGGTCGATTCCGCCATACCCGTCCATACACTCGAGGACGTCCAATTACCGTCTAATAAAGATTGAATACGTTGGGCATAATAAGGTCCCCAGTTATGCACAACAGACGCTAAATGATTATTCGGCGCAAAGTTGCTCATATCAGCATGGTATCCAATGACAGAAATATTCTTCTTTTCAGCAAGCTCAGCAATAGAAGATGAGTCCGTATGATGAGTCAATACATCCACACCCGAAGTAATCAATTTGTTCGCAAGCTCAACATCTTTTTCAGGGTTGTACCAAAACTTGGTCCAACGAACTTCAACTTCAGCGGTAGGATTAACGGCTCTTACACCCAAGGTAAATGCGTTAATACCACGAATAACTTCTGGAATAGGGTGTGCTGCCACATAACCAATCTTATTCGTTTTAGTCATGCTACCAGCGATTAATCCTGACAGATATCTTGGCTGATAAGCACGCGTTGAATAATTGCTTAAATTTTTATCTTTACGTGAACCTGTTGCATGCTCAAAAAACACATTAGGATTTTCTCGAGCGATACCCTGCGTTGAAATCATATAGCCTACAGAAGTTGCAAAAACAATATCGTTTTTATCCGCTAAACTCTGTAAAACCTCTCGAGAAGCACGCCCTTCTGGCACAAACTCAACAAATTCAGTTTCAATTTGAGCACCAAATTTTTGCTCTAAAAAGCGACGACCTTGATCATGAGAGTAACTCCAACCTTCATAATTCGCAGGGCCCACCAGAACAAAAGCCGCCTTAATCGGATCAGCTTGGATAGCACTTGAAAGAAAAATGGAAAATAACAAACCTGTGCAGGCAAGAATTTTCAGCAGAATAGTATTTAACTGGGTATTGGACTTGATATTTAACACGGATAACGACCTAGCGATGCTTGCTCAATGAATTTTGACTAAATGGTCAGGTCGCGCATTATCGGTATGTTTATCAACAAGGTCAATAAGCAAGCAATCGAAAACGCTCTACATCAGCAATTTCATCCACATCCCATACCGTTGGTAAATAAGCGGCATGAATACCTAAACGCTTAATATCTAACCGACTTGCATTAAATACAGTATCGCTTCCCCAGCGTTTATTATTAAACAAGTCTGCATAAAAATGCTTCATTCCCAACAGGCCATAACCGCCATCTTCTGCTGGGCTAATCACAAGATCATGATCGGCTAATTCCACTAAGCAATTCAATAAGTAGTCTTCCGTTAAATCAGGAACATCAACTCCGATCAATACCGGAATACGCTTGCGCGATAATGCGGCTTTAACTGCCATGGCCATACGAACACCTAAATCAACCCCTTCAGATGCTTCATCCAAATGATAAGCAGGCTGCTGATAGCTCACTGAAAAATCTGCCCACGGTTGAAAAACACCTTGTTCATCATCACCAGCAATCCATAAAGCCACCTCGCCACCTCGCTTAGCAATCATAGTACGCAACGTTTGCTGTAAACGATTCAGCAGCTGGCAATAAACATCACATGCCCCCTGCTTACCTAATGCTGGAATTAACCGAGTTTTTACTAAACCAGGAACAGGTGCCTTAGTTAAAACAATCCATTCGACCTGTTTATAAGGTATGTCTGATTTATTCACCATAATATTTTTTAACCAATTCTTCAGGTGATATGCCTAACCAATACATCAGTCGTAATTGCCACATTAATACAACCGTTTTCATCCAACCATACTGCTGCCAGCGACGCGCACTGGTTATTAATAACGGCCCATCACAATGCGCTTTTGCTATTTTTCGAAGACGCTTAGAAATCTCAATATCTTCCATCAAAGGAATAGGAGCATAACCAGATAGCTGCTGAAAAATAGTCGAACGAATGAAAATGCCCTGATCTCCTGTCATTACTTGAGTCAATCGAGACCGCATATTAATTAAACTTGAAATAATGCCAAAAGGGAAAATGCGAGGCGTTAATTGCACATCAAAACGCCCCCAAATAACCGACGGTTTTAAACCGCGTAAATATTCTAAATGCCTACCAGACAAACCACTATCACTGTGTAAAAACCACAGAAGGCTGGATTCAGAATTGCCTGAGAAATTTGATAATAAAAATTCAGCCCCTGCATTCATTTGCAGAGCGCGTCCTTTATTGGCTTTTAAATAATGCACTTGATTATGATTAAAAAATAATTCACTCAATTCATTATTTTTTAATTTTTCACTCGCATCAACCACAACTAATTGATCGCCTTCTGCAAGATAACTCGCGACCTCTTGCAACCAAGGTAGAAGTGAATCACCTTCGTTATAAACAGGCACCACAATACCTAAGCGCAAACCTGAATACTTGCCCTGATGATCATCAGAAGCCCTAGTCATCAATCGCACCACCACAACTACTGCCTTGACCCGCAGTACAGCCATAACAATGATCAGCTACGCTGATAGGAAAACCATTAAAATCTGATACTAATAAATCACGTAAGTGATACGTCTTTTCTTTCTCTGCCTCTTTAGATTGAATACCAGAAGAAAGTGGCATTTCTAACATCTGATTAAAATCACAATCATAAAGATGGCCTTGCCAATCGACACTCACCGTATTCAAACACATCACACCCGTTAAATTTTCTGGCGAATAACTGTCTTTCAGCAAATTCATATAATCGTAAAATTCACCCTGCGCTAATAAAACAGCCCCAAAACGTGAGATCGGCATATTGGTAATCGTGAATAAATTATTAAACTGAATATTATACTCAGCACCAAGCTGCTCTTTATAATCCGCCTCCAATTCAACTTGGCCTGGCGGTAAAAACGCACCGCCTGGGTTATACACAAGGTTCAGCGGTAAATGAGAACCCTCAATGCCATAACCCTCTTTCCCGTAACCTAAGGCATTCAGTTTTTGCAATCCTTCAATGCTCGATTCAAAAACACCCTTGCCTCGTTGAGCATCAACATTTTGCTCGCTATAACACGGTAACGACGCAACCACTTCTACTTGGTTGTCGGCTAAAAATTGAGCAAGATCTTCTTGGCCCGGCTCATTTAAAATCGTCAGATTACAACGATCAATCACCGTTACACCCAGCTCACGCGCAGCTTTCACCAAATACCGAAAATGCGGCATCAACTCAGGCGCACCGCCGGTTAAATCCAGCGTTTGCACCTTATGCTGCTTCAGAATTTCAATAACAAGATCAATATTCGCTTTATCCATCTGCTCAGTCCGCTTAGGCCCTGCATTGACATGGCAATGGGTACAACTGAGATTACAGGTATAACCAAGGTTCACCTGCAGAATTTCAAGCTTAGAACGAGTTAAAGGAGGGAAGTTAGACACCATCAATAAAGGCTTTGTATCTCTCATAGAATAAGCAAACCACTAACGAATTATTATTAAACAAAGATAGCGTATTTCGAATGAAGAAGCGCGGATAAGTTTGCTTTCAGGCTGGCAATGACTAAAAAGACGTAATAAGATACAGCTTCTCGTAAAGTTTGAAATCTCCCCATAGTTTAACTGGATAAAACTGCTGCCTCCTAAGGGTTATATCATGGCTGTTTTGGGCACAGAGGGGATAGATCAAAATCGATTAAAAATTAGCCATGCGTTCGTAGCTCAGCTGGATAGAGCAGTCCCCTCCTAAGGGACAGGTCGTGAGTTCGAATCTCACCGAGCGTACCATTTCCTTATAAATCAATGACTTACAATACCCTCCTTTGTACGTTTTTTGATCATAACATAACCACTCAAAAACCTTACATCCTACCCCGTGCCATAAATTGGGGATGTATCAGAGTTATCCTCAAAAACGCTCAAAAAACACTAAAATTAGCCTGTGCCTTAAATGTGCCCAAAATGTGCCGAATTAAAAATTGTTGATTTTCTAAAAGTCGATTTTTGACTAAACCCTTAGAGTAGGCACAATAGAAATTAGCGGGATTAATACGAAGGAAATTATTATTATGAAATGCCCAACGTGTGAAAAGTTTATTGAATTTGATTGGCTAGAAACTGAATGCATCGAACCAAATGAAGAATTTAATTGCCCACATTGTGATGAGGTTTTGAGATATGAAATAGATGAAGGCACTTACCTAGGTGCTCAGCATTTTACTGTGGAAGTTGTTGATGAGTAATTTTATTAGTTTGAATAAAATACTATTTTATACCAACAGGAGATTTTAAAAATTAACGCCGCGCTCACCGGTAAATTGCGAGCGCAGCGAGTAATTTATCCGCGTTCAGCGCCTTATAGTTCTTCCGTTCCATTAATTCTGGCCTTTTACTCTCTGGCTAA
>CAWVSY010000025.1:0-50276 GCA_963933055.1 uncultured Oleispira sp.
TTTTTTTCGACTTTTTTTCGACTTTTTATAATTAGTCCTTGTATTTTCCCCTGATGGCCGCAACTCTAGAAGTAATAGAAATTAAATGTGGCAGTTCCAATAGAGTATTAAGGTTTATTATGAGTCAAGATTACCTGCCGTTGTTACCTTTGCGTGACGTCGTAGTATTTCCAAGTATGGTTATTCCTTTGTTTGTGGGAAGAGCTAAGTCCATTGCTGCGTTAGAAGATGCAATGGCGAATGATAAGCGTGTCATGTTAGTGGCACAAAAAGATGCAAGTGATGACAATCCAGATGCCAGTGATTTGAATCAAGTGGGTACTGTCGCCAATATTTTACAGTTACTTAAGCTGCCTGATGGCACGGTAAAAGTATTAGTTGAAGGTGAGTACAGAGCCAAGCTGGTTGAGTTGATTGATGAGGATGAATTATTCCGCTGCCATGCTGAAAGCTTGGTTGATCCTGATTTGTCAGAGCGTGAAAACGAAGTGCTTGTGCGTTCGTTAACCGGCCATTTTGAGCAATATGTTCAGCTATCTAAAAAGGTGCCGAGTGAAGTATTGTCGACGATTTCAGGCATTGAAGAAGCGTGTCGTTTAGCCGATACCATTGCTGCACATATTTCGCTGAAATTGGATGAAAAACAGTCCGTGCTTGAAATGATCAATATTACAGAGCGTATTGAGCATTTAATGGGCGTTATGGAATCTGAAATTGACCTGTTTAAGGTTGAGAAGCGCATTCGTGGCCGTGTTAAAAAGCAGATGGAAAAGAGCCAGCGCGAGTACTATTTGAATGAGCAAATGAAAGCCATTCAAAAAGAATTGGGGGATATGGAAGATACTCCGAATGAAATGGAAGAGCTGCAGCAGAAGATTACTGATTCTGGCATGACCAAAGAAGCTCAAGATAAAACCGAAGCTGAACTGAAAAAATTAAAAATGATGTCGCCTATGTCAGCAGAAGCTTCTGTTGTGCGTGGCTACATTGATTGGATGATTGGCATTCCATGGAAAAAACGCAGCCGCGTTAGTCACGACCTTAAAAAAGCCAAAGAAATACTTGATGCTGAGCATTATGGTTTAGAAGAAGTTAAAGAGCGTGTGCTGGAATATCTGGCCGTGCAAAATCGCGTTAAGAAAGTACGTGGTGCTATTTTATGCCTTGTAGGGCCTCCAGGTGTGGGTAAGACCTCGCTTGGTCAGTCGATTGCGCGAGCAACTAACCGTAAGTTCGTACGCATGGCCCTAGGTGGTGTGCGTGATGAAGCTGAGATTCGTGGTCATCGTCGTACGTATATTGGTTCTATGCCGGGTAAGTTGATTCAGAAAATATCCAAAGTAGGGGTTAAAAACCCACTGTTTTTATTGGATGAAATTGACAAGATGGGTATGGATCAGCGTGGCGATCCTGCGTCTGCGCTCTTGGAGGTATTAGACCCAGAGCAAAACGATAGCTTCAATGATCACTATCTTGAGGTTGACTACGATCTGTCCGATACGATGTTTATCTGTACGTCCAATAGTATGAATATTCCAGGTCCATTATTAGACCGTATGGAAGTTATTCGTATTCCTGGATATACCGAAGATGAAAAGTTAAATATTGCTATTCGTTACTTGTTACCGAAGCAAATTAAAGCCAATGGGCTTAAAAATAACGAAATCACCGTTGCCGATGATCGAATTCGTGATGTAATTCGCTATTATACTCGCGAAGCAGGTGTACGCTCTCTAGAGCGCGAATTGGCGAAGTTGTGCCGTCGTGTTGTTAAAGCGAATATGCTGGCGGCCAAGTCGAGCAAAATTGAGATTACTGAAGATTTGCTTGAAGAGTATTTGGGTGTTCATAAATTCAGTTTTGGGTTGGCGGGTATTGATAACCAAGTTGGACAGGTGACTGGCTTAGCTTGGACCTCTGTGGGTGGTGAGCTGTTGACTCTAGAGTCAGCGGTAACGCCTGGTAAGGGGCGTATAACAAAAACCGGGTCATTGGGTGATGTTATGCAAGAATCAATACAGGCGGCTTTAACGGTTGTTCGTAGTCGAGCTCAGGCTTTAGGTGTTGCCGAAGATTTTATTGAAAAGCATGATCTTCATATTCACGTGCCAGAAGGTGCTACGCCAAAAGACGGCCCAAGTGCTGGTGTTGGTATGGCAACGGCCTTGGTATCATCAATGACAGGAATTCCTGTTCGTGCTGATGTGGCTATGACAGGTGAGATCACTTTGCGTGGTAAGGTTTTAGCAATTGGTGGTCTGAAAGAGAAGTTATTGGCGGCTCATCGTGGTGGAATTCGTACGGTTATCATTCCGAAAGAGAATGAGAAAGATCTGCGAGAAATTCCAGAAAACATCCAAGAAAACTTAGAAATCATTCCGGTTGAGTGGATTGACGAAGTATTGGATGTTGCTCTAGAAAGTAAGCCTGAGCCATTAGTTGGTGAAATAGTGAGCAAAGATGAGGCCCAAATCAAAAAAGATAGCAAAAGTCGTCCTAGCACCCACTAAGGTTGCTTGACGAGTGTGAGCTAGGTTGGTATAAATCTTGGCTTAATAAAGATTTCATTGCGAACTTAGCTCGTAAATTTAGAAAAATTATTAGTGCATATCAATAAAAAGGGGATTTAGTGTGAACAAATCAGAATTAGTAGATTCTATCGCCGCACAGGCAGACATTCCAAAAGCAGCAGCGGGTCGTGCATTGGACGCAATGATTGAAAGCATTGGTGGCGCATTGAAAGATGGCGATTCAGTAGCTTTGGTTGGTTTTGGTACTTTCTTGGTAAAAGAACGTGCAGCTCGAACAGGTCGTAACCCACAAACGGGTGAGCCAATTCAAATTAAAGCGGCTAAAGTACCAAGCTTTAAGCCTGGTAAAGCTCTTAAAGACGCAGTTAACTAATTCAGTTAGTTCCGTTAATAAACGCATCCAACGGATGCGTTTTTTTTTGCTTGCGATGAAAAGAAAGGTTTGGAGATCTCATGTTGCAAAATATTCGTGATAATTCGCAAGGGATTATCGCCAAAATCATTATCGGTTTTATTATTATTACCTTTTCATTATTTGGTATTGAGTCGATTGTTGCCCTTGGCAGCAGTGAATCTGCACCAGCGACCGTTAACGGTAGTGATATTGAAGAAGTTGAAATTTTACGTTTGGTTGAAGCGCAGAAAAATCGTTTCCGTCAGCAGTTCGGTGATCAGTATGACGAGAGTCTTTTTAATGACGGCTTCTTGCGTCAATCTGCACTTGAACAATTAATTGAACAGAAAGTTGCGGTAAGCCAAGCCAAAGAATTGGGTGGTTACGTTTCTACTAAATCGATTGATAAAGCTATTTTAGCGGCGCCTGAATTCCAGCAGGATGGTCAGTTCTCAAGTGATCGTTTCCGCATGGTACTTCGTCGCAGTGGAATGACCCCTCTTGGCTACCGTGAAATCTTAGCAGAGCAAGCTTTGATTTCTCAAATTCAGCTAGGCACTGGTTTAAGCGATACTGCGCTACCTTACGAAGTTGAACGTCAGTTGGCTTTGGAAAACGAAGTTCGTGAATTTGAATTCGTAACATTCGATACTGATAAGCTAAAGCAAGGTATTAAAGTAGAAACTCAAGAAGTTGAGGAATACTACAATACCAATAATGATCGCTTTATGACGGAAGAAAAAGTATCGGTTTCTTATGTTGTATTATCAAAATCTGATATCGATTCTGACATTGTCGTTTCTGATGAAGAGTTAGCACAAGCGTATGATGATTATGTTGCGATGCAAGCTGAGTTTGAAGAGCGTGATGCTAGCCATATTCTGATTGAAATCAACGATGAGCGTACCGCTGCAGAAGCTAAAGTGCTTGCTGATCAAGTTGCGACCAAAGCTAAAAACGGTGAAAGTTTTACTGAATTGGCGAAAACGTATTCGGATGATGTGGGCTCTAAGAATGTTGGTGGTGACTTAGGTTTCAATACCCGTGGTGGTTTTGTTACTGAGTTTGATGATGCCTTATTTGTCATGAATAAAGGCGAGATTTCTGCACCTATCGAAACTGAGTTTGGTTTTCATGTTATTCAATTGAAAGACATCCGTGCGCCTAAGATACTTTCTTTGGCGGAAAAAACGGCTGACCTTAAAGCTGAATTGAAAGCCTCTCAAATTGATGCGTTATTTGCTGAACAAGCGGAAGCATTAGCGGCGGAAGCGTTCGAAAATGATACGATTGAGAACTTGGTTGATAACTCGAATCTTTCACTGAAAGCTCAGACCAGTGAATTATTCACTCGTCAGTTAGGCACTGGCATTGCTGCGAATGATAAAGTTCGTATTGCCGCGTTTGATGAGAAAGTCATTGCCGATCGTGAGTTAAGTGAAGTTATTGAAATTTCCAATGGTGAAATTGTGGTTGTTGGTTTAAGTCAGCACAAAGATCCAGAAGTTAAACCTTTAGCGGAAGTAGAGCAGAGCATTAAAGCTCAATTACTTTCTGAGAAAGCGTTAACCTTAGCGGCTGAGAAAGCGTCTGAATTAACGGCTAGCTTGAACGCTGGAGATACTGTTGACGTTGATTGGAAGAAGGCTGAAATTACGCTTGAGCAATCATCAGATGCTCCTGCTGAGTTAACAACAGCTGTTTTTGCTTTGCCTAAGAATAAAGGTGAAGTTGCTTCTGCTAAAGTAGCATCGGGTCACGCCGTTGCACGCCTTGTATCTGTTACACAAGGCATGGCCGATGACAGTCTTGAAAACAACGTTCGCATTAGCCAAGCTAAAGCAAATGAGAGTTTTTATGTTTATCGCCAATGGGCTAAGGCCAACTCTGAAATCGAGCGCAGTGGTTCTTAATTGAATACTTTAGCTTGATAGACGTTTTGTAAGGACATTAAAAAAGGGAGCTTAGGCTCCCTTTTTTAATGTCTGTCTTTAGTGCGTATCGTTTGATGCCGAAGATCAATCAGCTTCTTTATCTTCCATTTCTTCAAGACTCATGGCACAGCTATTAAAACCAGCATCCACGTAAATTGTTTGAGCGGTAATGCCCGACGCTAAGTCGGAGCACAAAAACATAGCGCTATTACCTACTTCATCAATGGTCACGTTACGCTTAAGGGGGGCGCGCTCTGCATTACGTTTCAACATTTTGCGGAAACTTTTAATGCCCGATGCTGCTAAGGTTCTAATTGGGCCCGCAGAGATAGCATTAACACGAATCCCTTCTGGGCCTAAGCTGCCTGCCAAATAACGTACAGACGCTTCTAGGCTGGCTTTTGCAAGACCCATGACGTTGTAGTTAGGCAGTGTTTGTTGAGAACCATGATAGGTTAGGGTTAATAAGCTTCCATTACGCCCTTGTAGCATCGGTCTTGCGGCCTTTGCGAGGGCAACAAAGCTATAGGCACTAATATCGTGTGCAATAGCAAACCCTTCTCGGGTCGTTGAGGCTAAATAATCGCCATCTAATTCGTGCCCTGGGGCAAAACCAACAGAGTGAACCAAGATATCAAGCCCGTCCCAGTGTTCGGCTAATGTTTCAAATACTTGATTGATCTGTTCATCACTGGCGACATCGCAGGGTAAAACGATTGACGATCCCCAAGTTTCAGCCATTTTTTCGACACGGCCTTTAAGCTTTTCACCTTGATAGGTAAATGCAAGCTCGGCACCTTGTTTATGAAAGGCTTCAGCAATACCTGCTGCAATTGAGAGTTTGCTAGCAACCCCTACAATAAGAACTTTTTTTCCGCTTAATAAGCCCATAGGATTTCCTTGTTGTGCATAAAAATAAATATAACGTTAGGCTAACGCGTTATCCGCCATAGGCCAAGTAGGTGTTGCGGCAATTAACTGTTGAGTATAACTCTCTTGTGGATTGCCACAAACGGAATCAGCGGTGCCATATTCGATGATTTCACCGCGATGCATTACCGCAATATTATCAGCAATATGGCGCACGACATAAAGGTCATGAGTAATAAAAATCATGCTCAGATTGAGGGTATCTTGTAATTCGATTAATAAATTTAGAATTTGCGCCTGCACGGAAACGTCTAAAGCGGATACTGGCTCGTCGCAAATAAGCAATTTAGGCTTTAACATTAAAGCACGGGCAATGCCGATGCGTTGTTTTTGGCCACCGGATAGCTCGTGTGTGTAGCGATTTAAAAACGTTTCATCCAGACCAACCAGGTTAAGTATGTCGATTGTTTGCTGTTGCTGTGATTTAGGCGAACCAATGCGATGAATTTTTAACGGTTCGATAAGAAGCTGTGCAACGGTATGGCGACTGTTTAGAGATTCTTGAGGGTCTTGAAATATATATTGAATCTGCGTTGCGAGTAGTTTTCTATTCTTAATGTTCAATTTCTGTTGGCAGAACTTAATACGGCCACTGTCCGCTTTTTCAATGCCGCTGATGATTTTTGCCAGAGTGCTTTTGCCACTGCCCGACGTTCCGACTATGCCGAGTGTTTGGCCTTGTTTGATATCGAGAGTGACGTTATGAACTGCATTGATCGTTGCTTGCTTGCGGCTAAAAAAAGGTTTTGGTAATGCAAAACTTTTATGTACTTTTTTAATGCTTAAAATAATTTCTTCGTCTGTCTTTCTGTGCTGAGTATTGAGGTAGAGATTGGCATTTGAATGAGATTGAGATTCGAAATCCGCAAGTATGCGATTAAAGCGTTGAATGCGTTCAACTGGGGTTTCATTCAAGACTTGCTGCGTTGGAATGCTTGGTAAGCGTGCTCTCGCCACTTGCTGTTGCGACGGTGTGCATAATAGAAGCGCTTTACTGTAGGGGTGTTTTGGTTGTGTAAAAATCTGCTTGATGTCCCCTTGTTCAATAATCTCGCCCGCGTACATTATAAGTGCTTGTTGGCAAATTTGGGCAACGACGGCTAAGTCATGACTGATGAATATCAAGCTGGCCTTGTATTTTTTTTGCAGTTTATTAATTAAAGACAAAACTTGAGCTTGCAAGCTAACATCGAGGGCGGTTGTGGGTTCGTCTGCGATGATCAGTTCAGGCTCGCATGAAAGTGCCATCGCAATCATGATGCGCTGCCTCATGCCACCAGAAAGCTGATGCGGGAAGCTATTGTAACGCTGCTCTGGTGAATCAATTCCTACGTCGCGAAGTAGCTCGACGACGCGTATTTTAATGCGGCTTTTGGCGAGATTATGTTGGTGTATTTTTATCTGTTCAAAGATCTGCGCGCCAATAGATATGACAGGGTTAAGTGCTGTCATAGGCTCTTGAAAAATCATGGCGATTTTATTGCCACGAATACGGTTGAGTTTATGGCTATTAAGCGTTAATAGATCTGTGCCTTTAAATAAAATTTCACCATGAATTACTTTGATATTGGGTTGTGGGAGTAATCTCATGATGGCTTGCGCGGTTAAACTCTTACCGCAACCTGATTCACCAACGATGGCTAATGTTTCTCCAGCGTTAATTGAGAAACTGATGTTTTTTATTATGGTCACCCACAGGCCATCACGCTTGATGGCCAGAGAAAGATCACGTATTTCTAATAATGGGAATGGGACGGCGGTAGTCATAATAAAAAGACAATTATTCTTTGTATTCAGTATTAATGATAGTGACAGGCTTAAATCCATCGCCACTTTTCTTAGCCGCTAGGCTGTGAAATTTCATCTTTGGATCAATCCAAAATAATCCACCAAAATCAATATTGAATGGATCAAAGATACTTTCACTGGATCGAGTCGCAGGCACTTTTGGAAGTTTTAACCAGCGCCAAAATGCAGCCCGAGTAAATGTTTTCATTGTTGCAGGAATAAAAATAACGGCGTCTGCAATTTCTTGTTCTATTTGATGGGCCAGTTCAATTCTTTGCGCTTCGTCAGTTTCTTTTCTATAGCGTTCAATCAGCTCATCAACCTGAGCATTGCTGAAGTTTGTAATGTTATTTGTTTGAGCTTTATTGGCATTGTCTGAATGAAAGTGCTCCCAGTAAGCTGGGCGCAACCCCGTACTCCAAGTTAACCACGCCATGTCGTGCTTTTTTTCAATGACATTTTTATAAAATGAGGTTGATTCTAAATAATAAGGAATCAGTTCAATGCCAGCTTTCTTGGCTTCTTCGCTCAATAATAATATCTGCGGTTCGTACAGTTTATTGCCATAACTCATTTTAAAAGAAAGTCGTTGCTGATCTTTGCTGCGAATACCTAAGCTGTCTTTTTCTGTCCAGCCCGCTTTCTGTAATAAATTGATTGCCTTATCTAAATTGAAATCAATCGGTTGTATCTGTGTATTTGAGTAGCGCCCATAGCCGGTATGGAAGGTCGGCAGGCGTTGATAATCTCCGCGTAAAATAACATCGATAACTTGTTTGAAGTTTAAAGCGCTAGCAAGGGCTTTGCGAACGGTAATGTCTTTAAGTAATTCATTACTGGTATTTAGAAAAATGCCAGACGCGCTTTTTTCAACTTGATTATAAAATTCTATTTTATGAATGAAGCCTTTTTCAAACATAGTGCCTTCGGCTTTATTATGCCAAAGCTTAGGTAAGGTTAAATTAAATGTATCGAGTTCTCCGCGTTCAAAATATTTAAAAGCGGTATTGGGATCGCGTACAACTTTTAGCATAACAATATCGGCGTTAAAGCGGTTGCGCAGGTAAGGCAATTCATTGGCCCACCAGTTTTCTTTGCGAGTAAAGGTAATGCTTTTACCTTTTTTTATTTTGGTGATTTGGTATGCGCCGGTATTAGGCTCAATTTTCCAATTGTGTGAAGCGACCCAGTCGGGATTCAATTGATGAAAGTATTTGGATCTTGGCAAGATAGAATAAAAAACATGCAGATCTTTTTTGGGTTTGGCGGTTGCGCCAATAATGGAGATGGTCTGTGAGTCATGTTTGATTATGTCGATAATTTGTTCGGTATAGTGTTTGTTATACCAAGGCGCGATAATGTGCTTTGATCGATTAAATGCTAGCGCGAATAAAAAATCATCTGCGGTGACACTTTTGCCATCAGACCATTTGGCTAATGGATTGATTTTGTAGTGCACCGTTTTTCCGTCGTCATCGTATGCCCAGTGAGAGGCTAATAAAGGAATGACTTCATCGGTATTTGGGTGAAGTGTAACTAAAGGCATTTGGTTATCGAGTAAATAGGCCCGAAATGCATTGTTTGAATCAGGTCCAACGGTTCTTAATGTGGGTGGAAAGCTTGGCATGCTGTAGCGCATTATGCCTCCACGAATCGACTCTGGTGAACTCCACTCTGTGCTATCGAGATTGGTTTCCCATTTGAGATCATTTGGCAGTTCGGCAATACTGATGTTCGCTAAACCTAATGAAAAAAGTAGAGCAATGTAGAATTTTTGTGCGGTCATGTTTAGCTGATCCTCAGGGTTTATTCGTAATAAACTTCGTACTTGGGGTCAAAGGCTTCACGTATCGATTCGCCAATAAATGTGACGAGTAATAAAATGATAGACAAGGATGTTACCACGGAAGTAATTATCCAAGGGTAGTCTAAGTTATCGATGCCTTGCTTCAATAACTCTCCCCAGCTAGGCGTTGGGGCAGGCAGACCAAAATTTAGAAAGTCCAAGGCGGTGAGGGCGCTGATGCCCGCAGCCACAGAAAATGGAATAAAAGTAATGATGGTTGATAACGTATTTGGGATGATGTGTTTGTATATTATCCGAAAGTTGCTGGCCCCCATTGCTCTGGCGGCTTTAACATAATCACGACTTGATTCACGATAGCTTGCGGTGCGCATGTACCAAGTCATTTGCATCCAGCCAAAGAGTGAAATGATGAAAATTAATGACCAAAACCCAGGTGTAATCAGTGAGCTCATGATCATGACGATGTATAAAAATGGAATGTTTGACCAAATTTCAATAATGCGCTGAAAAAATAGATCGAAGCGTCCACCTAAATAGCCCATTAATGAGCCGATTAAAACGCCAATAATGTACTCAACTAAAAGTAATGTTAAAGCAAAAAAAATAGCGATTCTAAAACCATAGATTATGCGCGTAAGAATATCTCTGCCAATCATGTCGGTGCCTAAATAATGCTGGCTATCAAGACTCGGCGCGTTTGGGGGATAGGAGGTTGTTAAATCTACTTCGGTTGCATTGTAAGGCACTAATGGAAGTAGGACGTAATTGTTGCTGGCAAACTCTGTATTTTCCCATAACTGTTTAAGTTGGCGATAGTTCGTTTCATATTGGTAATCTAGGCCGAAGGTCGTGCCTTCAATCGCAGGACTTACGACTGGAAAGTAGTAATCACCGTTATAATGCACAATCAAGGCTTTTGAATTAAAAATAAATTCTGCAAAGACCGAAATAGTCATTAATGAAATTAATAAAAGCAGTGAAAGGTAGCCTCTTTTTAAGGCTTTGAAGCGCTGCCAAGGGGTGTTGTTTTTAATCATCACTGTGCCGTACCAAAACGAACCCTAGGGTCTACGAGCGCGACACAAATATCGGATAGGATATTCCCCAATAAAGTTAATAACGATGAAATCACCAGAATCCCCATTACAACGGGATAGTCACGTTCGATAAGGGATTCGTACCCTAACAGTCCAAAGCCATCGATATTAAAAATTGTTTCAATTAAAAAAGAGCCCATCAGTATCAGAGAAATATTATTACCAAAGTGTGTTGCTAGCGGAATAAGGCTGTTTCTAAGCGCGTGACGAAAAGTTGCTTGGGTATGGGTCATTCCTTTGGCAATAGCCGCTTGCACATATTGAGCAGAAAGATTATCTAATAAGGCATTTTTCACCATGAAGGTCATGACAGCAAAGCTGCCGCTGACATACGCAATTAAAGGTAAAACGGCATGCATGAAAATATCGCTGACTTGCTCATTGAACGGTAGGTAGTCAAACTCGTCACTGGCGAAACCGCCGAGTGGAAAAATTTCATAATAAAATGAGAACGTATAAAGAAGGGCCACACCCACGACGTAATTTGGAATCGCATAGCCTAAAAAAACAACAATTGAGGTGAGCTGATCGATGGGTTTGCCATGCTTTAACGCTTTTAAAATGCCTAGGGGGATCGATATTAGATAAGTAATGATGAGTGTGCAAAGCCCGTAGAACGCTGAAATAGGCAGGCGTTCTTTAATTGTATCCCATACGGGTTCGTAGTAACGGCTTGATTGGCCAAGGTCTAGGTGGAGTAATTTATTGAGCCAACTAAAATAACTTTCAAAAATAGGTTTGTCGAAACCATAGTATTCATTTAATTGGTCAAGTTGCTCTTGTGATAGCGTATTGCCCGCGATACCTTGCTGTGAATTGTTGCTTTGGTTGTCCATTTGGTAGGCTGTCATCATTCTCTCGATAGGCCCTCCAGGGACCAAGCGAGTTAATGTGAAAACAATCAAAGTAATACCGATGAAGGTCGGTATTACTAATAAAAGTCGACGTGCAATATAGCCAAGCATTTACAATCCTTGTATGACGCTGTGTTGAAAAACGCTAGTTGGTTACATCAACATAGAGCGTTAATCGTTGTCCAGGCTGTAAGTATTTGTTCTTGGCCATTTGACGATTCCAGCGTTGAATGTCTTGAACTCGTACTCTGAATTTGCCCGCGATGCGAGCCATAGAGTCACCGTTTCTGACGGTATAGGTTAACTTGCGAATGACTTCACGCTGCTCTCGGCTACTTTTTTTCTGTTTCCAGATAACCAGTTTTTGACCTTGTTTTAGCGTATCACCAGGGGCCATTCCGTTCCATTTTGCGAGTTCTTTGATGCCTACTTTATGGTCGCGGGCAATTTCCCAAAAGCTATCGCCACTGCGCACTCTGTATTCCAGTTTGCCGGTGGTTTTACCACGGCGAGAGCTTTGTCTTTTGGCTAATCGGCTATTGGCACTGTGCGAATAGCTTTTTTGTGGTTTATAAGCGGAGGGGATTAATAGTTGATCACCCGTGCGTATTAGATTTCTTTTCAATCCATTCGCGTCGCGTAAGGCTTCCGGTGTGGTATGGTATTTTTTGGCAATGGTATTTAAAGAGTCGCCACTTTTAACTTTATAGCGGTGCCACTTCATACGTTGATTTTGGGGTAATGCGGCAAGGTTCTTTGTAAAAGCTTCAACTTTCTCAATAGGAATCAATACTTGATGCTTGCTATTTGGATGAGTTGCCCAGCGATTGAAACCAGGATTTAGTTTGTATATTTCTTCTAAATCGGTTTCCGATATCTCTGCGAGCTGGGATAAATCAATTTGTCCGCCGGTATTCACCGTCGCAAAATACGGCTCATTACTCATAGAGGGCAGTGTGATGCCATATTTTTCAGGGTTTTTAATCAGTTGCGCAAGAGCGATCAGCTTTGGCACGTAATCTCGTGTTTCTCTAGGCAGTTGCAATGACCAGAAATCGGTCGGTAGGCCTTTTCTTTTGTTCTTGCGAATAGCTTTGCGAACATTACCCGCACCGGTATTGTAGGCCGCTAAAGCCAATAACCAATCACCTTTGAATTCACGCTGAAGCGCTTCTAAATACGATAGAGCCGCTTGGGTAGATGCTTGAATGTCACGACGGCCGTCATACCACCAATCTTGAGTTAAGCCGAAGTCACGCCCTGTGGAGGGAATAAATTGCCACACCCCAGATGCTCGTCCGTGTGAATAAGCAAACGGATCAAAGGCGCTTTCTACAATTGGCAAAAGGGCCAGTTCACCCGGTATACCCCGAACATCAATTTGCTCAGCAATATAATACATGTAACGTTCGCCACGGCTGGCAATTCTATCCATGTAACCTTGGTGTTTTTTATACCAGTTAAGCTGAGATTGAATTCTGCTATTACTCAGTTCATGATTCAAACCATAAGCGGCGATGATGCGCTGTAATATGTCATCATGAGAATTCTCATGGGTGCTAGGCTGACTTACCTGCCAGGTATCAAGTACAGATACGACCGGCTTTGCAATCAGGGGTTTAGGTTCATTCTGGGAATCAACGGTACTAGGCTGGTGAGCGCAGGCTGTTAAAAAAGATAACGATAAAAATAGCTGAAGAAGCTTCATCCAAATACAATACAGTGGCTTAGAGAGGCGTCCAGTCTAAATAGGCATGCTATCTAGGGTCAAGGATAATTATGAGCTCTGTTCCACATAAATTAGATTGTAAAGATTATAAAAGCTGGCTCGATTCAGAATCAGCGACTCGCTTGCTCTCCTTACAGAGCAGTTGGTTACAGCATAAGATAGCTGAGTTTTCTGGATCTCATTTGATGTATCATGGCCTTAGTCGTGAGGCTGAATTTTTACACGCCAGCTTTATTAAGCATTGTTTTCGAATGGGATTGCCTTGGCAGCAAGGTATTATTCAGGCAGATGCATGGATGTCGAGTGGGGAGTGGCCGTTACCCGACTGTGAATTAGATGCCGTTATTATGCAGCACAGTCTTGATTTTACACGCCGACCTCACCAGATGATTCGAGAAGCCGCGCGTACTGTTAAGCCGAATGGCTATCTTGTGATCATCGGTTTTAATCCATTCAGTTTATGGGGTGGCACGCAAAAGCTTATGCCATTTTCATCAACCATGCCTTGGGTCGCCAATACTGTCAGCGCTAATCGACTAAAAGATTGGCTTAAATTATTGGATTTCACGGTATTGAGCCATGAGACGATGGGGCATATTAGCCCACTTACTTTTTTACCTCGTAGACTGTGTCATCGAGTAGACAGCGTGCTTGCTGGCAGCCCAATGATGATGGGGAATTGCTATATATTAGTTGCTCAAAAAACGGTGGCAGGCATGACGTCCATTAGAAATAGACATTGGTTGATGGCCGAAAGACAATTTGGTTGGGCACACTCAATGCCACACAAGCAATTGCTTAAAGAACAACCTAATAAGATTAGAAAGTTTTAAGGAATATTATGAGACAAGTTGTACTGGATACCGAAACAACCGGTATTGGCGCAGAGAAAGGCCACCGTATTATTGAAATTGGTTGTGTTGAATTGGTCGATCGCAAGTTAACCGGTCGCCATTATCATCAATATGTTAATCCACAGCGCCCAAGTGATGAAGAAGCGGTAGCGGTTCACGGTATCACGGACGAGTTTCTGGCGGATAAACCGTTATTCGAACAGGTGGCTCAATCATTTTATGATTTCATTGATGGTGCTGAACTTGTTATTCATAACGCACCGTTTGATGTGGGCTTTATGGATATGGAATTTAGGCGTGTCGGTATGCCTCAAACCTCCAGCTTTTGCAGCATTCTTGATACGCTTGTGCTTGCCCGAGACATGCACCCAGGCCAGCGAAACAGTTTGGATGCGTTATGCAGACGATATGGCATCGATAATAGTCATCGAGAGCTGCACGGCGCCTTATTAGATGCTGAAATTCTGTCCGATGTCTATTTGATGATGACGGGGGGACAAACAGACCTCATGTTTCTAGCGGGCAATGATGATGAAGATATCTCACCAGAAGAAACCCTAAGAAGACTTGGGCAAGTCGATGGCAGTTCCTTAAAGGTTGTTAGAGCAACGGCGGATGAAATTGCTGCCCATGATGGCATTTTGGATATTCTCGATAAGAAAAGTGATGGTGCGATTTGGCGTCGCTAGAAAGACAAAAAAATCGTAAAAATGGAACTAGATCAAAGAAGTATAGCGACTAATCAGTCATTATTTGGCTTGCAACCTTACATCACTTAAGGTATCCATAACGTAACATTTCTTTCCAGCGTTAATCGTGGGTAGAATAGTCCATGTATAACAAGAATTAATAGATGACATAATGGCTGTAAATACACTCACAGGAAGTAGCATGTCTAATTTAGCCTCAACTCTAAATTTAGTGCGTAAAGAAGTTGACGGCGCACTCGATCAAGCCGCTATACGATTAGAGCACTACTCTGAAAATGGAAGTGCGGACGACCTAAAAGGATTTTTGGGTGAAATACAGCAAGTTCGTGGCACCTTTAAAATTCTCGACTTCAGAGCGGGCGAACGCTTATGCGAAGAGCTAGCAGATACTGGCCGCACGCTTGCGCAAACTGAAGGGAAAAATCTTCACGCACTGGATGCCTTTAGTAAATCGATAATGGTCTTGAAGCGTTACGTAGAAATGGTTTCTACTGGTCAATTAGTCGCGCCTGGTTTATTGCTTGAAGTGATTAATGATGTTCGCAAAAGCCGTAAAGAAAAATCGTTACCTAGTGCTTATTTCTTTATGGTCAACCTAAGACCAAAGCTTGATATACCTCCTGCGGCGGCTAATTCGGTAGCATTGCCCTATCGCAGAGTGCGACAGCTTTTCCAGATTGGCTTATTAGGCGTTATTCGTAACCAAGGACGAAAAGGCGCTCTTAATGTTATGGGCCGTGCGGTCTCGCGCATCGAGAAGTCTGCTCGTGGACAGCAAAGTTGGGGGTTTTGGTACGCCGTTAAAGCCGCGTTAGAGGCATTAAATCAAGACGCTTTTGAAATTGATTTATCGCGCGTTTTATTAATGCGTTCGCTAGACAGTCAAATACATAAGTTAGAAGAAAGCGATGGGCATTTATTAACCGAAAAACAACCGGATTGGTTGTTGAAAGAATTTCTTTATCTCATTTCGTTGGCTGAGCCTGAAACAGCGTTAATCAATAAAGCTCAGCACGACTTTAATCTGTCTATGGAATTGCGTGAAGTCCAGTTATCTGAGGCTCGCCGTAAGTTAAGTGGGCCAGATCAATCTGCAATGGACTCTTTAACCGAGGCGCTGCAAGACGAGTTGCACGGGATTAAGGACTTATTAGATTTAGCCGAAAGAACCGATGGCTTTGATGACAGTTTCTCAGACTTATCTGTCAGCTTACGCCGTATTGCCGATACGCTTATCATGGTTAATCTGCCAAAAACAGCGGATAGAACCATGGCGATTGCAGAGAGTCTTCGTGATCAAAATGATGCATTTGATATTAAAATGCAAAAAGTCGCGGACCAAGTATTGCGCGTTGAGCAAGATGTTCGTGGTTTGGCGATGAATGCTGAAGTAGGCAGTACAAGCAAGGTAGATCCTTTGAGCTTGCTAGAAGCTCGTATAGCCGCAATATCTGAGTCGCAATCGGCGTTATCGGTGACAAAACGTGCGATCGCTTCTTATGTGGATTCAAATGGCGATAAATTGCACATCAAAAATGTGGGCAAAACATTACTCGACGTAAGCGGTGCTTTGTTCTTTTTGGACCAAAAAAACGTTGGTGATTTGATGATTGCCTTGCAAGGTTTTGTTGAGAAGAAAATCATCGATAGCGATTTCGCACCGACGGAAGATAAGATTGAAGCATTAGCTGATGCCATTTCAGCGGTTGAATACTTCATCGATTCACTCGGTGGACAATCTGCAGGCGCATCCGAAGCGATCGCTTTAGCAGAAGAAAGTATTCAGCATTTACTGAGTTAAATGCGAAAGGAATGAATTTATGTTACAAGGAAGTTTGGTTTTTATATTGGTTGTTGTCGGTTTACTGCTACTGATTTTTTCCGGTTATCTGCTTTTTAAACGCGGCTGGTTCATTGCTTGGCTAAAAGGAAGCTTTGCGATTGCCTTAATTGTAGCGGCTGTTTTTTCTTTGTTTTCTTTGTTTGATGTTCTGAGTTACAAACAACTTCTTTCTGAAGTCCCTATTGCGACCATTAGCATTTACGAAAAAGGTGATCAGCATTACGACATCACCTTGGTTGATAGTGATAGTCGTGAGCAGCGATTTGAGATTCATGGTGATCAGTGGCAACTTGATGCGCGCTTATTAACGTGGGTTGGGCCGTTAGCGGCAGCAGGGCAAAAGCCTCTGTATCGTTTGGATCGTATTAGTGGGCGTTATGTGTCTTTAGAGCAGGCCAGAAATGGGCAGCAGAGTGTATTTTCTCTAAAGCAATCCCAGTATGTCGATCTATGGGAGATCTTTGAGCGTTTTGATACGTGGATTGATGTGAGCTACGGTAGTGCTGTTTATATGCCTATGGAAAATGGCGCTGTTTTTTCAGTCTATTTAACCGCTAAAGGGATGAATGTTCGACCGATTAATTATATTGCTAAGAAGATATTGAAAGAAGATTGGTAGTTCGAGCGGGAGTATAGAGAATCTTAATAAATTGAGAAGGCAGCGCCTTCTCAATGAGTCACTCAATTAAGCTGGGAAAAGTTCGCCCAACTTAGTTGCCAACATCATGTCGCCTTCAACACGTAGTTGACCAGCCATGAATGCTTGCATGCCATCAGTTTCGCCAGAAACGATGCCTTCAAGAGTTTCTGTATTCATGATCAAAGTAACGTTAGCGTCGTCATTTTCGCCCGTTGCTAGTTCACAAGTACCATCCTTAACGATCAAGTGATAAGTTTCACCGTCTTCGATGTTGAATTGAAAGATCAAGTCCAAGCCTTCAGCTGCACTTGGGTCAAATTTGCTTTGCATTGTTTCAATGATGTTAGACATGAGATGCTACCTAATTTAATTGTTATGTATCTACTTCTGTCAATACGAAAACCAGCACGTATTGAATATGGAGACGTCACTTTATGAGGGCAGCGGTTGAGTGTCAAATAAATTCATACGAATGTTTGATTTTTCTTGGCTTACATTGGTGAAATTATGCGGTATTCTTGCGGCAATCAAATTAAACATCACTCTGAATCAGTATACAAAAGGTAATAAACTTGGAATTTTTAGCAGAATACGGCATTTTTTTATTGAAAGCGCTGACCGTGGTTATTTCGATCATTTTAGTGATCGCCGGTATTGCAGCGGTCAGCAGTAAGCCAAAGGCAAATCATGATGGCTATATATCAGTTAATAAAGTGAATGATGATCTTGATGACTATAAAGAAGTATTAGAAGAAAGCTTGTATGAAAAAGACGAGCTGAAAGAACTTGAAAAAGCACGTGCTAAAGAAGACAAAGCCAAAGCTAAGGCTGAAAAAGCCAAAGCTAAAGCCGATAAAAAGCTGAATAAAGGAACTGAGGCAAAAGACGAAGATTCGCAAGAAATGGCCGAACCTGCTCGTAAGCGTGTCTTTGTACTGGATTTTGATGGTGATGTTAAAGCCAGTGCCGCCGACTTTATGCGTGAAGAAATTACCGCAATATTAACCATGGCGCGTAAAGAAGATGAAGTCGTAGTACGCCTAGAAAGTGGCGGGGGTATGGTGCATAGCTATGGCCTAGCGTCTAGCCAGTTACAGCGTATTAAAGACAAAGGCATTCCGTTAACCGTATGCATTGATAAAGTAGCCGCCAGTGGCGGTTATATGATGGCGTGTATTGCGGATAAAATTGTTTCTGCACCGTTCGCGATCGTCGGTTCTATTGGTGTCGTGGCGCAGCTACCTAACTTCAGTCGTCTATTGAAAAAACACGATGTAGATTTTGAAATGTTTACTGCAGGTAAATACAAGCGCACAGTGACAATGTTTGGTCACAATAGTGCTAAAGCAAAAGAAAAATTCAGCGAAGATCTAGAAGAAACTCATGTACTCTTCAAAAACCATGTTTCGCATTTTCGCCCGAGTCTGAATATCGAAGAAATCGCAACGGGTGATACTTGGTATGGCCAAGATGCGCTAGTAAACAAGCTGGTTGATCAGTTAGGCACCAGTGATGATTATTTAGTCAGTGCTTGCGATGAAGCGGATGTTTTTGAAGTCAGCTACGAATTCAAAAAGACCTTACAAGAAAAGTTAGGCTTTGCGGTACAAATGGGCATTGAAAAAGCGGCGACACGTTTTTTAACCATGCTCAATACGCAAACCCATACAAAAAGCTAATCGTAATTTAGGAGGGATATTATGACCCAGTGGCACGCATACAGAGCGATTGAATCAGAAGGTGAAAACCCGGTTGTGACATCTTCTTGGCAATTGGTTGATAACGGCTGTTTACCTCCTGAAGGTACTGAAAAAGGCGAAGGTGAAGTATTGATTAAGGTTCAATACTCATCGGTGAATTATAAGGACGCATTGAGTGCTTCGGGCAATCGCGGCGTTACTCGTCATTTCCCTCATACACCGGGTATTGATGCGGCAGGCACGGTTGTCAGTGATGCCTCTGGGTTATTTGAAGAAGGCGCAGAAGTCGTTCTTTTTGGTTACGACTTAGGTATGAATACTTGCGGCGGCTATGGCGAATACATTCGTATTCCTGCGGCTTGGGTATTGGCTAAGCCTGCGAATTTATCGTTAGAAGACTCTATGCGCTGGGGTACGGCGGGTTTTACCGCCGCACTGTCGGTTGAAAAATTATTGAAAGCGGATATCAAGCCCGATGCTGGCAAAGTCATTGTTACGGGCGCAACGGGGGGGGTTGGTTCTGTTGCGGTGGCGCTCTTATCCAAGCTTGGCTTCGAAGTTGTTGCGGTGACTGGCAAGGCGACGGCTACTGACTGGCTATTAAGTATTGGTGCGAGTGACGTATTGGATCGTAATGATTTATTACCTATGGCGAAAAAGCCAATGACGCGCCCCTTGTACCAAGCGGGTATTGATACCTGTGGTGGTGATATGATTGCAGCGGTTTTACCACAGCTTCAATATGGGGGGGCCTTAACGACGTGTGGCATGGTTGCGGGCGCTGAGTTCAGTGCAAGTGTATTTCCATTTATACTTCGTGGTATTGATTTGCTCGGGGTCGATTCGGTTGAAATTCCTCAGACTCAGAAGCAGCTTCTAATCAAAAAAATCGCTGATGAATGGCAATTGCCGAGTTTGGCCGATTTTACTCAGACCATTGGTCGTAGTGAGTTATCGGGCGTGCTAGCAAATGTTTTAGGCGGTAAAGGCCAAGGCCGTTATTTGTTGGATTTGGCGAAAGACTGATGTGTAATTTCTACTAATCCCTTCGTAATTTGTCATTTACGGCAATAGGATTGGGGTAGTTAAAAACGACAATGTAGCTTGAAAGGGCGAAAGTAATAATGGCCGTGGCCTGAATTAATAGCGATCCTTGTTCCGATAAGATAGAGCGCTCAAAAGCGACAAACGCGACCAATAGCGAAAACTCACTGATCTGGCCTAGGCGAAAACCAACGTCCCAAGCCAGCGCTGGGCTTTCGCTCATATTACCGAGTAAATATCGAAAGATGATGGGTTTTAACAATAAAACCGCGCCTGCTAAGACCAAGGCTGGCCAAATCACCGTCGACAATAATTCTAAGTTGAAACCGGCTCCTAGAGCGAAAAAGAACAGCACTAAGAAAAAATCCCTTAGAGGCTTTAAACTGATGGCAATGTATTGAGCAATCGGGCTTGTTGCTAGCGTTACGCCGGCGATGAAGGCACCAATCTCACGCGTTAAGCCAATAGCTTGGGCACCTTCCGCCATGGCTAAACACCAGCCAATGGCCATGATAAAAAGATATTCTTGAAAGCGGTCAAATTTTCTAATTAATGGCAAAAGCACGCCCTTAACAATCAGATAGCTGCTCATAACTAACAGAGGGAGAGCAATAAACGGCTGCCAAAAGGGGGGCGTTATGCTATCTGAATTGGCGCTTGACCCTAAGCTGCCGAGAAAGATTAAGGTAAGAATAGCGACTAAATCTTGTAAAAGTAATAAACCCACCATAAGGCCACCCACATGTTTGTGGTGCAATACGGTTGTTGGTAATAATTTTAAACCAATGATCGTGCTTGAAAACATCATCGCTAGGCCAATGATTAAACTGTCCATGGTTGAATGATTAAATAGAAAAGCAATACCAAAACCGATGCCGAAGAATAGGGCGCAGCTAATGATGGCGACCAATGTGGCTTTTTTAAGCACGGCGACTAAATTGGCAGGTTGCATATCAAGGCCGAGTAAAAATAATAAGAAAATGATGCCAATGTGTGACATTTCTCCTAATAACTCGGGGGCTTCGATTAAAGATAAGCCAAACGGGCCTACAATTGCGCCTAAGGCGATATAAGCGATGATGACGGGTTGTTTTGTATAAAGCGCAAATGTAGAGAGTACAAGGGCGCCTGTAAAGATTAAGAAGAAAGAAAAGATTAGATCGTGCGCTACCATATTCGCCCCGGTTGGTCGTTGCTAGCCAATGAATGAATACAATGAGTTACTTCATCCTAACTGAAAAAAAAGTGACAAAGACAAAAAAGACCAAATGAATGGCCTTTTTTGATCTTACTCATGCGTCAATCAGCGCATTACCGCCTTCTTGAAACTTACCGCCTTCTTGAAACTTACCGCCTTCTTGAAACTTAGCGACGACGGAAAAGTGGTCGGGTATCGTTCACATCACCTTGGTAAGGTGCCGAGAATGTTTCAAAGCCTTTGACGGCTAAGTCAAGGTCCTGATCTGCACGCATTGCCATCGCATTAAAACCGCAACGCATCATGTAAAACAATTGATCAAATAATACGTCGCCTACGGCACGTAGCTGACCAGTAAAACCATAGCGCTCACGCAATAAGCGAGCAGCAGAATAACCGCGGCCATCGGCAAACTTAGGAAACTCAACGTTTATCAATGCAAAGCCTTGGCTATCAGCGGCTAATAAATCAGCTGTATCACCTGCGTTTAACTGAATGCCAAGAGTACCGGCATCACGCTTAGCAATTAATGCCGCTTTGTCAGTGCCTTCAGCATTTGCCCAGCGGCTAAAGTTAATTACTTCGTTAGCCGTACTTAATTCAGCATCGTCAGCAATTAAGGTCCAATCATCATTGGCGATCTGTTTGTCTAAAATAATCTGATTCATGTTTAATCCTAAGCTTATGCTTTTGCTGTTTTTTCTTTTTCAGGATAAGCCGCTGCTTTAAATGCATCCATACCAATACGACGGAATGTTTCAATGAAGGTTTCACCTTCAATACGCTGTGCAACATAGACATCTAGAATAGTGCGAACGATTTCTGTCATACGATCACGGGCAAAAGATGGCCCCAAGATCTTACCTACGGTTGCATCGACACCAGAAGCACCACCAAGAGAAACCTGATAGAACTCTTCGCCTTTCTTATCTACACCTAAAATACCGATGTTGCCAATATGGTGATGACCACAAGCATTCATGCAGCCTGAAATGTTCAGATCAATCTCACCCAAATCGTGCAAATAATCTAAATCATCAAATGCATTCTGTAAGGCTTCAGCAACGGGCAAGGATTTAGCGTTGGCTAGAGCGCAGAAGTCGCCACCTGGGCAGCAAATCATGTCGGTTAACAAACCAAGGGTTGGTGTTGCTAAACCCAATGCCTTTGCTTCTTTCCAAAGATCGTAAAGCTTCGCTTGTTCTACATCAGCCAATACTAAGTTTTGCTGATGCGTAGAGCGGGCTTCACCGAAGCTGTATTTGTCAGCTAAATCAGCAAATGCAAAAAGCTGACTGTCGGTTACATCGCCTGGTGCTGTGCCTTTTTGCTTAAGCGCAAAAGTAGTAACGGCATAACCTGGCTTTTTGTGAGCGCGAACATTACGTTCAACCCAGCGTGCAAAGGCTTTATCGGACGCTAGAGCGTCGGTATAGTTTGCTGGAGCATCTTCAAGAGTCGCATAGTCTGGCTCAGTGAAGTGAGATTTAATACGTTCAAGTTCGTGATCGGTTAATTTCCCATCCCCATCTTTTATGTATTCCCATTCCTCTTCAACTAATTTGCTAAAACGTTCAACGCCTAGGGCTTTTACTAGGATTTTAATACGAGCTTTGTACTTATTGTCACGGCGGCCAAATTGGTTGTATACACGAACAATGGCATCAATGTAGGTCAATAAGTCTTTTTCGGGTAAAAATTCACGAATAACAGAAGATAGAATTGGCGTGCGGCCCAAACCACCGCCCGCATAAACGCGATAGCCAAGCTCACCCTCTGCATTACGAATGATTTGAATGCCAACATCGTGCATGCGCGTTGCCGCACGGTCAGCGTCAGCAACCGCGTTAACCGCAATTTTGAATTTTCGCGGTAAAAACGCAAATTCAGGGTGGAACGTTGATGATTGGCGAATGATTTCGCAGTAAGGTCGTGGATCGACTAATTCTTCTGCTGTTACCCCGGCGTATTCATCGGTGGTGGTATTACGGATACAGTTACCACTTGTTTGAATCGCATGCATTTGAACTTCAGCAAGTTTGCCTAAGATTTCAGGGCACTCTTCAAGCTTTGGCCAATTGTACTGTAGATTTTGACGAGTACTGAAATGCGCATAACCACGGTCGTAATCACGAGCTATCTCACCCATTTTACGCAGTTGCTTACTGTTTAGCATGCCATAAGGCACGGCGATGCGAAGCATTGGGGCGTAACGCTGAACATAAATACCATTTTGTAGGCGCAGTGGAAGGAATTCCTCTTCAGGAATTTTACCGTCCAAATAGCGGGCCATTTGGTCTTGAAATTGCGTAACGCGCTCATTAATGATGCGTTGGTCTAAATCGTCGTATACGTACATAGCTTTCCGGGTTATTAAGCCATTGGGAGTTATTAGTGGCAAATGTACCAAAAAAGCGTTATGCAAAAAACTTATTTTTTTCTATATCGAAATAACTAAAATGAATAGTTAATGAAAATAATAGAAAAAAGGCGACTAAATAGAGCCTTTAAGCGGTATTTAATCTAACTGTTTTCCAGCGCTTTTTGGATTTTTAATGGGTAATCACTGAAGACAGCGTCCAACCCTTGGTCATAGAGTTCAAGTGCGCGAGCATCGTCATTAATAGTAAAGGCTAAAATTTTGTAACCTGCGGCTTTAATATCAGCGACTTGCTTACTTTCAAAAAAGCTTTGGTGAATATGCAAGCCTGTGCAGCCCAAATGATCGAGTCGTTCTTGCCAAGCACTTGGTATTGCAGAAACGTTGTAACCGCGAGCGACTTCAGGCCACAGCATTTTAGCACTAACGAGGGCGAAATAATTAAAACTGCTAAAAAGCAGTGGTAAGTCCTTTGGCCAGTGCTGTTTCAATACATCAATGCTGGCAGCAACCGTTTCTTCTTCCAGCCCTTCGCAGGGCTTTAGTTCAAGATTAAGCCCCATGCCATATTGGCTAATCACCTCAATGGCTTCGAGTAAGGTGGGGATGGTTTCTTTGTTATATTTTGGGTCTTTCCATGATCCCGCATCCAATTGCTTAAGTTGCTCAAGGGACGTTTTATGAATTAAGTCATCACTGTTGGTTGTTCGAGATAAATAATCATCATGAAAAATAACGGGAATGCCGTCAGCGCTCAATATGACATCGATTTCGACCCATTTAATGCCTTGTTGTCCGGCGAGGTGAAGACTCGCAAGAGTATTTTCTGGGGCTTCACCGCTACTGCCTCGATGGGCAATAACTTGGGGCAGGAAAGAATAAGCTGATTGCATAATTTGCCTAAAACGAACGCCTAAAAATAATGGATAAAGATATAACCGCTAAAGAATGGTAATCATTAATTATGAAGCTTCTATTAAATACTATGATCTGTCCAATTTCTTCTACGCCAAAGAGCCGCATACAGTGCTGAAGAGCTTATTCTTTGAAGAGTTTGAACGCACCAGATGCCTAATAAACCATAACCTAAAATAGGCCCTACAAAATACGCTAAGGGTAATAAAAGACACCACTGCATCACTAAATTAATCACCAATACTTTTCGGCTGGCTCCGGCGCCTAATAATGCTTGGGTTAAGACCATGGAGGTCACTTCAAAAGTGATGCTCAAACCGGTGATCTGCAAAGGCAAGGTACCTAAAGCGATAAGGTGTTGGTCGTTGGTAAAAATGCTAAGAATGGACTCTGCGAAAAAAGAGATGGGTAAGCCCAGCAGTAACATCAAGCACATGGTAAGGCGAACAACCTCCCAACCCCAGCGATAAGCGTTATCCGCATCTTTTGCTCCAAGTGAATGGCTGACTAAGCTCGTCGCTGCAATACCTAATCCAACAGAGGGTAAAATAAGCAGCAGGGCAATACTGATTAAAATATGGCCTATGGCTTGTTCTTCGCTGCCAATCAGACCAATGATCATAAATAGCACGCTAACACCCAGCGAAAAGAAGCCTTGCTGTAAGGAATTTGGAATGGCTAAGCGAGCAAGCCGAGTCATCATTTCTTTTGTTGGAATGTGCAATTTAAAGCTGTGATTGTTAGCTTTTTTTAACGTCAGCTTGAAATAAAATAGTGTGCCGATGAATATGGCAATGCAGGTTCCCATCCCTGATCCTGGAGCACCAAAGGCCGGAATGGATAAGGCAGGGAGGCCAAATATTAATAGATAGCTGAAGAAGACATTCGCAATGTGCATCCACAATAATACTTTTAAATAAGAGCGTGTTTCGCCGATGCCTGCCCAATATCCACGAAAGCAAAAATTGAATGCTACGGCGATAATCGCAAACGTTCGCCATTCGAAATAAGGTTGTGCAATATCAATGACGCGTTGATCGGAGTTAAATAACCCCATCAGTTGGGCGCTGAATAGATAAAATAACAGAGTTAGAGGAAGTGCAATGAGACTGCCTAGCAGTAACCCAGCCATTAATGGCTGGCTAGCCAGCTCACCTTGGTTGGCCCCCATGCGCCGTGCAACCAGTGTTTGCACCGCCGCAGATAATCCCATCACAAGAGAGACGGTTAAAAACGCGGCGTAGCTGCCTATGCCCACAGCGGCAAGCGCATCCGAGCCAAGGCTGCCTACCATCGCCGCATCCACAAGATTCAAAAGACTTTGAGACATCATGCCCAAAATAATTGGAATGCTGATACTAAAAATACGTAGTAAGCGAGCACTCGGTATGTTGAGTGCTCGCCCTAAGATGCGGGTAAAAGAATTGATGGTCGTCGCCAGCTAATGATTGAAGTTTAGTTCAGACTTGGTTTAAATTTACTTTAAACCAAGTTCACAACCAGTATAAAACTAGTAGTTTAAGTTAGGCGCTAACCAGCGCTCCATTACATGGACTTCTTCATGCTTACGGGCCGAGATGTCTTCTACTTGATCTTTATCAATCTTTCCCAAACCAAAATATTTTGACTCAGGATGAGAGAAATACCAGCCGCTGACGGATGCTGATGGGAACATGGCAAAGTTCTCAGTCAACGTTATACCTGCATTCGCTTCTGGGTTTAGCAAGCGAAATAGCGCGGCTTTTTCCGTATGGTCTGGGCAAGCAGGGTAACCCGGTGCAGGACGGATACCTTGATATTTTTCTTTAATTAATTCAGCGTTAGTCAGGTTTTTATCGCTCACATAACCCCACGTTTCATTTCGAACAATAGCATGCATGCATTCAGCAAATGCTTCTGCAAGGCGATCAGCCAACGCTTTCATCAAAATATTGTTGTAGTCGTCGTGGTCTGTTTTGTATTGCTCAGCTAAAGCTTCCGCTTCCAATCCGGACGTTACTGCAAATGCGCCCATATAATCATCTTTAGCATTATCGCCAGATTTAGGCGCAATGAAATCCGCTAATGAATAGTTAGGCTGACCCGCGGGTTTATTGGTTTGCTGACGCAGCTGATGTAATGTTTCTAGCACTTCTGTGCGGCTTTCATCGGCATAAATCTCGATATCATCAGCGCCTTTGCGGTTTGCAGGCCAGATGCCAATAACGCCTTTACTGATAAAGAGCTTGTCTTTAATGATGCGATCAAGCATTTCACGAGCATCTTTATAAAGTGCGGTTGCGGCTTCGCCTACTACTTCATCTTCAAGGATGCGCGGGAATTTACCCGCCAGTTCCCAAGACATAAAGAAAGGGGTCCAGTCGATGTAATCCACCAGCGTTTCTAATGGGAAGTCGTCATAGACAGTGATACCAAGCTTATTCGGTTTTGGCGGCGTGTAATCACCGAAGTTAATTTGAGGCGCACGCTCGCAAGCAGCAGGGTAGCTTAATAGCGGCTTACTTTTACGATTAGCGTTACGAGCACGTACTTTTTCATATTCAGCCAGTGTTTCTAATCTGAACGTTTCTTTCAATTCAGGATTTACCAGCTTTTGGGCAACACCTACGGCGCGAGAAGCATCGGCTACATAAGTAATAACGTCGTTGCTGTATTGTGGGTCAATTTTGACCGCGGTATGGGCTTTAGACGTCGTTGCGCCACCAATCAACAAAGGAATGTTGTAATCTAAGCGCTGCATTTCTTTGGCAACGTGAACCATTTCATCGAGCGATGGTGTAATCAAACCTGATAAACCAATGATGTCGCAGTTTTCTTCTTTGGCGGTTTTCAGAATTTTATCGGCCGAAACCATAACCCCAAGATCTACCACCTCAAAGTTATTGCACTGAAGCACAACCCCTACGATATTTTTACCAATATCGTGAACGTCACCTTTAACGGTGGCCATTAGGATCTTACCTTGAGTTTCAGACTTACCGTCTTTCTCTGCTTCGATAAAAGGCAGTAGGTACGCGACCGCTTGCTTCATAACACGAGCACTTTTTACTACCTGAGGAAGGAACATCTTACCTTCACCAAATAAATCACCCACCACGTTCATACCGTCCATTAATGGACCTTCAATAACTTGAATAGGGCGATCAAAGAGGTGGCGTGCTTCTTCAGTATCTTCAACGACAAAGGTATTAATGCCTTTTACTAAAGCATGGCTTAAACGCTCTGCCACAGGAAGATTGCGCCACTCTTGAGTTTCAGCTTCTTTGACACTGCCGTCACCGCGGTAGTTATCCGCTATTTCCAATAAGCGATCCGTGCCGTCCTCACGTTTATTTAAGATAACGTCTTCAACGCGTTCTTTCAGCTCGGCAGGCAGATCATCATAAACCGCCAGCTGGCCTGCGTTCACAATACCCATGCTCATGCCGTGTTTAATGGCGTAGTACAGGAATACGGAGTGAATCGCTTCACGGACTGGATCATTACCTCTGAAGGAGAACGATACGTTACTAACGCCACCCGAAATCAGAGCATGAGGAAGGTTTGCCGTAATAAATTTACACGATTCAATGAAATCAACCGCATAGTTATTGTGTTCTTCAATGCCAGTAGCAACCGCAAAGATATTGGGGTCGAAGATGATGTCTTGTGGTAAAAAGCCAACTTCATCAACAAGGATGCGGTAAGACTCCGCGCAAATTTCATTTTTACGCTGTTCAGTATCGGCTTGACCTTTTTCATCAAAGGCCATGACCACAACAGCAGCACCAAAGCGCATGCAGCTTTTTGCTTTAGCGACAAATTCTTCTTTGCCTTCTTTTAAGCTGATTGAGTTAACAATCGCTTTACCTTGAATGCACTTAAGGCCTGCTTCGATGATTTCCCATTTAGAGGAATCAACCATGATCGGTACACGCGAGATATCAGGTTCAGACGCGATTAGATTCAAATAACGAACCATCGCTTCTTCGGATTCCAACATGCCTTCATCCATGTTGATATCGATCACTTGGGCGCCGTTTTCAACCTGTACGCGAGCAACGTCTAAGGCTTCTTCAAATTTATCTTCTTTAATCAGGCGCTTAAACTTAGCGGAACCGGTTACGTTAGCGCGTTCGCCTACGTTAACGAATAATGAATCGCTGGTAATTGTAAAAGGTTCAAGGCCAGCAAGGCGACAGGCCACTTCGATCTCAGGAATCTTACGCGGCTCGTATTTATGAACTTGTTCAGCAATGGCAGCAATATGCTCTGGGGTCGTACCGCAGCAACCACCAATAATGTTTAAGAAACCGCTTTGAGCAAATTCACCCACAATCGCAGCGGTTTGTTCAGGGGTTTCGTCGTATTCACCAAATTCGTTTGGCAAGCCAGCATTTGGGTGTGCCGAAATGTAGCAATTGGCTTTGGCGGATAATTCTTCGATGTGTGGACGTAATTCATCTGCGCCTAATGCACAGTTAAGACCGATGGATAGCGGCTTGGCGTGGATGACTGAGTTTAAGAACGCTTCAGCGGTCTGACCCGAAAGCGTACGGCCACTGGCGTCGGTAATGGTGCCAGAAATCATAATTGGCAGCTCATAACCTAATTCTTCGAACACCCCTTGCACAGCATAAATCGCCGCTTTTGCATTAAGTGTATCAAAAATAGTTTCGATCAAGATGATGTCTGAACCACCTTTGATCAAGCCATGAGTCGCTTCGGTATACTCAGCAACTAAGGCATCAAAAGTAATGTTACGGAAGCTTGGGTCGTTTACATCAGGAGAAATAGACGCTGTTTTACTGGTAGGGCCTAATACACCGGCAACAAAACGAGTTACGCCAGTTTCAGCAGCAACTTCATCACAAACTTGGCGTGCAATTTGAGCGGCGACTTCGTTCAACTCTGGAACTAAGTGTTCCAAGTCGTAGTCCGCTTGAGAAACCCGAGTTGAGTTAAACGTATTGGTTTCAATAATATCAGCGCCCGCATTAAGGTAGGCTTTATGAATACCTTTAATAATGTCGGGTTGTGTTAAAACGAGTAAGTCATTATTGCCTTTAATTTCTTGCTCTAAATCCGCAAAGCGATCGCCGCGGTAATCGGCTTCTTCTAGCTGGTGCGCCTGAATTAATGTTCCCATGCCGCCATCTAATATGAGGGCGCGGGTTTTCAGGGTGCTATGAAGTATTTCTAAACGCTTTTGACGATCCATTTGATTCTCTACCACTGCTATCAATTACTGACTGAAATATAAAAACATGCCGCGAATTCTATCAGAAGACATGCCTTCTGTCTTAGCTTGAAAGGTAGAAAGGGCCTCTAATCTAGGCAATATCGTTAGATAATTCACATAAAGTGACTGATGATGAAATTAGCTCATTAGGACCATGAAAATGTTGCAATTTACAGAGTGTATTTCGATTACAATGAAGGCCAAAGATTAATCCTGAGTAATTTTGTCAACTATAGCCGTGAAAATACGTGCGTTGTATAATAAAAAGGATACAATGCGCCTATATAGCTTTTAAGGTAAACAGAAATGACACAATACATAGAGATAACTCCCTCCGCAGAAGAATACTTAGCTGAGCTTTTAGAGAAGCAAAATGTTGAAGGTATGGCTGTGCGTATCTTTATTACACAACCAGGTACTAAGTACGCCGAAACATGCCTTGCTTATTGTCGTCCAGATGAAATTAACGTGAACGATGTATTACAGGCAATGGATAAGTTACGTGTTTATGTCGACGTAATGAGCACTGCGTATTTAGAAGAAGCGATTATCGATTTTGCTAAAGACCGCATGGGCGGTCAGCTGACCATTAAAGCGCCAAACGCTAAAATGCCAAAAGTAAATGCGGATAGTCCGTTGGATGAGCGCATTAACTATTTGCTATACACTGAAATCAATCCGGGTCTGGCTTCTCATGGTGGTGAAGTGAGCTTGGTAGACATCACAGAAGACATGATTGCGATCTTGAAATTCGGTGGTGGTTGTCAGGGTTGCAGTGCTGTTGAAATGACATTGAAAGACGGTGTTGAAACAACGTTATTGGCTAAGATTCCAGAATTGGCGGGTGTTAGAGACCAGACAGATCACACCGTTACTGAAAATGCGTATTTTAAATAAATTTTTATTTTAGTCGTCATTTATTGAAATAGAACGCATAAAAAAACCGAAACTATGAAAATGGCTTCGGTTTTTTTATGCGTGATGAATGAGCCCGACTTAACGGGCATAGCGCGAGTGTTTAGCGCTTAGGCAATACCGTTTTTAGTTTCTCATGCATCTTGCGAATCGAATCTTCTGTTGTTTCCCAGCTAATGCAAGCATCGGTAACCGATTGGCCGTATTTCATATCAGCAAGATTTTCACAGATATCCTGACGACCAAACTCAATGTTTGATTCAATCATCAAGCCAATAATGGATTTGTTGCCTTCCAAAATTTGGTTGGTTACGTTTTCCATAACAAGCGGCTGGATAGCAGCATCTTTGCTTGAATTTTCGTGAGAGCAATCAACCATGATGTTTTGAGCTAAACCGGCTTTTTCTAACGCTTGTTCGCACTGCGAGATATTCACAGAATCATAGTTTGGCTTACCGCCACCGCCACGCAATACGATATGACCGTATTGATTACCGGCAGTCTCTACAATCGCAACCTGACCAGATTGGTTAATGCCGAGGAAGCGGTGAGGGTTAGCAACAGATTTAAGAGCATTGGTTGCCACGGTTAAGTTACCGTCAGTGCCGTTCTTAAAACCTACGGCAGAAGATAAGCCAGAAGCCATTTCGCGGTGAGTTTGAGATTCGGTTGTACGAGCACCAATGGCAGACCAAGAAATCAAGTCTTGCATGTATTGAGGTGAAATTGGATCAAGTGCTTCTGTTGAAAGTGGTAAGCCAGATGCCGCAAGATCAATCAACAGTTGGCGAGAAATTTTCAAGCCATCTTCAATTTTGAACGTATCATTGAGGTAAGGGTCGTTAATAAGACCTTTCCAGCCAACCGTTGTGCGTGGTTTTTCAAAATAAACACGCATAACAATACACAGTGTATCTTTTACTTCTTCCGCTAAGCCTTTAAGGCGTTCGGCGTAATCTTTAGCGGCGTCAACATCATGAATAGAGCAAGGGCCAACCACGAGAAAAATACGGTGATCTTTACGATCTAAAATGTCGCGGACTTCTTTGCGCCCATTTTGAATACTAGCAACAACTTCCGTACTTAATGGCAGCTGAGCTTTCAACTGATCGGGTGTAATTAGTGTATCAATAGAGGTAATGTTGAGATCTTCAACACGATTATCAGTCATTTCACTTCCTATTATTTTGTCTGTGCTATTTTCGATGTTAATTAATGTTATCCATCGATTATGACAAATCATAGCGATGATGGACATGATTTTATTACAAATTATGAGTATGAAGGCGGTGCTGCAAGGGAGGGAGCTAGGTTCAGGGCCGTGGATGCATCTGAACCTAATCGCGTCTTAGTCGAGGATTTTCTAAGGTAGGGGTTTTGCGTTTAGAGCTTACCTTGAATTTCTTTGAATTTTTGAATTTCAGATGCTAAGAATTGCCATTGATTATTTTCTTGCTTACCGTTGAGTAGGCCTTCTCTGGCGTAGCGTTTGATGGTGACTTCTTTTAATCCCAGTATTTCTGATACTTCCTCTACCTTTAACCAGTTGTCTTCGTTTGTATCGTTGCTCATATTGCTTTCCTTTGATTTAAATATTAATAGTTTCCATAGTTAAAAGAATAGGCGCAATTCGTAACCCTGCCAGAAAATTTATAAAAAGTTACAGGCTTTTAGTAAGTGATACTTGTGACAAGTGTGTAGGTTTTTGTAATCCGAAAGAACGAGTGTTAAATCAACTGCTATGATCAAAATGAGTGAAAAGGTTCAATCCTTATGAATGCGCTACCTATGACGAAGGCCGAAAATGATAAAAAAAATAGCATTTGCTACTGATTTAGGTGTCCTCGGACCTTATGTGCTGTGCCATGCATTAGAAATTTCAAAACAATTTAATGCAAAAATAGACATTATTCATGTCATTGAGCCGATGGGAGTTTTTGCAGAATCAATCTTGGATATATATCTTCCTTCTAAGGATTTAGAGCGATTACGAAAAGAAGGCGTGAAGGATGTTATGGAAACTATTAAGCATCGAGTAACGGCGACAATGATGTCTGAATTTGCCAATAATGATGATGAATCTTACTTGGGGGATATTCATGTTATAAGAGGGCAGGCGGCTGAAACGATCTTACAGTACGTCGATGATAATCATGTTGATATGATCGTTATGGGGGCTCATGGAGAGCGTGGTGAATCTTTGTGTGGTTTGGGCTCGGTTGCTTCTAAAGTATTGCAGCGAAGTTCTGTTCCCGTACTTACTGTGCCATTGAATCGGGTGACCAATCAGTTGGGCGTTGTGCGCAACGATTCGTTGCGCAAAATATTTTAGCGGGCTTTCAGGCTAGCCAAAGAAGGCGTACTTGGCCCCTAAGAACAATAAAATACTCGCCAGTAATTGCCTTAATACCCCTTCTGGCAAATGATGAGATACCTTGCTACCCAGCTGTATAGCAGGAATGGAACCGACTAGCAGTGCGAAGAGTAAAGCGAAATCAACGTTTCCAAGTGCCATGTGCACTAAGCCCGCGCAAGCGGTTAAAGGCACCGCGTGAGCGATATCGGTCCCTACGATATGAGATGATCGTAGAGCTGGGTATAGCAGCATTAAAACAGCTGTTCCTATCGCGCCTGCACCGACGGAAGTTAGTGTTACCAAAACCCCCAGTACGACCCCCATTAAAAGAGTGGTTAAATCTCTCGCTTTTTCATTGCTCTGGCTTTTACTGCGCATAGTGAATCGTTGCAGTTGTTTGCGAAAGATCACTACGAATGCGGTTAGCAAAAGCATGATGCCGAGACTGCTTTTTAACAACGCTTCATAGCTTTCAGAATCTTCAAATACATTCTGCAGAGAATAGCCGGTAATTAATGCGGCGGGCAGGCTGCCCATAGCTAAAAGCTTTACCAGCTTCCATTCAACGTGTTTTTGCTTGTGGTGGCTAATAACACCCGAGGCTTTAGTGATCGATGCGTACATTAAATCGGTCCCTACTGCTATGTTCGGAGGGAATCCGAATAACAGTAATAAGGGGGTCATTAATGCGCCGCCACCAATACCGGTAATGCCAACAATGAAGCCAACGGAGGCACCCGCTAATATATATAACAAAATATCCATGAATATGGTCTAAAGTAAGTATTATGAGTCTAATAAAAGAGAAGGCTGGTAAATTATACGTTTCCAGCTATTCTTGAAAGGAATATTTACTTATATTTTTATAACTTTTTTGAAGGTCAGGGTACGGAGAGAATATGAAACTGCAGCAATTGCGTTATATTTGGGAGGTCGCTCATCACGATTTAAATGTATCGGCGACGGCTCAAGTGCTCTATACCTCTCAGCCTGGCATAAGCAAACAGATACGTTTACTTGAAGACGAGTTAGGGGTAGAAATCTTTGCTCGCAGTGGCAAGCACCTCACACGGATTACTCCCGCAGGGGAAGCGATACTTGAAATCGCCGGTGAAATTCTGCGTAAAGTTGAAAGCATAAAGCAGGTTGCTCAAGAATTCAGTGATGAGACCAAAGGCAGTCTGTCTATTTCCACAACGCATACCCAGGCGCGCTATGCGCTGCCAAGTGTGATTGAGAGCTTTATGGGGAAGTTTCCAGATGTGTCGCTGCATATGCATCAAGGCACGCCCATGCAAATTGCAGAAATGGCCGCTAATGGTGGCGTTGACTTTGCTATTGCTACGGAAGCGATGGAGTTGTTTGGTGATCTGATTATGATGCCTTGCTATCGCTGGAATCGAAGCATCTTGGTGCCCAAAGGGCATCCTTTGGCAAGTCACTCCGCGCCGAGTCTTGAAGAAATAGCGGCTTATCCTTTGGTTACCTATGTTTTTGGTTTTACTGGGCGCTCAAAGCTTGATGAGGCTTTTAAAAGTAGAAATCTAACACCGCGAGTTGTATTTACCGCCGCGGATGCGGATGTCATTAAAACTTACGTTCGTCTTGGAGTTGGCATTGGTATTGTCGCAACGATGGCGATTGATGAAACGCTGGATGATGATCTTGTAGCGATTGATGCGAGCCATTTATTTGCATCAAGTATTACTCAGATAGGTTTCCGTAAAGGGACATTCTTACGTGGATATATGTATGACTTTATCGAGCGCTTTGCGCCACACTTAACCAAGTCTATGGTCGATAAAGCAACTCAGTGTCATGGCAAGCAAGAGATGGACGAATTGTTTAAAGACATCAATCTGCCTGAGCATTAATCGTCATGGATGTCGGGCTTACTTAGCCCGACATCCATCCTTATTTACCCTTTGCCAATAATATTCCCAGCATGTAAGCCGCATTCTTTATGATCGCCACCTTCCCACCACCAGCGGCCTTCACGCTCATGCTGGTTTGGTAGTACAGGGCGGGTGCAAGGCTCACAACCAATGCTAATGTAGCCTTGGTTGTGCAAGTCGTTAAACGGCACATCAAATATTTTTATGTATTCCCAAACCTGAGCTGACGTCCAGTTGGCGAGTGGGTTGTATTTATAAAGCACTTCGCTAGCACCTGGGAAATTATCCTTTTCACACAAATCAATCTCTGTACGAGTCCCTGGGCTTTGGTCTTTACGCTGCCCTGTGATCCAAGCATCTAGCGTGGTCAGTTTGCGTTTTAATGGCGCAATTTTACGCACGCCGCAGCATTCCTTATGGCCATCTTCGTAGAAACTGAATAAACCTTTCTCTTTGCTGAAAGCTTCAAGTGCAGCTTGTTCAGGTGACATAAGCTCTATTTGGATATTATAGTGCTTGCGTACTTTTTCGATAAATTGATACGTTTCAGGGTGTAGGCGGCCCGTATCTAAGCAAAATACTTGCACGTTGGGATCGATCTTGGTGGCCATATCAACCAAAATAACGTCTTCTGCACCACTAAAACTGACAGCAATTTTGCCATGAGTTTCTATGGCGTGTTTGATCAGGTCTTTAGGACGCTTGTCAGCGAACTTCTGATTAATCTGTTGTAAATCAAGCATGGTATGTTTCTCTATCCCGTTCTCTATCAAGATGATTGCCTGGGTTTAAGTTATTGTGCTCTGCTTTTGGTCAGGCGTATTGCTAATCGTATTTTTAATGAAGTGAAGCCTAGCATAACTAGTCATATGCTTTAAAATAATTAAAGCTAATATTTATATAATCAAAAAAATCATTCCTACGGCTCTCTATTGTTTTTGACGCGTTTGCTGTTAGAGTACGCTTTTTTAATTACAGTGAAATTTGGAGAGTCTTGTGGAAGTAGCATGCTTAGATCTTGAAGGTGTATTAATCCCAGAAATCTGGATCGAATTTGCCAATAAAACAGGCATTGAAGAGTTAAAAGCAACTACTCGTGATATTCCAGATTACGATGTATTAATGAAGCAGCGTCTACGTATTCTTGATGAGCACGGCTTCAAGTTGCAAGATATTCAAGAAGTGATCGCGACACTTAAACCTTTAGACGGCGCGGTTGATTTTGTTAATTGGCTACGTGAGCGTTTTCAGGTGATTATTTTATCGGATACGTTTTACGAGTTCTCTCAGCCATTGATGCGTCAATTAGGTTTCCCGACTTTGTTCTGTCACCGTTTAGAAACGGATGAAGAAGGTCGTGTAGTCAATTACCACTTGCGCCAAGCGGATCCAAAGCGTCAATCGATTCGTGCTTTGCAAACTATCTATTATCGTACAATTGCCGCGGGCGATTCTTATAATGATACAACCATGCTTGCTGAAGCGGATGCTGGCATTTTGTTTAAGTCCCCTAAAAATGTAATTGAAGAATTTCCTCAATTTCCAGCGGTTCATGAATACGAAGATCTTAAGAAAGAGTTTATTAAAGCGTCTAATCGTGAATTGACACTTTAATTAAATTGTCCGGCCGTTAAATAGCTGTCGGGCTAAAGCCGCGACCTACTTATCTAGACTGTCCGGTGATTGAGTGGGTGTTATGCTAAAGCTACGACCTACAATGATGTGATGTTTAATGTAGGTCGTCCTTTAGGGCGACGCTTATATCAGTTTAATTTGACGACTTGCCAGTACTCTCAACCACATCCATTATGCGTTGTATCTTGGTGATGCTTTCTTCGTATTCATCATTCATTTCTGAATCAATAGTAATTCCGCCACCCCCCCAGCATGTGATTGTGCCATCGCGAAACTCCAGATTTCGAATAAGAATGTTAAAATCACAGTGCCCGCTGTCTGAAAAATACCCCAAGCTTCCGCAATAAAGTGATCTCGGCTCTACTTCTAACTCTGCAATGATTTCCATCGCGCGAATTTTAGGTGCGCCAGTGATAGAGCCGCCGGGAAAAGCCTGTGCGATCGCAGTTGCAGGGCTAATACCGGGTTTTAATTGTGCACTGATCGTGCTGACTAAATGATGAACATTTGGATGGCTTTCAAGTTCAAACAGTTTATCGACTTTAACGCTTCCTGGGATTGCCGACATGCTAAGGTCGTTGCGTAATAAATCAACGATCATGAGATTTTCAGCTCTATTTTTACTGCTATGAGTTAATTCATTAATTAATAACTGATCAGCACGACCTTCAGTATCGCGCTTAATAGTGCCTTTGATCGGTTTTGCTTCTAAGCGCCCCTGATTATCAATTGCGATGAATCGCTCAGGGCTTAAGCTTATTAGCTCAGTCTGCAAACCTTTAAAGTAGCCACCAAAATTAGGCTGCATATGACTCAAGAGTGATGTTAATAAAGCACTCGCTTGGCCTTTATATTTGGCCTTGTAAGGCTGTGTTAAATTTATTTGGTAGCAATCGCCAGCCCTTAAGTAATGCTGAACTTTATCAAAAGCAGCGGCGTAATCTTGCTTACGCCATAGTGGGCTGAAACCCGTCGTGGAAAAAAGGCGGCTAGCGTCTACGCCTTTGGCGTCTGTCCATCGCGTTTCATTGAGCAATAATTCAAATATTTCGTATGCAGTATTCGAAGGCGTGCCGAGTAGATTTAATGTGAGTTCTTGATGGTCAAAACAGATTGTCCAAGGGTAGTAATTAAACTCTGCGGTCTCTGAGTAAGCGAAGTATCCAAGCCAGCCTGAGTGGAATGGGATAATTGATGTCAGCTCATGATGGGTGCTGTTTAACTGGGATTGCCACTGCTGTAACGCGACAGGGTCATTGAATACTTTGCAGTCAGTAGGGTTGGCGCAAAAGAAGCTAAAACGATTACTTATATCGGTATTGTGGTTATTCGCGCTGATCAATAGGGCGGGGCTGATAATATTGAGCGCATTAACGTATTCCGCCTGACAGAGGCTGCTTAATAGCGTTATTACCGTTTCGCGCGAGTAAGTCGTTTTGACGCAATGCTTACCCTGATTTAAGTTTATATTATCGTTAGTGTTCGGCATATTAATACTAATTAGTGAGTAATTCAGGGCAGTTCTAGTCGAGATAAAAGACACATCTTTATAAGTGTCTGTAGTTTACAAAAAATCTTAAAGAAATGTCGAAATAAATATAGACAAAGTGCTGAGGCTTTAATATTGTTTATACAACTTCTGAATTAAGATAAGTCAGAAGGAAATAAAAATAATAAATAACTATGCATGATTTAATTCTCAGAAATAGCAATTGATTTCTAATAAGCCCATTAGTTAAGGCAGAGAATGAGAGTAGGGGATACTACTCAATAATCATAAATAACGGAGTGTGCACTCAATGAAAACTTTTCAAAAAATTACTTTAGCAGCAGCTATTTCAGCAGCGCCTTTTATGTCTCAAGCAATGGAAGCATTGGATGATACAGTTCTAGGTAATACGACTGGTCAAGCTGGTGTTACGATTGAAATTGACCTTGGTGACAATGGTATTAAAGTTGGTTCTGTAGTGTATACAGACACAGCTCATCAAGTTGTTGATGTTAACGGCGTCGCTCCAGGTGACGCAGGTTATATAGCGACTACAGAAGACGGCGGTTCGGTTGCTCTTGAGAATATCAATGTAAATCTTACTGGTAAGCTAGTGCAAACAATTGATGTTTCTGAAAACGGCGACTTAGAAATGACTATGTCATCTCCTGGTGATTTGACAATTAGCATGGGTAATGACGCTGCGGATACAACGGGTCAGTTTAGTGCATTGAAGTTGGTTGGCGGCGCGGGTAACGATTCTGAGCTTATCAATAATCTTGATTTATCTCTGAAGCTTGGTGACTCTACAACGACTATTAAAAATCTAGGTGGTAAAGTACTGGCTCTGACTGATCGTACTGGCATCACTCCTGGTTCACCTGAAGAAACAGCAGCAGATGCAGCAGATGCGCTTATAAATAAAAACAACCTTCTTGCGACAAATGGTTTGGGTAAGCTAGCCAATGCTGGTGTAGTTGGTTCTTATGCTGATGATTACTCTTCAATGGCTATTCAAATGAATGCTTCCATTGAAATTACTGATATGAATCTTGGTGCTTTCGGTTATACAGAAGCTCAGGCTGGAATTCTTGTTGGTGGTAAAGCAGATCAGTATGCTGCATTGTATGCAAATGCCTCTTCACCTGAAGCCAAAGCCGCTCTTGCCGCTTCATATGGCGATGCTGATGACAGTGGTACTATTACTGGTGCTGAGTTAGCTGCTCTTAAGGATAAGATTGCAACAAGTTCCGCTGTTCAGGTTGAAGGCGTTACAGTTGCTGCTGCTTCTGGTGGAGCGATTGAGCTTAATCAGGTTATTTGGGCTGTTGGTGGTGATGCATCTTTAGAAGGTTCTAAAGCAGGTGTTTACATTCAGCTTGGTGCTATGGATATGAATATCGGTGTTGCTGATATTAAGATTGGTAACGGATCTATTGGTTCTTTAGCGATTAATGGTCTAGAGATGAATGGCATGACTCAGCGCATCTATGGTCACTAATCAATTATTGCTGGTCACTTATTGATTGGTTAATATTTGAATAATGTGATAAAAAAACCCGCTTCGGCGGGTTTTTTTATGTCTATTGCGTGGGTGGAAGGGGGTCAGTATCCATAAGTTATTCATTGTATTATGTATTTATCTTATGGCCCGTTGTGCGAGCTTAGGGTTGTGAAGTACGCTTGATTTTTAAAGTGTAAAAATTGGCTAAAGGCTGAAATTACGTGTAATTAAACGTGGCGTTTTAGGTAAACTTCTGTAACATAAGGCTCATAACTGGAAGTACAAAAATAATAATCCAGGAGGGGCTAAAGCCAACTATCGTGCTAATTATTTTATTGGGTTCAATCATTGCATTCTCTATTGTTAACGAGCTGGCTATCATTCCAGATCGCAATGAGGGTGATCTCGTCTACCGCGTTGCCAATACAGAACCTGCTCAGCAGGATGTGGTTGTGAATGTTGAACCGTTATCGGCTCAACGTTTTAATAACGTCGTTCGTCAAGCATACGATTATAGTTGCGGTTCTGCAGCACTGACGACGGTATTGGATTTCTATTTAGGACGAAACTTCCAAGAGCGCCAAGTGATGGAAGGTTTGTTGCGCTTCGGCGAGACTGAGCGAATTGTCGAGCGCCGTGGGTTTTCATTGCTGGACATGAAGCGTCTGGTGACGGCACTGGGTCACCCATCAGGTGGTTTTAAGGCAGAAGCATCCGATTTAGAAGAGCTCGATCACCCTGCAATCGCGCCTATTGAATACGCTGGCTTTAAACATTTTGTTGTTATTCGCGCCGTTTATGATGGTCGCGTATTTGTTGCAGATCCTGCGTTAGGCAATATTAGTTTTACGATGCACCGCTTTTTGGAAATTTGGGACAATAACGTATTGTTCATTGTTTTTCCAAACGGACACAAACCGTCTAACGGTTTAGAACTGCAAGAACAAGATTTACGCTATGTTTCTGACTACATTATTGCAGAAAATACCTTCAGAGAATTTCCTTTGTTTGCGATGCCGGAAAACGCGACTTTGCATAATAAAATTTCTTCATCGACTAATAATGCGTATTTTAAATTTGATGTTATCCGCGACAGTTCGGGTGAGCCGGTGCTTGATAGCGAAGGGCGTGAAACCTATTCGACGGACAAAAATAGTTATTACAGCCAGGATAATCCTGATAAGTATAATGCGATTTATTGGACTCAGTCCGACATTGTTGATGGCAAAGTTCCAAGAATCGAAAAGACGCTTCGTTACAAACGTAATTAATTGACTAATTCGTTTTATAAAAAAATAAAATAAGAACTTATAAAAGATAGGGATTCCAATGGGGATTAAGCTGCATTCATCATTATTATTGATCGCTCTTAGTACAACGGGTGCTTCTTTGGTTCAGGCCGCAGATGTTTCTCAGGCACGAGACGCTTTAACCAAACAAGAGTCAGATGCCGATACGGAAAAGGCGCTTGAAGAAGTATTTGAAGCAGCTGAAACCAGCTATTCGTTGCTTAAGAAAGGGGGTGTTGGTCTTAATTATTCGTTTGATTATAGCTACTACGGTGATCAACGTTTGGGGTTAATTATTGAGCCTCAGTTGAATGAGAATGGCGAGGTGACTGGCTCCTCGAATATTTTAAGTGCTGATGTTAATCCTTCTGCAACTCATACGTTTACTAATTCTTTTGCATTGGACTATGGCTTGATGAACAACGTCACGATTGGTGGCCGAATTCCATTGATCGCTAAGTTTGATAGTGAAGCGGATATCACTAACTTTTCAGTAGGCGATTTAAGCGGAACGGTGCGTTGGCAGCCATGGGGGATCGTTCCTGGTACGATTAGTAAAACGTTATTTGGCTCCGTTAAGCTAAAAACAGGGGATAGCCCTTACGAGATTGATAATAGCAAGCACCTTGCGAGTGGCTCTGGTTATTACAGTATTAGTGGTGGTGCAAGTGTGTCAAAAGTATTGGATCCTGTTGTTCTTTTTGGATCGGGCACTTATGGCTATAACTTCGCGGAAACAGATTTAAACCAAGTTCGTGAAGGATCTGTCTTGAAGGAGGTCCATCCTGGATCGTCTATTTCGGGCTCTATGGGCTTTGCCTACTCACTTTCTTATGACGTTTCTTTGAGTGTTTCTTTTCAAGCATCTTACAATGATGAAACAAGATTTGTTCTACAGCGTGGCAGAGAAACCGTCGAAAGTACGGTCGGTAGTCAGGTGACTGGCTTAATGAACTTTGCTTTGGGTGTGCGTGTTTCGCCAAAAACAATTACCAATATTAATATCGGTTTTGGTATGACGGAATCAGCCCCTGACTTTCTTGTTGGTTTCTCTATGCCGATTGATATCGAAGGCGTTAAACCTAGTTTGTAACATCGCAGTAAGGAGAGTGACATGAATATTGCGATGTATAAAAGGCTAGCACTATTGACCTTGGGGTTTGTAGCGGCAAATAGTCATGCGCAATTAGCAACAAATTTATTTATTGATACTAAAGCGATGTCCATGGGAAATGCAGTAACGGCAGATCCTGTTGGCATTATGAGTATTCACTTTAACCCAGCGGGTCTAACAAAGTTAGAAGGTCGTCAGGTTCAGTTTTCAATACAAAATATTTATCTGGAAGCGAGCTATGATTTTCAAGTGCCTGATGATTACAATGGTAATGGCCAGCTATTAGATATTAGTAAAGATCCTGTTGCGGGTGAAAAGGGCAAAGCAAGCGCCGCTGCTTATATACCAGGGCACGGTATATTGCCGATGGATTTCCTGCCGATATTAAGTGTGCCGACCGCGGGTTTGTCGATTCAGCCTGAAGGCTCTCGCTTCACTTTTGCAAATGCGGTTTATGCACCTATGGTTGCAGGCTTTGCGAAAGCAGATGACGACCCAGGTCGTTATCAAGCTAAGAAAGTATCCATGCAACGTTTCGCTTATCTTTCCCCATCGTTTGGTTATAAGGTTACGGATGAGTTTGCAGTAGGGGCGAGTTTTCTTTTTAATCACCATGCGGTTGCGTTAGAGCAAGATCTTCGTGCACCGAATATTCTGATTGCAGTAGGCGAACAATTACAAGATGCGTTTGGCTGCTTTGATACAGAAACGGGTGAGCCAACGGGGAATGATCCTCTTGTGCCATTAATCGCCTTATGTGGTGGTAATATCGGTCCTTATGACGATATTGGTACTCTGAGTTTAGAAATGTCTGAGACTTTGTCGCCCTCTTTTAATTTGGGATTTCTTTGGGAACCTAAAGAATGGTTTGCTTGGGGTGCTACTTATCAAAGTGGTTCAAAAGTAAACTTAAAAGGTACTTATGAATTAGAGTATACCGATGACTTTGCCAATTTTTTCAGAAAATTTCAGTCAACTATTTTTGGTGCGATTGGCGGTGCCATTTTTCAACTGCCTTCTGGTATTAAAAAAGAAACGGGTTTGGTTTCTGCTGAGCAGGTATTCCCCCAGCATTTTCAAACGGGTATCAAATTACGATTTTTCGATGACTTCCAGTTTAACTACGATCTAGGTTGGACAGATTATGACAAATGGAATAATCTGGTTTTGGAATTTGATCGCCCAGTAAGTTTTTTAAGTGCGGCTAAAATTATGGCCCCAGGATTGGTAACCGATCGTACGCTAACACAACCGCTGGGTTTTAAAAGTGTTTGGAGTCATTCATTTGGTTTTGCTTATGACTTAAATAGCCGCGTACAATTACGCGCAGGTTACGAGCCTCGTGAAACCTCTATTCCTGATGATAGACGCAGTATTATGGCGCCGTTAGGTTATGCTACTATGTATTCCATGGGAATGGGGTATCAGTGGGATAAGGACAGTGTTGTTGATTTCTCAATTGCTTTTTTGGAATCTAAAGAAACGATTCTTGCTGACTCTCAAGAAAATAGTGATGCGGCTATTTTTTCAAACTCAAGTGATTCGATTAACAGGAATTGTTTAACGTGTACTGTAACAAATGCGTATCCAGGTTTGGATGTGAAAACCAAGCTGACCATTGGCTCCGTGGGCATATCTTACCGCACGAAGTTCTAATGTCTTATTTAGCTAAATCAATACTAGCAAGCTTGCTGGTATTGATGGCTTTGCCATCTCTGGCAGAGCCTTCTTATTATACGTGGGTTGATGCAAATGGTATTGTTCATAATACCCTTGTCACAACAGAAGATGAGCCTGCGAATAAATCTAAAGTAGAGTCTGATTCTCAGGATTCAAACACCTCAGGCAGTGCAAACACTCCAGAAGAATATAAAGATTTCAAAACAGAAGAGGAGCTGCAGCAACAAATAAAATCCAGTACTGATAAACCTTTTTATACTTGGAGGGATGCTGACGGTACTCTTCGAAATAGCCCTAAGCCTGACGTTGTGGTTGAGTTTAGTGCTACCGAAATTGTTTATGATGCTGTTTTTGCCCCACCTTTTAGGCTGCCTAAAAAAATCTCAGAAGGGGTGTGCTGCAGTGATTATAAGAAAGCGTTTAAGCAAGTTTTGAATCCTGATGGGTCAATCACACAAAAAATTAATAGTGACTCTGTATTGTATAAAACACAGCGAGGTTTGGTTCCTGCTGGTTATTTTATAACGGAGGGTATTGAAAGCAGCATCGTATTTATTAAAGGCTTTAAGTTAACGCAAGATACAACGTTTGAGGTGGTTGCACTTAATTCACTATTTCAGCCGATTCATTTGGCAAGTGAGCTGTCTGGGATTTTTGTAGAGCAAACGTGGAAAGACTTGGCTTACAATAAGGTGATGATTGAATTGTCTGATCCTGAAATTGAGTATTTAATTATTTTTGCTAATCAACAAAGTATGGGTGCTACGCGCAGTTATTCTTTGTCGCTTTCTTTGGGTCAAGCGAATGATTAAGCAAAGACTGCTGCTTAATGTTGCAGGTGCTCAAGTCGCTTATACCTTATTTAAAAAAGTCCCTGCAGAGCTTACTTCATCTGATAATGAGTATGCCTCAAATAAAAAAAGACGTTTATTATTACTTCATGGTGCTGGGGTCGCGGGTGAATTAACATGGACGTTTATTGTTAATTATTTGCATCATTGGGATGAAATATTAGTCCCTGATTTATTGGGCATGGGTGACAGCTATTACGATCTAGAAGATGCTAGAGAATTCACTATTGAAGATATTTGCAAGACGTTATTTTCGTTATTGCGTCATCATGATTGGTGTGAGTTTGATTTAGTTGGGTACTCTTTAGGAGGCTTGGTGGCGCTAGAGTTAAATCATGAAGCCTTGCCTGATTTTAATATTGGCCGCTTATGCTTGATTGAGCCAGCTTTATTTAATGATCAGTCTTTACAGACCGCAATCAGTTTTCGTCGAGCATTTACGCCGATTGCTTCCAATATAAAATCCGATGCCGATAACCCACAATACTTTATCGATTTCTTAGATCTGGTTTCGCCTAAGCGTAAAAGCAATGAAAAAGTTGATCTATTAGCGATTCAGCGTTTACAGCAGCGGCCACATGGGTTTGCAAATGCACTGATCGCCGTTTCAACATACGCAGAACAGCTTGATCAGCATAGGCTTCATTCTTTGATGCGATCGATCCCGCCTGGGGTAGGAATTGTGGGTGGTTTATCAAGTCCTGGCTTAATCCATGCCCAAGAAAATATTCAATACTTTCAGCCGCAATGGCATATCGAAACAATACCTAATGTCGATCACAGTTTGGTCTATGTTCGACCTAAGGTAATTGCGCATTTATTGAATCAATATCTGGCATAGTTAACGATAAATTAATGACTGTGGAGGCACTAGTTTAGTCGACGCTGCAGTTTTGCTGCGGCCATGATGCGAGTTGATATTTCTTCAACGGATGCATCGGTTGTTGCTAAATAAGGAATGTTATTTTTCTCAAATAGCATTTCGACCTCATCCACTTCGTGATAACACTGTTTTAAAGATGCGTAACGGCTGTTTGCTCGCCTTTCATTGCGAATGGCTGATAAACGATCTGGATCAATGGTTAAACCAAACAGTTTCTCTTTTCGATCTTTTAAGCATTCCGGTAATGTCAGCTCTTCCATGTCATCTTCGGTGAGAGGGTAGTTTGCCGCTTTAATTCCGAACTGCATCGCCATATACAAGCAGCTTGGCGTTTTACCACTGCGTGAAACGCCGACTAAAATGATGTCTGCTTCGTCATAATAGCGAGTGCGAGTGCCGTCGTCGTTATCGAGAGCATAGTTGATGGCGTCAATGCGGGCGACGTAGCTATCACTTAAAGCACTTTGATGCGACTTGCCTACGGTATAAGAAGATTTTTCGCCCAGCTCACTTTCAAGGGGGGCTAAGAAAGTGGAAAAAATATCGACTTTAAAAGCCTGTGCGCCATCAATCACTTTGCGAATATTCTTGTCGACAACAGTATCGATCACGATGGCTGTTTGGCCGGACTCTACTTGAGCCTTGTTGATTTCTTGAACGGCGGCAAACGCTTTTTCTTCGCTATCAATATAGGGCATAGTAATACGCTCAAATTGAATGCTTTCGAATTGTGAGAGTAGGCTATTGCCTAAAGTTTCAGCAGTAATGCCTGTGCCATCAGAAATAAAAAAAGCGTAACGTTTCATAAACCCAACTTGGTGGTAAAATGTAAATTGCACGATTATATTAGTAAGCAGCCAATATATGTCAGTATTTATCATAGGAGAAGGGCTTTGACACAAAATACGCTTTGGTTTGATCAAGTATCGATCAATGATGTGGATAAAGTTGGAGGCAAGAACGCATCGCTAGGTGAGATGATCAGTAATTTATCCGCTTTGCAGGTTTTAGTGCCGAATGGTTTTGCGACAACCGCAGAAGCTTATGTGAAATTTTTATCGCATCAAAATTTAGCCGAAAAAATTAACCAGCGTTTGTCAGGCCTTGATGTTGAAGATGTTTCTGCACTGACAAGCGCGGGTGCTGAGATTCGCCAGTGGATTATGGATGCGCCATTTCCTGAAGATCTTGCCGCTGATGTGCGAAAAGATTTTATTGAGTTGCAGCAAGGTGATCTTGAATTAGCGGTTGCTGTGCGTTCTTCTGCAACCGCGGAAGATTTACCTGATGCCTCTTTTGCGGGTCAGCAAGAAACCCATCTAAACATTATTGGTATTGATGCTGTTTTTGATGCCATGAAAGACGTATTTGCGTCGCTGTTCAATGACCGAGCCATCGCTTATCGAGATCATCATGGTTTTGATCATAACAAGGTCGCGTTATCTGTTGGTATTCAACGCATGGTGCGCAGCGAAACCGCGTCGTCTGGTGTTATGTTTACCATGGATACCGAATCGGGTTTTGAAGACGTTGTCTTTATTACCTCCTCTTATGGTTTGGGTGAAAGTATTGTTCAGGGTGCGGTAAATCCTGATGAGTTTTATGTTCATAAAGAGACCTTGGCTGCGGGTCGTCCTTCGATTTTACGCCGTAATTTGGGGGCGAAGGCCCTTAAGATGATTTATGGTGACGAAGGTGTGGCGGGCAAGTCGGTTGTTACTAAGCGAGTCGATCGTGAAGAGCGTCGCTTATTCTCAATTTCGGATGCGGAAGTTACCGAGCTTGCTCGACAGGCGGTGATTATTGAACAGCATTATAAGCGTCCAATGGATATTGAGTGGGCTAAAGATGCGGATGATGGCAAGTTGTATGTGGTTCAGGCGCGTCCTGAAACCGTAAAAAGCCGTGTCGATAAAAATGTTATGGAACGTTATTTGTTGAAAGAAACAGGTAAGGTTTTGGTTGAAGGGCGCAGTATTGGCCATCGTATTGGCAAAGGTAAGGTTCGCGTTATCAAAGACATTGCCGATATGGATCAAGTCCAGCCAGGAGATGTTTTGGTTGCGGATATGACGGATCCTGATTGGGAGCCTGTCATGAAGCGCTCTGCCGCGATTGTCACGAATAGAGGTGGTCGTACCTGTCACGCGGCCATTATTGCTCGTGAACTGGGTATTCCTGCGATTGTTGGGTGTGAAGATGCGACCCGTGTTTTACAAGATGGCCAAGAGGTGACGGTTTCTTGTGCGGAAGGTGATACTGGTTTTGTATATCAAGGTGGATTGTCATTTGATATTAAAACCAATTCCGTCGAGTCCATGCCCGATCTGCCGTTCAATGTGATGATGAATGTCGGTAATCCAGATCGTGCTTTTGATTTCCAATCTTTGCCCAATGCCGGTGTCGGTTTGGCTCGTTTAGAATTCATCATTAATCGTATGATTGGGGTGCATCCGAAAGCCTTATTGAATTTTGATACTTTACCTGAAGAGGTGAAGTTCACTGTTGAGCGCCGCATTTCCGGTTATGCCAGTCCAGTCGATTTTTATGTTGAAAAGCTGGTTGAGGGTATTTCTACATTAGCCGCTGCTTTCTACGGTAAAAAAGTGATTGTTCGTCTTTCTGACTTTAAATCAAATGAATACGCCAACTTAATTGGCGGTCGTTTGTATGAGCCTGAAGAAGAAAACCCTATGTTAGGTTTCCGAGGTGCTTCTCGTTATATATCGGATCAATTCCGTGATTGCTTTGAGCTTGAGTGTCGCGCAATGAAAAAAGTCCGTGACGAAATGGGCTTTACTAATGTTGAAATTATGGTGCCGTTTGTGCGTACGGTCGACGAAGCGCGTCAGGTGGTTCAGTTACTGGCAGAGAACGGTCTTGTTCGTGGCGAAAACGGTTTGCGTTTGATTATGATGTGTGAGCTTCCTGCTAACGCTATTTTAGCCGAGCAGTTTTTAGAGCACTTTGATGGCTTCTCGGTAGGTTCAAACGATTTAACCCAGCTAACACTAGGCCTTGATCGGGATTCTGGTATTATTGCGCACTTGTTTGATGAGCGTAATGAAGCCATTAAAATATTATTAATGAACGCCATCCAGGCGTGTAAAAAAGCGGATAAATACATTGGTATTTGTGGCCAAGGGCCATCGGATTATCCCGATTTTGCTAAGTGGTTGATGGAGCAGGGGATTGATAGTGTTTCACTTAATCCCGATTCTGTTCTAGATACTTGGTTCTTTTTAGCGGATAAAACCAATTAATGAAAAGTAGTAGTAAGTTTTTCCCGGTCACTTTATTTAAAGCAGACGTCATTGGCGATTTAACCGATGACGTTTATTTGGTTAAGCATGGCCGAGATGCTGACCCGAGTGTCCAGGTCGCCCTAAGTCATATTGGTATTTATGGCCAATCCAATAAAGGCAAGCAGCCCGTTGTATTGGTTCATGGTAGCTTTACTAATCGTGGTTTTTGGTTGTCGTCGCAAGGGATTGGTCTTGCGCGCTATTTGGTTGATTCAGGTTTTGATGTTTGGATTATGGAAATGAGAGGTCATGGTTTATCGCCACGCAACTTGGCTTATAAAGAAAATAGCTTAGAGAAATATGCCTTAAGCGATGTTCCTGCAATCAATGAGTTTGTCATCGAAAAAACGGGCCTTAAGCCTGTTTGGATGGGGCATTCTATGGGTGGAGTATTGATTTCTACCGCGGTTGCATCCGGTGCTTTGCCAGAGATGCAGGTGGCAGGCATTGCTTTGTTAGGCTCTCAGATTGTTCGTAGACGCTGGTTTCTTCAAATTCCTTTTGTATCATCTATGGGATCTTTATATTTTAATTTTAAAGCTGAAATGGATGGGCGAAAGCTTAAAATTGGGCCTGAAAATGAACCTGCAGGTATCGCCAAAGAATATTTGCGCTGGTTGGGTCTATTTGGTCGCTGGCGCTTCAGCAGTAACAAGACTTCGCTACTGGCAAAGTGGCAGGGTCTTGATTTGCCTCTGTTGGCGATGGTTGGGCAGAATGATCAATCAGATCCTGTTAAATATTGTCAGCGTTTCTTTGAGCTTTGCGGTTCTGAAAATAAACAGTTTAAAATATTGGCTAAAGACCAAGGTTACAGTCGTGATTTTGGCCATGTCGATATGGTTGTAAGTAAAGAAGCGGCGGCTGAAGTTTGGCCAGAGCTAAGTCAGTGGCTTGCTGAAATCAAGCCAATCGCTGCTTAGTATTAAGCAGATTATTAATTTAGTATTTGAAAATCAATAGGATTCAAAATGACACAATATATTACCCCAGATTTATGCGATGAGTATCCAGAGCTAGTACAGGTTGTTGAGCCTATGTTCAGTAACTTTGGCGGTAAAGACAGTTTTGGTGGCAAAATTGTTACGGTCAAATGCCATGAAGACAATTCTAAAGTAAAAGAACTGGTTGATACGGATGGTACGGGTAAGGTTATGGTGGTTGATGGCGGTGGTTCTCTACGTCACGCGCTATTAGGCGACATGCTAGCCGATAAAGCGGTTGCCAATGGTTGGGAAGGATTGGTTATCTATGGCTGCATTCGTGATGTTGATGTGATTATGCAAACGGATTTAGGTGTGCAGGCTTTGGCAACGAATCCATTGAAGACGGATAAGCGCGGCTTGGGTGATGTTGATGTACCTGTTAAATTTGGTGGCGTTACGTTTGTTCCTGGCGAATATGTTTATGCTGATAATAATGGCGTTATTGTTTCCCCAACAGCGTTGAAGATGCCAAGCTAGTAGTGTGTATCGATGCTTTGTAATAAACGACTAAGCATAAAAAAGGCTGCCTAATTAGGCAGCCTTTTTTTACTTCTTTTTAGCAACCAATATTATTGGTCTTTTTGATTGCTATCTGCTTCAGCTTGATTGCGCTTGCTGCGCGGATCATTGGCAGCGCGTACTGGCTGGCGACGACGGCGTGGGGCAGGTGCTTCTGATTGAGCAGGCGCTTCTTGTTTAGAAGCTTCTTTAGTTACTTCAGCCTTAGGCGTTTCTGCCTTGGGTGCTTCAACTTTAACAGGAGCTTCTTTAGCTGCTTCAACTTTAGGTATTTCTGCCTTGGGTG
>CAWVSY010000026.1:0-48225 GCA_963933055.1 uncultured Oleispira sp.
CAGGTGCTTTCTTAGCAGCAGGTGCTTTCTTAGCAGCAGGTGCTTTCTTAGCAGCAGGCGCTTTCTTAGCAGCGGCTTTTTTAGCTTTAGCGGCTTCTTTCTTTGCAGCTAAGGCGGCTTTTTGTTTAGCGGCTGTTGCAGCTTTTTTAGCTTTAGCAGCGGCTTTCTTAGCTTTAGCCGCTTCTTTTTGCTTAGCAAGTGTTGCTGCTTTTTTAGCTTTAGCAGCGGCTTTCTTCGCCGCTAAAACTTCTTTTTTCTTGGCAGCAGCGGCGGCTTTTTTATCAGCCACGGCTTGTTTTTTAGCCGCGATGGCGGCCGCTTTTTGTTGTTCTTTTTCTACAGCCGCGGCCGCTTTAGCAATTTTTGCAGCAGCAACTGCATCGGCTTTAGCTGTTGTCGCGGTTACTTTAGCAGTAGTAACGGCTTCTTTCGCATCGTTAGCCGCTTGTTTAGCAACTTCAACTTTTGCTTTAGCAGCTTCTAAAGCTTTTACAGTAATAGCCGATTTTTTAGCTTTAACTTTATCAGCGGCTTTCTTTTTAGCGGCATTTGCTTTAGTTAAAGCAGCGGTTGCTTTAGTTTGTGCAGTTTTAGCTTTTGCTAATGCTTTGTCGGCATCAGTACTCATTTTTTGACGCGCTTTTTCCAGTTTAGCTTCTAGTGCAGCAATTTCTTTCTGCAGCAATTCAACTGGGTTTAATACAACTTTAGGAGCTGGAGCTTTTTTAACAGCAGCCTTTTTAACGGGTGCTTTTTTAGCTACGGTTTTCTTAGCAGCAATTTTCTTTACTGCAGGCTTTTTAGCTGTGGTTTTGCGAGCGGCCATGGGTGTTCCTCGAGGACTGACATAAAATAGACTGCGTAATTATACTTAGAAGCACATTACTATTCATTAATTTTAGGTGAGAAATAGAATATAAATTACTTTTTAGGCAAAAAAAATTTTATTTTTTCTGTTTTGAGCGGATTTGTTGCTCAATCCATTCCAGCATTGGTTTCCATTCGAGTTTGTCTTTAACATCTCTCTGGCTAAAGTCAGCCAATCCTAGTCCGTGTTCAGAAGCTCTTACGTAGTTTTGCGTATCTCTAAAAGAGGTAATAAAAGGAATGTTAAGACTATTAAGGAAGCGCTCAAGTTTTTGATAGACAAGGGTATTTTTTTTCACGCGATTGGCAACAACGGCAATGGGTTTTTTGTTTGCACGGAATGCTTGGCTTAATAATACATCACGAATAAAACCCGTTGCGGCTCGAATATCAATTGCCGAAGGAATTACAGGAATCACAATCAAGTCGGAGGCTTTGATCATATCCGACAAAATATGCCCACTTAACCCCGCTGGCGTATCCAATACAATTCGTGACGTATTTGATGGAACTCGCAGAGTATAGCTACGGGTCGAATTTGGATTATGACTTTGATAGGCCGCTACGCCAATAATTTTTGCTAAGTGAGGATCTCGAGCAGATAGCCAGTCGATACTTGATCCTTGTGGGTCGTAATCAATGATTGCTGTTGCTTCTCCTTGAGTAGAGAAGTAACTGGCGATATTGGTTGCCATGGTTGTTTTCCCGCAGCCTCCTTTTGCGTTAGCAACAAGCACGCGAATAGGCTGCATTTGGCTAACAATTCGAGCATTAGGCTGATGCGTAACTTCCTGCTTGTGACTCACGATGCTATCGTCCATTAAACTATTAACCAATCTCTGTTTCTTCTTTAGATTAAGCATAGGCTATAATGACCTGAGTTTGTAATACAAAAGGAAATCATGGATGAAGCGCCCTATTTTTATAATGTTGGTTTTAGTTGCGATTGCGTTTGCGGGACCTATGCTGATGAAAAAGCCAGACGGGACTCCTTTTTTAGCGTCACCGTTAGATATTTTTTCAGCTGACTCAACAGGCACGAGTAGCCCATCGAATGTGAACAGTAGTCAGTCGTTTTATAAGTGGCAGAGTGAGGATGGCACTTGGCATTATTCTGATCAACCTCAAGAAGGCCAGAACATCGAAACGGTCACCGTCAATACGAATACCAATTTGATTCAGGGATTGCGTATTGAAAAAGAGACCGAAGAAACGAAGCCAAGTAAGAAGGTTGAAGTAAAGCAAAAAACAGATTCGTTTCCTCTTCCAATGACCGTTCCTTTAGATAAAGTCTCAGAAATGCTGGAAGATGCTAATAATTTGCAGCAAGTTATGGATGATAGAAAAAAGGCAATAGACCGCACTATTCGAAATCGTTGATTCGATTAAGTCTGAAGGCGAAATTTGAATAGCGGCGAATTATTTAAGATGAAAAATTCGCCCATTCGAGCCGCTCGCGACATAGCCTTCTTTAGCAAAGGCAACATCCTCAATCAGTACTGCACTGCTTATCCATTCATTTCTAGGAATGGCCTGCCAAGTTTTTTTAAGAACAGCGCTTTCACTTTGCCATAGTTGGATTTTACCCGAGCTGGTTCCGGTTAATAGCATTGAGCCATTTTCGCTAAAACGTGCACTGCTGTAAAAACCGCTTTTAATCGGAAACTCTTTGATAACTTCGCCAGTATCGCTGTTCCATAACCGCCCTGGGTCGCCTAAAGCCGAGGTGAAAACAAAGCGCCCATCAGGAGAAATTTCAGCACGACGCACTTGATTATTATGTTCTAAGCGTTGTAATTCTTGTCCGTTGCTTAAGTCCCATATTCGAGCGGTCAAATCATCACTGGCGCTGGCCGCCAGTTTGCCTTGTTGATCAATGCTGACGTCAGAAACAATTCCGTCGTGCCTTAATATGCGTTTTATGCCACCATTTTTAATATCAAATAACGTCGCAGTATAGTCGGTCATTGCAAGTAAGGCATATTGGCCATTAGCATTTAAACTGATGTCGTGAATATCTCCTGGTGCTGTCCATAGCCAAATAGCTTCACCTGTTTTTGTTTCCCATAATGCGATGCTGCGATTATCGGTAGTCGCCACAAAATCCCCTTCGGGTGAGAAGTCACAGCTGACGATATTGCTATTTTTTTCTGCTTGGTGATTCCAATTATAAAGGCGATCCAAAGGTTGCAAACGCCACAGGCTGCCACCGTGATGTATTGAACCAGCAAAGGCATAGCTTGCGTTATGGTTGATGCAAAGGGAATAAGCGCCTTGGCTAGTGAGGTCGTCAAAGCTTTCGGGTTTTTTGCTGCTATCACATGCGGTAAGTAATACGCTGCTGCAGATTATTGAAGATACTATTAGTTGTAGTGGTGCTGACTTCATAGCCATCCCTGAAAAATGGTCGTGTATGAAGTCAGTTTAGTTCAAATCTAGGCGCTGGCTAATGGTATTTTGTCATTAGCTTACGACAAGGCCTCGATGAACGTTATGCAATTTTTCAATCAGTTGATCTTCAAGGTCGAAGCGTTCACTGAGCATTTCACCAAGGTCTGATAAGTCTTTGCTTAGATCAGTAATTTTTTCTAGGCAATGTTCTGCTGTGTCATATTTATCATTGAAGTCGACACATTGCTGAGTCATTTCTTCTAATACTGGGTAAGCTCGATTCGCAAGTTCAATTCCACCATCATCGAACTGCTTGGCTTCTTCCAATAACTGCTGATAAATTTCGAAATGGCCAGCAGAGCAATAGTCCATCAGTATCTGGCAAAAGGCTTGGATTTTAATCGATACAGGCGTCTCTCGTGGTGAGAAAGGCTTTAAGGTATTAATACCGCAGAAAAGTACAATAACGTCTTGGCGTTCATTCAGCCAGCCGTCAATGAGTTTATGTACTCCACCCCAACGTTCTTGTGCTGTTTTGCAACCTTCTAACATACCCCAATTCCTTATTCTTCTTGATTCTGATAACCCCAATATAGTCAGGCTAGTCGTCTAGTTGCAAGCAAGTTTTTTCTTTTTTTTGCTTGCAAACTGACATATTTATGCATGATGGGCTGATAGCAAGGCTGGGCCATGTATTGGCTCAGCCAATTTCCTGAGTCATTAAAAAATCGACTTATGAGCGTGCTTTTAACGCGGTGTAAATGCCATAAGTTGACGCAAGTGCAAAACCGATAAAGAAAACAAGCAGCCAACCAGGCATTGATAGTCCTGCGAAACTCCAAGAGACATCAGCACAATTACCATTGCCACGTAATAATACGGTAATGATTTCCATCATAGGAAAAGCATCCAGCATGTATTCTAAGCTTGGGCCACAAGAAGGCACCTGATCTGCTGGCAGATTTTGCAGCCAGTTGTGATGGTGGGCTAAATAGATTCCGAAGAAGGAAGAGAGCAGGGTATAAATAGAAACAATGAGCAATCCGATGGGTTTTTCAATAACAAAAAATCCCGCCAAACAGCCTATCGCAACCATTAATGTTGCTACGCGTTGCATGATACACAAAGGGCAGGGATCCATTTCTAAGGCAAATTGAAAGTAATAGGCGCTTGCCAATAGCGCGATACAGGTTATGAAGCCGATTAGGCAAAGCATTTTAAGGTTAATGCGCATTCTTTGTCCTTTCTTCTTTCTGATTGTTAATACTGTTCTATTCTATAAATATCGAATATTTTTAGATATCAAATGATGCCTAATTAGAGCTAGGAGTATGCAATATGTTCAAATTTCTTCTGCCGTTGGCAGGATTAATCGTTTTTTCTTTTACCAACGTCACTCACGCAGCGGAAGTTAGTGAAATTAAGTATATCCATTTAACACCTGCTTTTGTGGTTAATTATGGCAATACAGGAAGAATGAAATATTTACGCACCGAAATTGCACTGAAAGTAAACGGTGCTTCAGCGGCGGGTGCTGTTACTAGTCATCGTCCTTATATTAGAAATAATCTCGTATTTCTGTTAACGGCCCAAGATGGTGATATCGTAAATTCGAGCGCAGGGCGAGAAACTTTACGAAAAGTTGCATTGGATGAAGTCAGAGCGTTAATGACAGAGCTAGAAGGTGAACCGATGGTTGATGATCTTTATTTTGAAAACTTTGTCGTGCAAAATTAATAGACAGCCTACCGTCATGTATTTTTATATTTTAGAAACCAAAAGGGCTATCAATCGATAGCCCTTTTGGTTGTTAATCAGCGTATATTGTTAAGGTCTTAACGCGTAAGGTATTGCTTCAAGAAACTTGGAAAATCAATTTGATCTCCTGCTTCAATTTCAGCTTGTTGCAATAAACTCTGCTGTGCTTGTTGCTGCATTTCTTTATTCAAAATATCATCGAGAGGTTGTTGAAATTCAGCCGCTCGCTCTTTCGCTAACGCTAGGGTGAGTTGAGAGAACTCTAAATCCTCTTCTTTCATTCTTGATAGATATTGTGCGGAAGGCGTAAGTGAATCGTCATCCAGTTTCGCTTGTTGCTTTGCTAATGCATCAGTATATTGGCGATTGCCAGCCGCTTCATCCATAGACGTTGCTAAGGTTGCTAGTTCGGCTAGTAGATCATTACCCCATTGACGTAACCCGATTTTTTTACCCTGTTTATTCAGCGTTAACTCAGGATCACGGCCACACATTACTGCGTTGTGCTGATTTTCTTTAATGGCTTTGAATTCTTCGTTATCAATTTTTGGACTATCGATAAATAAACAATGGGTTAAGAATAAATCTAAGAAATGGATGTGGGTTTCATCCATGCCGAGCGTTAAAAAGGGATTAATATCAGTGCAGCGTACTTCGATGTATTCCACCCCGTGATTAGCCAAAGCTTGTAATGGCTTTTCATCACCATTGCCAATGCGCTTAGGGCGAATGTCGCTGTAATACTCGTTTTCAATCTGCAGTAAGCTGGTATTGAGCTGCTTATATTGGCCACCTTCTTCTTGCATACCAATTTCTTCGTAGGCCGCTACTGGCTGAGTAATGGCTTCTGATAGCGTTTCTACATAATTCTCAATGCTGTTATAGCAGACAATGAGTTCAGCTTGGGCATTGTTTTGATAGCCAAGGTCACTCATGCGTAAAGAGGTCGCATAAGGAAGGTAAAGAGTATGCTCTTTGAACGTTTCTAGGTCGTGCTGCTCTCCTTCTAAGAAAGAGCTGCAGATCGCTGGTGAAGCGCCAAACAAATAGTGTAATAACCAAGAATTACGGCGAAAGTTGCGAATAAGGCCAAAGTATTTGGCTGAAATAAAATCTTTTAACTGATCATCATTAGCGTGCGCAGTGTGTTCTTGTTGATACAGCAGTGGCCACAGCTCTTTAGGCATAGAGAAGTTGTAATGAATGCCGGCAATGGCTTGCATGGTTCGGCCATAGCGGTGCCATAAACCATGACGGTAAGCATGCTTTAATTGGCCAATATTAGAATAGCCATATTGGGCAATCGGAATGCTCATCTCGCCATCAATGATGCACGGCATAGAAGCAGGCCAAATCAATTCATTACCCATGTTTTGATAAGTGTATTGATGCAAGTTGTGCATAAAGCCAAGGGTATCTTTGGCATTATCAAAAACAGGTGTGATGAACTCAAGTAAAGATTCTGAGTAATCGGTGGTAATGCTTGGATGAGTTAAAGCAGAGCCCAAAGCTTGTGGATGTGGGCTCTGGCTTAAATGGCCATCAGGCTCGCAACGCAACCCTTCTTTTTCAATACCACGCTGAATTCGGCCCAATAATGATAATTGGTTCTGACTACGAAGTGACGATAATAGATTGCTATAAATTGGATTAGCCAAAGAGTGCCTCAATGTTTGAGCCGTAAAGTTGATTGCATTATAGGGCAATGATAAGAATACGGTAAGTACGGTATGTGGTAATCACTGTGCCATGGACAAGGTAAATGGGGAGATAATCCATACCACAGTGATTAATTGTAAGCTCAGGGTTTATTTTTTCTTATTAAAAGCCGCGGCTAAAGCATTGGCCATCGCACCTTGAGCTTGGTTTTGGCCGCCGCCTTTATTGCTGCCACCATTGGAAGCACCAGGGCCAAAGCTGGTTTTGGTTGTTTGATTGCGGTTGTTGCGATTCTGACGTTCTCCAGGTGTTTTTGCATTAGCCTGTTCATTTGCATCGTCGGACATACGCATTGAAAGAGCAATTCGCTTACGCGCAGCATCAACTTCCATCACTTTTACTTTCACAATGTCGCCGGCTTTAACGACTTCGCGAGGGTCTTTAATAAAGGTATCTGACATCGCGGATATATGAACCAAACCATCTTGGTGAACGCCAACATCAACGAAGGCGCCGAAGTTAGTTACGTTGGTAATAACGCCTTCCAATACCATGTTTAAACGCAAGTCTTTGATTTCTTCTACGCCGTCTAAGAAGGTCGCGAATTTGAATTCAGGGCGAGGATCACGGCCCGGTTTTTCTAATTCAGTCAGAATGTCTTTGATGGTAATTTCACCGACCGATTCTGTCGCATACTGAGCGGCGTTGACCGCTTTTAAGAAAGAACCATCACCGATCAGGCTCTTAATATCACGGGCTGATTGCTTAGCAATTTCTTTTACGACGCCATACGCTTCAGGGTGAACGGAGCTGGCATCGAGTGGGTTTTCAGCATTATGAATGCGTAAAAAACCTGCCGCTTGTTCGAAAGTTTTCTCCCCTAAACGTGGGACTTTTTTTAATTCTTTACGCGAAGCAAACGCACCGTGTTCATCGCGATAATTGACGATGTTATTGGCGATCGTTGTATTCAAGCCCGATACGCGGGTCAATAAAGGAACGGAAGCCATGTTCAAATCCACACCGACTGAGTTTACACAGTCTTCTACCGTGGCATCCAAGGCACGTGCTAATTGGCTTTGGTTTACGTCGTGCTGATATTGACCTACACCGATCGATTTAGGTTCAATTTTCACTAGCTCGGCCAAAGGATCTTGTAAGCGACGAGCAATCGAAACCGCTCCACGAATGGTTACGTCTAAATTTGGGAATTCTTTTGCCGCAAGTTCAGAAGCCGAATAAATAGAAGCGCCAGCTTCGTTCACCATGATCTTCTGAACTTTTTTCAATGCTGGGTTTGATTTGATCATATCGCCGACAAACTTGTCGGTTTCGCGGCTACCCGTACCATTACCAATCGAGATCAATTCAACATTGTGTTTAAGAATTAACGCGGTAATGATTTTGGCAGAATCCGCTAAACGATTTTGCGGTGGCGTTGGGTAAATTGTATCGTGATCGATGACTTTACCAGTGGCATCAACAACCGCGACTTTTACCCCAGTACGTAAACCCGGATCCAAACCGATAGTCGCTTTTGCACCTGCAGGCGCGGCTAAGATAAGATCTTTTAGGTTTTGGCCAAATACTTTTATCGCTTCTTCTTCTGAGGCTTCACGCAAGTTCGTCATTAGCTCAGTTTCTAAGTGAGTTAATAACTTAATGCGCCAGGTCCAGCGAACAACTTCGTGCAACCAACGATCGGCAGGGCGAGCTTCGTTCTTCAAACTGAAATGATCAGCAATCATGGCTTCGCATGGAGAAGGTGTCAGTTTGTCTGAAGGATCCCCAGTCACAATGCTGAAGCTTAATATACCTTCGTTACGGCCACGCAGAATAGCCAAGGCGCGGTGGCTTGGCACACTTTTTAGAGGCTCGTCGTGTTCAAAATAGTCGCTGAATTTAGCCCCTTCTTGTTCTTTACCAGGCACTAAACGAACAGACAGCATGCCTTCTTGTTTAAGGAAGTTACGTACCTTGTTGATTAGGTTGGCGTCTTCGGCGAAACGCTCCATCAAGATATATTTTGCGCCATCGAGTGCGGCTTTAGTATCAGCGATGCCATTTTCTTTACCCGTTGCCGAGTCGATAAAATTCGCGGCGGCTGTTTCTGGTGTTTGGCTTGGGTCTTCTAATAATGAGTTGGCTAGAGGCTCAAGACCTGCTTCAATCGCAATCGCACCTTTAGTGCGTCGCTTCTGCTTGTAAGGTAAATACAAGTCTTCTAGGCGTGTTTTGGTATCGGCATTAAGGATATCGCGCTTCAATTCGGCGGTTAACTTACCTTGCTCTTCGATGCTTTTTATTATTGTTCCGCGGCGATCTTCCATTTCTCGAAGATAACGCAGGCGCTCTTCTAAATTACGCAGTTGGGTATCATCTAATGCGCCAGTGATTTCTTTACGGTAGCGGGAAATAAACGGAACGGTGGCGCCTTCATCTAATAGAGCAACAGAGGCTTGTACTTGTTGCGGGCGAATATTCAGTTCTTCTGCGATACGGGTGAAAATGGTATCCATAACTACTCTCTGTAACGATGATGTTGAGTGATCAATTCTTGATAAGGTATTGAAAAATCGATAATTATTTACCTTGAGTATACTGACCCTAAAGGTGTTATTCGAGGATAAAAAGTGAATTTCTTAGTGCTTATTGATATAGAAGTTAAAGCTTTTCGTTTTGGCTGTTTAAACTGTGAACTAACTCTCATGACTTTGCCTTAAATTGTCCTTATTTCTTCATAATCTACTCGCTGATTTTAAATGCTGTACTAATGTTAATTAAACATAAGGTGATTAATTAATCGCCTTAACCCTAAACATTTTGTAGGTATTTAAATGACCTTAACATTCACTTCCGATGACATTCCTGAAGGTTTAAAGCGCAAGCGCATTCTTATGGTGACCAATACGCCATCGTTACGTGCGTTACATGCGTCTTTTTTACGTAGCCAAGGATTTGAGTATGTATTTGAAGCGGGCAGCGGTTTGCAGGCATTGGATATCTTGCGGGTTCAGCCAATAGATTTGATTATTGCGGACTGGCAGTTAGATGAAATGTCGGGTTTTAATTTACTCCATACTGCGCGTGGAAGTGTTGCTTTAGCTGATGTCCCTTTTGTTATGCTAACAACAAAAAGAGATATGCACCGTATCCTGCCATCACTTGAAATTGGAGGGGCAGACTATTTAATTAAACCGTTTAAAACGGCTCAGTTAGGTATGAAAATAGTGATGACGTTGGCGACGTCTGATTATCAAGCGCCAAAAGCAATCCGTGAAGAATTGCAGATAAGATTTACCCCAGATATTCCTCTATTAACCGAAGAGGTTAAATTGATGCACGCTGCTAAGCGAGTGCAAAGCTAGTCATTGATATTACAGACAAAAAAAAGCCCTTTTAAATACACTTAAAAGGGCTTTTTTGCCATTTATTCAATGGCTTGGCAGCATCTAATACTTACTTAGTTTTAGGACCCGCCGCTAAGATAGCGTCAGATACGTCAAACTTAGTGAAGTTTTTAGTGAACTGGTTTGCCAATACTTCAGCCGCTTCAGCCCAATCAGCTTCGTTAGCCCATGCTTTTGTTGGGTTAAGTAGCTTAGCATCAACACCGTCAAGGCTCTTAGGAACTTCTAGGCCAAACAACGGTAGAGTTTCAGTTTCAGCATCACGCAAAGCGCCCGTCTGAATAGCACTGATCACTGCACGAGTTGTTGGAATAGAGAAACGCTCGCCGCCTTTACCGTTAGCACCGCCCGTCCAACCTGTGTTCACAAGGTAAACTTGAGAATCAAATTCAGTCACACGCTTCATCAACAATTCAGCGTATTCACCTGCTGGGCGTGGGAAGAATGGAGCACCGAAACAGGTAGAGAAAGTCGACTTAAGACCTGGAGTACCGCCCATTTCAGTAGAACCTACTAGCGCTGTGTAACCACTTAGGAAATGGTAAGCCGCTTGTTCTTTAGTAAGAACAGACACTGGAGGAAGAACACCTGTCATATCGCACGTTAGGAAGATAACCGCTTTTGGCTCGCCACCTTTGTTTTCTAGTACGCGCTTTTCAACGTGCTCTAGAGGGTATGCACAACGGCCGTTTTCAGTCAGGCTAGTATCCGCGTAATCAGCTACACGATGTTCATCATCCATCATTACGTTTTCAACGATCGCGCCGAAACGGATTGCATCCCAAATGATTGGCTCATTCTTTTGCGAAAGGTCGATGGTTTTTGCGTAGCAACCGCCTTCAATATTGAAAACAGTGCCTTTGCCCCAGCCATGTTCGTCATCACCAATAAGATAACGCTCAGGATCTGCAGACAAAGTAGTCTTACCCGTACCCGACAGACCGAAGAACAAGCAAGTATCGCCTTCTTCGCCCACGTTAGCAGAGCAATGCATTGGCAATACGTCTTTTTCAGGAAGTAGGAAGTTCTGTACAGAGAACATCGCTTTCTTCATTTCGCCTGCGTAACGCATGCCCGCAAGCAATACTTTACGTTGTGCGAAGTTGATGATCACACAACCATCAGAATTAGTACCGTCACGCTCAGGAACACATTCAAAGTTAGCGCAGTTCAGAATGGTCCATTCTTCTTTGTCAGCTTGGTTGAATGTTTCAGGGCGGATAAATAGGTTGCGACCGAACAGGTTTTGCCACGCTGTTTCAGTTTGGCACTTAACGGGCAGGTAGTGTGCAGAATCAGAACCTACGTGTAGGTTAGAGATGAAGCCACCCGTTTTGCCGAAGTATTCTTCAACACGATCCCAAAGGGCATCGAATTTTGCGGCGTCGAAAGGACGGTTAACATTGCCCCAGTCGATCGCATCTTTTGTGCTTGGTTCTTCAACAATGAAACGATCCATTGGAGAACGGCCCGTACGAACACCGGTAGTTACAACAAAAGCGCCGTTATCTTGTAAGCGGCCTTCGCCACGCTCAAGTGCTTTTTCAACCAATAAAGGTGCAGATAGATCAGTATAAAATGTGGTCATAATAGTGCCCGAGGGGTCTCGTTATGTCTGTATCGCTTTTGGCAATACACAAATGAATCTTATTTACCGTCCAGATGATGATTGGACGAACCCATATTTGAGGTTGCGAATTATGCCAGAAATTTTGCCTTAACAAAACCGAGGTGGGGAATATGGCGGGTATAACTAAGAATGATGTCGGCGCTAGATGACGGGTTTTGATGAGTTTTTGTAATTTTTTTTCAATACTGGCGAATCTAGTGATTTATTCGCCAGTATTGTTATTGGATAGACGATTAAGTAGTACTAAAGTACTTGATTTATCGATTTAAGCATTAATTAATGTAGTTTTTTTTCAGGAAATAAATTAGCAATTTGTTCTTTGTTGAATGAGTAATGCTGTAAGCAAAACTGGCAATCAACAGAGACTTTTCCTTGTTCTGCGATAACGCCCATAAGATCTTCAAAACCTACTTGGTGAATGGCGTTGCCAATGCGCTCTTTTGAGCAGGTGCAGGCAAAGCGCAGAGGCTCTTGATCATATATTCGAACGTCTTCTTCGTGGTAAAGGCGATGCAATAACGTTTGGTTATCGAGAGTGAGTAATTCTTCAGGTTTAAGGGTGCTGGCTAAATGGCTAAGGCGATCCCAAGCATCAGCATCACCTTGTTCGCTAGAAGGCAGTTGTTGTAGCATAAAACCGCTAGCAATAGTGCCATCACATTCTAGCCAAAAGCGTGAGCCAAGCTGTTCTGATTGTGAAAAGTAGAACTCAAGAGATTCGTTTAGCTTGTTACTGTCTAGCGGCACGACACCTTGATAAGGTTTGCCGACAGCAGGCTCAAGAGTGATAACCAGTTGGCCACCAATGAGTTCGATTTCTTCAATGCTTTTACTTTCGTCGTAACGTGCAATCGCCCGTATCTCACCCGTATCGGTAGTTTCTGCTTGAATTAAACTAACGTCTCCGGGCAGGCGTACTTGCAAACATAAGCGGCCTTCGTATTTCAGTGTTGCACTCATTAAGGTGCTAGCCGCCATGAGTTTTCCAAGCTCTATTTTTAATACTTCTGGATAGTCGTGTTTTGATAATACGTCGCTGAGACTTTTCTGCAGACCCACGAGCTCACCTCGAACATCGGTATTGTCGAAGGTGAAGCGTTGCATGCTATCGAGATTACTCATATTTTACTCATATTTCACTTTGGTGCTTAAATTGATGGATCTTACGACGTTCTTTCTTGTTCGGTCGATGGTCAGGTGCCGCGGTGGCGTCTTTCATGACTCGACGCAGTTCGGTTGCGTCCATGCGAGCCTTAATGCTATCCGCCGTTTCTTCATACAGCGCTTGTGCTTCAGGGGCACCACGGCGTTGTCCTGATAGCTCTTTGATGACGATTATCTTTTCATCAAAGCCTTGGCGAAGGGTGAGTTTTGCACCAAGATCAACGGTTTTACTGACTTTGCAGCGCTGTCCTTCATAGTGCACTTTTCCACCTTCAATAGCGGCTTTGGCAATGGCCCGAGTTTTATAGAAGCGAGCAGCCCAGAGCCATTTGTCTAAGCGAATTTTTTTATCGTCGCTGCTTTGCTGCTTACTCATTATTACTTCTCGGCTCGGTGTCACTTTTGTTTATATAAGAGTTCATCAAAATGATGAATTCCAGGATGCTCACTATTGGTATTGGGTTCCTTTTGACTGTCTGGGTGAAAGATGGTCAAAAGGTGTTTAAAACCAAATGTTTCAGCAGACTTTAAGACGGCTTGGCTATCATCAATCAGTAAGGTTGTTTCTAGCTCAAAAGGCTCATCCTGCTGAAGGTGCTGCCAGAATGCCTGACTTTCTTTTGGCTCTTGATAATCGTGAGAGCTAATAATACGGTCGACAAGTTTATCGAGCCCCGTCTTAGCCATCTTTAAATCAACACTATCACGATGAGCATTGGTAACGATGACCGCTCTTTTACCTTGCTGCTTAAGCATAACAAGGAAGTCTTTAACATGTGGGCGGTATTGTATTTTTTCAACAACTTCGTATTTTAGTGCTGCAACCGGCATCTTTAGCCGTTCGCTCCAATAATCCAAGCAGTACCAATCGAGCGTACCCTGAGTTTCGTCAGATGCTTGTTTCAATACTTTATGCGCTTCTTCATGTTCGATGCCATACCGTTCGGCATATTTTGATGGCATAAACTGCAACCAAAAATAGTTGTCGAAATGCAGGTCGAGTAAAGTGCCATCCATGTCGAGTAGAACGGTCTCTATGGTTGACCATTGCTCAGTATTATAAATCTGAGGCAATGAATTTTTTTCTGCTGAATGATGCGCTTGGCTGTCTGTCATGTTTGAGTCAGGTATACTGATTTCTATTAGTGTTAATCTGAAGTAGATGAATATTGGAATTTGCTTATTATGTCTGAAAAACCAGAAATCTTACACCAGTCAATTGTATCTAAAAGTCGTCTGTTTACAGTGGAAGCGGTTGATTACCGTTTTAGTAATGGTGTTGAGCGAAGTTATGAGCGCCTTGTTCCGGGTGGTTCTGGTGCGGTGATGATGGTTGCAATGTTGGATGATGAGCATGTCGCATTGATTCGTGAGTTTGGTGGGGGCATTGAAGAATATACCCTCACCTTGCCTAAAGGCGCAGTGGACTTAGGTGAGACGATTATTGAGGCGGCGAACCGTGAGCTGCAGGAAGAAATAGGCTTTGCCGCGCGTAAAATTACGTTTTTAAAACGCATGAGTTTGTCGCCTAGCTATATTAAGGGGGGCATTGATGTTGTATTAGCGGAAGATTTATACCCCTCAGTATTAGAAGGGGATGAGCCTGAACCTTTGGAGCTCGTAAAGTGGCCCATTGCGGATTTGCAAGAGTTGGTGGCGCGCGACGACTGTACGGAAGGACGTGCTATTGCGGCGTTGTATTATGCGCGGGATCATTTGCAGCGCTCATAATAACGGTATCGGGCTATTTTACTTTTGCGCTAATAATATCTTGTCGAGCTCATCGACAAGATGACCTAGCTTAATTGGTTTGCTGATAAAGCCATTCATACCCGCTTTAAGGCAGCGATCTTTGTCTTCCATCATCGCATTCGCAGTGAGTGCTAGGATGGGGAGCTGATGTTTTTCGAAGCCAAGTTCACGGATTTTTTCGGTAGCGCTAATGCCATCCATTACTGGCATATTAACGTCCATTAATACGAGATCAAAGTTGCGATTTTGTATCTCGGCTAGCGCCCGCTCACCATTTTCAACGACTATCGATTTTATTCCGAGTTTCTCTAAGATTTTGCTGGCTATTTTAGCGTTCACAACATTGTCTTCCGCTAATAATATGGTTGCCTGATAGTTTCGTACTTGGTTGCTAGATTTAACCACGGTTTCGCTAATGCCCGGCTTTAGCGGAATCGATAAGCTGAATGTACTGCCGACTCCTAGCTCGCTTTCTACTTCAATTTTTCCGTGCATTGCATTGGCTAAGTGCTGGCTAATGGTTAAGCCTAAACCTGTACCGCCATATTTTCTGCTGGTGCTACTATCTGCCTGTTGAAATGCAGAAAATATTTGTTTTACTTTTTTGTCAGCAATGCCAATACCGCTATCTCTTATTTGTATCTTCAAATCAAATTGATGATTTTCTAATGCAATTCCTTCTACTCGAAGATCAATGCGTCCTTGATGGGTGAACTTAAGGGCGTTACTGAATAAGTTATTGAGTATTTGACGAATGCGATTGGGGTCGCCCAGCCAAAACTGAGGTAGATCGGCACCATAAAAATAAAGTGCTTGAATGCCTTTTTGTTTTGCAGAGCTAGAAAATAATTGATAAACCTCATTGCAAAGCTGGTGGAGATCGAAGTTTATGTGTTCGAGTTCAAAGTTGCCGGATTCAATTTTCGATAGGTCTAAAATATCATTAATAATATTTAATAGGGCGTGTGACGAGGAATGAATAATATCAATGTATTGCTTTTGTTCTTCGTTAGCTGATTTATCGATCATTAACTCAGTCGCGCCAAGAATGCCATTCATTGGGGTGCGAATTTCATGGCTCATATTGGCTAAGAAAACACTTTTACTTTGATTCGCATTTTCTGCGCTGCGTAATGCTTCTCTGATTTGAATATTGGCTGATTTTAATGCTTGGTTGTTGGCGACAGATTCAGTGATATCAAGCCCTGTTAATAAGACTTCTTCGCTATCATCGTTGGGGACAGACGTGATTCGCCAATCAATAATGTACTCTTTACCCGTTTGGGCAATGAGAGGAAATTCTGCGGAAACCGTGGCGCTTTTTTTAGGGGTTATGCTGCGTAAATAATTAGATATTTGATTGTGTGTGCGCTTTGGGCAAAAGTTACTAAGAGGTTTGCCTAGTATTTTGTCTTCATCACAGCCTATTAGCTGTGAGAATTGTTGGTTGGCTTGTAGAATCTTGCCTTGTCTGTCGCTAATGACCAGTAGGGTATGCATGGTATTAAGGTAGGTATGCATGCGATTACGTTCAGTGCGTAGTTGCACTTCCATGAGGTAGCGCTTACTGATGTCATCCGCAGAGATGATGACAAATTGAGTACCGTTTTGAGCGATGGATTTTGCTCTGATTGCCCAGCGAATTGGGTTGGTATTATCGGTATCGTGAATGCTTTTTTGCAACAGGGTGCATTCGAAATTGACCTCTGTTTTAGCATTGATAGCTTGGCTAAGGTATTGCTCAAAACTTTCTTGTTCGTCAGCTTTTATAAAGTTGCTTAGCTTCTGTCCTTGGGCATTGGGGAAACTGTCTTTAAATGCTTCGTTATAATCAATGATGGTAAAACTAGTATCGAGTTTTAAATAAATACCGATACTGGATTTGGTCGCATTTTGATTCGTGCGTTTTAGCTCTTTCTTAAAATATTGGCGGTGGTGCCAAATGAGTATCGAAATGCAACACAAAGCCGCGACGAGAATTAACATTAATCCACGGTATTGTGTTTGCTCGATGTATTGTTTTCGTACATTGGCTAAAGAAGTTGCGGCAAGGTGTACGCTTTTATTGTCGATCTGATGCTTGTAAAAAATCATATCAGTATTTTTTCCTGATATGAAACCATCTTCTTGTTTGAGTGCTTGCAGGATGATGCTTTTGCTCAGCTCCGTATTGTCAGGAACAATACTGACTAATTGATCTTGGTTGCGCAGAATTTGATAGGACTGAATGTTGTTGAGAGTACCAATGTCAGTATGCAAATGATTGAATTGGTTTTTTGATGAGTGAATAAATTCGACAAAATTCTGTAATGATTCTTTTTGTTGGGCGTAAGCTTGCTGTAAACCTATAAGCCATGAGCAAGAGAAGGCCAAAAGAAATACACAGAAGGCTAATATGATTACGATATTGGAACGCTTACCCATTTATCTTGAGTTCCTTGAGTGCCGAGGAGATGCTCTTGAAAGTATAGAGTTAATTACCATGAGCGTCATTAATTAACACGAAGGGATATTTTTTAAAGCAACCACGGCAGAAGGATGGCATGTAAGCTGGCGGTAATAGTCATCGCCATTGCAGAATAAGCCGCATATTCTTGGCCTAGCTCAATGGCTCGGCTAGTGCCGACCGCATGTGCGCATACGCCGAGCGATATTCCTGTCGATTGTGGGCTATCGAGATGGAAAGCTTTCAGGAGCATCGGTATGAAGGCTGCCCCGATAATGCCGGTTACCATAACGAAAGCCGCGGCTAGTGCGGCTATTCCACCTGTTTGTTCTGTGATGGCGACAGCAACGGGGGTCGTGACAGATTTACTGGCCATGGTGATGGTGATGGTATCAATACCAATCCAGTAGTGGGTTAAGGCCATGGCGATGCCGACGGTGGTTAAGCTGCCGACCGTAATGGCAATAAGGATTGTGACAAATTGCTTTTTCATTTTATGGATGTGATAAAACAAGGGGACGGCCAAACCAACAACAACAGGGCCTAAGAAAAAGCTAAGTAGTTTTCCACCTTGGTCATAAACGGCGTAAGGGGTATCGGTTGCCCATAATAAAAATGTAACAAGAACAAATCCTGATAATACCGGTGGTAACCAAGAAGCATGATTGAGTGCTTGATAGATTTTTAAGCCCAATAAATACGCGCCTAAAGTGATTGTTAGCCAGGTGGTTGGTTGTTGTAAGATTGTCGACAACATTATTTATCCTCAGGCTCTTTTTCAAGCTTGCTACCCATTTTAAGTATTAGGGCGGTTATTAATGCGCCAGGAATAATACTGATGGTTAAGATAACGAGAAATTTGAAACCGTGTTGCTGAATAATATCGGCTTGAGTAATTAAACCAGCACTGATTGGAATGATAAATAGAGGGAGTAGCGGCGAAAGTTTATTAGCGGCTATTTCGATACTTTTTGGAGTTTTGTTCTTTAAGATAATAACAGTCAGCAATAGAATCATGCCGATGATCGAGCTAGGTACGGGGATGGCAATCCAAGATTGGATTGCCTCTCCGAGAATAAGAAAAACTAAAAGAGCAAAGAGTCCTACTAGCATATTCCCATTCTTTTGTTTGGTACGGAAGGAGAGACTTGAACTCTCACACCTTACGGCACTAGAACCTAAATCTAGCGTGTCTACCAATTCCACCACTTCCGCTTAGGCTGCGCATAGTATAGAGACTCCCTAGGCGTGTCTAGTACTTTATGATATTTTTTTGAAATTATTTTCAACGCGATTGTGATTCGATATGAAGTTTTCAAAATTAAAGGCGTTCATCGGGACACAAAAAGAGTAACCTTGATAGCTATCAACGCCTGATTCTATAAGGCTTTCAAGCTGATTTTGATCGTCTATGCCTTCTGCAATCATCGATATATTCAGGCTATGCGCAAGGGCTGAAAAAGCCATTAAAGAATTATCGCCTTCGGTATCGGATAGTGATTGTATCAAGGGTTTTTCTAGCTTGATTGCGGTTAGGTTGAATTTGGAGAGTGAGTTGATTGATGTCGTGCCTAAGCCAAAATCATCGATAATGATGTTAATGCCAGAATTTGTCAGCTGTTTGAAGCTTTCGGCTATGCCATTGCGATCACTATTTAGCAGCTCTTCATTGATTTCAAGCGCCAGTGTATTGATTGGCATGTTGAGTCTGGAGGTTATGCGCTGGATGTAACTGATCAGTTGCGGTGAAGCAAACTGACAGTTGGATATGTTGATACTCATTCTAGCGCTGGTTTGAATTAGCCCAGCGGTTTTCCACTGCACCCATTGCTGGCAGGCTTTTTCTATTATCCATTCACCAACAGGAATAATGAGCCCTGTCTGTTCTAATAAAGGGACAAAGTCTTTTGGTGATACCATTCCCACTTTGGGGTGTTGCCAGCGCAGTAATACTTCAGCACCTTCTATTATTTGGTTATCGGTACTTACGATGGGTTGAAAGTGCAGTTCGAGCTGATTTTCTTGCAGAGCTTTGTGCAGTTCTTCTTGCAGAACCATTTTATAGCGCGCTTGAGCTGTTAAATCGGGGGTGCAAAATTCAAAACGCTGCCTGCCTTTGCTTTTGGCTCGATAGAGCGCTAAATCGGCTTTTTCGATCAGTCTGTTTGCATCTTCTTTGCTATCATCAGAAAGAGTGATGCCAATGCTGCATCCTATGTGGAATTTATGCTGTCGCCAGGAAAAATGCTTGGCTAATGTGCTTAATATGTTATCAGCAATAATGCCCGCATCGAGGTGATCTTTGAGGTCTTCGATGACGATGATAAATTCATCGCCCCCTAAGCGAGCGACGGTATCAATTTCGCGAACGGCTTCTTTCATGCGAATACTGGCTTCGCGCAAAATCGCATCCCCTGCGGCATGTCCCCAGGTATCGTTGATCGGCTTAAAGTGGTCAAGATCGACATACATGACCGCAAGTTGGCGCTGAAAGCGTTTGCTTCTCGCTAGCGCCATGCGTAATCGATCCATCAATAGCTGGCGATTAGGCAGTCCGGTTAAGGCATCAAAGCGCGCTTTCTGGCGCATAGCATTATGACTGCTGGTACGTTGTGTGACATCTCGGCAATGCAGCAGAAAGCGTGCCCCAACTAATTGACTGACGCTGATTTCAAAGTAGCGGTTATGGCCATTCTTGTTTTTGGCTGAAAATAATTGCCCGCGACAAGGCTGGCCTTGGTGACAGAGCTTGGTTAGCTGACGGCGAATGGGGTAGTTCGTTTTGCTGGTGAGCTCGGGAAAGATGTTGGTGAGCGCAGTATTGTGCCAATCATCTGCTAACCCTGACAGGCAAATCGCCATGCTTTCATTAATGTTAAGGATCTTGCCAGAGTCATTAACGATGATCTGTCCTTCTGTCGACGATCCCGCATAGGTTTCTGGCAAGCCTTTGCTGCCCATGCCTAAATGATTTAGCAGCCATTGCGGCGCATTGGTTCTTGGCAGTTGCAAAACATTTTGTGCATTGGGCTGATCTGTAAATAATAGAATGCGCTTGCCGCAATCGGCAATGTCGGGTTGACGGTTAGCCGCATCGACGAGATAGAGAGTCGCTTCTGTCGTTGGGTAACTCTTGTTACTATGACGTGCCACTTGAATGTTGGCGTGTGATAACTTGGCTTCTAACTGCTGGGCCCATGTGTCATCTTCACTGATGATTATACAGTCCATTAATTGTGCTTCTTACGTAGTCAGGCTTTTAGAAGAATAGAACCTGCTGGTTCATTAGCGAATAGTGGCCTGCTTATTAGGTCAAAAAATACAACTAAAGTAGTGGTTTAAGATGTCTTAAATTGCTCAGAAGGGAATCATTTTGGATTATAAAAAAACAGTCGCGGCCAATAATGTCATTGTGAGTTTTGCCGCTTTTGTCGTGGTTATTGCGGGAATGAAGGCTTCGACCGAAATTTTGGTTCCCTTTTTGCTGGCGGTCTTTATTTCCGTTTTATGTACGCCGATTATGGTATGGCTGAAAGTGAGAAGGGTTCCTTCTGTGGTCGCGGTATTATTGGTTGTCGTGATGTTCTTTTTGCTGGCGGCAACGTTTGGTACTGTGATTGGCGCAAGCTTGTCAGCATTTTATCAAGACCTTCCTGAGTACGAGCAAAAGTTGCAATTACAAAGTCAGGCCAGTGTTCAGTGGTTGCAAAGTTTGGGTTTCGAAATTGACCAGACTCTATTAAGTGATTACATAGACCCTGGGGCTGCGATGAAAATGGTCGCTCGAATCTTTAGCGGTTTAGGGGGGGTATTAACGAATACGTTTTTAATTCTATTTTCTGTGGTGTTTATTTTAGTCGAGGCATCGGAGTTTCCAGATAAAGTACGACGTGCCTTGGGTGATCAGACAACGGCATTACAAAACTTTCAGCGTTTCAGCGATTCCGTTCAGCGCTATTTGTTAATCAAAACGTTAGTCAGTATCGGTACCGGTATTTTTGCGGGTATTGCTTTAATGTTTATTGGTGTCGATTACGCGATTCTTTGGGGGTTAATTGCTTTTTTACTTAATTACATTCCTAACATTGGTTCAATTTTAGCAGCAGTCCCGCCTATGTTGATCGCTATGATTCAGCTTGGGCCAATGAGCTCGTTATTAGTAGCAGGTGTTTATCTGACGATTAATACTCTATTTGGCAATATGATTGAGCCAAAATTTATGGGGCGTTCTTTGGGACTATCAACCCTAGTTGTGTTTGTTTCTTTGGTTTTTTGGGGCTGGGTATTTGGTCCGGTCGGCATGTTGCTTTCCATTCCTTTAACGATGGTCGTTAAAATTGCACTTGAAGGCAGTAAACAGCATCGTTGGATGTCGATATTGCTGGGCCATTAATGGTACTCGGATATCGGTGCTTACGTAAGGAAGGGTAAAAAGCTTACGCTTGTAATATCGCAGGCATTACACTGCGATGAGAGGTGAATATATGTACCAAATTTTGTTAATTGATGATGATTTTGAGTTGGGCGAATTATTGCAGGAATATCTTGCAATGGAAGGCTATCAACTAACGGTATGCCACGATGGTGAGTCGGGGTTGGCCGCTGCGCTAACAGGGGAATATGACCTTGTTTTATTAGATGTCATGCTGCCTAAAATGAATGGTTTTGATGTTTTAAAATCATTGCGCCAAGAGTCCATGTTGCCGGTGATTATGTTGACGGCTCGTGGTGATAGTGTTGATCGAGTATTGGGGCTAGAGCATGGTGCTGATGATTATATTCCCAAGCCTTACCATCATCATGAGCTGGTAGCCCGCATTAAAGCGCTATTTCGTCGAATTGAAGCTGGGCAGCCAAAAGTAGCCAATGCTTGGTTGCAGGTAGATGGTTTAAAGCTGCATAAAGCAACACGTTCTGTAAAACTGAATGAAGAAGATATTGAGTTAACCGGTGCCGAATTTGGTGTTCTGTTAACGCTCTTAGAAAGCGCCGGTGAAGTTGTTGATAAAGAAGTATTATCGCAAAGTGCATTGGGCCGTCGTTTAAGTGCTTTTGATCGCAGTATCGATATGCACGTAAGTAATTTGCGTAAAAAATTAGGTGAAAGACAAGATGGTAAAGCATACATAAAGACCGTGCGTGGCCAAGGCTACATTCTTGTACAAGATTAAATTAGGAAAAAAGCATGCGTTGGCACAATTCATTATTCATTAAAATTTTCTTATGGTTTTGGATTGTTGTTGTCTTGTGCATGACGGTTGCGACTCTTTCTTTCCAGTGGTTGCAGGATGATTATCATCGACCATTAGAGGTGCGCGAGCAGCATTTGCTGCAGCGAATTGCTAAGAATATGGAGCCGTTAAAAATTCAAAAGCGCAATCTGTGGCGAAAGCTTCAGCCTGGCTGGAATAGCGTGCGATTTAATTTGTCAGAACTCAATCATATTCCTCATGATATTGCGGAGTTTTATGAGCATGCGGTGGCCGAAAATCAATCGCTATGGGGGCAAGAAGATGGCTACATCATGATGGGCCCATTGATGCATGGGGATGATGTTTATATTGCGGTGAGTCGTTTTCACTGGCGTCACTCTATTGATGAAGGCGAGCGCTGGCTGATTCCTTTGTTGATTGTCATGATGGTCTCGTTGTTGTGTGCTGCTTTGGCCTGGCATTTAACCAATCCTATTCGACGCTTACAGAAGGCAACTAAGCAGCTCAGTATTGGGGAGTTTGATTTGCCAGAATTGCGCTCTCATTTAAATCGACGTGATGAGCTTGGCGATCTCTCTGTTGGCTTTATCGATATGGCAGATTCGCTGCAAAGGCTATTGCACAGCCATCGGCAATTATTGCGTGATGTGTCCCATGAGTTGCGCTCTCCTCTTACGCGCTTACAAATTGCGCTGGGTATTGCACGTAAAAAAGACAGTGATAATACTTTAAAAACTGAACATGATCGTATTGAGCGGGCGGCAGGTCAGGTAGCGGACTTAATTACTCAAATTTTAGATTTGGCCAAATTGCAGCAAGAAGGTGAGCTAACGGCGCAAAAGTTGGACTTAGTTAAGCTTTTTAAAGTGTGGCTGCAAGATGCGGAATTGGAATTAGAAAATAAGCAAATCGCTATTGTTTGGCAATTAAAAAATCCAACCGTTTTTTGTCATATAGATGCTGTTTTAATGCAGCGAGCTTTTGATAATGTATTGCGAAATGCCATTCGTTTTAGTCCTGAAGGCGGTACTTTGACCATCAGCTTAGAGAGTAAGCATGGCCAGGTTGAATTTAGTATTGCTGACCAAGGTCCTGGTGTCGAAGAGAGTGAGCTAGATAAGATTTTTGCGCCTTTCACTCAGGCCGATCATTCAAGAAATCACGCTGCTGGTGGCTATGGTATTGGCCTAGCGATGGTCAAAAGCATTCTTCATATGCATCACGGCAATGTTAAGGCGAGCAATGTTGATGGCGGCGGACTCTCGGTGACTTGGTCTTTGCCTGAGCGCTATCGACAATAATGTTCTTTTTGTATGTTTAGATTGGGAGAAATCTAGGTGAAAGCTTGATTTCTTTTTATCTTTTGGTACCTTCGTACAATAATAAAAATAAACATTGTAGCGAGTACTTCATGTTTCAACGATTTCTCTTTTTGACCATGCTAATAAGCATTCCTTATGCGAGTTGGGCAATCGACCCATTTACTGTCGAGCTTTATGAAAGCAGCTGTGTGATTTGTCATGGTAATGGCACAGGTGGTGCGCCAAAATCTTTTGATGACGATGCATGGCGCGAGCGAGTTGCCAAAGGCAAAGATGTTTTATTGCAGCACGCCATTACCGGTTTTAATGGTATGCCGCCTTTGGGGATGTGCAGTGATTGCACACAAGAAGACTTGGTGGATTTAATTAATTACATGTCGACTAAGAAGGTTGAGGAATGAGCCATGAAGAAATTTAAACTCAATCGTCGCGATGTTTTAAAAGCGACAGGTGCCGGTATTGGTATGGGCATTGTCGGCACAACGGGTTGCAGTAGTACGCCAGAAAAGGCAATAGGCCCGATGCCTATCAACGGTATTATGCCGTGGTCTAACTGGTCGGGTAATCAAGTATGCTATCCCGCCGAGCGCACACGACCGCGCAATGAGATAGCGCTCGCTAAATTATTAAAAGAAACCAAAGGCAAGATTCGAGCGGTAGGTGCAGGGCATAGTTTTAGCGCCTTGGTGCCAACGGATGAGACCTTGTTGTCGATGGCCCGTTTTCGTGGCATTAGCCATATTAATCATGAAACAAAAGAAGTGACAGCGGGTGCTGGCACGCGTTTGGCAGCATTGGGTGATGATCTTTGGGAAAATAAGTTGGGTATGATCAATATGCCTGATATTAATACTCAGGCATTAGCGGGTGCGATTGCGACGTCTACTCACGGCACAGGGCAACAGTTTGGCTCTTTATCCAATTATGTTACCGGCTTAACATTGGTAACGGCTGCGGGCGAAGTATTGAAATGCAGCGCGAAAGAAAATAAAGATGTTTTTGATGCGGCACGCTGCAATATCGGCTCTCTGGGAATTATAACTGACATTACGATGCAGATGCGTGATGCCTATTATTTAAAAGAACGTTCTGAAATGCTGCCATTAGAAGAGGCATTTGAAAAAATGGAGACGCTGCGTTTGGCTAAGCGTCATTTTGAAGCTTATGGGCTGCTGCATTCGAATCATATTTTATTGATAGAGTTCACTGAGGTATCAAAAGAAGAATCGGATGCTCATCAGGGGGAAGCTGAAAGCAGCGATGCTTATGAAACTTTTAGAACCCTCGCAGATATCATTGATATGATGCCGTTTTTACGGGGTACGGTAATGAGTATTGCGCCAAGAACGGTAGGTGTTGAAGAGCGTTACGGAGCCTGGAACGAGATTTTTGGCAATGTGCGGGATATGCGCTTTAACGAAATGGAGTATACCGTGCCAGCTGAAGATGGCTTGGCGTGCTTTCGTGAAGTGCTGAATACGATTAAAGAAAAAGACATTGATGTCATTTTTCCTATTGAATATCGCTATGTGGCTGAAGATGATATTTGGCTGAGTCAATTTTATAAGCGTGCGGGTGCTGCGATCTCGGTGCATAATTTTCATGATAAGCCTTATGTGCCGTATTTTGCTGAAATGGAGGCGATTTTTGATCGTTATCAAGGAAGGCCGCATTGGGGGAAGTTGCATACAAAAACGGAAAAAGAATTTGCGACGTTATACCCTCAGTGGGATGCATTTAAAGCGCTTCGACAACGCTTAGATCCAGAGCGTCGATTTATTAATAAGCACCTTGAAGCTATTTTCCCTGTTTAACCGTTAAACGGGGGTCGTATCAAAAAATAATCAAATTTTAGTTGTTTTTGTCTGCTTTGCTGGATTTATTAACTAAATTTTGGTATCTATTGTCCCACTTTTATACGAACCAAGCATTTTGTTTGGTTTTGTTTTTAGCCTCCATCTAATATTACGGAAATTGGAAGAGCAAAATGTCTGAAGATATGAAGCAATCTGCCCTCGATTATCATGAGTTTCCAAAGCCAGGTAAGATCAGTATTGAACTGTCTACACCAGCTCAAACAGCTCGTGATTTGGCCCTAGCCTACAGCCCTGGTGTTGCAGAGCCGGTTAAAGCAATCGCTGCAAACCCAGAAGATGCATACCGCTATACAGGTAAAGGTAACCTAGTTGCTGTAATTACTGATGGCTCTGCTATTTTAGGTCTTGGTAACCTTGGTCCATTGGCGTCTAAGCCAGTGATGGAAGGTAAGTCTCTATTATTCAAGCGTTTTGCGGGCGTTGACTCTATCGATGTTGAAGTTGAATCTGAAAGCCCACAAGCTTTTATTGATACAGTTCGTCGCATTGCTAATACCTATGGTGGTATTAACCTAGAAGATATCAAAGCACCTGAGTGTTTTGAAATCGAACGTACGTTGATCGAGCAGTGTTCAATTCCTGTTTTTCATGATGATCAGCACGGTACAGCGATTGTAACCGTTGCCGGTATGATCAACGCGTTAGAAATTCAAGGTAAGAAGCTTGAAGACGCGACCATGACGGTTCTTGGTGCTGGCGCAGCGGCAATTTCTTGTTCTAAGCTTTTGATCCTTGCGGGCATGAAGCCAGAAAACATCTTCATGTGTGACCGTAAAGGTGTTATTCACTCGGGTCGTGATGACTTGAATCAATACAAAGCCATGTTTGCTGTTGAAACGGATAAGCGTACTTTGGCTGATGCTATGGACGGTGCTGACATCTTCCTTGGTCTTTCTGGTCCTAACTTGCTTGCTCCTGAATTGTTGGAAAAGATGGCGCCAAACCCAATCGTTTTCGCATGTTCTAACCCAGATCCAGAAATTGCTCCTGCTCTTGCACACGAAGTTCGTGATGACTTGATCATGTCGACTGGCCGCTCTGACTTCCCTAACCAAGTAAATAATGTACTTGGCTTCCCATTCATCTTCCGTGGTGCTTTAGACGTTCGTGCTACTGCGATTAACGAAGAGATGAAATTGGCGGCGGCTTACGCAATTGCTGGTTTGGCGAAAGAGCCTGTTCCACAAGAAGTATTGACGGCTTATGGCGTTGATTCTTTAGAGCTAGGTCGTGAGTACATTATTCCTAAGCCAACAGACTCTCGTCTATTGGGTGCAGTATCTGCTGCTGTTGCTAAAGCAGCGGTTGATACAGGAGTTGCTCAGCTTCCTTACCCAGCGAACTACCCATTAAACTCTGTTGACGATATCTAATCATTAGGTATCGTTGGTGAGTTTTTGGTAGACATAAAAAAACCGGCTTAGGCCGGTTTTTTTATGTCTGATATTTGTACTCTTATATCTGATATGGGTATTGCTTAAAATAACAATCCTGGAGAGCCTTCATCGTCGGCGGGATTGGCAGAGGGGTTGTCATTGCTGTCTGTCGCTGCCGGTAGTTCTTCTTGCTTGAAGAGCTCGAAGATTGCATTACTTTGCCCTGGTAGAGCTTGTAGGCCGGTCTCTGGATCAATGCGTACGCTGAGTATGCCGGTTGGCTGAGAGAAAGGTCTTTGCTTCTTATCTGCCAACATTTCACCCATATAATCGACCCATATAGGCAGTGCGGTATTACTACCAAAAGCCCAGCGGCCTAGTGTTTTAGGTTGATCGAAACCGATCCAAACACTGGTGACTAGGTCGCGGTTGTAACCTGAGAACCAAGCGTCTTTTTGATCATTTGTAGTACCGGTTTTACCTGCTAAATCATTTCTTTGTAAGGCCAGTGCACGCTTGCCTGTTCCTCGCTTAATAACGTCTTGAAGCATGTTATTCATTAAGTAATGAGTGCGTTCGTCCATAACACGTGGCGCGAGTGTAGGCTCCGTTTCTGAATGATGAGCTGGTGCAGAGTTCATGGCCTCTAATAGGGCCTGATCACTAATGTCATCGTGTTCTGTGTTTGTATCGGTTCTTTTTTCACTGGCTCTTTGCTCGCTGGCAAGCTTTGCGCTGCATTCAATGCAGGCGACGGAAGGTTTGGCCATGAAAATAGGCTCTTCATTTTCACCAACCTCTATGCGCTGTATGAAATAAGGTTGAATTTTAAAGCCGCCATTAGCCAGGACGCTATAGCCTGTTGCAAGTTCGAGAGGCGTGACTGCAGAAGCCCCAAGTGCAAGTGAAAGATCTTTATTCAGTTTTTCGCGCGGGAAACCAAAGGGTGAAATGTACTTAATCGCTCTGCGAGGCCCCACTTGCTTTAAAATACGAATCGATACTAGGTTCTGTGATTTGTACAGCGCTTCACGCAAGCGCGTTGGGCCATAAAACTTGCCACTATTATTTTTGGGACGCCAAGTATTTTCAAGGCCTTTGTCCTTAAAAACGACAGGGGCGTCATTGATGATGCTGGCAGGAGTAAAGCCGTTGGCAAGCGCAGCGCTGTATATAAAGGGCTTGAATGCAGAACCTGGTTGGCGGTCTGCTTGAGTCACACGGTTGTATTTGTTGAGGCTGTATGAAAAACCACCGACCAGTGCACGAATCCCACCATTCTCAGGGTCTATCGAAATGAGAGCGCCTTCTGCTTCAGGAATTTGAGCCAACTGAATGCCAAACGTTTCATGTTCTATGAACCTGATGACTTGCCCTTGCTGTAAAACAGAGTGAGCATTTTTAGGTTCTCTGCCAATGCGATTAACATCTATATGACGTTTGGCCCACTGGATGCCCGCGAATGGTAACCAGCGCCATTTTTGGTCTCGACTAAATATCAATGCTCCATTATCGAAAACTTCACTGACGATAGCGGATTCAAGCAACCCATGTTGTCCTTTTTGGTTGAGTATTGGCTGCCATTTATTGAGTGTTTCTGGCCAGTCGATGTCTTTCTTTTCGTCAAGGCCATGATTCCAGTCAAGGGTGATTTCATTATCATAAGTTTGTAATTTAACAGGGCTGATGATCTCTGGATTTTCATGTTGACGCCAGCCGTGGTCACGATCATATTTCAGTAAGCCAGCTTGCAGTGCTTGCGAGGCTTTGTTTTGTGCCTTGCCATTAAGGGTGGTATAGACTCTATAACCTGATCGATATATTTCATCCCCATATTCTTCGAGGAGTTGTTGGCGCACCATTTCGGCAATGTATGGGCCATTAACCTCTGCTTCTAATCCGTGGTAGCTAGCGGTAATGGGAGCGGTGGCGGCTTCGTCAAATTGCTCTTTATCAATATAATTGAGTGTGTGCATTCGCGCTAATACATAGTTTCTGCGTTCTTTGGCGCGCTTAGGATTATTGATGGGGTTGGCTGCAGAAGGCGCTTGAGGTAATCCTGCGAGCATTGCTAGTTGTTCTAATTTCAACTCAGAAACCGAAACGCCATAATAAACATGTGCGGCTGCTTCGATTCCATAGGCACGCTTGCCTAAGTAAATTTTATTTAAATAGAGTTCAAGAATGTCTTCTTTTGAAAGTTCTTGCTCTATTTTTAATGCCAATAAAATTTCAGTAAATTTACGGCTAAAGGTCTTTTCACTAGAAAGATAATAGTTCTTCGCCACCTGCATTGTGATGGTGGAACCGCCGGATTTCTTCTTTCCCGTTTTTATTAATTGGATCGCTGCACGGGTAAGGCCTTTTATGTCGACACCGTTGTGCTGGAAAAAACGGTCGTCTTCTGCTGCAATTAAAGCATCAACAAATTGTTTTGGTATTTCATCATAATTTAGAGGACGTCTTCTTTGTTCACCGAATTCACTAATTAACTGTCCGCTGTTAGTGTAGATTCTAAGAGGAATTTGCAGCTCAATATCATTAAGAGACTGAATATTGGGTAATTGTGGTGTTAAATACAGATATACCGCTGAAATTAGCAAACTAGTTCCTGAAAAAATGGACACTATGAGCCAAAATAAAACTTTGGAGATGGAACTGCTATTCATCATAACGAATACATGTATGCTGCTGATTGTTAGGCCGCTTATCGCGGGCTGACTTATTATAAGGCTTTTTTGTTCTTTTAATAGGATTGTGCTTATAATGAGTCCAATATTCATGTGATGAAATAGCTTTGCTCCGCAAGTCTGTGAATTTGATGGGGAAACACCGTGCTAGCAGGCCTTTTAAAGAAAAAAAATAAAATATTACTGGGCGTCGATATTAGTTCGACTTCAGTGAAAGTATTGGAGTTAAGCCAAAATAATGGCCGCTACCAAGTGGAAAGTTATGCTTCAGAACCCTTGCCGTCCAATGCTGTTGTTGAGCAAAGTATCGGTGACGAAGAAGCCGTTGGCTTGGTAATTAAAAAAGCGTTAGGGAAAGCGCGAGCAGGCAGCAAACGAGCTGCTATTGCCGTTGCAGGATCTGCTGTTATTACCAAAAATATCGAGATGAATGAATCCCTTTCTGATGATGAAATGGATTATCAAATTCGTATCGAGGCTGATCAATACATTCCTTATCCTCTCGAAGAGGTTGCACTAGATTGGCAAATTCAAGGCCCATCTGAATTACCCGGCAATGTTGATGTGCTGCTTGCAGCGTGTCGTCTTGAAAATGTTGAGCTGCGTAAAGACGCGCTTGAGATTGGTGGTTTAGAAGCTGGAATTGTCGACATTGAAGCCTTTTGTACGGAACGCTGTTATGAGCTGGTGAAAACTCAGCTTATTGATGATGGCGATGACATTGAGACGGTTGCCATTATCGATATCGGCGCAACGATGACGACTCTGAGCGTTTTGCATAACGATAAAACGATCTATACTCGCGAGCAGTTATTTGGTGGCAAGCAGTTGACTGAAGAAGTTATGCGTCGCTATGGCCTTTCTGAAGAAGAGGCGATTCGAGCGAAGCTTGATGGTGGCCTGCCTGATGATTATGAATCCGAAGTATTAGATCCTTTTAGAGATTCTGTTGTGCAGCAAATCAGTCGTTCTTTGCAGTTCTTTTATTCTTCTAGCCAATATAACGATGTTGATTACATCGTATTAGCGGGTGGTACCTCTTCAATTATTGGGCTTGATCAGCTAACCCAAGAGAAATTGGGTATTTCAGCGATCGTCGCTAATCCATTTGTGGATATGACACTCTCTCAGAAAGTAAATGCATCATTATTAAATAATGATGCACCATCGTTGATGATTGCTTGTGGCTTGGCGATGAGGAGTTTTGATTAATGGCTAAAATTAATTTATTACCATGGCGTGAAGAACTCCGTAAAGAACGTCAGCAGGAATTTCTTAGCATTATTGTCGCGGTTGCTATTGCAGCTGGCGCGCTTGTTTGGTTTGTGACTGGGCAAATTGAAAGTCAGTATCAGTCACAAAAATATCGTAATGCTTTTATTCAAAAAGAAATGAATGTATTAAGCGAGCAGATAACTGAGATTCAAGCGTTACGAGATAAAAGAGAGCAATTGCTAGAACGGATGCAGTTGATTCAAAACTTGCAAGGTAATCGTCCTATTATTGTCCGTTTATTTGATGAGATTGCTCGTTCTATTCCTGACGATTTATATTTTACCAGTTTGGATATCAAAGGAACTCAAGTGATGGTTAAGGGGCGTGCAAAATCCAATAACAGAGTCGCTGCCTTGATGCGCAATTTTGATGATTCGGATTGGTTTGATGCACCAAATTTGATCAGTGTAAAAGCTGAAAAAGATGGCTATAACACTTTCGAAGTCACTATGACTCAAGTTGATCCTAAAAATAAGGTTAAGGAGGACGAATAATGGCTAAAGATAATAAGTTCGACCTACAGCCTTATCTAGATAAAATTAACGAATTTGATGTTAATGATATCGATTGGGAAAATATGGGATCCTGGCCATTAATTGGTAAGGTTGTTTTTTGCAGTATCATTGCGATTGCCATCTTGGTAGGTGGTTATTTTATGATGCTTGAGCCAATGCAGATTAAGCTTAATAGAGAGTCTAAACAAGAAGTCCAATTAAAGAAGGATTTTGAAAATAAAGCCTTTCAAGTTGCTAATCTGGATGAGTATCGAGCGCAGATGGTCGAAATGGAGCAAAGTTTTGAATCTATTTTGAAACAGCTACCTCGAGATACTGAAGTTCCCGGTTTGATTGATGATATTTCATTGGCTGCGTTAAATAATGGCTTGGATTTGAAGGTTATCTCTCCGCAAAAGCAGGTGACTACTGAGTTTTATAATGAATTACCTATTCAGATTGAAGTAGAAGGTGATTATCACGAGCTAGGGGCTTATGTTTCATCGGTAGCCTCTTTGCCGCGAATTGTTACTCTGCATGATTTCTCAATCAGTACGAAGGGTAAAGATAGTGATGTATTATCACTTAAAATTTTGGCTAAAACCTATCGCTATAATGAGGGAGATTGATATGAAAAAACTCATATTAGTAATACTCACCTCGGCAGTCAGTGCCTGTGGCGTTTCCTCAGGCACAAGTGATTTAAAACAGTTTGTTGATGATGTTATGAGTCAGCCAAGAGGTGTTGTTGAGCCTTTGCCAGTATTCGAGCCTTATGAAGCCTTTAGTTACAAAGCAACAGGACTGAGATCGCCGTTTGATCTACCTGTTAATTTAGATGAAGCTGCCAAGGTTGTTGCGCCGACATCTGATGTTGAGCCTGACTTCAACCGCTCTAAGGAACAGCTTGAAGAGCACTCATTTGGCTCTCTCTCGATGGTAGGGACCATCAAGCGTGAAGATAATCAGTTATGGGCATTAATATCTGTTCCTAGTAGTGGCATTCATAAAGTAAAAGAAGGCTACTACATGGGGCAGAATCATGGAAAGGTTGTTGGCATCTCTCAGCAACGTATCGATATTATTGAAATAGTTCCAAATGGTATAGGTGGCTGGATTGAACGTCCTCGCTCACTTATATTATCTGGTTCGGAAGAGGAATAAATAATGAGTCACCGTATAAGTAAGGCAGCGCAGGTATTTGTTGCTGTGATTCTAACAACGCTCACAAGCATGCAAAGCTATGCTTCTGATCTAGTAGATATTAAATTTACCGCTCTACCGGGTGATGTTACTCGCATGGAGCTTATTTTTGATGGCACTCCTCCCGAAGCAGGAGGTTATACAATTGAGAAACCTGCTCGTATCTCTTTAGATTTACCTGGGGTGAATAGTAAGCTTAAAACGAAGTATCATAAGATCGGCTTTGGTAATGCACGCACCGCAACAGTTGTGAATGCAAAAGATCGTGCTCGAGTGATTGTTAGTCTTGGTGAGCTAGTTCCTTATTCCATAGAAAGTTCAAGTGATCGATTATTTGTTTCTATGGGTAAGGCGATTGATGCACCTGAAAAGCCGCAAACGCAAATAGCTAGTCGTGGCAATGGCGAAAATAATGCGGCTAGAAGTACGATTATGAATGTTGATTTTCGTCGTGGTGAGCAAGATGATGGTCAGGTTCAGATTTTATTAAGCAACCCTAAAGCGAATGTTGATATTCAGCAGCAGGGTAAGAAAATCATTGTAACGTTAAAAGATACGGTTTTACCTGAGAATATGCGTCGCCGTTTAGATGTGGTTGACTTTTCGACACCGGTTAAATTCGTCGATGCCAACATGGAAGGCACTAATACCGTTATTTACATTGAGCCAGAGGGTCAGTATGACTACCTAGCGTATCAAGCTGATGGCTTGTTATCGGTGAATGTTAAGCCGATTACAAAAGCTGAAAAAGAGAAATTAGCCAAATCAGAGTTTCCTTATACGGGTGAAAAGCTATCGTTAAATTTCCAAAATATTGATGTGCGCGCAGTATTGCAATTGATTGCTGACTTTACTGGTCAAAACTTAGTTGCGTCAGATACGGTTGATGGGGGTATTACTTTACGTTTACAGAATGTTCCTTGGGATCAAGCGCTTGATCTTGTATTGAAAACTAAAGGTTTGGCAAAACGCCAAATGGGCAATGTGTTATTGGTGGCGCCAGCAGAAGAAATAGCAGCTCGCGAAAAAATTGAATTAGAAGCCGTTAAGCAAGTAGCAGAATTAGCGCCTCTATTATCTGAATATGTACAATTGCGTTATGCAAAAGCGACGGATATCGCTTCATTGTTAACCGCTGAAAGTGGGTTGATGTCAGCTCGTGGAACCTCAGTCGTTGATGAACGTACGAACACTCTCTTGATGAAAGATACGGGTGATAATCTTGATAAAATCAGAGAAGCTATCGCGTTATTAGATGTACCAGTGCGTCAGGTATTGATTGAAGCGCGAATCGTCATTGCTAATACCAGTGTCGGTGAAAAGTTGGGTATTCGCTGGGGTGGCGCTGGCTTTAAGGCTGATAACGATAAGTTCTTAAACGTAGGTGGTAGCCAGAAGACTCTGAATGAAGCGAATCAAATACTGATTGACCGATCTAAAGGTGAGGATCCTGGTTCGATTTCTTATCCCGACGCCTATGTTGTTGATTTAGGTGTTAGTGATGTTGGGGCAAGCTCTCTAGCGGTTGGTATTCAGACGTTTGATTATTTATTGGATCTTGAATTATCAGCAATTGAAACCGATGGTAATGCTGAGATTGTTTCTCAGCCTCGAGTCATTACCGCTGATGGCCAAACGGCAAGTATTCAATCGGGTACTGAGATTCCATACCAAGAAGCCAGTTCCAGTGGCGCGACGTCGGTATCATTTAAGTCCGCAGTGTTGAAATTAGAAGTAACACCACAGATTACCCCTGATGATCGCATTATTATGGATCTAAAAATCAATCAGGATTCTATCGGTGAAGTCACGGCAGCGGGCCCAACCATTGATACGAATGCGCTAGAAACTCAGGTGTTGGTTGAAAATGGCGAAACCATCGTTTTGGGTGGAATTTTCCGTTCAGAAGAAACAAATGCGACAACTAAAACACCTTTCCTAGGTGATATACCTTACTTAGGTGTATTATTCCGCCGTACGGAGCACACGGAGAGTAAAGCTGAATTATTGGTTTTCATCACTCCGCGTCTTGTTAAAGATACTTTGAGTACGCGTTAATACTACATGTCACAAACGTTAAATTTATATTTAATCGGACCGATGGGGGCTGGAAAAAGCACCATCGGTCGTCTCTTATCTAGCGAGCTGGAATTAGAGTTCATTGATTCTGATCGCGAAATCGAATTGCGTTGCGGTACCAATATCCCTTGGATTTTTGATAAAGAAGGTGAGTCAGGCTTTCGAGATCGTGAAGAGTGCGCGATTGATGAGCTTACTCAACGATCAGGTATCCTATTAGCGACGGGGGGGGGCGTTGTCATGCGTCCGGCAAATAGAGTGCATCTTGCGAGCCGCGGCACTGTCGTTTACCTTCGCACATCGGTTGAGCAGCAACTCGTGCGCACCAGTCGTGATAAGAACCGCCCCCTATTACAAACCGAAAGTCCCAAGCAAGTTTTAAGTGATCTTTTTGCGCTTCGTGATCCTCTATATCAAGAGGTGGCTGACATTGTTATTCAAACAGATCAACGCAATCCTAAGAATGTCGTGAATGAAATTATTAAACGACTTATAGAAAGTAATATTATTGATGCCCGTGATGAAGACACTTACCGTTGATCTTGCCGATCGAAGCTACCCTATTTTTATTGGTCAGTCGTTAATTAATCAAGCTGAATTGTTTGCCCCTTACATTAAGGGAAAGCAAGTTATGATTGTAACCAATACAACCGTTGCCCCCTTGTATTTAGAGCAGGTTAAGTCAGCATTAACAGAATATGATGTGGACGAAGTCATTCTGCCGGACGGTGAAGAATTCAAGAATCTCGATACACTCAATTTGATTTTTGATGCCTTATTGGAAAAGCGCCATAACCGCACTACAACCTTGATTGCATTAGGTGGTGGAGTCATCGGTGATATGACCGGTTTTGCTGCGTCTTGTTATCAGCGTGGTGTTGACTTTATTCAAGTACCAACAACGCTATTATCACAGGTTGATTCATCTGTGGGTGGTAAAACTGCGGTGAATCACCCGATGGGCAAGAACATGATTGGCGCTTTTTATCAGCCAAAATGTGTTATTGCAGACATATCTGTTCTCAATACCTTACCACAGCGTGAGCTATCAGCGGGTATTGCAGAGGTTGTTAAATACGGACTAATTTGCAATAGCAATTTTTATCAATGGCTTAATAACAATATGGAATTGTTGGCAAGTTATGATACCGAAGCCTTGGCAATAGCCGTGGAATTGAGTTGCTTGGATAAGGCGGCGGTGGTTGCGCAAGATGAAAAGGAAGGTGGCATCCGCGCTATTTTGAATTTAGGTCATACTTTTGGGCATGCTATCGAAACTAACCAAGGTTACGGTGTGTGGCTGCATGGTGAGGCTGTTGCCGCAGGAATGGTGATGGCGGCTGATATGTCTTGGCGGTTAGGTCATATTACGCAAGCTGATGTTCATGATTTACAAAAGTTATTGCAACGAGCTCAACTACCCTGTGTTCCTCCTAAAGAAATGAGCAATCAAGATTTTATCGACTTAATGCAAGTAGATAAGAAAGTGCTGGATGGAAAGCTGCGTTTGGTCTTGCTAAAAACCGTCGGAGAGGCAGTGGTGACTTCTGATTTCTCTGCTGATACATTACATCAAACTTTAGCTGCTGGTGAGCAGTTAGGTTTTTAATTACATAGTTTAAAGAGAGGCGCTCATGGATTCAGAAGTAATAACCGCGCTTGATGATGTTGATCAAGATCTTAATGCGCGTTTAAATTCGGCGGCTCCCTTCTCACCACCTTCTTTATCAGTTTCGCAATACAAGCAGTTAGAATTGCTTCAGCACTTATCTCTTTATAGCGAGCTGGTAATTTTATTCAGTGGTGAAAAAGGTATGGGAAAAACCTTTATTGCCCAAGCATTGATTGCTAGCCGAGAAGATCCTGATCAAAGTTTGATGATCGATGCTGATTTCTTATCGACATATTTAGACATCTTGCAACAAATTGCTCAGCATATTGATCTTGCCGAACTGGATAATGTTGAAGCATTAGAGTCGCAGGTTATTGGGCGCTGTCAGCAACTATTAGACGATGAGCAAGGATCATTTTTATTAATCGTTGATGATGCTGATCAATTATCTAATGAAGTTTTGTTAAACCTTAATCAGCTTGCTTTGATACAGCCTAATGCCTTGCATGTTATGTTTTTAGCGACGCCTGCGTTAGAAGAAGTATTATCGGAATTGCCTGAGCCCCATGCTCCTCTGCATATAATGCAGGTTGATTGTTTGACGGAGTCCGAGTCAGAGATTGTCTTGTTAGAGCAGTTTCCAGATCAAGATTGGAGTGGTGAGCAGGTGGATTACATGCTCAAACAGGCCAAAGGAAGCCCTGGAAAGCTGATGTATATTGCGCAACAGTTGGCAGCAGGGTCTGGCGATCAGGATGATCAAAAAGAGAAGTCAAAATTCCCTATTACTCACATTGCTGCCATGTTATTGGTTGCATCTGTTTTAATTGTGTCATTTTTATACAAAAGTAGTCAGACGACTGCCATCGAAGCCCCCCAGACTTCACAAATTGAAGCAGTTTCAGTGACCTCTGTTGCTACTGTCGATCCCGAGGTGCAAATCAAAGAGGAAGTCACTGCGGTAAAAGATGCTTCTGAAGAAGAAATAGATTTCAATTTTATTGAGCCTGTTTCAGTGTCCTCTAATAGCAGTATTGAGGGAAATGTTGATGGTAGTATTACTCAGAGTGATCAAGCATCGATAGATAGCCCTGTGGTAAAAAGCCCTAAGATAAAGGATTCGACAATAACCAATAAGAAAGTAACGGATGATGCCGTTAGCGCTACGAAAACAGACAGGGCTGGGAAAAGTATCTCATTCAGTATTGATGAAGAGCGTTTATTGAGCGCAAAGTCAACGACGTTTGCTACGCAGCTGTTCGCCTCTTATTCTGAAAAAAGTGCTCAGACTTTCATTCAGGACAATAAGACGAAAGTAGGCGCGTTGCTGTATTATCGTACTGAATATAAAGGAAAGCCTTGGTTTGTTGTTGTTTCTGGACCTTTTGAATCAAAAGATATTGCTCGCGCCGAGGTTGCTAAGTTACCCGCTTCATTGCGTAAGCAGAAGCCTTGGGTGCGCTCTATTGAACCAATCCAAGCTAGCCTAGTGGTGCGTGCTAAATAGAAAACGGCTAATGCTTGCGGGTAAACTCCCCTAAAAACTGGTTGAATATCAACCAGTTTGACCATCTAAATTTGTGACCCGCGCCTCATACGTGTAGAATGAGCTCCTTTTTGACTGTACGCAGCTCATTCTTTGAGCGTTGGGCGCTCCTAAGCCCTTGAATTTACTGAATTTTTTGTTGATGAGAGCTGTTCTATGAGAACTGGTCTATATACTCCAGGTGACTTTAAAGATAACTGTGGTTTTGGTTTGATTGCCCATTTAGAGGGCCAAACTAGCCATAAGTTGTTAGAGACGGCGATTAACTCCCTAACCTGCATGACCCACCGTGGTGGTATCGCTGCAGATGGTAAGACCGGCGACGGCTGTGGGATGTTAATTCAAAAGCCAGACTCATTCTTGCGTATAGTCGCGCAAGAGCAGGGCATTATTTTGCCAGAACAATATGCCGTTGGTATGTTGTTTATGGATCTTGACGACGCTATCTATGCGCAGCAAAAAGCTGAGCTGGAAAAAGCGATGTCAGAGCAAGGCTTGAAGGTATTAGGGTGGCGCGATGTGCCAACTAATAACGACTGCCTAGGTCCAATGGCGATTGATTGTTTGCCACGCTTCGAGCAAGTATTTATTGCTGCTGATGAAGTTCAAAACACGGAAGCCTTAAGCAGCGAAGCTTTTGGCGTTAAGTTGTTTTATGGCCGCCGCTTTGCAGAAAAAGCATTAATTCAATTTCCAGATTTTTACATCGCTAGTTTGTCTGAAAGTGTATTGTCATATAAAGGCTTAACTATGCCTGTTGACTTGCCTGCATTTTTCTTAGATTTAGCGGATGAGCGTTTGGAGACGGCTATTTGTGTTTTCCACCAACGCTTCTCGACCAATACACAGCCGCGCTGGCCTTTGGCTCAGCCGTTCCGTATGTTGGCGCACAATGGTGAAATTAATACCATTAGTGGTAACCGCAACTGGTCTAACGCGCGTAGCAGTAAATTCCGCAGTGAATTATTACCGAATTTAGAGACTTTATCGCCAATCGTAAATACGACGGGTTCTGACTCATCCTCAATGGATAACATGTTAGAGCTTTTAGTGACCGGTGGTATGGGCTTGTTCCGTGCTGTGCGCATGATGATTCCGCCAGCGTGGCAGAATGTTGAAACCATGGATTCCGATTTACGTGCATTCTATGAGTACAACTCAATGCACATGGAACCTTGGGATGGTCCAGCAGGTTTAGTACTGACCGACGGTCGCTATGCTGTCTGTGGTCTTGACCGTAATGGTTTGCGCCCTTCGCGTTGGGTAATTACTAAAGACGGTTTCATTACTGTTGCCTCTGAAGTGGGTGTTCATGGCTATAAGCCTGAAGACGTTGTTTCTAAAGGTCGTGTTGGTCCGGGTGAAATTTTAGCCATTGATACTAAAAATGGCACCATCATGGATGCAGCCGCTGTTGATAATTTATTAAAGCAGCGTAAACCGTATAAAAAATGGCTTAAAGAAAATAGCGTTCGCATTGAATCGCGCTTGCAATTGCAAACGTTGAAAAAAGAACAGACGCTAACGGCTGATCAATTAAAAGCACATCAGAAGCTTCAATTGGTAAGCTTTGAAGAACGTGATCAAGTACTGCGCCCAATGGCAGAAGCAGGTCAAGAAGCGACAGGCTCAATGGGTGATGATACGCCGATGGCAGTATTGTCTCAGCGTGTACGTCACGTTGCTGATTTTTTTCGTCAGAAATTTGCTCAGGTAACAAACCCACCAATCGACCCATTGCGTGAAGCAATTGTGATGTCATTAGAGACATGCATTGGTGCAGAGAAAAACGTTTTTGACGAGCAACCAGACCACGCTGAACGTATTATTTTGACTTCGCCTGTGATTTCACCCTTGAAATTTCAAGGTTTGAAAAATACCGGTAATGCGGCGTTTAAACACGTGACGATTAAGCTAGCTTACAAGCCTGAAGTAGGCTTGAAAGCCGCTATCGAAGCGGTATCTGCCGCCGCGGAACAGCATGTTCGTGATGGCGCAGTGATTTTGATCCTGAGTGATCGTGATGTTGCACAAGGTGAACTTGTAATCCCAGCCGCTATGGCGACGGGTGCTGTTCATCACCACTTAGTCGCTAAAAGCTTACGTTGTGATTCGAATATTGTTGTTGAAACGGGCGCTGCTCGTGATGCGCATCACTTTGCTGTATTGCTTGGCTTTGGTGCAACGGCTGTTTATCCATGGTTGGCCTACGATATTCTTGAAGATATGCACAACAGCAAAGAGTTGTTGGGTGATCCTCTTAAATCGCAGCAGAATTTCCGTAAAGGTATTCGTAAGGGCTTGATGAAAATCTTGTCGAAAATGGGCATTTCTACCATTGCTTCCTATCGTGGTTCGCAGTTGTTTGAAGCGATCGGTTTAAGCAAAGAAATTGTTGATTTATGCTTCGTTGGTGTTAGTAGCCGTATTGAAGGTGCAACCTTTGCTGATTTCCAAGAAGACTTGGAATGGGTTGAAAAGAATGCTTGGATCGCTCGTAAGCCACTAGAACAAGGTGGTTTATTGAAGTACGTACACGGTGGCGAATACCATGCGTACAATCCAGATGTTATCCAAAACATTCAGCAAGCTGTGCAGCAGAATGATCAAAAAGCTTACGATCGCTTTGCTGACTTGGTGAATAATCGCCCGGTCGCAACGATTCGTGATCTATTGGCGTTGCGCAAAGATGTTGAAGCGATTGATATCTCTGAAGTTGAACCTGTTAGCGAAATTTTCAAGCGCTTTGATACTGCGGCGATGTCTTTGGGAGCTCTTTCTCCAGAAGCACACGAAGCATTAGCAGAAGCGATGAATGAGTTGGGTGGACGTTCAAACTCAGGTGAAGGTGGTGAAGATCCTAAGCGTTATGGCACCAATAAAAACTCCAAGATCAAGCAAATTGCCTCTGGACGTTTTGGTGTAACGCCACACTACTTATCAAGCGCAGATGTATTGCAGATCAAAGTAGCCCAAGGCGCTAAGCCGGGTGAAGGTGGTCAGTTGCCAGGGGGTAAGGTTAATAACCTAATCGCTACGCTACGTTATTCGGTTCCTGGTGTGACATTGATTTCACCACCACCGCATCACGATATTTATTCTATTGAAGATTTAGCCCAGCTGATTTTCGATTTGAAGCAAGTGAACCCAACTGCGCTAGTGTCTGTGAAGCTAGTATCGGAGCCGGGTGTTGGTACGATTGCAGCGGGTGTAGCGAAAGCTTACGCTGACTTGATTACTATCTCTGGTTACGACGGTGGTACCGCGGCTTCACCATTAACCTCTATTAAATATGCTGGTTCCCCTTGGGAGCTTGGTTTGGCAGAAGCGCATCAAGCACTGCGTTCGAATGACTTGCGTGGCAAGGTTCGTGTGCAAACAGATGGTGGTTTGAAGTCTGGTTTAGATGTTGTTAAAGGCGCTATTTTAGGCGCTGAGTCCTTCGGTTTTGGTACCTTGCCAATGGTTGCTGTGGGGTGTAAATACTTGCGTATTTGTCACCTAAATAACTGTGCAACAGGCGTGGCAACGCAAAATGATAATTTGCGCGCTAAGCATTACATTGGTACTGCAGAAATGGTTAAAAACTATTTCTACTTCGTTGCTGAAGAAATTCGCAGCTGGATGGCCCAAATGGGTATCCGTACAATGGAAGAGCTCGTTGGCCGTACTGATCTTTTAGAAATGATCGAAGGTTCAACCTCTAAGCAGCGTAACTTAGACTTAACGCCGCTATTAGCGAATGATCATATTCCTGCTGACAAGCCTCATACGGTGAAAGTTGAGCGTAATGAACCGTTCGATAAAGCCTTATTAGCAGAAGAAATGGTACAGGCGACCATCGCTGTTATTGAAGCTAAGAAAGGCGGTGAGTTTAGCTTTAAAGTAACCAACTGCGATCGTTCTGTTGGTGCTCGTTTATCTGGTGAAATTGCTAAGCGCCACGGTAACCAAGGTATGGCAACTGCTCCTGTTAAGTTGAACTTAACCGGTACTGTTGGTCAGTCTTGGGGTGTTTGGAATGCTGGCGGTTTAGAAATGCGCCTTGAAGGCGACGCTAACGATTACGTTGGTAAGGGTATGACAGGCGGTAAGCTGGTTGTTTTCCCACCAAAAGCATCGGGCTTTAAATCCCAAGATACGTCGATTGTTGGTAATACCTGCTTATACGGCGCTACTGGCGGTAAGTTATTAGCAGCGGGTCGCTCTGGTGAGCGTTTTGCCGTTCGTAACTCCGGTGCCCATGCGGTTGTTGAAGGCGCAGGGGATCACTGTTGTGAATACATGACAGGTGGCATGGTGTGTGTACTTGGCAAAACAGGCTATAACTTTGGTGCGGGTATGACAGGCGGTTTCGCTTACGTACTGGACCTCGATAATAGCTTTGTCGATCTGTACAACCACGAACTGGTAGACATTAACCGCATTAATAATGAATTTACTGAAGGCTATCGCAACCATTTGCGTGGTGTGATTACAGAATTCGTCGCGGAGACTGGCAGCGCTTGGGGTCAAGAAATCTTAGAAGATTTTGATGGCTTCGTTGGTAAGTTCTGGTTAGTTAAACCAAAAGCTGCAGATTTACAGCAGATGTTAGATAACATGCGCGCTCGTCCAGAGTAAGCGTTTTAATAAATGTTGGCCTTGCTTGTTGTGATTAGCGGCAAGGTCTACGGACGAGTGGGAGAGGTTCGAAATGACAGAACGTCTGAATAACGATTTTCAGTTTGTACAGGTTGGCCGTAAGGACCCTGTAAAGAAACACATGGCTGCTCGTACTGAGCAGTTCGTTGAAATTTATCAGCCATTCCAGCAAGAACAGGTTACTGATCAAGCACACCGTTGCTTGGAATGTGGTAATCCTTATTGCGAATGGAAGTGCCCTGTGCATAACTTCATTCCTAACTGGTTGAAGTTAGCAACAGAAGGCAACATCTTAGAAGCGGTTGAGCTGAGCCATCAGACCAACTCTTTGCCAGAAGTTTGTGGTCGTGTTTGTCCACAAGACCGTCTGTGTGAAGGTGCTTGTACATTGAACGACGGCTTTGGCGCTGTGACGATTGGTAATGTTGAAAAATACATCACCGATACGGCATTCGCGATGGGCTGGAAACCTGACATGTCTAACGTTAAGTGGACAGATAAAAAGGTTGCCATTATTGGTGCAGGCCCTGCGGGAATCGGCTGTGCTGACGTATTGGTTCGTAACGGTGTTAAGCCAGTTGTGTTCGATCGTCATCCTGAAATTGGTGGTCTATTAACCTTCGGTATTCCAGAATTTAAACTGGAAAAAGAAGTGATGATTAACCGTCGTAAAGTATTCGAAGAAATGGGCGTTGAGTTCCGTTTGAATACTGAAATCGGTAAAGACATCGAATTCCAAAGCATTATTGATGAGTACGATGCTGTTTTCTTAGGCATGGGTACTTATAACTACATGAAAGGCGGCTTCCCAGGTGAAGATCTTCCGGGTGTTCATGATGCATTGGATTTCTTGATCTCCAACGTTAATCGCAACATGGGCTTCGAAAAAGACGAAGCGGATTTCATCTCTATGAAAGGCAAAAAAGTTGTCGTTCTAGGCGGTGGTGATACGGCAATGGATTGTAATCGTACCTCGATTCGCCAAGCAGCTGAATCGGTATCGTGTGCGTATCGCCGTGACGAAGCCAATATGCCAGGTTCTGTACGTGAAGTGCAGAATGCGAAAGAAGAAGGGGTTAACTTCCTATTCAATCGTCAGCCTGTCGCGATTGTCGGTGAAGATAAAGTAGAAGGTATTAAGGTTGTTACTACCGAATTGGGTGAGCCTGACGAAAATGGTCGTCGTCGCCCTGAAGTAGTTGCTGGCTCAGAAGAGATTATTCCTGCTGATGCCGTATTGGTTGCTTTTGGCTTCCAACCTAGCCCTGCACCTTGGTTCGCTGATTTTGGTATCGAAATCAATAGCTGGAAAGGTGTTATTGCACCCGAACAGCAAACGTTCAAATTCCAAACAACTAACGAAAAAGTATTTGCCGGTGGCGATATGGTTCGTGGTTCTGACTTGGTTGTTACCGCAATCTGGGAAGGTCGTGAAGCCGCGGATGGAATTATGGATTATTTGAAAGTTTAAATAGCTTGTAACTATCTTGCAGACTAAAAACGCGACATTTGTCGCGTTTTTTCGTTTAGGTAGGTAAAGAATTGAATGAAAGTGTTACATTTTGTTCCTAGCGTGTGCGGTCCTCTAGGTGTTATGCTACGCAATCAAAAAATGTAAGTATGGATAGCCGCTATGCTGGAGCAGAACAGATGAACCCCATAACCATAATATTAACACTACTTTTCACACTATTCTTGACTGCTTGTGGCGGTGGGGGTAGTCCAGCCGATAAAGATCCAAGTAGCCCAGATCCAAGTAGCCCAGATCCAAGTAGCCCAGATCCAAGTAGCCCAGATCCAAGTAGCCCAAGTCCGAGCCTAGCTAATATCAAACTTGGTTTTGGAACAGGCCCTGAGTTTATTGCAGGTAAAATTGATGGCAATAGTAATCTAATTGATGAAGCTTCAACGATATTAGCCGTTAATGCAGTCGATAAAGGAAATCTCAATAGTCTGATCAATTCTGCTAATTATGTGGCGCAGTGGAGTGCCACTTGTCCAGAAGCAGCGTTTAGTATTGATAGCCAACTTTTGTCTACGGGTAATATTGTGACACGTTATGACGCTAATACGTGTACGGGCGCTGATATCGTAACGGTGAAGTTGTTTGCAAAAGATGATTTAGGTATTTCATTGGATTCAGCTGAACTTACCTTGACGATCGGCGAAACCGCTAGTGTCGGAGCTTTGCCTAAGTTAGGCACGGGCAATGCTAGTGGCTTTAATGAGGGTCAGCTAGATCTTAGTGCTAACTATGTTCTTGCAGGTGGTAGCTTAGTGATTGGTGTTAATGGTGTTGATGAGTTAGATGATAATGCACTATTGAGTACAGATTATATTTATAAGTTTGAATCAAAGTGTGCCCTAGGCACGACCCGTTTTAGTTCAGATGCAATAACGAGTGCGACGGGTCAAGTAACTAATACTTACTTTAACCAAACTTGTTCCGGCGGTGATGAAGTTACGGTTAAGCTGTTCGCTGCTGGTGCAGATGTTGATTCTGATACGCCTTTAGATAGTGCGAGTGCATCTTTTAATACAGCAATGCCTAAGTTAGGTTCTGGCAGCGGTGCTGACTTCGTTGTTAGTAATATCTCTGGTAATACCAATTTGGTCGATGAGGCTTTTACAAGGTTGAATGCAACGGTCGTCGATCCTCTAAACGTTAATAGAGAGTTAAGATCTGCAGATTATTATGTTCAGTGGAGCGATGATTGTAATAATGGGGACTCGACCTTCAGTATTGTTACTCAAAATATTAGTAGCAACATTGAAACTCGCTATAATGCTGATGCTGTAAGCTGTAGTACTCCAAAAATAACGCTGAAATTATTTAATAAAGATGGAGAGGAGTTAGATTCGGTTGATACGGACCTGAAAATTGCTGAAGGCTTAGAACCATCACTACCTTTGTTAGGTACTGGAGAAGGCATTGATTTTGAAATACGAAAAATTGAATTGTCTGAAAGCCCTATTGCCGCAAGACAAACAGTGGGTATATCAGTAAATATTGTAGACGGAAAGGGTAGTGCTAATACGTTACTAGATGATGCTGAGTATGCAGTTGCTTTCAATTCAGCCTGTGTGGCTGATGGTCGTGCTTCTTTTAATGTAACACAAAAGATAACGACTTCAGGTAAGGTGACTGTTTTTTATACTGGAAATGGCTGCACGGGAGAAGATAGAATAAATGCGACTCTTTATGCTGTTGAAAATAATGTTGTTCTAACAGATTCTTCTTTGGCTGTTGCATCAACAGTATTAGTAATCAACTCTGCTGTTGTTAATAGTATTGAGTATCAAGGTATGACTACTCGACAAATAGCACTTAAGGGTATTTCTTTTACAGCCCTTCCAGAAGTGAGTGCTGTGACCTTCTTAGTTAAAGACGAATACAATGAACCTGCGAGTGGTAAAAAAGTATACTTCACTTTATCTAACCCTTCTGTTGACGCTACGTTATCGGGCGTTGAAAATTCGACTGGTGAAATAGAAGCAACAACTAATGCAGAAGGTTTGGCAATAGCTTTTGTTAATTCTGGTTCTACTCATGGCTTAGTGTCAGTAAGAGCAGAAATCATAAGAGAAGAATATGATGAGAACGGCATACTTCTTCCTCCAGTCAATGACGATAGAATCCGAACGCAATCTTTTAGTATCAGTGTTACGACAGGGCTACCTGTACAGTCATCGTTCTCAATGGTTGCGGATACTTACAATCCTCGTGGTTGGAATATACTAGGAGAAGAAGTTGAGGTTACGGTTAATTTGAACGATCAGTTTCAAAACCCAATTCCTGATGGTACTCAAATTAATTTTGTTGCTGATGGTGGTAAGATAGAGAAAAATTGTGAAACAGCAGGTGGAACGTGCTCTGTTAAATGGACTTCTGCTAGCCCTCTGCCGGGCTTCAATTTAGACTCTTCAGCTAAGCAAAAAAGCAATCAATATTATGATGTAGAAGGCGAACCTGATCCTGTGCATCAAGTTCACCCAACAAATGATCCAGATTCTCGTTTCTATTTTAATAGAAAGCCTGGGACTGTAAGTGATCTAAAGTGTGGTGAAAAAACATTAGATAAAGATTTGGCTTACGCTAGAGATATGAGTGAGGTGTGTGACCAATATCGACTGGTTGACGAGGATAGTGCTTGGGATGGTGGTCGTTCTGGTGTTGTGACTATTCTAGCTTATACTGAAGGTGAAGTTGGGTTTTCTGATGGTGGTGGGCTCGACGCAAATACCGAAGGAAACGGCCGTTTTGATGTCGGTGAATCATTTTTCCCTATGGGAGAGGCTTATCTCAACGCTAATGAAGATGGAGGCTATAATCCTTCTAGTGTGAATAACCCCTATGAAAAACTCATTGAGTTTGACAATAATGGTGGCTATACAGAAGCGCCTACATTTTACCAAGGTGGAAATTGTAGTGACGCTGCAAGATTGCAAGGCCATTGTGCTGAACCCGTGCATATTCGTCAGAGTATCCAGTTAATTATGGCTTCAGATCATGTCGATATTCAACTTGAATCTGCGACGGGTGAAGTTACAGGAAATCTTGATATTACAGAATGTATTAATGTTTATAATGAAAAATCTGTGGAGCTTAAATTTTCGGTTGCAGATTATAATGGTAATACTCCGATTAAAGGGACACGCCTGACGTTTGAATTAGCAGACTTCTCAATTGTTCAAGCACCAGATGTTGTGGCAAATTCAAATAATACATACGCTCACTCGGCATATTTAAAACTTGAACCTGGTGATATCTTTAGTAGCTCGACTGCAAGATTGGTAGCCGCTCACCCTGATGAGGGTATAGCAGGGTTTGCCGAGACACCTTTGTTGTCTGATGATCCTAGAATTAAAATCGATACCACCGATTATTTGATGAATGCTTCAGCTGGATCTCAAATTGTTGCTTTGAAGTTTGAAGATGGTTGTGGTCTGCGCCCTCAGGACTCTGATGTAATTATTATTGAAGCATCAGGTGTCAAGATTGGAAGGTTTGATAGTGATGCGGTAATAGACAGAGACCCTGTAACTAACGTGAAAACAACCACGGCTCCATCTAATCCTAGTCCAGATTATTTCCAAATTTATGGACGTGAGTTAAGAGATGCGGAGGACTCAAGTGGTGGTGAGATATTCTTAAAGATTGAGCGTGCAGTGAACCTTTCAACAGTACTCGACGCCGAAGCGAAAACTCGGGCAGCGACTGAAGCTAGAAATGCTGCTCAAATTCCATACGATTTATCCAAAAAAGATTATGACAATAGTGTGGAAGCTTATGCAACGGCTGAAGAAGACGTTTCTGAAAAAATAGTCGATCGTGATACTAAAAAAGTTGATCGAGATGATAGAGCAGCTGAGTTAGCAGGTTTGCAAGCAGCCTCACCACAAGATGATACTGCAATTGCAGCAGCAGAAGATGCTCTTGAAACAGCAACAAATGCTTTTATAGCAGCAGGAAGTGCTCTTACAGCAGCAGAAAACTCTCTTATAGTTGCAGGTACTAATAGGCAGGCTGCTGCTGCTGAGTTAGCTGCAAATAAAACGATTTTCGATGAAGCGGCTAATTATGCTGAGACAGCAATAAGCGAAGAAGAAGATATTAGAGCGGCGTATGCATTGAGAAATGGTAATATCAAAGTTCGAGCAATAAATCGTGCTGCTGGTGGTATAGAAACAAATAAGACCTTTGAAGTCAGGTTGTGATGTTTGAATATTTAAGCACTGACTAAAATCATGATTTGTTCATCAAACCCAGCCTAGTGCTGGGTTTTTTGTTATTATATTTACTATCTTAAATCTGAA
>CAWVSY010000027.1:0-47077 GCA_963933055.1 uncultured Oleispira sp.
TTAGTTTCATTAGCGGCTATTCATAAACCCAACCAATCACTCACCGTCTTGAATGCGCCCGAAGCGTTGATGGTTAAGCTGAATGACTATATGGGCAGTGTCGCCATACATAACGATACTCGCCTTGCAGCCTTTACTAGCCCTAAAGGTGATCTTGTCATGTTTTGGCACTTAGATGACTTAAGCTTACAAGGCTACCATGTATTTCATGATGTCTGCGGTTTAGCCATCAGCCAAGATAATCAATACTTCATCTTATCAAGTTCCTCAGGTAAAGTTCGCCAAATTAATGCCTACTCACTCAAAATAGATAAAGAAAGAAGTTTGAATTTCCCCAAAAAAAGCTGGGATAATCATATGATTTCTATTTCATACAAACGCACATAATCAATTTCATTAGGTTTTATAAATGACCAATTTTTTAATTTCATCCAAATACTTAATAGCCGCGTTAGCAACAAGCTTATTACTGACCGCCTGCGGAGGTTCGAGCTCATCGCTAAGTTCAAAAGATAGCGAACTCAATATTGCGGCAACAGAAGTGATTGATAATACAATCATTCCCGCCGCTCAACGTTTCAGAGAACAGAGCAAGGCTTTAGTTGATAAGAGCCAACTTTTTTGTGCGGCGAGTAATACTACCGAAGAGAATTTAATGACGCTAAAAACGCAATGGATTACAACCAATCTTGCGTGGTTTGAACTGCTACCTTATCGCTTTGGGCCCATGATCAATAGTGAAATTCTACCTACCTACCTTTTTATTGATTATCATCGCCAGCGCGGAAATAATGCTACCGATACCGTTCGAAATAATATTGATACGTTAATTGCGAGCAATACTGAAGCGGAATACAACTTAACATTATCGAGAATAGGCGCTAGTGGTGTTGGTTTATTAGCGCTAGAAGTTCTTATATTTGAAGATGCCGAAAATCAATCCTTAGCATCCGCTGATATCATTGCTGAATTCAATAATAATTCACGCAAATGCCAGCTGCTGCTAGACATTGGTAATAAATTATTGAGTCGCGCAGACGACGTTCATCAAGGATGGACAACTAACTATCGCAATACTGGCAAAAGCTATCGTAACCTTGTGGTAAATAACCAGCTAGAAGAAATCTTTGATGATGAAGCAGGGGAATCTGCTATCAAGAAAATCATGGTCTCTTTACAGGAGTTTTATGATTATTTAGCAAAACGAAATATCACCAGTAATGTTGCTCAATTATCATCTTCTACTTGGCTTGCGCTTGAGCATTCACTAAAAACTACCGAAGAATTATTGAACGGTGCTAAATCAACCAGTATCAGCATCAATGCAATCATGATGAATAACCGCTTTGAGCAAACCGTTGAAAACATCAATACCCATATCGAGACACTGCGTACTGCCATTGAAGAACAGAATATAACAGATACGAAAGCCGCTGCCGCGACATTAGATGGTAACTTTAAACGCGATATTCCCGATGCGTTGAATATTAATTTAGGTCTTAATTTCAGTGACGGAGACTAATGTTTTTTTAATAGCAATTGATTAATAGCAACTGGAGCTTAATCATAAAAGCTTCAGTTTCTAAAAAATTAAAACAGATTCATTTGTTGTCCGCATATTTCAGCAAAGCTCGTATCATACAATGCGAGTAAACCGTCACATACTGGAGCAATCTGTTTTTCGAAATAATGTTGATAATCTATTTGCAAACCTCTTTGAGAACCTAACATTAAGCTTTCATAAACTTCTATTGGCTGTGGTCCACTGGTTGTCATCAGATATTGAATCCACCCACCCCTATCTTGATACAGCGGCGGCAACCCTTGTTGCTGCCGCCATAACTCTAGTACGCTAGCAGCTTTGGCATGAGGCGGTATGTTTCGTTGATATTCACTCAGTGGTTGACGCAAGCGCTTTCTGTAAATCAGCTGAGAATCTTTTCTTCCTTGCATCAAATCAACAACTTCATCTTTCATCCATTGTTGAAAAGGTTGCTCTGAAAAAATACGTTGAAATAACTGTTTCTGAAACTGCCTTGCAAAAGGCGTCCAATCACTGCGTACTGCTTCGAGTCCTTTAAAAACAGTTTCTACTTTTTCAGCACCTGCCTTTTCCCCCTTAACTGTTTTTGAATGGACGGTCCCAGCATAGCGTTTTTTACTGCCCGTTTCTGCACCACGAATGGATGGCATAAAAAAGCGCTGATAATGGGTTTCATATTCTATTTCTAATTGACTGTCTAACTGGTGTTCTTGCTGTATTTTCAACTGCCACCAGCAATTTAAGTCATGGCTTAGCTTTTTCCCTATATCATCAGCTTGCGGCTGGGTTTTCTTTTCTTTTAACCACACAAATACGGAATCTGTATCACCATAAATAACTTCATAGCCTTGACTTTTAATCCATTGCGCAGAGCGTTGAATGATTTCATGGCTGCGTTGAGTGATAGAACTTGATAGGCGCATATCAAAAAAACGACAGCCATCACTACCAAGAACGCCATAAAAAGAACTCATGATAATTTTTATAGCTTGAGCTAAATGATGATTTTTATCTTTCTTTGCTTGATCTCGCTGCTCACCGAGCATGGTAATTAAATCAGGTAGGCAATGTTTTTCACGATCAAAATAACCGCCATTAAATCCTTTGATAACCGGCAAAGAAGATTCCGAACCTTGTGCTTTTAGGCCTTCAATAAGTCCCATAGGATCTATCTTAAAAGTACGCATAATTGACGGATAAAGACTTTTAAAATCGAGCACTAAAATACTGTCGTACAACCCAGGGCATGAATCCATAACAAATCCGCCTGGGCTTTTTATATCAGAAAATCCTTCTCCATAATTGGGGGCAACATAGCCTGAACGATGCAACAGTGGTAAATATAAATTTTCGAAACTGGCAACCGATCCCCCCATACGATCAAGCAACAACCCAGTTAAACTTGAGCGCTGAATTGCAAACTCCATCAACTCCGTTTTATGAAAAATATCCAATACTAAGAGACAGTCTTCTAAGTTATACGCAGCCAAGGCGGGTTTATCATGGTCAAATAGATATTCAATTTCATGATTATAATCTTTATGATTAAAAGTCCCTGATAAAAGTTTTTTACGCCCTAGCAGTTCTTCTGCAACATTATCTAACGCAAAACTTTCAAATTGGTACTGAGCTTGGCGTAACATTTCAATACCATCAATAATGCAACGACCGGGGACGTGAACATAACTTCTGGCTGCTCGACTTTGGTCATGACGCCAACTGACTTCTTGCGCATTTCGCCCTAATATAAAAGGCACTTTTAATTCATCACACTTGCGCTGAATAAAATCCATATCGAATTGAATAAAATTCCAACCGATAATGACATCGGGGTCGAGTATTTTTATTTCATTAAAAAAAGCTTCCAGCAGCTGCGACTCGGTTTCAATGTATTGGCAGTGGTCGGCCTTAGGGCTGCAATCATCACCCATCATCCAAATTTTCTTCACTCGCTGCTTTTGGCGCAATCTGTTTTTATCTTCTACAAATACATCGCCTGCTAACGCAATTGAAAATAATCGATCCGGCTGGCCCCGCTTCGGAAAAGAGGTTTCGATATCCACCGACAAGAGACTCAAATCCGCATATTCAATGGCTAGATTGCTGGGTTTCATACGTCCCTGCTGACAAGATAAAAAATCATTTTCTTGCTGCCAAGAGCCCAGGATTTCTGCTCCGCCACGGATAAAACGTTCCATCAAGTATCGATCTGTTGGTCTAAGGTCATACTCCCATACCATAATGTCCCAATCGTTTAATAAATAATTAAAACGATAAATATCTTGCTGGCGTAGATAACAAGCAACCAGCGGCTTTGAACTAAAAGACCTAAGCTCTACCGTTCGGCACGTAAGCGCTAAGCCATCGGCATGGGCAAGCCTCATGGCTCTTTCTTGATCCTGCAGAGGAATAAAGCATACGGAAGGCTGTTCTATACAGACACGAAGAGGCCCTGCTTGACTAGCAAACCAAAACTCTAGCGCTGTCGTCTGTTCGGCTTCATACCAGCGACTGGTTAATAAAAAGCCATGCTGACTTACTGTACTCATCAAATAATTGCTGTTTTAAGGTCTGTTTTAAGGTCTATACTAAATTGATGTACGCTCGCAATGTAACAAGCCTGAAGGATATAGCAATGAATGGCCCTAAAATCAGTGACGACCCTCTCTATCAGCTGCTCAGAAATGATGATGTATCAGGTTTCAACGAAGCCAGAGAGGCGGGCCAACACTGCGATTTATCCGGCTGTGACCTTCGAGGATTAGACCTGCGTAACCTCATTATAAAAGGCATGAATCTAGAAGATACCTATTTTCGCGGAGCCGATTTACGCGGTATCGATTTCAGAGGCTGCAACCTCAACGGGGCATCCTTAGCCGATGCAAAAATCAGTGGCTGTTACTTCCCTATTGAGCTTAAGCCTGACGAAATTCATCTATCAGTATCGATGGGAACTCGCTTACGACATATTTACACTAAATGTTAGATTTGTCTTTAAAGCTTGAGTATTTATCGGTATCTTTCATCTATACCAAATAATGAGATAGTTGGAGTATTGTATGTACCTATCGGGTAAACCCCATGAGGACATAGAAAAACTAAGTGCACGCATGCAAGAGCTAACAAAAGGCTTGCTAGACGGCTTCCCATTAGATAGCGAGCCTCTATCTTTAGAGGGAATTGACGATATTTATCAGCATTTTGATAACAACAAAGTTTTCTTAATTACTGACGGTATGCTTCATCTAAGTAGCAATGGCCAAGACATGGTTAGCTTTGATGAAGGCGATTTAATCGGTTTTTCTCAGTCCTTTGGCTTGCCTTTTCCTGTATTACGAGCCGATGAGTTTGTGCAATTACAACTGATTGATCGAGATGCACTCTTACGCCACATTTATAGCGATAAACGCCGCCAGCATTATTGGAGCCATTATTTGCTATGCCAGAATACTATGTTGGTGCAACGCCTAACCGAGCTGACAGAAAAGCAGGTACGCCCTACCGCAGGGTTTCAGAATATTCATGCTGGCGATGTCATTATTAAAGAAGGTGATGAAGCCGAACATGTTTATACCATTATTAGTGGTGAAGCCGATGTGTATTCCAACGGTGTAAAAGTCGGTGATGTGGCTAAAGATGAAGTCTTTGGTGCCATGGCCGTATTTACAGGTGAAAAGCGTTCGGCAACCGTCCAAGCACGTACCGCGTGTACTATTATGGCCGTGCCACAAGCAGATTTTGTTCATTTGATTGAAGCTCAGCCCAGAGCGGCTGTTAATCTTATTGAAAACTTAGCTCGTCGTATTGTGACCATGAATGCTCAACTGATTGAACAGCAAAAATAAAAAGCACGAAATACCGCTGGATAAAAAAGAAACCCTTATTCGATAAGAAAAATAGGTATTTGATAAATAAAGATAAAATATGAACTAAGCTGTAAAGATCAATTACAGTAACGGGTCAAGTCGCTTATTTATGCCTATTTTTCATAACGCATCTCAACACTCTCGTCTCTTAAAACAAATCGCCACATTAGAAGCAGAGAAAGCTTCATTATTAGAAGACTTAGCGAATAAAGATTCGATTAATTCTAAGCATGACGAAATGCAAGCGCTAGAAAAAGACAAGTCTGATCTTAAGGCTCTGTTGTTTTCTAAGTACATCCAGTCTCAAGATATTCTGAATGATATCCGCTATTCCATTGCGGAATCAGCCAGTGAGTCAGCCAATGAAAAAGACCGCATCTCTGGCTCAATGACCAGCTTTTCAGAAATTCATTCGCTAGCAGAAGATTGCACGACAACGTTGGCTGGTCTAAATCAACAAATGGGGAGCATCGCGAGTACCGTTGAACTTTTATCAAGTACAACGGTTAAAATCGAAACCTTTGTCTCGCAAATTCAAGACATTGCTGCACAAACTAATTTGCTCGCATTAAATGCGGCTATTGAAGCAGCGCGAGCTGGAGAGCAAGGCCGTGGTTTTGCGGTAGTTGCTGATGAGGTTCGAGCACTTGCAGCACGTTCTGCCGATGCTTCAGAGCAAATCACTAACTTAACCACTACCATCAAAACTCAAACCGAGCTAGCGACCAAAGAAATTTCAAATCAGCAAATTGAAACAGCAAAAGCAACCGAGCTATCCAGTTCAATTAACGATGTTGTTATTGTTGTTTCTGATGCAGCGAAAGAAATGTTCAATTCTCTTAAAAAAACCAGCCATGTCTCTTTTTTACAGTCGGTAAAACTGGATCATGTTTCATGGAAAACCGATGTGTATAAAAACATTATCGAGTTAACGCATAAAGAGAATCATGACTTCACCTCACATACCCAATGCAGACTCGGAACTTGGTACTACGAAGGTCAGCATTCTCAAAGCTATACATCATCAAGTGCCTATAATAACTTAGAGGTGCCACACCAGAAGGTGCATGAATCTGGTCATCAAGCGTTAAATTATTTTAAAGCGGGGGATATAAAGCAGATGATTAGCGCTTTAGATAATATGGAAGCGGCGAGTATACAAACAACGCACTTGATCACAGATTTAGAACATAAGTATTAATCTGCAATCAAGATAATCAGGTCAAATGAACAGGCAAAATAGATGAGTTAAAGATTCCCTCTCAACTCATCTATACGTCGTACCGGTACCTTGCAGAATCAGCACCTTAAACAATCGGTTATTTTGCGAGGGCTTCCGCCATAGAACGATCTGCAATCTCTTCTAACCAAGCCAAGTCGACATTTTTGTGTGACTCACAGATGAACCAAGGCTCACGAGAGTCAGGCTCAAGCATAATGCCGTGCTTAATTAAGTTCATCGCAAACTCCGTATACAACTCACTATCGGTTTGTTTCCAATCACGGTAATTCGTCGGTACCAGGTCACCAAAATGAATGCCAAACATAGAGTCAGGTCCGGCAAAGCGATGTTCAATACCATGCTTAGTAAATACACGGCTTAATACCTGCTGAATATCCGCGCCCGCTTTATTAATCGTTTCATAAGCGTTGCTTTCATTCAAAATCGTTAGGGTCGCTTTCGCTGCGCTTAACGCGATCATGTTTGCGGTATACGTGCCGCCATGAGTCACCCCTTTTTTACTAAAACTAATCACATCCATCACATCGGCACGGCCACCAAACGCGGCCACAGGATAACCATTACCCATCGCTTTAGCGTAAGTCGTTAAATCAGCCTTAATGCCATACAGCTCTTGTGCGCCACCTTTAGCAACACGGAAACCCGTCTTCACTTCATCCATAATCAACAAGGTGCCATTGGCATCACACATGTCACGTAGCTTCTGCATGTATTCTTGGCTAGATGCAATACTGCCGCAGTTGCCTAAAATCGGCTCAATCACGATGGCGGCAATATCATCACCTACGCGAGCAAATACTTCATCGATGGCTTCAAAGCTGTTTAGCGGTACTGTTTCTAAGTGCTCGCGACTGGCTTCTGGAATGCCTATGCCAAAAGAGGCAATTTCAGGCGCTTTACCTGATTCTGCATCCCAGTTATCCACATCCGACTTCCACATCATTTCGTCATACAGACCGTGGAATCCACCTTCGACAACGACGATTTTATTACGCCCAGTAAAGCCCCGTGCGGTACGCACTGCCCCTAATACTGCCTCGGTGCCTGAATTAGCGAAGCGCATCTTTTCGATGTTTGGACACATCTGCTTAACCAGCTCAACTACTTCTGAATCTAAATCAGTAGAAAAGCCTGAGATTGTGCCACGTTCAGTAATCGCCTTAATGACTTCCTGATCAACACGCCCATCTCGGTAACCCAAGATAATTGGGCCATAAGCCAAACGAAAATCAACAAACTGTTGATCGTCCGCATCCGTGATCGTGCAGCCTTCGCTGCTTTTAACGAATACCGTATTGTCTTCACCCCAATAGCGATAGCTATCGGCAACACCCATAGGCATATTGGTATGAGATTGTTGCAATAAGCGGTTAGTATTTGGCTTGGCTGGATTCGTCATGTTTCAATTCTGTGTTAATGATTGATGGTCATATTTATTTAATGCCGCGCATAATACAGGGCTATAAACGGCTTTGCATCAGCGTTGTCATATTCGTTAATATAAAGCAGGTTGGTATTACACGAAAGTGACCTGTCTTATGTAGCGATAGTTTGCCCCATCACTTTCTAGAACTCTGGTTCAACGTGCTACACTGCTATTTATTATCACTTAATATTTGAGTTTTTTGTTAATGGATTTCCTCTGGATTCTAATTGCCTTTATTTGTGGCTTTGCAGCTAAGCAAATTAATCTTCCCCCTTTAATTGGCTATTTAGCGGCGGGTTTTGGCTTACACGCTTATGGTGTAGAGCCCCACGAAAACTTAGAAACTCTTGCCAATATTGGCATCACCTTGATGCTATTCACCATTGGTTTAAAGATAAACTTTCATACCCTGTTAAAAACATCCGTCTGGGCAAGTACCAGTTTACATATGGTTAGCTGGGTCATTGTCGCTACCCTGATATTAAAAGGGATCGCAGTATTAGGTATTAACTATTTTGTAGATCTTGACTGGACGGCTTTGGCTTTAATTAGTTTTGCCCTCAGTTTCAGTAGTACCGTCTGTATTGTTAAGTTATTAGAAGAAAAAAATGAAATGAGAGCCCGCCATGGCAAGCTCGCGGTGGGCATTCTGGTGATGCAAGATATCGTAGCCGTGGCTTTTTTAGTCATCGCAACGGGTAAAATTCCTTCTATATATGCGTTTGCACTGCTGCTACTTTGGCCAGCCCGCCCATTGATAGGGCGAATTCTGAATCAAGCAGGCCACGGTGAACTACTGCCTTTAATCGGCATTTTCTTCGCCATGGGCGGCTATGAATTATTCCAATTGGTCAATATGAAAGGTGATCTCGGCGCTCTGGTCATGGGATTGTTATTGAGCCCTCATATCAAGTCTTCTGAGCTCGCAAAGTCACTATTAAGCTTTAAAGACATATTCCTCATTGGCTTTTTCTTGTCGATTGGTTTTACCGCCTTACCGACGATTGAAATGATTCCCGCCTTAGCCGTGGTCAGCTTTATTCTCATTATTAAAGGCGTCTTACTATTCCACATACTCGCCGCCATTGGTGTAGCTGGTCGTAATATGTTTTTAGGCAGCATGGTATTAACCAACTACAGTGAATTTGGATTAATCGTCGCAGCACTGTGTGTGAAGAATGGCTGGCTTAACCAAGACTGGTTGGTCATCATTGCTTTAGCGGTCAGTATTTCCTTCGTATTCACCAGTATCTTCTACGACTACGCACACACAGTTTACGCTTATGCTAGAAACTGGGTTAAGCATTTTGAACGCACTCAGCCTATACCTGAATATCAAGAACAGCTCAAAAGCGCCGAAATTTTAATCATTGGTATGGGCCGTGTTGGTTGCAGTTCTTATGACGTATTGCATGCACAGCTGGATGACAAAGTATGGGGGGTTGAATCAGACATTGATAAAGTACGCCGCCATCGTGAAATAGGAAGACACGTTATTCTTGGGGATGCTGAAGATGCTGATTTTTGGGAAACCCGTGAACTGTGGCACATTAAGCTGATCATGCTGGCCATGCCGGCGGTAAACGATATTATCGACATCACAACACAGCTAAAAATGCGCGGCTACAAAGGCCACATTGCTGCCATTGCCCGTTACGAAGACGAGCGCAAAAAGTTAATGGCGATGGGCATTGATAACGTATTTAACTACTACGTCGAAGCAGGTACCGGCTTCGCTGAAGAAAGCCTACAGTTGTTAGAGCAAACATCATGAATAAAAATACTATCTGGGTCGACGCAGATGCCTGCCCAAACGCGATAAAAGAAACGTTATTTAAAGCGGCTAATCGCAAAGAACTGCCTCTTATTTTAGTTGCCAATCACTACATCAAAGTGCCTCCTTCAAAGTGGATCAGCAGTATTCAAGTAGCCTCAGGATTCGATGTGGCTGATGATTATATTGTTGAGCAGGTAAATAAAGGCGATCTGGTCATTACTTCGGATATTCCTTTAGCCGCCGAGTTAATCGAAAAAGAAGCGCAGGTCATTACCGCTCGTGGCGACATCTTTGATAAAACCAATATCAAACAAAAGCTCAACATGCGCGATTTCATGGACACCATGCGCAGCTCCGGAGAGCATAGCAGTGGTCAAGCCGCCATGAGTGCGAAAGATAAGCAGACGTTTGCGAATGCTCTCGATCGATATCTAGCAAAGCAAGCATAATAAGAATTCATTTTATTAGCTTGCTCTGCTGCTGGTTTATCGACAATGATTATAGCAATTTTTCATTGGCAGCTTCGCCATCGTAGTCTTCTGGGAATACCGTTTGGAATCCTTGCTTATCTCTTTCTAGATCGCTATAAATCGCAATTATCAAAGAAATTCCCATTAAGACCATCACCAAACTAAACGGCAAAGCCCCAATAATCATCGCTGTTTGAATCGCACTTAAGCCACCCGCAATAATTAATCCACCAACAACCAATGCTAATGCAGCTCCCCAAAATAATATATGAGGGCGAGCTTTCGGTCCTTCATCACCACCTGCATTGATTGTATTAATGATTAATACCGCACTGTCTGCCGATGTAATTAAGTAAGTTAAGAGCAAAATAACAACGATGAACGACATGATATAAGCCAAGTTCTCACTCAACATCACCCCCAACATAACGAACAATTTATCTGACAAGGGGGCATTAGTAATAATGCCGTTTGCGATGCCAGAGACTTCTAAATCAATCGCCGTTCCTCCTACTAATGAAAACCAGATGAAACACATTAACGAAGGCGCAATCATGCCACCAAGAACAAATTCACGAATGGTTCGACCTTTTGAAATACGCGCTAAAAATAGCCCGACAAAAGGAGCGAAGGCAATCCACCAAGCCCAATAAAAGATAGTCCAAGCTCCCTGCCAACTGGCCAGTGCATCCCCCGTCGCGGTGCCATCCGCGGTCCAAACCGTCACCATACTTTTAGGGACGGTAAGGAGATAATCCCAAATGCCCACAAAAAAGTTACTAAGACCAAAAAAGGTTGAGCCAAATACTAAGAAGAAAAATAGAATGAAAAAGGTCAGCGCCATATTAAAGTTAGATAACCACTTAATGCCTTTACCAACCCCTGATAAAGCCGAGAGTGTTGAGCCCCCCATAATCACTAACAAGGCGGTAAGAACACCTGCTGTCGACGTTGATCTATTACCATCAGCATCTATTGTGAATAACCAGTCACCAATACCAAGTTTGGATAAACCAGAAATGAACTGTTCAACACCATAACCTAATGTTTGCGCAACCCCTAGCACCGTCGCCACGACTGCAATAACATCAATTGAATGTCCAATTTTTCCTGAAAGCTTTTCGCCAAACAAAGGGGCTAACGAAGAACGAATGGTTAGTGGTAAGCCTCGACGATAAGCATAAAATCCTAATGACAAGCCAACCACAGAATAACAGCCCCAAGCAGCAAAGCCCCAATGGGTAAACGACCAGATATAGGCGTCACGAACATTACCAACCGTGCCAGCTTCTGTTATGCCGAGAATAGAGCCAGGGCTCTTAGCAAAATGATACATAGGTTCTGCGGCGGCAAAAGTCAGCATACCGATACCAATACCCGCACCAAACATCATCGAAAACCATGAAAACCTTGAGAATTCTGGCACGTCGTCATCGGTACCCAAACGCAGCTTGCCTACATTGGGCCAAAGCGCTAGCGCAAAACAAAGAATGACAAAGAAGGCCATGGCATAAATATACCAATAGTTAAAAACTTCTAAGATAAAACTATTCAGCTGCCCTAGAACAGAAGCAGCATTGTCGGGAAAGGCGATTGCCCAGAGAATTAAAGCGCCGACTAATAATTTAGCCGTAATGGTCACATTTGTACTGAAGCCTTGGTAAAAACCTGACTTAGAGACTCGAATGAACAGGTTAGTAATTGGAGGTTTCGTAAACATCTTTTTTATCGACATCAATCTTCACTGTGCTATGAGTAAGCGACCTATTATACACAAATCGCTATAAATCTTGGCATGAGTGCTTTTAGTCACAAAAACCATAGCGTATTCAAATATAAATAAGGGTACGATGCTCTTCTCTCATAAAACATTAGGAAATGTTTGTAATGGATTTTTTCACCGTTGATACACTGCTGTGGATAGGCATTATTTTTTGCATATCACAGTCCGCGATGTTCTCTGGATTAAACCTCGCTTTTTTCTCGCTGAGCCGATTGCAGCTTGAAGTAGAGATGAAGCAAGGTAATGTTGCCGCAGGAAAAGTACTCGAAGCTCGAAAAGATTCGAACTACTTATTAACAACCATCCTATGGGGCAATGTGAGCATCAATGTATTACTCACTTTGTTATCAGATTCAGCATTAGCCGGTATTGCCGCCTTTGCTTTCTCAACAATTTTTATTACGATTTTTGGTGAAATTCTGCCTCAAGCCTATTTTTCACGTAATGCGTTACGTATGGCTTCGCTATTAACCCCCGTGCTTAAATTCTATCAATTTGTGTTAGCACCCGTTGCCCGACCTTGCGCGATTGTTCTTGATAAATGGTTGGGTAAAGAAGGCATAGACTACCTTCGTGAACGCGAACTGGTTTCAATGATTCATGCCCATATGGATGCCGAAGAGTCTGAAATTGATGTCATTGAAGGCCGTGGTGCCCTTAACTTTTTAATGATTGATAAAATAAAAGTGACGGAAGAAGGTGAGCTTGTTGATGCTAATTCCATCATTCGCTTACCGACCAAGGTCGATTTACCATTAATTCCTGAAGTCACTCGCGATGTCGACGACCCCTTTTTACAGCAAGTAAATGCCAGTGGTCACCATTGGGTAGTATTGGCCGATGAAGAAGGCAACCCTCTTTTATTATTGGATGCGGATGCCGCATTACGTGCTGCCCTTCTCGACAAAAAGACGCCTTACGATATTTATCAGTTCTGTCGCAGACCATTAGTTATCCGCGATACCGATAAGACCATTGGCGAAGTGATTAAACACTTAAAATCGTTACCAACATCTTCCAAAGAGGAAGATGCCGCAATCGATTATGACGCTGTATTAATTTGGGGCGATCAGCCACGCATTATTACGGGGGCTGATATTTTAGGTAAGCTACTGAAAGGCATTCAGGCAAGTGATTTAGAATAAGCTAGCTTTTTACTTTTAAGCGATTATTGACATCGCGGCTTTCACGAATCAACTCATTGCCTTCTTCGCATTGAGTTGATTTTGCTAAACGATCATACAAAACCACATTCACGGTCGCGGCAAGATTCAAACTGCCTTTTGTTGGAATATACACAACACTGTCTGCTTGATTAAGTACCTTCTGTTTAACCGAACCATCTTCTGGCCCAAACACATAGAAAGCATTTTCGGGATGCTTAAAGTCCGCAAGCGATATCGCGTTTTCTGCGAGCTCAATCACCACAATTTTGGCATTCTCTGGCGCGCTCTCTAATAAACAGTCTACTCGTGTTAATGGAATACTTTTACTGAGGTTCTGAGTATCTGTGCAGTAAGCAGCACCTCGATCGTAACGATCTCCTGTGTAAATAATGCTATCGGCTTGAAAACAGCCAGCGGCTCTGAAAATAGCGCCGACATTGGTTGGGCTTTTAGGATTAGTAAGACCGATAGTAACGTTAGGGTCGCTCATTGATGTGTTGTATCCGATATAAAAGAAGGTATTTAAACGTTGAGCCCTTTCAGTATGGCTTCTCTTACATTTTGAGAGCTTGTTTTTTGCGATCTTGCATAAACAAGTGCACGTCGTCTGGGGTCCATCATATTATAACCAAAAGCGTCTAAGTCTTCAGCTGTTGGTTCAATGCGCACAACTTTTTTACCCGCCGCTTTAAGCAACGCGACTTCTTCATCAACAATCGAGGTCATTATTCTTCGCACTTTTCGTTCTATTTTTTTCAGCAACGAACTAGGCGCATCAGGCATTGTTGATGCCATAGGCACTAACATTATAACTTCATCAACATCGGTATCGACTAATAAGTCGGCAGAACATGGCGATACAATGCCACCATCAATATACGTTCGCCCATTTATTTCTACAGGCGGACACCAGCCAGGTACGCCGTAAGACGCGCATACCGCTTGGCTTAAGTCGACTGTATTTAATTCGGTTGGTTCTCGGCCAAATGCTTTACGTACTCCGCTTTTATTATCAACCGCAATCAGCCAGCAGTTTCGATGATTAACCCAATTATGATGTTGACCTTCTTTGGCTTTTATACGATCAATAAGCTTAATAAACGCACTCATATCCAATCGACCTTGCGGTAACAAACCAACCCAACCCGTTAAAGAGTGTAATTCTCCTAAGCGCATTTTTGTATATAGATCTTTTGCCGTAAAATTAAAGCGCGGTAATGGCGGATACCAAGGACCTGAATCTTTATCATGATTCCAGATGTGCTGGTAATCGCCTTGCTGAGAAGCCATCAGCTGATCTAGGGTAACCCCTCCTGCAAGTAAACTAACAAGTACTGCACCAACCGATGTACCGACAAAGATATCGGCGTCTTCTGGCTGCCAGCTTAATTGCTCACGCACCTGTGCTAACGCAGGTATCATCCAAGCAGCACCTGCGACAGCACCACAGCCTAAAACTAAAGCGCGCTTTGGTTGAATTGATTTCATAAGATCGCTCATTTTTATTATTTATTTTTATCAAGCGTATACGCCTGCTCATCAAAGCGGGCTAACATTTTTCTTAAGCGGAGAGTGCTCCACGGAAAGCCGATACTATTTTTACCATTTTCATCAATGTAATAACTGGTACAGCCACCGGTATTCCACACCGTAGATTGTAAATCTTTTTGTACTTTTTCATTGTACGCTTGCTGAGCTTGGCTACTGACTTCTAAGCGTGAAATATTGTTATTCCGCATTTCTGTTAATGCATCCATAACATAATTCAATTGAGCTTCAATAATGATAAACGCCGAGTTGTGACCAATGGCTAAATTTGGCCCTAGAATTAAAAAGAAATTCGGAAAATCCGTAATGGTGGTTCCGCGATAAGCTTCTGGACTGCCTTGCCATATTTCATCCATTGTTTTGCCACTATTGCCTTTTACATGCTTAGCAATCGGCACGTCTGCAACATGAAAACCAGTACCTAAAATAATAACATCCGCTTCACAACGTTCACCATTACTCGCAATAATAGTATTACCTTCTATTTTTTCTACACCGCTAGCAATGACTTCGACATTATCTTGGGCGAGTGCTTGATAATAATGATTGCTTAATAAAACACGCTTACAACCCATGGTGTAATCAGGGGTTATTTTTTTCTTTAACTTATCGTCTTTAATATTGCGATTGATGTGCCACTTAGCCAAGCCTTGCAAGCGCTTTAATAACCTAGGATGTCTAAAACCTAAGCCAAAGATTTCCATCGCTAAATACAACGACTTTCTAAAAACATTTAAAGTAAAAGGTAAATGAAATACACCCCGAAAAAATGTGTTAATGCTAATATCGGGCTTAGGCAGTATCCATTGCGGCGTACGTTGAAAGGCGATCAGTTCTTTGGCTAAAGGCTGAATTTTAGGAATAAACTGTATCGCCGAAGCACCCGTACCAATCACGGCAATGCGTTTATCGGTTAAATCTACAGTATGATCCCAACGCGAAGAGTGAAAGACTTCTCCTTCAAAATGCGCTAACCCAGGAATTTTTGGCATGATAGGTTCATGCAAATAACCAACACACGAAATAACTTTATTCGCCTGATACCTTCCTTTATCGGTAAATACTAACCAGACTTGCTCCGCTTCTTGCCACTCAATATTTTGAACATTAATGCCAAAATTAACAAAAGGAAGAATGCCGAATTTTTGTGCCGAATTTTGGGTATAAGCCAAAATCTCTTCTTGGCCTGCAAAGATTTTGCTCCAGTCTTTATTTTGTGCAAAAGAATAAGAATACAACGCAGACGGGACGTCGCACTCGCAGCCAGGGTAAGTATTATCTCGCCAAGTGCCACCTAAGTTTTCGTGCTTTTCAAGAATCAAAAAATCCTGAATACCCTCTTGAACTAATCGCATGCCAGCGCCAATGCCACTGAAGCCTGACCCTATAATAATGACATCGTGATGCGCTAGTAGGCGATCTTTATGTTGCTTTAAGGATATATCTGATTGATTCATTGATCGGCCTTTGTATTGATTATTATTTTTGACATACGACCTCGTATGCAAAACATTAATCCACATACGAAATCGTATGTCAATAAGATAAGAACTCCTTTACAATGCTTACTCAAACAATCTCAATAGCGATAATATGCCTAAAACTAGCCGCGCAGAAGCGAAGCAAGCAAGCCGTGAAGCCTTAATAAAATCAGCAATGGATCTGATGCCAAAGAAAGGCATTGATGTCAGCTTGGATGAATTATGTGCCCATGCAGGGTATACCCGAGGCGCCTTTTATGTGCATTTCAAAAACCGTGACGAACTGACCCTGGAAGTAATGACGGTTAACGGCGAGCTCTGGTTGAACTCTATTTTTCGCCCACAGGCCGATGGCAAAGCAGAAGATTTAATGACGATGGTGCAGCGTTTTTTAAGTGAAATGATGTCGGGCACTTATCCAATTTCTCAAGAAGCTGGCTTACGTCCTCATCAGTTATTAGCAGCTTGCGCTCGAAGCGACGCCATAAAAAAATGCTACCTTGATCTGATCACTGATAGCATTCAGCGCTTAACCCAAAATGTAAAACAAAGCCAAGAGAAGCAGCAGCTTAATCAACAGGTTGATGCTCGGCAATTGGCATCAATACTCCTCAGTTTGGCCATTGGCGTTCATACGTTATACGATCTTGATTATCCGATTGATTTCGCAAAAGGTTCAATGACATTGCTGCAGCTATTGGCTAAATAACGTTTTTATAATCAGACTTTGTTTAATATTTTAAGAATAAGATCAATCGTTTCTTTTGGTTGCTCCATAGGAAAGCAATGACCACGCCCAAAATCATGCAAATGAATATTGGTATTCTTTTTAGCGGCCGCCTCGACACCATGGTGTACATAAAAAAACGTATTTTCGGCCATGACGATGTCAGTTTTTAGCGCTAATTTTTTAACCGATTTCCACAAGCTTTGAGGAAAAGAAGCAAAAATAGATGCTTCCCAGCGTGGCGAGCACGATAGTTCTCTTTGCCCCTGTTGATTAATATGAGAAGCCGTGTGAACAAAGTATTCCATGACTTGTGGATCAAAATTTCGATATAAGCGTTTTTGAGAAAGCTCAGCCTTCATCTCAGCCGCATCTTGCCATTGATACTTTCGATTATGCACCGACTTATAAGACGCTGTTTTTTTCCAAAGCCCTGTTACTCGCATAAAATACTGAGCAATCGACATAACGGGCAAGACCATCACAGGATCGAGTAAAATAATTCGACTAAAAAGATCTGGATTACGACTGGCAGCAATCAAGGTAAGTGCCCCACCAAATGAATGCCCAATGCCCACCACAGGACCTTTATTTTCGACATCCATTTTTTTACGAATAGATTCCGCTAAAGCATCTGCCATTTCCAACCAATTAGGTGCTCGATCTTCATTCCACGTCGAACCTCCATGTCCAGGAATATTGCTGATATAGCAATCCCAGGATTCTGGCATAAGGTGCATCAAGGGAATTAAAGTACCTGCCGAAAACCCTGTGCCGTGTAAAAAGTGTACGCGCTGCTCAGGATTTTCAACCTGTCGATGGAAGCCCTGTATGGCATGCCCAAATGAGGTTTGCTGTTGCCAGGATTCTATATTGGTTGACTCTAATAGTGTATTCATACTGTTTTTATATTGTATGTTGTCTTTAATAATAAAAATTTAAGTTCGCCAAATATAATCATTAGCCCTATAAACTTATTATACGTTGCGAATATCAAAACTGATCACTTCAGCAATTTTTTTCAGTCCTAGCTGTAGCATTAATATTCGATCAATCCCCATGGCAACACCAGCACAATCAGGCAGCCCTTCTTCATCTGACATGGCTGTTAATAATTTTTCGTCAATCGGCCTATCCTTCATATTTTCAGTCGTGGATAATTCTTTCTCAAAACGCGCTCTTTGCTCATCGCTATCGGTGAGTTCATGATAACCATTTGCGAGCTCTAAACCGTTGAGATAAACCTCAAAACGTTCAGAAATTAATTGCCCCGATTCATCATAATTTAATTTAGACAACGCGGCTTGGCTTGCGGGGTAATTATAAATAAAAACAAGTTGGTTTTGAGGTAAACATTTTTCAACTTTGTGGCTCATTATCATATCAAGCCAACCATCTCGATTTAACCGTAAGTCACTACCCGCTAAGTCTATGCCTAGCGCTTTTATCTCATCATCACTGGCAGAAAATGGGTCCAGCTTGGCATATTGCATCACTGCGTGCTGATACGTGATAAAGACTGGCTCATCTTTTAGCGTAATGTGCGTATCGGTAAATACTTCAGTTAATAAATCACATACTTCGTGCATCAGTTCTTGATGATCGATGCCTAAACGATACCATTCCAGCATGGTAAATTCTGGGTTGTGGCGACTACCCGCTTCCCCAGCGCGAAAAACTTTCCCTAGTGCATAGATATCACCACTGCCGGCACACAATAAACGCTTCATCGAATATTCTGGCGAGGTATGCAAATACAACTTAGGCATGTCATCTATTGCAGGCACCTCAATAGGCACGATATTCATATCCGCTACGGGTGCGTGATTCAAAATCGGCAGCTCAACTTCAAGTGCATTGGTTTCGATAAAAAATTCTCGAATGCTGCGATTCAACTCTGCGCGTGCATGCAAAGCTTCAAGAGTAGCACTGGGTTTCCAGTTCATAAAAGATGCCTTTTATTTTAAACATAAAAAAAGGAAGCCTAAGCTTCCTTCTTTTTAATAAACGCTTAGTGCTTATTTAGCACGGCTAACGTATTCACCTACACGAGTATCAATACGCAACATTTCACCGATTTCGATGAATAGTGGTACACGAACCATCGCGCCCGTTTGCATAATTGCAGGCTTAGAACCACCTTGAGCGGTATCACCTTTAAGACCTGGGTCTGTCTCTGTCACTTCAAGATCAATGAAGTTAGGAGGCGTGATGCTTAAAATAGCACCATTAAACAAGGTTACTTCGTAAACCTGCTGTTCTTTCAGCCAGTTCTTATTTTCGCTAATCGCTTCTTCTGACGCCGGATGCTGCTCGAAAGAACCGTCCGTCATCATGAAATGCCAAAATTCACCATCGCTATACAAGTATTCCATTTCGACGTCCATTACGTCGGCACCTTCCAACTTCTCGCCAGATTTGAAGGTACGTTCCCAGCTGCGACCGTTTTTCAGGTTTTTCAATTTAACACGACTAAAAGCTTGGCCCTTACCCGGTTTAACGTATTCATTTTCTACGATGGCACAAGGATCGCCATCCAGCATTACTTTAAGACCTGATTTGAATTCGCTGGTAGAATAATTAGCCATGTGACCTCGACAAAACATTATTGATGGGGTTCAGCACAACCTGCCCCAGAAAAAGAGCTATGATAACCGAAACCCCGTTAGTGATCGAATCTTTAACCGATATTAGTCAGACTCAGGCTCAAGATAGCTGGAATCAAATTCTCGCGAGAGCGGTTAAAGACGTTAAAACCTTATTAAACCAGCTCGATATTCCCGTATCAAATCTCACTCAACGCCAACAGGCCTGTATTGATTTTCCTTTATTAGTCCCTCAGCCTTTTATCGACAAGATGGAAAAAGGCAATGCTAATGACCCGCTGTTATTACAGGTGCTGCCGCAGAGTGCTGAGCTAGAGTCTGTAGAAGGGTTCATCAAAGATCCTTTAGCTGAAAAACACAGCAATCTGCAAAAAGGCCTTATTCATAAATATCATGGCCGTATCTTGGTGCTATTAAGCACTGGCTGCGCGGTGAATTGCCGCTACTGCTTTCGCCGCCACTTTGCTTATCAAGAAAACAGAGTTGGCAAGAACGACTGGCAAGCCATCTTAGACTATGTTGCTGCTGATACGTCAATCGAAGAGTTGATTTTAAGTGGTGGCGATCCACTCATGCTGAATGATCAGCAGCTTGAAAAATTCATCAAGCAAGCTGAAACAATTCCACATCTAGAACGGTTACGTATTCATACACGATTGCCGGTCGTTATTCCGCAGCGAATTACTGATGAATTTATTAAAAGTTTACATTCTAGTCGTTTCGACTGTGCCATAGTACTGCACATCAACCATTATCATGAGATAGACAGCGTACTGGCTGAGGCATTATCCAAATTACACAGCGCTGGCATTACATTATTGAACCAAACTGTTTTATTACGTGGGATAAACGATACCGTAAAAGATCAGGTAGCACTGAGTAAAACCCTATTTAAAACAAGCGTACTACCTTACTACCTGCACTTATTAGACAAGGTTACTGGCGCTCATCACTTTGAGGTAACTGAACGTGAAGCCAAAAAACTTCATGATCAGCTATTATTAAAGTTATCTGGTTATTTAGTACCAAAACTTGTCCGAGAAGAACCCGGCAAAGGTAGTAAAACACCGCTATGATGGTTGGTCAGTCAGTGTAATGACTAGATGGAATGGGTGAAACAGGTTAGTCTTAATCTTAATTGCTATGGATCAGTGAAGATCCGCTACAATTAAGACTATAGACGTAGTTAATTTACATTAATTGGTGAAAAAGAAAGCATGGACAGCACAAAAACGCCGATAAAACTTCATATACCCAGCCCGACACAGCAGCAGCTTTCTTTTTGCCAAGCTAATGTTGATGGTATTACAAACTGGGCTAAAAGCCTTCCCATGGCCAATACAGGGGAAGCGGCAAGGCAATTGTATCAAGCGATTCGTGAACTAAATCAGTTACACGCAGATCCGTTATTACGCTTTAAACTATTAGAAGTCGTACGCCCTTACATTTATTCGATTGGCACTTTGCTGGCTAAGCATTTTTTGCAAACGTCTATTTCGTTGAATGAACGCCAATTAAAAATTGCTAACCTTAGTCAGTCATTACAAACCCATTTAGCGACAGGTTATAAACTCGTCGTCGCAAATAGTATCGCAAACATATCCCCGGTAGATAAACCTTCTAAAATCGTCACGATATCGATTCATCGCGCAATTACTGATACAACCAGCACTATGTTGCGTGCACTTCAGCTTTATTGTCATCCACCAGAGCGTTCTTGGTCTGAAATCAATCAACTTTTTTTACTCGCTGAGATGCGCCAGTTAGAAGACTATACAGTTAACGACAGTCAAAACCGCTATGTGAGTACGACCAACATACGTACCGCTTTTATACGTGCACATCTATTAGGCACAGCAAAACCCAACAACTTACGTCAGCAAGATTTAAGTCAGCTTTATGATGCAACTGAACTGTGGGCCGATCGTGTTAAAATTACCGATTGTGATGACGAGTCTGCACTGTTCATTATCAATTTGCATCGAGATCGTGTTGCTCAGTATCGTCAGCATTTGCGTGACGAGCAAAAGCCACTATTTCGCAGTCTGAATACAGCAACGCTGGTGCAAGAGCTAAAAACCTATGCCGCAAACCCTCAAGGCCCTAGCAACATTACGGTACCCGGTAATTTAACTGATAATCTGCTAACCCACTCGATTCAAGCTTGGGGAATTCATTGGCAGCGCTCATTTCGTCGCATGTCTAGCGAAGGCGAACTGCGTTTATGCATTGGCTTAAGCGCAACCCATTACTACATATCGGGTAAAAAGGAGTTCGAAAAATTACAATTAGAACTTCGCCCAAAAAATGATACAAGCAGGCCAGTCAAAAAAGTTGATACCGGCAATCGCTCTGATAATGACGTTTGGTCAGGCGCTTTTGATGCGGGCCGTACGGTTATGCCTGAAAACAGTAATATCGACCTTGATGCTATTGATTTCATTAACAAACATAAAAAAGACGAAGACGAAGGCCCTGAAGTTCTCAAGTATCCTTCTCACGCCGTTAGCTTAATCAATACCAGCCCTGGAGGCTATTGCTTACAATGGTCTGGAGAATTGCCTGCAAGTATTCAGGCGGGTGAAATTTTGGGCATTCAAGAAAATGGCGTTCGTCACTGGGCCATCGCCGTTATTCGCTGGATTCGTCATCTTAATCAGCGAGGCACCCAATTAGGCATCGAGTTATTAGCCCCTAAAGCGGAAGCCGGCGCGGCTCAGTTATTACAAAAAACCGGTGAGAATGGCGCATTTATGCGCTCCTTGTTATTGCCGGCTATTAAAGCCATTGATCAACCTGCAACCCTTATATTGCCACGTATGCCCTTTAGAACAGGCAATAAAATCAATCTATTGCATGAAGAGAGTAATGGCCGCCAACAGCTTATAAAACGGATTATATCGACCAATAGCTTCAGCCAATTTCAATTCCGCTGCAGTGGTATCAAACCCGCTCAGCAGGCATTGCAAAACGATGAGGGTTTAAAAGACGATGATTTTGACTCATTATGGAATAAACTATAACTAATTAAGCTAAAACGAGAAATGGTTTACACTTGTTTACCTACGTTTTAATTTTCGCACCGTTATAATTAACCTTTAATTGTACAAAGAGTCTTTAGTTAATGCCTTCTCAAAGCCGTGATACGCTGCACTTGTTACTTTTAACCCAAAGCCAGAATGACGCTGAAGGGTTAGTGAGTTTATTGCGCAACTCAGGACGAGCAACACGAGCCCATATGATTTCATCCTTAGATGACTTCTCGACTCAAATCCAAGAAAAAACATGGGATTTAGTTTTAGCCGAGCCGGATGCTCAAGGCGTTGGCCCTAACGAATTGCTAAAGCAGATTAAACGCCTCGATAAAGATCTTCCCGTGATTATGCTGGCAGAAGATATTGACTCAATGGTGTTAGAATCTTATCTAAAGCAAGGAGCATGCGATGTTGTTCCTGCTGATGAAACCAATTTATTGTCCATGATCATCTCTCGCGAATTGAACAATCTTAATAATCGTCGTTCGCTGCGTACGACTCAGGTTAAGTTACGCGATGCAGAAAAACGCTGCCAATCATTATTAGAAAGCTCAAAAGATGCCATCACCTACATCCATGACGGCATGCACATTTATGCAAACCATGCCTATCTTGAGCTTTTTGGCTACAAAAACGTCGATGATTTAGAAGGCATGCCAGTAATGGACATGGTTGCGAGTGAAGACCAAAACAACCTAAAACAATCCCTTAAAAGTTTCTTAGTCACCGGCGGCAGTGTCGACCTTAAATACAAAGGTTTAAAAACTAACGATACAGAATTTCCAATTACCATGTCTTTATCATCAGCAACCTATGCCGATGAACCTTGCACTCAAATTGTGATTCGAGCGAAATCGGATAATTCAGAGCTCGAAGCTAAATTAAAAGAGATGAGCAGCCGAGATTTTCTAACCCGCTTGTATAATAAACCCTCATTTATGGCCAGCCTCGAATCGGCCGTCGATCGCGCCGTATTAAAAAACAGCTTTTCTGCCGCAATGTATATAAACATTGATCGCTTCGGCAAAGTTAAATCTCAAGTAGGCATTAATAATGCCGATTCGGTATTGTGCGCAGTCGCCGAATACCTGAAATCAGAAACTCAAGAAGGTGATACGTTAGCGCGCGTGAGTGAAGATATTTTCTGCTGGTTGCGTCCTAATATAAATGCTGAGCAAGCACTTGCCGTGGGCGAGAAATACCGCCATGGAATCGAACAGCTGGTGATCGATGCGGGTCCTCAAACGGTGACGATCACCGCCAGCATTGGTATTGCATTAGTCAATGAGAGCTGCAGCGATCCTAGCGATATTTTGCAGCGCGCACATCAAGCAGCTGACCTAGTTCGTCAAGATAATGGGCACGAGAAAGGCAATGGAATTCACCTATACGTTGCACAAGAAGTTGCACCAGATAATACCGAAGAAGGTATCGAGAAACAGGTTGTTAGCGCGCTAAAGAGCAGCTCATTCAACTTATTATTCCAGCCTTTAATTAATCTAAAAGGTGATGACAAAGAACATTACGAAACCTTGCTGCGGTTACCACAAACCAACGGTGACGAAGTTTCTGCTGGTGACTTCCTGAATGGCTTTACCATCAGTGAAGACTTAAAACGTAAAATTGACCGCTGGGTTATATTGCACTCCACTAAGTTATTAAGTGAACATCGTCAGCAAAATTTGAATACCCGCTTATTTGTTAATTTAAGCGCGGCCTCCTTAATGGACCCAAGCCTATCAAGCTGGATTGGGGTTGCACTCAATGCTGCTAAATTGGATAAAGAGTCTGTTATTTTTCAGTTTAATGAAGAAGATGCGACAAAATTCTTAACCCAAGCACAAACGTTTACCGCGGATCTAAAAGCAAAAGGTTATTCTTGTGCCCTATCGCGCTTTGGTTGCTCGTTAAACCCTTTCCAAACGTTAAAACACTTGAACTTAGATTATATTAAAATTGATGGTTCATTCACCAATGAGCTAGCCCAACCTGAATCACTTGAAACATTAAAGGCGATGCTTGCAGACTTGCATGAGCAAGACTACAAAACCATTGTTCCGTTGGTTGAATCAGCTTCTGCTGTCGCTTCACTATGGCAACTTGGCACACACTTTATTCAAGGTTATTACGTTCAGGCGCCGCAAACGGGTATGGCGTATAACTTCTCTGATGACGACGAATAGTCTTCCCTGCGCTTTGTACTGACTTACAGAGCGCAATTCTGCTACAATTCTTGCAATCTATCTTGATCCTTATTATTGATTAGGGCTGAACTCAACAGCTCTCTATAAGTGAGACTTTAAAATGCCAGAATATCGCAGTAAAACTTCAACAGGCGGCCGTAACATGGCTGGCGCACGTGCCTTATGGCGCGCAACAGGCATGAAAGATGATGACTTTTCTAAGCCAATCATTGCCGTCGCCAACAGCTTTACCCAATTTGTACCGGGTCACGTTCACCTGAAAGACATGGGCCAATTAGTTGCCCGTGAAATCGAAAAAGCCGGTGGTGTTGCCAAAGAATTCAATACCATCGCGGTTGATGACGGTATTGCCATGGGTCACGACGGTATGCTGTATAGCCTACCAAGCCGTGAGTTAATTGCTGATTCTGTTGAATACATGGTTAACGCACATTGCGCCGATGCCATCGTATGTATTTCTAACTGCGACAAAATTACACCAGGAATGCTATTAGCGTCTTTACGCTTAAACATCCCAGTCATCTTCGTATCGGGTGGCCCCATGGAAGCGGGTAAAACCAAGCTTTCTGAGCACAAGTTAGACCTTGTTGATGCGATGGTTATTGCGGCTGACGACGATGCCTCTGACGAAAAAGTAACTGAATACGAGCGTAGCGCTTGCCCTACTTGTGGCTCTTGCTCTGGCATGTTCACCGCCAATTCCATGAACTGTCTAATGGAAGCGTTAGGTTTGGCTTTGCCAGGCAACGGCTCTACTTTGGCGACGCACTCAGATCGTGAACAACTCTTCTTAAAAGCAGGTCGTCAAATCGTTGAAAACGCTAAGCGTTATTACGAAGAAGATGATGATTCCGTATTGCCACGCTCAATCGCCAACTTTAAAGCGTTTGAAAATGCGATGACGCTAGACATCGTAATGGGCGGTTCTACTAATACCATTCTTCACTTATTGGCCGCGGCGCAAGAAGCTGAAATGGACTTCGACTTGAAAGACATCGATCGTCTTTCACGTAAGGTTCCTCAGTTGTGTAAAGTTGCTCCTAACTCGCCGCTTTATCATATGGAAGACGTTCACCGTGCTGGTGGTATCTTCGGTATTTTAGGTGAAATTGATCGTGCCGGTTTATTGCACAGCGATTTACCAACCGTTCATAGTAAAAGCATGACTGAGGCTTTAGATACGTGGGACATCATGCGTAACCCAACGCCTGAAGTGATCGAATTCTATAAAGCAGGCCCTGCTGGCATTCCAACACAGACAGCTTTCAGCCAAAGTACTCGTTACCCAACGGTTGATGGCGATCGTGAAAACGGTTGTATTCGTAACCTTGAAAACGCTTATTCCCTTGAAGGCGGCTTAGCGGTTCTATACGGCAACATTGCATTAGATGGCTGCGTTGTTAAAACCGCTGGCGTAGATGAATCAATCCACGTTTTCCACGGTAAAGCGAAGATCTTTGAATCTCAAGATAGCGCTGTTGCCGGCATTCTTGCCGATGAAGTGAAAGAAGGCGATATCGTTATCATTCGCTATGAAGGCCCTAAAGGCGGACCTGGTATGCAAGAAATGCTATACCCAACGTCTTACCTAAAATCTAAAGGTCTAGGCAAAGCGTGTGCTTTATTAACCGATGGTCGCTTCTCAGGTGGTACTTCGGGTCTATCCATTGGTCACTGTTCTCCAGAAGCGGCTTCTGGTGGTGCTATTGGTTTGTTGGTTGAAGGTGATGACATCATCATTGATATTCCTAACCGCAGCATCAATGTACAGTTGAGCGATGATGAGCTAGCAATACGTCGTACAGCGCAAGATGCTAAAGGCTGGAAGCCGGTTGAAGATCGCCCACGTAAAGTGAGCAGTGCATTAAAAATCTATGCTAAATTTGCGACAAGTGCCGATAAAGGTGCTGTTCGTGATTTGAGTTTATTAGATTAATATTGTTTGTTAAAAGCACGGGCAATGATTTGTCCGTGCTGATTCTGCCAATGGATGGTTTAAGTTCCGCGAGAATAAAGGTTCATTATGCTACGCTCAGTCTCAGTGCTCATTGCCTTATCACTTTCTATAACAGGCTGTGCTACAAACTACGCTGAAAGTTACAATCAAAATCAAACTGAACAAAATTCTTCTGAAAAAAATATATTAGAGCAAGTTGAAGAAAATACAGTTGATTCAGAAAGTACACTCATCGAAGCAGAAAAAAGATACGCAACCGCATTGAAAGCCAATATGGCTTTTTATTCCCCTCGTAATATTCAAAATGCAAAAGAAAGCCTCAAGCTGGCCAGAGCTCAAGAATTAAACGCTGAAAAAGAAGCCAGTTTAAAATCATCAAAAAATGTTCTCTCGCTATTAAATGAAGCGCAAAAAAATAAAATAAAAGTAGAAGAATTACTTCCTAAGATACTGAGTAAGAAGAAAGTACTAGAAGAGCTTAAAACGCCGAGAATTTTGGCCGCAGAATACAATACACAAATTGACGATATTCAAAGCATCATTAAAAAAATTGAAGCCAATGATAGTAACGATATTTCTAAAAGAATCACCGATATTTATTCAGCACTAGAAACGTTAGAACTTAATACGTTATTGGAAATATACTGGCAACCTGCCAAAAATACTCTTTTAAAAGCGAAAAAAGAAAACGCTGATAAAAATGCACCCAAGAGTTTTTCTCTTGCTGTAAATGCTGTAAATAAAGCGGAAGACTTAATACGTAATGACTATGCTGACCGAATAAAGGTAGAGAGTTACGGTATTACGGCATTGCGCACAGCACAGCAAGCCCTTTACATAAGCCGTGATGCAGAGCTTTTAGTAGATCTTACAGCAAAACAAGCTGAAAATAAGATATTACAATTTCAAGAACTGTTAGCGAAAATTGGCACTGCCCTTGAGAGTAAAGAATTACGTCACATGGCCTTAGAAGATCAAGCCAATGCTTTGGCTCAAATTGCAGAAACTCAAGCCAGTCGATTAACCGCGCCTCTCAATGAAAAAATCATCAAGCTTCAATCATTAGTCGATAAGCTGCAAACTCGTATCAATAATGAGATAAAAAATTAGATGGTTATTCATCACCAATAACCATATTCCGCCCTGCTTCTTTCGCCCGCTGTAAATGCTCATCTGCAGCATTCAGCATTTCATCAATACTATTACCTTTTTCGTTAGTAACACCTGCACTGAACGATATTCTCAAAATATCTTCATCATTAACATCAATGATTTTTCCTGCAACATGTTGCTTAAAACCATCGATAAGATTAACCACTTTTTCATTTCCTAACCCCGCGACGATAATACTGAACTCACCCCCCCCCGTACGAGCAATTAAAAAACGTCCTAAAATATTTTCCATCTCTTGTGCAAAAAACTTAAGCACATCGTCACCCGCTTCATGACCGTATTCTTCATTAACCGATTTAAAACAATCTAAATTAATGGACGCGACCGCCAATTCAGTATTTTTATCTTTCGCTTGTTTCAATAACAGCTCGCCCTGCTCACAGAGGTATCTTCGATTATATAAAGAGGTTAAATAGTCACGATTCGCTTGGTCTTGTATTTTATGAAGCTGCTCTAGTGATTCGATATTATTGGTAATACGACAATAAAATTCTTCTTGCTGAAACGGTTTATTAAGAAAATCATCCGCACCATTTTTAATGAACTTAATCGATAGCAAGCCTCCATCTTCTCCCGACAGCCCAATAATAATCATATTAGATTTTTCATGCTGGCGACGTATCGCTTGTACTAACTCAAAGCCATCCATCTCTGGCATATTATAATCGGTGATTACCATCATAATATGTGGATGCTGTTTTATTACAGCCATCGCTTCAATACCGTTCTCAGCTTCTAAAACTTGGTATTTATGTGCGATCAATAAGCGGCTAATGTGCTTTCTATATTGCTTAGAGTCTTCAACGACCAAGACTTCTATATTCTGATTTTTAAACAGGCGATTAATCATATTAATAGCATAGCGATAAGAGTAACGACTCTCTTTTACGACATAGTCTACAACACCTTGTTTCACCAAGCTTGCTCGTCGTTCATCATTATAACTACCAGTAAGTACAACAACGGGAAAGTTTTCTTCTAATAAAAAATTAACCAATTCACCATTAGGAGCATCAGGTAATGCTAGATCAATAATGCCTGCGAACAATTCATCTTTATGCTGCTGATAAAGTGATTGAGCTTCTAACATAGACGTCGCAAAAATAGGCTCTAGGTCAAGCGACTGCTTGGCCAAATGCTTAAGAATTTTTAGGATGACAGTACTGTCTTCGACAATGAGGACTTTATTTTTCATAGTGTTTCTCAACAGATCAATACCCTAAGTGTAGATCAGCTGAGATACTTTATTGGGAAATGTATGTTTAGACCTTGAACAAATTTAACCCTGCATCAATTATTAACAACATTGCTGCATTCGCTCAGGACGTCCTCCCATATCTGCAAGGCGGCGATTCAGTATTGTAAGATCATGTTGTTGATTAGCAAGTTCGATAATATCAATCGCCCAGTCTTCAAGCTGGCTTGATAAACGATAAAAGATCCACTGACCACGACGCTCTGTTTCTAATAAATTCGCTTCGCGTAATAGTGCTAGATGGCGAGATATTTTGGGTTGGCTTAATTCAAGTGCCTCCATAAGTTCACAGACACATAACTCTTGCTCTTGCTTAATGAGTAACAAACTGTACAGACGGGTAGATTCACTGAGGTTTTTAAATAATTCAAGCGGAGACATGAAGATTACCAAATAGAACATATGAGAAAACAGATATCGTTTTCCCATATATTCCTTTGAGTAGCAAGGTATCTTTATTAACTATTTATACTTTAAAGCGCTGAACCGTTCCTTGCAGCTCAGAACCAAGCTGGGCGAGTTCAGTACTCGCCTGCGCCGCTTGATTTGCCTGTTCATGGCAAACATTGGCTAGTTCATTAATGCGTACCACGTTACGATTTATTTCTTCAGATGCATAACCCTGCTCTTTAGCCGCCGTTGCAACTTGCGTATTCATATCGCTAATATTAGAAATATTGTCGTAGATAGAATCCAGAATCTGGCTAGACTCAGACACTTTTTCAATACCGCTTTGGGCACGCGTACGAGAGCGCGTTACCGTATCAACAACTTCTGCTGTCCCGCGCTGGAACTGTGTAATATTTTCACGTATAGACTCTGTCGATTCTTGTGTACGACTAGCTAACGTTCTCACTTCGTCGGCAACCACCGCAAAACCACGACCTTGTTCACCCGCTCGGGCTGCTTCAATAGCGGCGTTTAATGCAAGTAAGTTGGTCTGTTCTGCAATCGCACTAATGGTAGAAAGAATATCACCAATACTTTCACTATTTTTTTGCAGCTTTTCAATCGCATGAGCCGCACCTTCAACCTCTTGATTTAAGCGTTCAATTTCCTGCTTAGCATCATCTGAGACTTCCTTACCGCGGCCAATTTCTAGCGTGACATCACTCACCGCTGAGGATGCGGCATTCGCACTTTCAGCAATACTTTGAATTGTCGAAGTCATTTCATTAATTGCCGTCACCGCTTGTTCAATTTCTTGCTTTTGCTGCTCGCTGGCGTCACCAACTTCTTTCGTAATACAAGACATTTCTTCTGAAGCTTGCGCTACCTGAATAGAGCCATCTTTAACTTGATTAACGGTATCGCGTAAACTAGCAATCAATGCATCAAATGATTTTGATAAAATGCCTACTTCATCTTTAGATATGTGATTGACCAATTGAGTCAAATCAAGATTGGTCGCAATGGTATGAATTTTTTCAGTGATGGATTGCACAGGCTGATAAATTGCCTTCGAAACGATGGCCATCAAGGTATAGATTAAAAGAAAGATGACACCAATGATAATGGCAAGAATGGTATAAGCGTTGGTCGTCGCCTTCTCAATTTCGTCACTGACAAATTTAGTTAAACCTTCAAAAGCAACTTCTGTTTCATGAATAGTATCTCTCAGCTCATTCATCAACCCTGTTTCGGCATCAAGACCTAGTTCAGATTCTTTGGCAAATAATAATTTAAAGTCTGCCTGGTACTTATTGAGACTGCTCTGCATTTGTGACAATTTTTCCGGCTGAATTGTGGCCAAAGCATTTTCAAAGTTACTGATATTATTATTGAATTTTTCCATATACTTAGGATCTCGACGCAGCATAAAATCCTTTTCATTGCGTCTAAGCATTAACATATGAAAAAGAATTTCATATTCATCCGCTTCTTTGGCCAGTTTTTCTATGCCATGAACCGCATTTCGTAAAGATCCATAAAGTCCAGACTTAGCATCCAAGCCAATCTCTAACTGCAAGGCAACTAATTTCTGAAAAGTTGTATTATATTGAACAACCAAATCGCTTAATACTTTCGCCTGACTGCCATCTAAGTCTTCTGATATTAATGATTTATTTAATTCATTAATGTGCGCATGAACTTTCTTAGCTGTTTCCTGAAAGCTTTCATTATATTTAGTTTCTTTTCGCGCAAAGAAGTCTTTCTCGTGCTTGCGCAGCGAGAGAACCTCAACATTTAATCTTTCTTTCACTAATAGAATATTAGATAACGAAGCAATGCGTCCAAACTCGTAGACGCTTGCGAGTGTCGTTAGAACCAAACCGCATATGACAAAGCAAAGAATAATAAAATGCTTATGCTTAATGCTGATGTTCTTTAGAAAATTCATGACCACGGCCTATACTATTTTTCCTATTGAAAATTAAGTATAGAACAGCTTTCATCCCCTGCTAGTTTATGCCGCAAGGGATGTGGTATTTTTTGAATTAAAATTTAGCGCTTACGCCTAAATTTAATCCTCTGCCTGCCTGCGGCACAAGATCCTTAACAAACGAAGCATGCTGTCGAACTTCTTCGTCCAATAAGTTCGTTCCCTTCAACTCAATATTGTATTCACTGCTGGCCAACATAACCTGATAGCTAATACCTGCCGTGAGTAAGTTATAGCCTTCTGTCACTTCTTCATTTACAGCAATCTGATCTTGCTTCTGTACCTGAATTAGCTGGCTATATAACGTCCAGTTAGAAGCACCTTGAAGGAAGCTAGCACCAGACACTTCAATGCCTAAGCCAATACGATCTGCCGGCATGCGAGGTAGCTCATCATTACCACTAGCATCTGAATCATTCAATTTGCCGCGGACTCCGTCAGCCATTGCGGTGACTGCCCAGCCTTTAGCAAATTGATAGGCCAGATCGATCTCTCCCCCAACAAACTTGGCATCTTGCTGCACATAAACATATTCTGCTAACTCATCCACTTCAGAGCCCGTATTCTGCGCATAGATGAAATCATTGATCGAGTTTGTATATAGATTAAAAGCGGCCGTGAAATCACCACGGACTTTTTCTATACCAACATCAATATTAAACGCTTGCTCCGCATCGAGATTAGGATTACCAATATCAAAGGTTTGTGTTGCTGCATGAGCGCCACAGGAGAATAATTCTTCTGTCGCAGGGGCTCTTGAGGCAGAAGTAATCGACCCACGAACCTGCCAGCCGGATTCGGGTGCATCAAATAATGGACGCACCAGTCCTAATGATAAGCTGTTATTGTGATAGCTTTGGTCATCGTAATCAGAAGGGGTCAAACCTGTCGCAATGCAATTATTATGTATCGTATCGGGCTGTTCAGGTGATCGCTTAACAAAGTCGATACGCGCCCCTAATTCAACCGTCCATTGCTGCAGCTGAGTTTCGCCTAACCAAAAAATGCCATAAGACTCGCTATCTGTCACCGGCACAACGGCTTCATCACCAATCGCTTCAAAGGTATCTTGAGCGACTTGAATGCCAATAGCATTGACGATATTAGCGGCAGGCTCAAACAACAACTCAGCACGGCCCTCAAACCCTTTGCGGGTAAATTTAGTGCCCGTAGCGCCATCTTCAATTTCTTTATGTTGGTAGTTATTCATCCCCAGTTGCAGCTTTAAATGTTCACTGCCCTGAAAAGGTTGATCAAAACGACTATCAAAATCAAGACGGGTTTGCAGCATCTCTATACGTGCACCGCCTTCTTCACCATGCTCCTCATCATCATTCTCTTCGCCTTCATGTTCATCGTGATGATGCACATGCCCTGGTAAGCCAAACTCGCTCTCACTTCGGCTGATGGCAATACCCGCAAAGCCGGATTCAAAAACATAGCTCGTGCCTAGCGTAATATTATCGCGCTTACTAATATCTGAATTTTCTAATACATTACTGTCTGACTCGTCATGGCCTTCTTCATGCCCCTCTTCTTCATGATCCTCATGCTCTTTCAGATCAGGGATACTGTATTCATCACTGCTGAATGTATTGGCATTCAGCGCCCAATGAAACTGATCTTGCTGGCCTCGGTGCTTAAGCCCTAAGGTTTTACCATGGTTTACCGTATCAAAGCCTAACGTCACTTCATTATTCAGGTCAGTCTCATCACGATTGCCATTAGGTACGCGACCATCGATAACATTCACGACGCCACCAAAAGCACCACTGCCATACATTAATGTTGCCGGGCCACGTAAGACTTCAACTTGGCTCGCACTGTGAGTATCAACATTCACGCTATGATCAGGACTGACTGAAGAAGCATCCATAGTGTCGATGCCTCCTTGTAAAATTTTAACCCGAGCGCCACCTAACCCTCGAATCACAGGGCGACCTACCGCCGAACCATAACTGCTGTTATTGATACCAGGCTGCAACGCTAGGGTTTCGCCTAGGCTGCCTGCACGCTGGCGATCTAACGCTTCTTCGCTTAATACCGTGACGGGCTGAGATATTTCCTGCACTGATTTGCCAAATATATTGGCATTAACGGTAATACTTTCTAATTCTTTTTCTTCAGCTTGCACAAACGGCACAGTCGATGACACGGCAACAGATGCAACAAAAGAGGCTTTCAATACCACGGGAAATAACTTCATAAATACTCAACCACAGACCAATATTCACATTCCTACAAGCAACAAAAATACTCGCTTACATAAGAATGCAACGTACAACATAATAAAAACCAAGCACGATGAATAACCATGAGAAGGCTTGGAAAATAAACACTTTAGTAACTAAAAGGTATTGGAGGTTGCTGGAGGGGCGCGAGCAGAAAAAGCATGGACTAACGTTAAGGGTGTATTAGTTTGTCCTAATACGGCCAAAGAGATGTGAGCGAATACCGTTGGAAATGTAATCGATAGCGGTGCTAAGCCCGTATCATTACCCTGAGCCAGTATGCAGTATTCACAATCGATAGAGGTACCACCATGATGCTCTAACTGTTCATGCAAATTCTGTACAGTCGCCATCGCTACCAGCATAAAGCTTAGTAGTAACGGCAACGGCTTAGAGCGCAACCAGTGAGTAAAATAGTGTTTTTTCATGATGAAATGAACCGAACTCTCTATGACCTAACGTTAAAATTAAGGATCTGATAAGTAATGACCCTCAATACGGTATGTTATAAGATAACAAGCCGAACGCATCTTGCACAAAATTCGAACTAAAGTAAAGTCAGTTATTCACTCATACAAAAGTATTATTAAAGGAACATTCTGGCTAAGTACCTCAAAAGTCTTAGCGCTTATTCCAAGTTAAGCATTCTTCTAAGGTAATTCCTTTACCACCAAAGATATCAAGAGCACTGCCAATGGTGAGGTCGACTTTGCCATGAGATAGCTCATCAACACGCTTTAAATCCTCAATCGAACGTGCTCCACCTGCATAAGTCACCGGAATAGAAGCGTGCTGACCTAATAATTTAACAAGCTCTTCATCAATTCCGGCCTGCAAACCTTCTACATCGGCGGCATGAATTAAAAACTCATCACAATGATTGGCCAGTTCCGTCAGAGTTTGGCTATCAACGGCGGTTTCTGTCACGGTTTGCCAGCGATCAGTGGCAATATTCCAGCCTGTCGCCGTTCGGCGACAGCTCAGATCCAATACCAAGCGCTCTTTACCCGTTTCAATTTTTAAAGCTTCTAAGCGATCCCAAGAAAACTGCCCCTCTTCAAAAAGGTAAGATGTCACGATGACATGAGAAGCACCCGCCTTTAAGAACTCAGCCGCGTTAGTCTGATTCACTCCTCCACCAAATTGTAAAGCATTAGGCCATGCCGCTAGGGCTTTTAGGGCTTCCTCTTTATTCCCCGGGCCTAACGCAATCACATGCCCGCCCTGCAGATTATGCTTTCGATACAAACTGGCGTAATAAGCCGCATCGTATTGGCTAACAAAATTAGTATCAGCACCTTGATCATTAAGGCTACCGCCAACAATCTGTTTAACCTGACCTTGGTGTAAATCAATGCATGGACGAAACTGAGTCACGATAGAGCCTGCCGAGTATGTATAAGAAATAGAATGAAACGCATTATAACGAAATAGTGAAATTTATCATGCCCGTGTCATCATCTATTCACTTCCAATAATTTGATCTAAATATTATATTGATGCGTATACCACAGAATAAAAATAACGGGATATCCCTAATGGACAGTATAAAAATATTATCACTGCTAATGCTCAACCTCATTACGCTAGGCAGTATTGCAGCTGATACCAATATTCAAGAGACTGCATTAGAACTGGATGCCATCCAAGTTGAGAGTAAAGAAGAATCCCAAAGTGAAATTGGTGTAAATAAACTATTAAAAGTACCTGGTGCTGGTAACGACCCACTGCAAGCGATAGGCAGTCTGCCTGGAGTTACTTTTGGTACAGGTCCGCGGGCAGCACCTGCTGTGCGAGGTTCTTCCCCGGCAGACAATCGCTATTTAATCGACTTTATTCCTGTTGGCTACATTTTTCACAGTGATTCATCCAGCATTCTTAACGACAACTCAATCAAAGATTTTAGTCTGGATGCCGCCGCTTTCCCTGCTCAATATCATGATGCGACTGGGGCAGTCATTACCGCAAATTCTCGCGATCCTTACCTCGACCAAGGACAAACGATCATCGATTTGAGCGTCCTAAAAGCCAGTATTTTTATTGAACAAAATATCGATGAGAAACAAGGATTTTATTTATCAGCAAGGCAAAGTTTATTTCAGTACTACATTGAAAACTTCCTTGATGATGAAGATTTTGAATTAACCACATTACCTGAATACTATGATTACCAAGGTAAGTATCAATACCAAATTTCCACACAAGAAAAGGTCAGCATTAATTTATTGGGCGCACGAGATAAAGCGGGCATCTTGTTTGATGAAGACTCGGATCAAGTTCAGCAAGATCCTGGCTTAAGTGGTGGCGCAGAATTTTCAGATTATTTTGATAGCCAAAGCATTCTTTGGGAACAATACAACGACCAAGGTGGCAGTCATATATCCAGCCTTTCGCGCCTTAATCGCGAACTAAATTTTGCCATTGGCCTAGAAAACAAAATAGATATTAACTCAGTAGATTATTCTGTGCGCTCACAATGGAGCAGCATCCTAAGCTATCAGCATGAGTTGCTATGGGGATTTGATTATACCTTACGCGATATCGATCTTAATGGCCGCTTTGATGGCCCTCCTTGTGATGAATTCAGAGTTGATTGTCGCTTGGTTGATAGCACAGAAGCGATTATTTCTTCTGACAACATTACGATTAACAGCATCGATGTAAACCTAGCAGGCAACTGGGCGGTAAATAATTTTTGGACGCTAACCCCAGGTATTGCGATTGCTTATGATGATTATACCGAACAAAATTTTATCGAACCTAAGCTGCAAAGCCGATTGCTTTTAAATGATGATTGGGCCTTTACCGCAGCTTATGGCGACTACCATAAACTTCCAGATAATTTTGGCAGCTATACAAAAGACTTTGGTAATCCTGATTTAAAGCAGACCGAAGCAACTCATTACGAATTGGGTATTGAGCATCAATTTAATGAAAGCTGGTTTTGGAAAGTAGAAGGTTATTATAAAGACTTAAATAATCTTATCGTATCGCGCGCCAGTGCCGACTCTTACCCTGACCTTTCAGCCGAAGAATATAATGCGCTACCTCGTTATACCAATGATGCTAATGGTGAAGCTTGGGGATTTGAGTTTTTCACCAATAAAATACTTTCTGACGATTGGTACGGCTGGTTATCCATTGCTTACTCTGAAACCAAGCGCAAAAATTTAATCACAGGTGAATCGTTTAAATACAATTATGACCAGCCTTGGATTGTAAATCTCGTGTCCAACTATCAACTAAATCAAGACTGGCAAGTTGGCTTTAAATGGCGTTATCAAAGCGGCCAACTGGTAACACCCATCATTGCTGCTGAAGACGCAAATGATGCAGATAACCCAGGCTTATTTAATCCTATTTATGCCGATCTTAATTCCAAAAGACTGCCCGATTATCATCGTTTAGACGTAAGAGCAGACCGCTCATTTAAATATGATGATTGGCAAATGGATTTATATTTCGAAGTTCTAAATATCTACGGGCAAGAAAATGTGGTGGGCTACAATTATGAAAATGCGGATTATAGCAAACGAGAAAATGAAACAGACCTACCAACCATTCCCGCCGTAGGAATTAAAGCCATCTTCTAAAGATGACTTTAATCTACAAGGTTAGCCAAGATGATTAATCCTTAGATTTTTCATCTAAGCTATTTTTCCCTAGCTCATCTTTATCTAGTTCATCATCATGAGCGCTATTATCAGCGGTAGCGCTTTTTTCTTTTGACTCATTCTCTAAATCATCTTCATTCGAGCATCGCTTAGCCGATATTTGTTTCTGAAAATATTCTTCTAGCGCAATCGTGACCTGCTTCTCTTCAGGCTGAAATTCCGTTTTGACTAATACAATCAAAGACTGCGCATGAATATGTTCATCGCCCTTCGGGTGGGCAACCACATTTCCTTCTTTTGTCACATAGCCTAACGCTGTGCCCAAATTCGCTTGAATTAAAGCATTCACCACATCCGCCCAAGGCTCGCCTTCTAACCAAACAGGATAGCGATGAGGGTGATCATTGGCGCGCGTAAACATGTCTTCGATAATTACTTCAGAACCAGGCGCATCCATTGAGCGCACGATGATTTCAGGGTAAGAACGAATCGGTCTTAATACCGACTTCACGCCTAGGTCTTTCATGCGCTGACGGTTATCATCAATAACACATTCAATAATTGCTTTATGGCAAACGTGTAATTCATTTAAACGATGCGCAATATCAAACGTAAAGCTATCACTATCACTGGCATATTCATTTCGGGCCAACACAACAATATGCTTGGCTCTAGACGCACCAGCTCGCGCTAAATCTTCAGGTTTGCTTGGCGTACCGTGAACATGCACAGCGCCAAGTTCTCTTAAGCAATCTGGTAAACCATCAGGAAAATCTATGTTCAATAACTGAACTGGAGTTTCTGCATACTCAGCATTTTCACGTATCTGAGTAATTAAGCGAATAAAATAATTATCACGACTATTTTTAGGCGAGTTAATAATTAAAATGTGTTCTTCCATATTCCAGTTCCAGTGTCCGGTACGAATTTTTTCTCGACGAGCAATACGAAAATCAACGTAATCGCTAATCAAAAACGTCATGAGTGTGATACCACAGATATACATCAGGCCAATCGTCGCGGCCTGTCCTGCGACTGTTTTTGGGGATAAATCGCCATAACCTACAGTCGTAATTGTTGTCAGCGTTAACCAAATGCCTTGCCAGAAAGTCATGCCTTCTAGAAAAACCATGGCCGAAGAATGCAATATCACAAGGCCTATCATCACCCCTGCAGCACGCCATACGGCTCGCTTAATATTACTTTCAGTTTGATAAACGGCATGCCGGACACGCTGCTGATGGCGAATAAAACGGGTAAACTTGCTCAAGTTTTTTCCTTTAATAAACCCAATAATGTCAATAGATTATACCATCAATAGCGCGGCGTCAGCCTATCCGTGCAAGTATGTTTAAAAACCCCTGTTAGCCAGATAAAAAGTCTTATTATGTCTGCTTTATCAAAGCATTCTTTCTACTTAGATAGGAAGCTGGGTAGCATTCATCACACTATGCGCGATGAAATAATGATAGTATTTGTCCTCTAAATAATAACAACGGCTTGGAAAAAAACATGAGCAAACCAACTTTAGCCGTCATAGGCAGTGGTATCGCAGGATTGTCTGCCGCTTGGTTGCTAAAAGATAAATATAACGTCACCCTTTTTGAACGTCATGCGGCACCGGGAATGGGCGCGTATTCTGTTGATGTTGGCTACGCAGATGAAAGCGTCATTATCGACATTCCATTGCGCATCATTACCAAAGGCTATTATCAAGACTTATTCAACCTCTACCAGACTCTTGGTATTGAGATTGAACGCACCGACCATTCCGGCGCTTTCTTTACACATACGGGCGCCGATGTCTTTCATTATAAAAATTATCATATTGGCAAATACAGTTTCTCTTTTTTAAACAGTCCTAAGCGTTTATCTCGTTCCAATTTAATGCTCGGTATCGCTTCTATAAAGTTTTTCTATGAAATTAAAAAAGTGAACTTGGCTTTATTAAATAACATCACTTTTGGCGAATTTTTACTGGAGTGGCCACATACAAATTCCGCATTTGTTGATCAAGTATTAATGCCTATGTTATCGACTATTTGTACCTGTGATTACAACAGCATTAAACAATACCCTGCTGGTATGATTATTGGCTATCTCGCGTGTGGTGTTGCTGAAGAAGGGGTGTGGAAAGCGACTCATGGTGTCGCCGATATTGTCAGCAAAATAACACAAGGCTATGCCGTAAAAACTCATAGCCAAATAGAAAAAGTGATACAAGATAAAAATACCAGCGAAGTATTATTAAGCGATGGTGAACGCTACCAGTTTGACCACGTAGTTATTGCAACGCAACCGCAGCATGCTGGGCCTATGGTTGCAGAACAGCAACCTGAATTAGCTGACCACTGCTGTGGAATTCCTGTTGCCGTTAGCCAAATGGTTGTTCATCGTGATCAGAGTATCTACCCTCGTCCTTGGCAGGATTTATCCCCGGTGTGCTATTCCGTTGATAGCAAACAATCGCGCCCTATGGCAACCGTCTGCCTCAATAAATCCATGAACTCGGTCAAAGATTGCTTACCTGTTTTTCAAACTTGGCATCCAACAACAGATATAGACCCTAGCATGATATTAGCGAATGTCACCTTCGAACGTCCTGTCATGAGTTACTCTGCTTTAGAGCACATTGCTGCGATTAAAGCATCGATGAAACAATCAAATAATCGTATTTGGTTTTGCGGATCTTATCTAGGAGGGGGGGTTCCACTATTAGAAGGCGGTATTTCTTCCGCACTCGCGATCGCTAATACGCTAGGGGTAAAAACACCGTGGTGAATACCTTTATCTCCAAGTAATAACGCTCATTCAAACAGTGACTATGTGATGTTTTTTCCAAAATTCTAAAGCCGCTGCAAGCACCTTGTTAGGTGCTTCTACTTGCGGATAATGCCCAATATTTTTCAGCTCAACAATGTCAGGCTGTTTAACTAACTGCCGATAGCGTTCAACCATATGCTGCCCTGATATTGGGTCATTAATACCATCAATTAACCGCAGTGGCATCGTGATATTTTCTAATACCCCCACCCAACGATCTCGATACTGTTTACGCTCTTGCATATAGCGAATCAGTTTCGGCATCACTTTAGTGCCATTATTATACTGCAAAAGTTGCCAGTAACTGGCTAACTCTTCTTCGGCAATTGGCTGCGCACAAATATGAGAAAATGTTTTTTTAAATTTTTCGTAGGAATAAAACTTTATTAACCAAGGTCCTATAGAACTGATGAGTAATTTTTGCATTAGTACAGGTCGATGGGTTTCAGGAAATAACCCACCATTCAAAAGAATAGTACTGTGAATTTTCTCTATCGATGAAGAAGTTGAAAGTCGTTCTGTTTGTATGTCGAGTTGACGTGCTAATAACTCCTGAGCGACGGTATCGCCATAATCATGAGCAAGAATATGATAATCAGTGATGTTGACGTTATTTAATAATGTTTGAAAAATATCAGCCTGATCATGAATAGTATACTCATAAACCTCGGGTTTATCGGACAAACCAAAGCCGATCATGTCTAACGTTAATAAGCGAAAATAATGACTCAACTCATCCCAGATATGCTGCCAATCAAGACTTGCCGTTGGAAATCCATGAATTAATAGCAGTACCGGTTTATTAATTTCTTGTGGATGGTTCTGAAGACTGTCTCGATAAAATATTCGATAATCTACCTCATTTTTTCGATAGACAAAAAAATCTCCCAAGTCTTGCCACTGGCTAATCATTATAAATCACTCAATACTAATTATTGTTCGTAAACGGCTTTAATCTTTTCAAATCGCTCTGCATTAACACCCATGTCGGAATGTCCAAGTCGTGAGGCAGAACGAATATGTATCGCGTCGTTTTTAATAAGCACTTCAACATCATCTACAAACTTCAACCAATCACTTTCATATTCAGCATGTAAATAAATACCATTAGGCCGCAATGATTTTTCATTGATGATGTGTCCGCCTGTTTCGACAATAGCCGAGCTAATCGCCTGCTTGGTTTCTTCATTGTTTGCTTTAACTGTTAAAGGTTTTTGGAAGTGTAATTTATCCATTGGTGCGTAGGTTTGAATACAATTAGGCTTATCTGGACAAGGGCGTAACACTTCACCGTTGACGAGGCCTAAGTCACTCGGAACTTGACCGGCACAGGCCGTTAATAATAGTAAAGAAGGAAGTGCTAATATTGAGATAGATTTTTTCATTTTATTATTATCCAAAGGCAGTCACATTCAGAATACTAGACTAATGTATTTTTCTTGCAGATGCGCGACTTAATTTGGACATTATTAGTGAATACATTACTAATGATTAGCAGACGCTCGAAGTAGACCGTATTTAAGTAAAAAGAACTTAAAGATAGACTTCAGCCGCATGAAAGTGAATCAATTGAAACAATACCAGAGAGTAAAAAATAGGAGGGGGTAAAAAATAGAACAACAAGGAGTCTCTGAGTACTCCTTGCTTTTAACAGCGAAGGCTTTTGCTAATCTTCAAACACACCATTGTGATAGATTTCTTGAACATCTTCTAGTTCATTCAACATATCAGAAAAACGCTCAAAGGCTGCCGCATCATCACCGGCGATCGGATGTTCCATTTGAGGCAAGTAAGTAATTTCTTGCACTTCAAAATCGATATCAGGATTCATCGCGGTTAAGGCCGTTTTCGTTTTGAAGAATTCATTAGGTGGGGTTAATACCGTCACCATGCCATCTTCACAATCGATATCACTCACATCCACATCGGCTTCCATCAAAGCTTCCAATGCCGTATCTTCATCATCCCCTGCGAATACAAACATCGCGCGATGATCAAACATATGTAACACAGAACCTTGGCTGCCTACTTTCACTTTATTCTTAGTGAAAACACCACGAATATCACCAAAAGTACGGTTACCGTTATCGGTTAAGCAACCGATAAGTACCATAACGCCACCAGGGCCCATACCTTCATACAATGCAGGCACATAGTTTTCGCCAATACCCGAAGTCGCTTTTGCCAGCGCTTTATCAATAACGTGAGAAGGAACCTGGTCTTTCTTGGCACGTTCGATCATTCCACGTAACGACAAATTAGCCGTCGGGTCTGCGCCCCCTGCTTTTGCACAAACATAGATTTCACGGCCATATCTGGAATAAACTTTGGTTTTTGCCGAAGCCGTTTTAGCCATAGACAGCTTACGGTTCTGATACGCTCTACCCATCGTAATCATTCTTTCTAATTGCTTAAGTTGAATAGATTGTACCTATTGTTCCCGCTGTCGGCCAGCGATCAAAAGCAGCTCGTTTACATTTTAAATGTTATAATATAACATTACACTCAAGTAATATTTATCGAACACTCTGATCACTTGCGTATTAACAGATGATGAATCCTTTTTATTTCCTCTATCGGAAAAATCACTATGAACCTTGCTAGCAACGCTTCAAACACATCAAATCAGCAACCAATAACGAATATCCGTTCATCGTTGATTCAGAATAAATACGGTATAGCAGCCTCTGCTGATCCACAGATTTGGACATCCTTCTATGAGCAAGATATTCATATTGCGCTCTGGCAACGAGACCCTTCAGCCGACATCGACACGTCGGTTAATGCCTTGCTTGCGATAAATACGTTCAGCCAGCTTCAGTTTTCGTCCCCTGTTCAAGATGTCGCTAAAAAGCTGGCACTGCACATGCCGCACTTTGAGCATCGTGAAGCATTGCTTGACGATATAACCTTGCTCACTGATATGTTCGCCTGCTTATTTGATCAAGATATCATCGGCTTGCGCTTGAGAGTTATCGATTCGCCAATGTGCCCTAGATTTCATGTTGACCAAGTTCCTTCTCGCTTAATAACCACCTACGCGGGCCCTGCGACTGAATGGGTACCGAATGAATTTGCGGACCGAAGCAAACTAGGCGCAGGTAATAACGGGTTAAGTGATGATGAGTCAGGCTTACTTCAACAGCCCTGTCATATTCAATCAATGCAAACTGGCGACGTAGCATTATTAAAAGGTGGGCGCTGGCAAGGAAATGAAGATAAAGGATTAATACACCGCTCCCCTAATCATGGTGACGGACAAAAACGTTTGCTATTAACGCTCGATTTCGCTTAAAAAGCAGGGATTTATATCATGCGACCGTTTTTTCAGAATCTGGCCAGAGTCATTGTAAGAGTGTCATTGATATTCGCCATAAGCACATCAGCTTTTGGTAACGAAATAAAAACACACTCGGAACATACTGAGTCGCTAGGCCCACATATTCATGGTAAGGCACAAGTACATATTGTACTGGATGATAGCCAATTGTCTGTGGAACTTCATTCTCCTGCGATGAACCTGCTTGGCTTTGAACATGGTATAGGCAGCGCTGAAGATCAGACAATGGTTGAAGTCACTCGCGCCCGCCTAAAAAATCCTACTGACCTATTTTTCTTTAATGACGGAGGCTGCGTGCTGAAGCACCAGTCCGCCGATTTTTCTGATCTACTCATCGCTAATAGTAGCTCCCATAACGATATAAAAGTCAGTTATGCATACCTCTGTGAGAAACCAGGTCGCCTCCACTCCGTTCTGATTCGTCTTTTAGACATATTTCCACACATCACATCTCTGCAAGTTCAATGGATTATTCATAATCGACAAGGCGCAGAAATACTCAATCATGAAAATAATAAAATTAATTTTTGATAAACCTAATTTTTAATAAGCCTAGCCTGATAGGCCATTACGTTCAAAGGAAATAACATGAAATCTGCATCCATTAATATCGACAAAATCGCGATCGGTCTATCCACAGCATGCACTATTCATTGTCTATTACTCCCCATTATTCTCATCATGCTACCTGCGTTGAGTACGAGTATATTTGGAGACGAGAATTTTCATCAATGGCTACTCATTGCGGTTATTCCCACCAGCCTAATTGCACTGACAATGGGCTGTCGTCAACATAGAAACCTAAGCGTTATCGTATTCGGTTTGCTTGGCCTCAGCATCCTAATTCCAACGGCATTTTGGGGTCATGAATTACTCGGAGAAGCTGGGGAGAAAATCGCCTCCGTATTAGGCGCGGCCTTCATCGCCCTTGGGCATATCCGCAATAGCTCTCTATGCAAAGACTGTAGAACTACAGACCATCAATGCCATTAATTAAATACGGTAGAGATACAAATACCGAAAGAGAACGATTCATATGTCTACATTTAAAGCGATCCCTACCAATGTCATCACAGGCTTTCTGGGGGTTGGTAAAACAACGGCTATTTTAAACTTACTTAAACAGAAGCCCGAGGACGAACGCTGGGCGGTACTCGTTAATGAATTTGGCGAAGTCGGAATAGACGGCAGCTTATTGCATGGAAAAGATAGAGTAGAGCAAGGGATTTATATTAAAGAAGTTCCGGGTGGCTGTATGTGCTGCGCTGCGGGCCTGTCCATGCACATTGCACTGAACATGTTAATCGCCCACGCTAAGCCTCATCGGTTAATTATTGAACCTACCGGACTTGGCCATCCTAAAGAAGTGCTAGACATTCTTAGCAGTGAACATTACCGCAGTATTATTGATCTTCGCGCGACACTTACATTGGTTGATGCACGAAAGATTCAGGCTGAACGCTATACGACTCATCCATCTTTTAACCAACAATTGGAAGTGGCTGATATCATCATCGCCAACAAGTCTGACCAGTACCAGCCCAACGATTATCCTGCACTGTTGGAATACATAGAAAATAAATACTCGCATACCGAACAAACGCTATATCAAACGAGTATGGGAAAACTTCAACAGGAATGGCTAATGCCCTCCTCATCTTATGTGGGTGATAATCACCCTCACATAAGCAAAGAAATAGAGCCGCCGTTTAATAGCGCTCCCGCACTTCCATCTTGTGGTTACGTTAGCATCACGAACAAAGGAGAAGGGTTTTACAGCCAAGGCTGGATATTCAAGAATACATTTACCTTTAACCGCAGCAATCTACAGACATTATTAACAGGCATGAATGTCGAACGCATTAAAGCGGTATTTATCACCGACCAAGGCATTATCGCTTATAACAAATCAGACTCGGTGCTAACAGAAATAGAAGTCGATGAGACATTTGATAGCCGCATTGAATGTATCGATCTCGTCAATTCGGCATTCGAAAATCTTCAGCAAGAATTGCTGGATTGCCTCAATTCTTAATTATAAAAATACTAAGTAATTATAAAAAATCAGTAACTATTCAGGTGTCTAAAATTCAGACAGAAAAAGATCTATTATTGGGTAATTGTGAAGCAAATATGCGAGGCAGGGATGCCGAACCTAAGGCTACAGGGATGTATTTACGCCGTTTTGTGTAATAAATACCCAATCATGGATCGATTTATAAAACCTGCTGAATAGTTACAAAAATCAGGTAATTATAAAAAATCAGTCAGACACATAAGGCGATATGGAATTAACAACCATGGCATACGCTGACGTAGCCGTATCATTTTCAACCAATGAGGTTTTAAGCACCCCTGTAATCCAAAAAGGATCGTAAAGCGCATCAAGCTTTAAACCCTGCGGATACGATACGTAGATAAGTTGATTTGGCGGCGGCGGCGGTAGATGAATGCAAGCGCCAAAATACGGAACGAAAAAGAACTGAGTGATCGTTTGCTCACCATCAAATTCAAGCGGTACAATAAAGCCAGCAATTCGCACAGACTGATTATTAAACTCTTCAATGATGCGCGTCGATTCTAATGCCTGCTGATAACGCTGATCACTGGCCGTCGCAATTGCACTTTTAACGCGATTGCTAAGTTGATCTTCCGGAGAGCCATCAACAATTTCGTCAATATAATCAGGTTGATTCATAATCGCTTCTAGATCGTCTTTCGGCATTAACTCGACCCACTCAATGGTTCGATATTTCTCCTCGGCCTTTCCTGTCGCTTGTTCCGTCACTGCTTTTGAGTCCGATGAATAACCCGTAATAATACCGCATAACAGCAGAAATATTCCTGGAAAGGTCCATAAATTATGAGTGAAATGCATCAAGAGAAATCCTCTTAGTAGGTGCGGCTCAGTATTTTCAATCTGATGTGTGCAATCTGATCGTTGCTATTAGCGCCCGCAATAAGTGTTATGATATAACATACCGATAATTATGTCTGTATTAAACAACAAGAGGTGGGCTTAGGTGACAGTATCAATACGCAACTTACAATTCTCTTATGACAAAACAAGCCATGACCCTATTCTAGAAATACCCGAATGGTCAGTCTCAGCAGGAGAGCATGTTTTTCTTTATGGCCCATCAGGTTCAGGAAAATCAACGTTACTCAATCTTTTAGCGGGCGTTTTAATACCAACAGAGGGCAGTATTAAAATACTCGATCAATCATTGGACCTGATGTCAGGACGCCAAAGAGATAAATTTCGTGCCAATCATATCGGTCTCGTTTTCCAACAGTTCAATCTTTACATACGAATGCTAGCATATGACGAATACAAAATACTGTGGTAACTATTGACATTGGAATGAGCCTACCCTAAGTTTCTTTCCAGAAATAGACAAGGAAGTGGGCTAGCCGCTCACGGCC
>CAWVSY010000028.1:0-46201 GCA_963933055.1 uncultured Oleispira sp.
TGCTGAGCCAAGTGAATGATACCCGCTAAAACACTTTCGGCCACTAATCTGGCGGCTTTATGTTGCTGATATTGAGCGCGCCAAATTAGACGAATGTTTTGCCCTTCAACCTCTATTCGAGAATCGCCCAAGCGATGCACTAAGCGCTCTAAAACCATCACCTGTTGCAAGGCTTGCGATAAGGTTAACGATTGCGATTGAGTATTCGCCAGCGCTTGCCCCAGCACATCAAAATTCGCCAACCCCGCGTATTGCCCGATGCGAATACCTAAGTGACCATCACGTAGCAGCTGACTACCGTTTAGCAATAAATTCAAATATTGTTCTGTGGTAATCGTGGCTGGCGGCTCTAGCATCCATAAATCGCTAACGCCTATGGCATCGGCTAGCGACGAAAGTCGGCCGCCTTGCTGCAAAAACGCTTTTAAGGCGGGCTGAATGTAGGCTGCAATTACAAAACCCGTCATTGATTGATGCTCACATTTAGCCTTCTCACATTTAGCCTTCTCACATTTAGCCTTCTCACATTTAGCACCGGATATGTCGTTATTTATTATATTTATGTCGTCTTTAAGCAATATAAACGCATTTACGCAGGTTATTATCAATGGGTAAGTAACTATAACTATAAAAAAATCATAAAAACTCTTAGTACAAAGACTGCGTAGGTACACTCCATGAATAGCCAAGTTAATTCCATTACGAAAGAACGCCTTGAAGACAGCATCATTAAACCGATCAGTCACTTTAACCAAGCAAGAACGTGTCATAGCGCACACTATCGCTTGGATGAAATGCGTAAGGCGGCGGTTAGCTTTCGCGAAGATATGCTGGCGAAACCACAGGTTAAGTTTTATCGCAGCATGGAGCTGATTCGGGTTCCATACCCAAGCAAGTATGCGTTTTTAAACTGCAATGTCATTCCCATGCCGTTTATTCATATTTTGAATCGTTTGTTTGTGGTGCAAGTCGAGACCGAAGAAGGTTTGAAGACCATTCTATTATCGCCGTCTGATACCGAGGCCAATGCTGAAACGCCTTACTTCAAAAAAATCACCGACAAAGCAGGCCCAGCAAAAGGCTTGTTGAAAAAGTTCATCGCACCTGAAATCAATAGCGTTGAAGGGTGTTTAAAGCAATTAAATCTTAAACCCGAAGACATTGATTACATCAGCTACGACCATTTGCATACGCAAGATATTCGCCAGTGGCTTGGCGATGATAAGCAGCTGGGGTTATTACCCAACGCAAAACTTTTAGTCATGAAAGATGAGTGGGAATCGGCTAATAATTTAATGGCACCGCAGCTTGATTGGTATTGCCCCAATGGTTTAAAAGGCGTACCAGAAGATCGCATTATTCAGCTAGACGGCGATGTGATGATTGGTGAAGGTTTAGCGCTGATTCGCACCCCTGGCCATACCGATGGCAATCATTCTTTTGTTGCACATACGCCTGAAGGTTTGAAGGTGACCAGCGAAAATGGTGTTGGCCCTGATTGTTATGCGCCTGAATATTCGCGCATACCGGGTTTGAAAAAATACGCGAAGCAAACGGGTATGGAAGTGATTTTAAATGGTAATACGTTAGAGGCGGGTTTAGATCAGTATATTTCTATGATCGTTGAAAAAACCATTGCGGGCAATCACCCTGATTATACTGAGTTTCCTAATATGGCGAATTCTTCTGAGCTAACAGGCTATTGGGGATTTCCCGGTTATAAGCCGACGATGACTTATGGTGATTTGAATTTTGGTACGTTGACGACAAACTTTAATAAATAGTTCGTCACAACTAAAACCTGAGCAAAGAAATTTAATAATAACAATAAATGTAAGAAAGAATTATTGAGTATTACTAGAACAAGTGTGGGAGCCATGGAGGGCGAGCTCAAGCCTACAAGGAAGTATTTACGGCGTCTTGTGGAAGAAATACTCAATCATGCTTTCGATTTCAAGGATTACTTATGGATTTATTCTCATACTGGCACGGCTTTTATAACGCCCCCTGGTTTTGGCAATTTCCGATGGCAACGCTGGCGATTAGTTTGCTGTCATTTTTAACCGTTGCTATTCCCTGGACGATTATCGCGTGGTTTGATCCGGTATCGCTGCGCAAATATAAAATTCAGCAAAAGCCTTTTGAGTTTGAAAAATTCTTTTGGCCTTCCATCGCCCGAATAATCATCAACAACCTGATTTTAATTGGCGTGCTTATTATTAGTTGGCCGTTATTAAAGCTCACGGGCGTGCACAATACCGAGCTGCCTGTTTGGTACATTATTATCGCGCAATTGCTGTTCTTTGTGCTGTTTGATGATTTTATGTATTACTGGATGCATCGTTACATGCATGAAAATAAATGGTTATTAAAAAATATCCACAGCGTGCATCATCGCATTCGCAATACCTGCGGTATTAATGGCAACTACATGCATTGGGTTGAATATGTATTAACCGCGAGCTTAACGTTATTGGGCCCCATTTTGATTGGCGCGCATATTTATGTGATTTGGATCTGGGTAATTATTCGTCAGTTTGAAGGCGCTGATGGTCATATTGGTTATGACATTCCTTGGAACCCTGCGCACTACTTCCCTATGTATGAAGGCCCTGTTTATCATGATTTTCATCATGCAAAATTCAAAGGCAATTACGCGGGGTTTTTACCCTATTTAGATAAATATCTAGGAAAAACTCATATACCTGCCTATCTGAAATACCTAAAAGGCAAAAAAGAAGGTTTGACCCCTATAGAAATCGAGCAGCGCGAAAGCAAGAAAAGATAAAAGCTTGTCTGCTATACTCAAGCTTCAAGAATGAGCGCTGCGGATTATCATGAAAACCTCGACACTAGAAACTTTATTACCCTTTTTGAAATGGGCAAAGGATTATAAAAAGTCGACCTTTTTAGATGATTTTATCGCCGCCCTTGTTATTAGTATGATGCTACTGCCTCAGTCTTTAGCTTATGCCATGCTTGCGGGTTTACCTCCTCAGGCAGGCCTTTATGCTAGCTTATTGCCTCTTGTGGCTTATGCTGTGTTCGGTTCGAGCGGGCCACTTTCCGTCGGCCCTTTTGCAATAACCTCTATCATGACGGCAACGGCCCTAGCAGGGTTGTTCGCGAATAATTTCAATCTTGATCAAATGTTAGTCGCCGCTTCTATTCTGGCATTATGCAGTGGTTTGTTCTTATTGGCTTTTGGGGTTTTTCGTTTAGGCTTTCTTACAAACTTTATCAGTTTCCCCGTTGTCACCGGATTCATTGCGGCGTCTGCGATGATTATTGCTTCTAGCCAATTTGGCAGTATTTTAGGTCTTGATATTCAAACGGATGATTTTTTCCACGTACTTAGCCAGGTCGTACAGCATCTAGACAAAATCAATATTGCGACATTTTTGTTTTCAATCGTACTGATTTTGTTTTTATACTTTGCCCCTAAGTTATTACGATCACTGGTATTCAAATTTACTCAGCATAAGTTATTGGCCGACAGTTTGAGCAAAGCAACCCCTGTCCTTGCCATTATGCTTTCTATTAGTGCCGTCATCGTATTTGATTTGCAGCACTACGGTATTAAGGTTGTTGGCGATATTCCCTCTGGCTTACCTGCTCTGTCGATGCCCGACTGGCAGTCACTCAATTTAAGCGCTGAAGATTGGAAAGGATTATTAAACTCAGCACTGCTTATCAGTATTATCGGTTTTATTAGTTCATTGTCTGCGGCGCAAACATTTGCGGCCAAACAAAGACAACGCATCAACCCCAATCAAGAAGCCATCGCACTAGGTATTGCCAATTTATCAGCAGGATTCAGTTCGGCATTTCCTGTGTCAGCCAGCCTTTCGCGTTCATCGGTCAGTTTCAATGCGGGAGCTAAAACACCTGCCGCTAGCGCGTTAACGGCGATGAGTATTTTTCTTTGCAGTTTGTTTTTAACCCCTTATTTATTTCATCTACCGATTGTCACATTAGCAGCAATGATACTGCTTGCCGTCATCACCTTGTTTGATTTACAAGCCATCAAGCGCACCTTTGCTTATAGCCTGAAAGATTTTTCGGCCTTGATGATTACGTTATTGCTAACACTGACTCAAGGGCTTGAATGGGGGTTAATGGCCGGTATTATCGTATCAATCGGTTTGCACCTTCATCGTTCTAGTTCACCTCATGTTGCCATTTTAGGGCAAGTGCCAAATACAGAGCATTTTCGCAATATAGATCGTCATGCGGTTATTACCGATGATCGCATTATTTCTCTGCGTATCGATTCCAGTTTATATTTTGCCAATGCTCGCTTTTTAGCCGATAAAATTAATGAACTGGTCGCCTTGCATCCAAAAGCAAAGCATCTTGTATTAACCTGTTCAGCCATTAATGATATTGATGCGAGTGCGATAGAGAGTTTGTTAGCGGTGAACCAATATTTAAGCGAAGCGGGCATGAGTTTTCATTTGTCAGAAGTGAAAGGACCCGTGATGGATCGCTTACAACGCAGCCAGTTTATTGAGCAATTGAGTGGGAATATTTATTTAAGCCATCATCAGGCTTGGTTAGATTTAACCAAAGCCTAATGGTGGTATTCATGTCTAAACCGCTATCTTGCCTTTCTAAAGCTTGCCTTGTATTTCTAAAGCTTTTTGATAAAGCGATTTTTTATTCTCGCCTGTTAAGTCAGAAATCACAGACGCTGCTTTTTTCGGAGGCAGTTCTTTAAGCAATATCTTAAACAGCTTTTCAGTATCCACTGCGCTCGCAGGTTCAGGTTGAGGATTGCCGGTAATCATCACCACAAACTCACCTTTTTGCTGCTGATGATCTGCACTGATTTCTTCATGAATCTCTGCAAGATTCCCTGAATAATAGGTTTCAAAGGTTTTGGTCAGTTCACGAGCAACCGCTGCTTTACGATCAGAGCCAAACACTTCCGCCATAACACTTAGTGTATCTAAAATACGGTGTTTTGATTCATAAAAAACCATGGTGCGGGTTTCTTGAATCAGGGTTTCTAAACGCTCACGCTTAGCGCCACTTTTATGGGCTAAGAAACCTTCAAAGGTAAAACGGTCGGTGGGTAAACCTGCACCACTCAAGGCGGTAATGATTGCGCTGACACCAGGCACCGGTTGCACCTTCATGCCGCGTTCGCGCAAGCCAGAAACCAAAGGATAACCAGGGTCGGAAATAAGCGGTGTACCGGCATCGGATACCAATGCAATTGACTGCCCTTTTTCTAGGCAGCTTGCAATCCAGTCGATTTTATCGCGTTCATTATGGTCATGTACCGCAACGAGTCTATTTTGAATACCAAGATGATGCAGTAATTTGCCCGTGTGTCTGGTATCCTCGCAGGCAATCATATCGACTTCTGTGAGTGTGCTTTTAGCGCGCTCAGTGATGTCGTGTAAATTTCCTATTGGCGTGGCCACTACATAGAGAGTGCCCGTCTGTTGTTCAGACTGTGGATGCATATTGAGGATGAACTCTAAAAAATTGTTGATCGTTGTAGTACTGATGAGCCTAGTTGGTTGCGCTCAAAAGCCTAGTCGCGAAATAATAACAGAAGATGGCGTAATCACTGCTGAGCCAGCATCGAATTTGCTTAAACAAGCCCAGCGAGCCATCGATGCAGGAGAGTTTCGCAATGCTGATCAATTATTGCAACAATTAAACTTCTCTGCCCGAACACCCAAAGAAACGCTGCAATACAATTTACTCGCGCTTGAGTATGCGATTAAACAAAAGAACATCGACCAATCTCAGCAAGTATTAAGTCGCATCAACCGCGATCAGCTCAATCAAAGCAGCACGAAGAAGCAAATAAAATATGGGTTGTTAAAAGCCGAGTTTCACGAACTTAGTGGTCAATTTTTAACCGCGGCCCGTGAACGTGACTTTTTATCGTCCATTCTAGGCGGTGATATTAAAAAGCAAAATCACCAGCAGATCTGGAAAGACCTTACTAATTTGTCCCTTGAGAATTTATTAAAATGGGCTGAAACAGCGGCGAATACTCAGTTTTCTGACTGGTTGCAATTGGCTGCGATTGCTAAAAATCCTGAATATACGTTGAAAGAGCATGTTATGGCTGTGCAAGCGTGGCGCACTGCTCATCCTCGCCACCCAGCCAGTCTTGATCTACCTGGCGGTTTAGCACTTTTAGCTCAAGTAGCGAAGCAGCAACCGAAGCACATTGCGTTAATGTTGCCGCTTTCAGGCAATTTAGCCAATAGTGGTCAGGCTGTGCGTGATGGTTTTATGGCCGCTTATTACCAAACGCTCAAGCGTGGTTATGACGTGCCGATGATTAGTATCATTGATACGAGTGCGGCAGGCAGTATTAGCCTCGCTTATGGTGATGCAAAAGCCTTAGAAGCGGAATGGGTTATTGGGCCATTAGAAAAGCGCCAAGTGAATTCGTTGGCCAAACTAGAAAAGCTGCCTTTACCTACGCTAGCGCTGAATTATTCAGACAGTGGTGCGGTCGGTGAGATGCCGGACGATTTATATCAGTATGGTTTGGCGGCTGAAGATGAAGCGCGCTTAATTGCTGAACATGCTTTTCAGCAAGGTTTGCGCCGTGTGCTTGCAGTTGCACCTGATAATGACTGGGGCAAACGCATTTATACCGCATTTGAAATACGCTGGATTCAGTTAGGCGGTGATGTTGCTGAGCAGCGATTCTATAAGCAGCAAAAAGATTACAACCCAGAAATCAAAGCGTTATTAAACGTTGATGATAGCCAAAAACGCTACAAGGCTATTCGCCGTATCATGGCTGAGCCATTAGAATTTGAAGCGCGCCGTCGCCAAGATGCCGACTGGGTTTTCTTATTAGCGATGCCTATTCAAGGTCGCCAAATTCGTCCGATGTTCGATTTCAACTTTGCCGGTGATTTGCCTATTTATTCGACCTCTCAAATATTCTCTGGCAAAAATAATCGTAAAAAAGACCAAGATTTAAATGGTATCTATTTTACTGATTTACCTTGGTTATTAGAAGATTCTGAAATCAAAAGCATTGTTCAAAAAAACCACAAACGCGCCAAAGGCAGCTATGCTCGTCTTTACGCAATGGGGGTTGATGCATTCCGCCTTTATCCACGGTTAAGCCAGCTATCGGTACTTCCTGATAGTAAGATTTTTGGCGTTACCGGCGATCTTTCAATGGATAGTGAAGGACGCATACATCGAAAAATGCCTATGGCACGATTCGTCAGAGGCATTCCGAAAGCGATCAGCTCGGATGAGCCTTAAACTTAAATAGCCCCTAAAAGCGGTACTCACACAGCAAGGATTGCCATGTGGTTTAACAATGACGATAAAAGAACAGAAAAACGTATCAAAGGTGATGATAAAGAGCGCTTGGCCGAAGACTATTTGCTGGCTAAGGGCTTTTCATTAATTGAGCGTAATTTTCTGTGTAAGAGTGGTGAGATTGATCTCATCATGAAAGATCCAAATAGCAAAAATGATGAGTATTTAGTCTTTGTTGAAGTGCGCTACCGTGAAAGTAATGAATTTGGCGGCGCTCTAGCGAGCATAACCGCAGGTAAGCAGCGTAAATTAAGGCGTGCTGCTGAGTTCTATTTATTGAAAAACTTTGGTAATACGCCGCCTCCTTGTCGTTTTGATGTTGTCGGTATTGAGCAGCAAGATCAGTTAGAGTGGATTAAAAACGCGTTCTAAAACCTTGAGCCTTGTCGCCATTATTATAATTATTATTGAGAAACCTTCTCAAAGTTCTTCCCGCTGGCATTAGATTTTCGTATGATGACAGCTTATTAAGAACACCCTCTTAGGAGCGTTATCTGTGCAAGATCGTTTATTGCAGCATTTCAGTGCCAGCATTGAGACAAAAGCTCAAGCAGCGGAACTATTACCCCCTTACATCGAACATGCAGCGGGTATGATGGTTGGTAGCCTAATTAATGGCGGCAAAATTTTAAGCTGCGGCAACGGTGGTTCTGCGGGCGACGCACAACACTTTTCATCTGAGATGTTGAATCGATTTGAACGTGAGCGCCCTTCTTTACCCGCAATCGCTTTAACCACGGATAGCTCAACGGTTACTTCTATTGCGAACGATTATAGCTATAACGAGATTTTCTCTAAGCAAATTCGTGCGTTAGGTAATGAAGGTGACATTTTATTAGCCATCTCTACCAGTGGCGGCTCTAAAAACGTGATTGAGGCGATTAAAGCGGCTCATGACCGTGATATGCAGGTTGTCGCATTAACCGGTAAAGACGGTGGCAACATGGCCGCGCTGTTAACGGATAATGATGTTGAAATACGTGTGCCTTCCGACGTGACTGCCCGTATTCAAGAAGTGCATTTATTAGTGATTCATTGCTTATGCGATCTTATTGATTGCTCGCTATTCGGTGAAGAGTAAGCCTTTACACTATTAAATTTAGCCGTACTTTATAAAAGCCGCATTTGGATTATCCAAACTGCGGCTTTTTTATGATTATAGTTTTTTATAAGGGTATTTGAGGTAGAATACGCCATTCTTATTAGCCGTTTTTGAGAAATTTGTGGATTACGATTTTAGCTTTGATGAATACGATAAACCTGTTGCAGAATTTTCTATGGGCCACGAGGCAATTGGCACTTGGTTTAACGATGAACTGGGTAAGAATGAGCAACGCATTGAAGAGATCATCGAGATTTTAGACCAGCTGGTTAACCGCAGAATTCAGCAGCGTCAAATCGAAGGGACAGAATACAAGCTTCGCATGAATCAAGAAAATGTCGAAGTCATCGCCTTATCCTTAGGGCTCGAACTGGATGAAGAATTACCTGAAAATACCAATGTGTATGAAGATGAATCATTCGCCGAGTGTGGCTTAGAGGATTTTCAGGAAGCTTTGATTTCATGGCAAGAGTTTATTCTTAGCGCATAATCTAGATTCGATGAGTATTCAGAATCTGGATAGAGTTAGCATTTAGCGGTGAAGTATAAGGTTTAAGATTGCAGGCCATCCGATGAAAGGGATTTCATCGCTGAGCGTACAAGGAAGTATTCACAGCGTGCCGCACAAGCTTGAATCTTAGAGTGAACGCAAGCGAAATGTGGTTTGCAAAACACTCATATTACGCCATCAATATCGTTTTAAATTTCTAAATTTATTTAAACCCCACAGGACGTACACTCAGCATCCTTATTTAAGCCCCAGCTACGCCACTGGCCTTCTAATGCATCAAACGTTTGTAAGCGCCCTAATATCGGCTTACCGATACCCGTGATCATCTTGATCGCTTCTAATGCCTGCAAAGTACCAATGATACCAACTACTGGCGCTAAAATTCCGCTGGTTGAACAGTTACGCTGCTCATCGCCTGCTTGTGGGTACAAACAGCGATAACAAGGCTGAGCCTCTAAGCGAGGATCAAAGCAGATGACTTGCCCTTGCAACGCCACAGCGGCACCAGAAACCCAAGGCGTTTTCGTTTCCAGACATGCATCATTAATCAAATAACGAATATCAAAGTTATCACTGCAATCAACCACAAGATCGATATTGGGTAATAAGTCTGCTAAAAAACTGGCATCCGCCTTTTGCTCAAAGCCCTCAACAAAAATAGTAGGGTTAATTCGCATCGACTCTTCTATTGCTGATTGAACCTTCGATTTCCCCACGTCCCCAGAACCATGGCAAATCTGACGTTGCACATTCGATAACTCAACCACATCATCATCAACCAAATACAAATGGCCAATACCACTGGCGGCTAAATATTGTAAAACAGGGCTGCCTAAGCCTCCCAAACCAATGATTAATACGCGGCTATCCAATAGTTTTTGCTGCCCTTCCACATCTAATTCTGGCAAAAAGATATGGCGGCTATAACGTAATAAATCACTGTCGTTCATACATTCCTCAATTCATAAGCGTTCATTTGAAAAATTGCCCGCCCGTTATTCTAGGGTTTCCACCTAAATCAATACGCGTTGCGACCTGTTGATAACCCAAGTCGATTAAAATATCTTGCACAGCCTGCTGCTGATCATAACCATGCTCCATCAATAACCAGCCACCTTTCACTAAATACTCACGGGACTGCTGAGCAATTAATTCTAAATCAGCCAAGCCTTTATTATCGGCCACCAGCGCCGACTTAGGCTCAAAGCGTACATCCCCCTGACTTAAGTGTTCATCTAAAGGATCAATATAAGGAGGGTTACTTACAATTAAATCAAACGAATCATGATTACCGCCAATACCCACCTGATCAAACCAGCGGCTTTGAAAAAACTGTACTCGCTCAAGGTTATTTAATATGGCATTACTTTTCGCCAGCGCAACCGCCTCTGGCACAAGATCAACACCTTGCACTTGCCAATGCGGAAATTCATTCGCTAATGCCAAAGCAATCGCACCGGTACCCGTGCCCAAATCGATAACATGAGCGCTTTCAGGTAGTTGATCAGCGAGTTCTAAGACCCACTCAATCAGCGTTTCAGTATCAGCACGTGGAATCAAAGTATGCTGGGCTGTATGTAATTTCAGATCCCAAAATTCTTGCTGGCCTAAAATATAAGCGATGGGTTCACCGCTTAAACGGCGCGCTAATAACGCATTGAATACAGTCATATTTTCTTCTGCAACGATTTTATCGTGCCACGTAAATAAATACGTACGATCTTTGTTTAAAGAATGGGCTAATAATAATTCGACATCAAGTTTTGCACTGTCACTGCTGTGTTCAAGTCGTTGTGTTGATTGTTTGATGATTTGTTCAATGCTCAGCAGCATAATAAAATTCGCTAAAAAATAAATAAGATGAAAATAATATTAACAGTTTTCAAGAATTCCTTCGCACGTTTAATGAAATAGTACGAATAATCATTAGATTACATAATCTTTACTGGGTACTTTTCAGGCCAAGCATTGAACTTTTTAAGACAAGCTGTCATGATTTGTACGTGTTCAATACCTTGTATTGAACCATCATGTTTTGACGGTAGGGAGCTCAAATAGATTTATCTAATTGAACCTCTCTTTTTGCCATCTTGGTTGATTACTTAATGCTATTGCTTGCAATAAAATAAAGTATTTAAACAGGGTGGCTTTTTTTTGCCCTTTTTTCAGTCTCTTTAGTCTTGCTCGCATGCGCAATACGACTAATCAGATTGAAATAACAGGGTGAGAAGTAACAAGAGGAAAAGAAACGCAAAAGACACAGAAGCATCTTTTGCGTTATCTAAGACGAGCGGCTATTGAGAAATTTAGCCTTTAATAAGCAGAGAACGTAAATCAACAATGGCCGCGTTCGCACGTGAAACGTAAGAAGCCATTACCAATGAATGATTGGCAAATAAACCAAAGCCGTTACCATTGAGAATGACTGGCGACCAGATTTCTTCCTGTGTACCTTCTAGCTCACGAATAATTTGACGCAAGCTCACCATCGCATTTTTCTTTTCTAAAATCTCTTTAAAATCGATTTCGATCGCTTTAAGAATATGCAATAACGCCCACGACGTGCCACGAGCTTCATAAAACACATCATCAATTTCAGTCCAAGGCGTTTTAACTTCTTCCTCGTCTGGAGTAGAGGTTGACTGGCGAGTATCCCCAGCTAAATCGGTATTTAGACGACGCTTGCCAACGGAGGCGCTTAAACGTTGAGATAAACTGCCTAGGCGTGTTTCTACGTCAAGCAACCATTGATTTAGATTATCCGCTCGCGCATAAAATTGAGCTTTACCATCAATAGGATCGGTTAAACGAATGCTGTAATTTTTTAAGGCGGTAATACCACGACGGTATTCATTCTCAGAGGATGGAACTGCCCAAGAGTCGTTATCGAAAAAGAATTGCGGCTCAACGATTTCTAAATCTTTGTCTTCCGTTGACTGGCTCTGAGAGCGGCTAAAGTCTTTACGCAACGCTCTAGACAAATCGCGAGATTGAATTAATACCCCGTATTCCCAATTTGGAACATTATCTAGCCATACACCAGGAGGCAACAGATCATTGCTCAAATAGCCACCAGGCTTTTCAAGTAAGGTATCCATTAAGGTCATCAAGGTAACCGAAGTAGCAAAACCAATAACGGGCTTCACCCCAAGCTCATTAGCAATCTCTTGGGTATTCTGAGAAACAGAAAATGGCTCTGCTTCAGATGACCATAAATAGCTAAAGATCAGCGCTATGATTATGTATAGAACAAGGCAAGCCAGCAGAATTTTACGAAAACCGGTGCCAATGTTCATATCTTCAATACGTTCTTTCATGATTTCAATCGAATCAGTGAGCTTTGCACGCATTACAACATCCTTCTCTTCAATACTTGTTTATTACGGCATAATTTATATTTAAGATTAACATGTCGCCTACCTGATGCCTACTCACAGAATCGACTCTTCATATCCAATGCTCAATTACCTTTTTTAGCTTTTCTAGGCTGACAGGCTTAGGCATATAGTCAGACATTCCAGCCGCTAAGCATTTTTGTCGAATATTGGCCGAGGTATTGGCGGTTAAAGCAACAATCGGGGTCGATTTTAGCCCTTTGTTCAATTCATGCTCTCTCAGGTTTTTGGTGGTTTTAAAGCCATCCATGCCCGGCATTTGACAGTCCATAAAGATTAATTGGTATTGCGACAAGCTCACCGTATCTAAACAGGCTTGGCCAGAATCAACCGCAGTCACAGAGTAATCTAGTTGATCCAATATTTTTTCAACAATCATGCGGTTAACCTGATTGTCTTCAACCACCAGAATACTGCCTTTATTCACATTCTCTGTGAGGCTTTTATCTTCTGATATGGCATCCAGTAATAAGACCGGTAAGATGCAATTTACAACGGTTCCTGCTTCAAAATTATCTCTAATATTGATTTTTCCAGACATCAAATCAACATTGTCTTTGCAAATGGTGAGCCCTATTCCGAGCCCTTCAAACTGCCGATTAAGCGATGAGTCTTGCTGTTTAAAAGCGGCAAATAATGAATTCTTATGTTCTTTCGGAAAGCCTATACCATTATCGCTAATGTCCAACTTCAGATTGAGACCCTCGTGGCTATTTTCTAAATACATCGAGCAATAGATTCGGCCATGATGCGTAAACTTAATGGCATTATTCACTAAGTGACGCACTACCTGCCTAAATTTGGAACCGTCAATTTCGATATTATAATTCAGCAAATTCTTGTCAAAATTAATATGCAGTTCATTATCATTGCCTTCAGCCAATAGCTCTAACTGAGGTAATGTATGCTTTAGAAGCCCTGGCAAGAATACCGATTCTGTTAATAACTCTTGCTCCCCTTGCTCTGTTTGGGCCAAGGTTAAAATGTCTTCAACAAGTTCTAATAGATTATTCAATGAGCTTTCGGCAATGGCAATATACTGCTTCACATCTGCGGGATCACAGCGATCAATTAACTGCAAAGAGCCCATAGCACCATTAATCGGTGTTCTTAATTCATGACTAACGATGGCTAAGAAATTAGATTTGACGGCATTGGCTTTTTCCAGTGCTAATAAAGCATCTTTGGCTTCTGCGATTGAATCATTCTTAAATTTTTCAGAATTGCGCAGCGCCTCTGTCATTGAATTTACGCCTTTTTGCAGCATTCCAATTTCAGTTGCATCGGTCACAGCAACCTGAACATCGAGCTCACCTTTTTCGACCCTAGCCAGTAAGCGTGAAACCGCTTCAATAGGTTCAGCGACCGCATTAGACATTCTTCGAGCCAATAGAAAGCAAATAAAAAGTATAAATGCGGCCCAGAGCATCGACTTATAACCGATTAAAAGCGCTTGTTCATAACCTGCGAGTATACTCATTTCAATATTCACATACGCAATAGCAACTTGGCTATGGTATGAGCCGCCTAATTCGTCAAACTCAGAAAAACCAGAGTAATCATTCTGCTCACGGCTTATCGCTGCTCGATACAACTCAATATTCGAAGACGCGACCTCTAAGTAGTTTTCAATCTGACGGTCATAAATCATAGTGCCATCGCCAGACACAATACTGACTCGAATGACCGACGGTGAACTAATCGCATTTTCGACCAATGGTTCAAGTAATTGAAAATTACCGGATATCACTGGGTATTCAGCCGATGCGGCAAGCTGGCTTGATACAATGTTGCCGACAACGTGAACGTCTTCTTTTGCCTCAATCAGCCACTGCCAAACGAACAAAGTGACTAATAGTACAAACATTAAAAAGGCAGGAACTAAACCTAGTAATAAAGCCCGATTACGGATGGATATACGAGAAAGCTTAATCATTCGTTTTGCCCTCTCATGTTATTAAGCACCGTTTCTGGGTCAGGGAATTGTATGTTCAATGAATTGCCAACTTGCTTATTAAATACAATTTCGTAATAAGGGTTATATCCGGCATCTAGCCACTGCCCCGTTGATTTATGAGTGACAAGAATATCGATTAATCTATGGGTGATGTGCGATAAATTGCTAAAGGTCGAGGCAAAGCTGCCTGCTTTCAAATACGCTTTTGATGGGCCGATAAGCACTTTTTGCTGACGATACGATGTTATTAGAATATTTTTAATATTTTTTGAATTATAGATTTTTTTATCGTAAACACCCAATAACACATCTGATTTTTTAAGCACTTCAAACAACGCCTGATTGAGGCTTTCATGATCCGACAATGTAACAATATTCAAGACAGAATATTGCTGCTCGGTTAAATCCTTGTGAATTTGCTTTTTTGCCCTTTCATCTGCGATAAGAATGCCTATTTTTGAGTTTGGAAATAACTGCAGAGCAAGCCTAAATTGACGTTCAAGTGGGGGCTCGACATAAATAGCACTTTGATTTGATAGCTGCAGGTTTTGATTTTTAGTCACTAAAATAGAGACAATACCTGCGGCTTTTTTCCTAAAAAATGGACTGATGGTATCCATTCCAACATTAACGATATAACTATTTTCAGGAAAGACAGTAGGATGATCTTGGGTAAAAATACTCACTTTAAATGCGTTTGTTTTTTGCTCAAATTCGGCTTTAAGTTGAAGCAATACCGGTGACATTTTATTGGCCATTAATACAATATCGTCAGCATTTACAGCAATAGGAAGTAACAACATAATCGTTATTAATATCCTATAAAATAGCCTTATATAGTATGTTAAATACATTCTCATAGCTCCGCTAAAATTCAACGGCTATCTGCGCATAATAAATATTCGCAGAAGAATGTATTTGGTTTGAGTAATTCAAAGGCGTATCGAGTTCTCGATTATGCTGAATATAATAAGAAGCTTTAAAATCCACATTAGAAATCGTAAATGGCTTGGTTACATTCAATTGATAGCGCTGATAGGTTAAATCAAAATTACGAGAGTCTTGATAGAAGTAGCTTAAACTGGCGGACCAGTCCTTACTGTCATAAAGCCAGCTAACTACTAAACTATTTTCTGATGTAAGACGCCTTTCATATTTTTTCGCACGCTCAAGGTCACGCCCTGTTAATAAATTTCCGGTATATTTGGTATCCACATCAATATATGAATAGGTAAACCACAAAGAATGATTAAGATTTAATTGAGAATTAATCTGCATCTCTGCGCCATTCACATCGGCTTCATTATCATTGGTAATAATTTTTGCTTGCAAGGTAATAGGGTCGGAGACAAGGTCACGCATTTCTTCATAAAAAATCTTAACATCCAGTTCCACATTACTGGTTAAGAATCGCGTACTGGAAAAATAGCCTAATTCATAGCTGGTTATCTTCTCGGAGACTAGATCTCTTTCGTCGTTACCAACCCGTTGTGATTGAAAGAATTTCGCTTTTTCCTGATTCAAATAATTAGCATCACCATTTTCAAGTGCCAGATCTTTAACCGTAAAGGTGAAGTTGGGCTGTGATTCAATTAAATCAGGCGAACGAATCGCTTGCGATACAACAAAACGCAGGCTCTGGTTCGATGAGAACAGAAGATTCATGGCGACTCTTGGTGAGAAAGCCGCGTCATTGAACGTTTCTTTCTCATACATTCCTCCCACATTAAATATCAGGTTATTCGCCAAACGATATTCTGCGTTAAGAAAAGCTCGCCAAGTTTCGTTACTAATTTCACCGTCAAAATAGGTCTGAGAATAAGCCGAGTCTTGGCGATAACTGATTCCCGATACCGTTCTTAAATCATCATTCCAACGAACCGTATCTTGCCATTCCACATCAAAACGCTGTTCACTTAAGTCGGAATTGGTAATGCCGCAAGAGATCTCATTAAATAAGGTGGAAGGATCTGAGACTTTATTTAAAATGTTTTGAGTTTCCAGCAAATCCGCGTCAGTAACCTCAAAGCCTAATTGATCGGCAATGAAATCGGTTGATAGCACACCCGCCCTGAGGCCATTCACAATCCCCTCCAAGTCCGATTGGCTATAGTCCGATTCGGGATCATGATATAAAAGAGGGATTTGGCCTACCGCATCGGCCCAAACTGGATTAATACGATAAAGCTGAGCTAAATTAGCATCTAAGGTTAAGGTAGGAGCACAGACTTCTTTCTTTTGCTTACGCTCTTCTTTTTGCCAATAAAACTGCAAGTGCGACTGATGCTTGGCCGTAAATTCATGCGACCAACGCCCATACGCGTAACCGTTGGTTGTGGTTTTATCTGGCGGCGAAGTATCAAAATCAATTTGGCGCATTTCCGTTGTGCCCGACTTATAGCCTAGCTGCACATCAAGCTTGCTCTGTTCGTCTATGTCTTGATGAATGTAAGCATTAACAAACCCATGGCGACGACCGTCTCGCAGTGCATCAGAGCCTGTTGATTCTCGACCATCAAAACCTTCATCCGCTTTCAGCGCGCCAGAGATACGCACACTGGTATTATTGACTACCCAACCATGACGCAGATAAACATCTTGAACGCCCTTATTTCCTTTTCTTAATGAAAGCGCACTCCCAAGACTGTCCCCAGGGTGCTTCGTCAGTATATTGATAACGCCTAAATAAGAATTAGCCCCATACATAGCGGCATTTGGGCCACGGGTGACCTCAATGCGATCAATATCTTCAATGGCTAAAGGCACGTCATCCCAGACAACATTGGAAATAGCCGATTTATAAACAGAGCGGCCATCAATTAAAACTTGCAGCCGACGCATGATATTTGGACTAGAGGTATGATAAGCAACCGATGCGTTATTCTCATTATCGGCATGACCGACAAACATGCCCGGCACAAATTTCATCAATTCCGGTAACGTTCTCGCGCCCCACTGGGCTATTTGCTCCGCGGTAATCACGGTGATGCTCGCGGGCACCTCTGACTTAGGCTGCTTTAAGCGAGAGGCCGTTAATACCATGGGTAACTCTTCGCCTAATACGGTGCGCTCCTCCCAGTTTGCTACTTGATTAAAAGTATCAAATTCTGAAAGAGTATCAGCACTAAAGGCAACAGGTACGACACAGCTAATGATGATGGACATGAAAAGCCGAGTCATCGTTAAAGCTCCCTATTGTTTAAGTTTTTAGTTATTTACACTAAGTCTAGGCGGAATAAAGCACTAGGTAAATGTGATTAGATGATTATAGCGGTGATTGACTGACAGTTGTCTTAGATCCGTTTATAATAGTGCTATAAACCTTTAACGTTCATTTATAGGATATATCATGGGTTACAATACGATTCCTGCAGGTAAAGATTTACCAAACGACATCTACGTTGCAATTGAGATCCCAGCAAATGCTTCTCCGATTAAATACGAAATCGATAAAGATATGGACGCATTGCTAGTTGACCGTTTTATGGCAACCCCTATGTTCTATCCTGCGAACTATGGTTATATCAACAATACATTAGCGGATGATGGTGACGCACTAGACGTACTGGTGATTACTCCATACCCCGTTGTTCCAGGCTCGGTTATTCGTGCTCGCCCTGTTGGCGTATTGAAAATGACCGATGAAGCGGGCGGTGATGAAAAACTATTAGCCGTTCCTCATGAAAAGCTAACTCAGCTGTATAACGACATTCATGACATTGATGACGTTCCGCAGCTATTAAAAGATCAAATAGCACATTTCTTCGAGAACTATAAAGATCTTGAAAAAGGTAAGTGGGTTAAAGTTGAAGGCTGGGAAAATGCCGACGCTGCTCGTGAAGCCATTATGAAATCTGCTGCTGCTTACAAAGGTGAATAACCTAAGCTAAGCACAATGATGGCTCTGATCTGAATGTTTCAGAGCCGTCACAAAACCTTTCTATTTTTTTGTTTTCCCTATCTGGCACTGCGTATTTATGATCTCACTACCTATTAACCAATTATTACTGCGTAATCCAGAAATAATCAACGATCAACTGTTGGTGGTTAATCCTCCTCAAGACCAAGGCTTGCTGCAGCTTATTAAGCCGCACAATAGCCAACTTATTAATTTCGATGCTCGTATTCATCAAGCCTGCGAGAAGCTTGGTTTACGCACAGAATTCGGTTTACCCAGTGAGCACAGCTTTGAATCTGCTTTATTGTATTGGCCGAAATCGAAGTCTTTTTCCAGCAGTCTATTTCGCTGGTTAGCCAGTCAGATTAAACAACCGACTAAGGTTTTTGTATTAGCCGCTAATGACGCAGGCGGTAAGAGCTTAAATAATTCGTTAAAGCCTTTTGGTGAAGAAATCACCAAGCTGGATGTGGCGCGTAAATGCTCTCTTTGGTCTTTTATGCTAACCCCTGTTGATGACTTCAGTTGGGAAAAAGAATGTTCATCGTTTACCTACGACAACCTTGATAATGATGCCCTTGAGTTTGCAACCTATCCCGGCGTATTCAACGCAGGTAAGCTCGATGTAGGCACCCAGTTACTACTCGACAATATCATTCTTAATAAGCGTGGCCGCGTACTGGATTTGGCCTGCGGTAGTGGTGTTATCGGCTTAACCTGTAAGTCACGCCAGCCAGAATTGTATGTTGAAATGGTCGATATTGATGGTATGGCACTGGTATCCGCTGAGAAAAACACCAAAGAACTTGGCTTTGATTGCCCAGTATTTGCCAGCGATGGTTTAAGCAATACGAAAAAGTTTAATACCATTATTTGCAATCCTCCTTTCCATCAAGGCAAAGACACAGATTACAACTTTGCTCAGCAACTTATTCGTACGGCTAAGCAGCACCTTTTACCAAGAGGCGAAGTGTGGATTGTGGCTAACCGCCAGCTAGCGTATGAGCAGTGGGCAGAAAAAAGCTGCAATATTGTAGAAACCGTTGTGCAAGGTAATGGTTTTAAAGTTCTTCGATTAAAATACTAATTAAGAGCGTTACTGAATAAGCGAAATCTAAAACATCATCTAAGCTATTATTAATACTCAAACAGCTTAGGTAATGTCATGATTTTGCTTTATTCAATTTTCGCCGGCGGTGTGATTTTCGCAGGCTTCCTTGCGACTATCAGCCTATCTCGTACAGATTATAGCTGTGCTAATAGCACCATCAGTTCATTCCAGCATATCACTGCAACCGACGCCAATTAAGCAGCAGCAATACAAGAACCGCCATGATAGGCAACGCAATCAAAACCAATCCTTGCCAGCCTAATAATATCAGTAGAACCCCAGAGCCTAATGCCGCGATGGCTTGCGCACTGAAGACCATGAGATCATTCAGTCCCTGAACTCGATGCGTTTCATTCGCTTGATGCATTTGAGGCAATAACGCCGTTCCCGATACAAATAGCAAGTTCCACCCCAAGCCCAGCAAGACTAAAGCACTCCAATAATGAACCAATGCTTGATCCCAATAAGCAACCAAGAGACACGCGGCATAAATAGCCAACCCTGCCCACATCATGCTGATAAAGCCCAGCTTCTTAACTAGCCAGCCAGAAAATAACGATGGGATAAACATCGCCATAATATGACTTTGAATAACCCACTTTGTTTCTTCTAGGCTGTAATGATTTAATTCATACATGCTAATCGGAGTCGCTGTCATAATAAAACTCATCACCGCAAAGCCTACCGAGGCGCTGCCCATGGCTAATAAAATACCTGGACTGGTGAGTAGTTCTGAAAAACTTCGAGGGCTGCCTTCGTCTTCTATGACCTTAATCGCAATATTTTGATAGCCAAATAAAATTAAAAGAAAAGCGACGACGAAACAGCCGCCTAATAAATAGAAAGCTCCGGTAAATGTTTGTTCGTGCAAACTCTGACCAATGGTCACTAGCTCTGGCCCTAGGTAAGCCGCAATAATACCCGCCAATAATAAGCGCGAAGCGGCTATCGGCATTAAATCGATATGCACACTTTCCATCGCGGCAAAGCGAAATTGCTGAATGCACGCCAATACAATTCCGATCAAAATTGACGCGATAACAAATCCTGAAAAACTTGCGACCTGCAATGATACGACAGCAATTAACGCGGCGATAAAGCCAATCACCATCGCTCCGAGGAAGACCAATTTGCGGCCATATTTACCTGCAATAGAGGCTGCGGGATAAACAGCAATCGCGGTACCGATCACCATCATAGCCACGGGTAAGGTAGCAAAGCTGCTATCGGTTGCTAACTGCTTACCAATTAAACCACCAGCAAAAACAACTAACGGAGCAGCACACATGGCAAAGGCTTGCGCCAACATTAAAATCCAAACATTCTGTGTCATAGTTTTTTCTTAGGCATCGTTTTTCTTAAATTAAGGAGCAATGATATCCTATTACTGCATCCGCATTTCTTTTATTTCGTCTGATTATAACCTTGTCTATTTCCGTTAAACTTTTAGAATTAGCCAATACTAATTATAAAAATGACTCATCATGCTAGAACGTTATATCCGCTGGATCATCGCCAAACGTAAATGGATTACCACTCTTTTATTATTCGCTTTAATAGTCATCAGCTATGGCGCAAGCAAACTGACCTTTACCAGTGATTTCAGAGCCTATTTTGGCCCCGAAAACCCTCAATTATTAGCGTTTGAGAGTATGGAAAGAACGTTCTCAAAGCAAGATAACGTCTATTTCTACATTCATGCAAAAGACGGAGATTTATTCACAAATCGAGGATTAAGCTTAATAGAAACATTAACCGATGAAGGCTGGAAGCTGCCCTATTCTCAAAAAGTGACCTCATTACAGAACTACCAGCATACGGATGTCGAAGAAGATGACTTGGTGATCGATTATTTATTTTACGAGGCAGACGACCTAAGTCCAGCAGACCTGCTGCGCATTAAGAACATTTCATTATTAGAACCCACCCTATTACACCGTTTGATTTCTGAAGATGGTGCCTCGACTGGCATCAACGTGCGGACAGTTTTACCGACTGGCAGTACTAAGAAAACATCAAAAGAAGCGGTATCGGCGGCGCGAGAATTAGCGCAGAAAGTACGTCCTGAGTTTCCTGAATTCGACATACTTGTTGGTGGCTCATTAACCTCAAATGTCACTATGGGCGAAGCGATTAAGCAAGATGTTGAAAATTTACTCGGGCTTTCTTATTTGGTCATGATCATCACTATGATCATTTTATTACGCACTTTTTCGGGCATGCTATTAACCCTAATGATTATCAGCTTTTCGGTTTTATCGACCATGGGATTATTTGGCTGGTTAGGCTTTACCATGACACCCCCCACAGGATTTGTGCCAACCGCCATACTGACCATTGCCGTCGCAGATTCGATTCATATTTTGATCAGTTATTATTATGAATTAAATCATGGAAAATCAAAATTCGACGCCATTCAAGAAGCCTTACGAATTAACTTTTCTCCCGTTTTCATTACCAGTATTACCACGGTTATTGGTGTGCTTTGTCTTAATGCCAGCGACTCTCCGCCTTATCGTGATATGGGAAATATGATTGCGACGGGGGTATTTTTCGCTTGGCTTTATAGTGTGACCTTCTTACCCGCCATGCTGGCCTTAATGCCAATACCTAAAGGCAAGGTCGAAAATAATAAGCCTTCATTAATGATTCAATTTGCTAATGTTGTTATTCGCTTTTACAAACCATTATTCATCATCATGGCGGTCGTTATTATCGCTATTGGCAGCCAGTTAAATAAAAATACCATCAGTGAACGCTGGCATGAGTTTTTTGATACCAGCTTTGAAGTTCGTCGAACACTCGAAGCGACTAATGATACATTAGGTGGCCTGCATAGAATCTTTTTCATTTTAGATAGTAAGGTCGAAGGCGGTATCAATAACCCTAAGTACTTACAACAGGCCGATGATTTTAGCCAATGGTTATTAACTCAAGATAAGGTATCGAACGTTGATAGCATTACCGACATCATCAAACGTTTAAATAAAAACCTGCATAATAATGATGAAGCTTGGTTTAAGATTCCAGAAAGCCGAGAGCTCGCCGCGCAGTATCTTTTATTATACGAACTGTCTTTGCCACTCGGTTTAGGCTTGGATGATACGATTAATAATGCCCGCTCTGCGAGTCGCTTAACCGTCTCTTTTGCGAAAGCAGACTCGGTTTATATTTTAGAATTAGAGAAAAAATCACTCGCGTGGTTAGCAGAAAATGCGCCTGATATTTATGTCACTGAAGGCACGGGCTTAGACATTGTCTTTTCTAATTTAACCTTCAGAAATATCACCAGCATGATGAATGGCACTTCGATTGCGTTGGTGCTTATTTCATTCTTACTCATCTTCGCATTACGCTCATTTAAAATAGGCCTTATCAGCTTAATTCCCAATATCATGCCAGCCATTTTAGCCTATGGCATTTGGGGCATGATTAACGGACAAATTGATACCGCAGTCTCGGTTGTCGTCTGTTTGAGCTTAGGGATTGTGGTTGATGATACCGTGCACTTTTTAAGTAAATATTTGCGCGCCCAGCGTGAACAAAACATGAGCAGCGAAGATGCTATTCGCTATGCGTTTAATACCGTAGGGAATGCATTAATCGTAACCTCTGCGGTTTTGGTTGGCGGTTTTATGGTGATGCAGTTTTCGCACTTTCATCCCAGTAATAACATGGGCACGCTCTTAGCGATTACCATCTTTGTTGCCCTGCTCGTCGATTTCTTCTTTTTACCACCGCTATTGATGTTGTTAGATCGAAAAAAAGAGACCGCCATACAAGATGAACACACGCGTTAGCTATTTCAATCGGATCTTAGCTTGCTGACTTTTCTGTATTTACTCGGTAATGGCTCTGTCTTAGGAGTCATTACCGATCATTTCTGTTAAAATGATCAGATAACCTTATTTAGAGCAAATCCTGTGACCAATAACGACATCCTGCGCCGTATCCGCTATGCCTTTGATTTTAGCGATTCAAAAATGATCTCTCTTTTCGCTTTGGCGGGAGAAACAGTCACTCGCGAGCAAGTCAGCTGCTGGTTAAAGAAAGACGATCATGCAGACTACAAGGGCCTTAAAGACTACTTGTTAGCTACTTTCTTAAATGGCTTTATCAATGATAAGCGTGGCGTTAAAGAAGGCGAACCTGCGCCGATTGAAAAAGAACTGACCAATAACATCATCTTACGCAAACTTAAGATTGCCTTAAACTTCATCGATGATGACGTGGTAGAGGTGATGGAACTTGCCGATTTCCGCATCAGCAAGCCTGAGCTTTCAGCCTTGTTCCGTCGTCCTGGACACAAGCACTACCGCATCTGTAAAGATCAAATCTTGCGTAACTTCTTACAAGGTATTCAAATCAAATACCGCGGCGAAAGTAACGCAGAAACCGATGCGGATTTAGAAGATAGCTAATCTAAGATCGGTCTCATTAAAGAGACCGATGAATAGCCCAGATACTCTCAGGGCTATTCACTCTAACGTCTCTTATTCAACGAATGATATTGCCTTATTCGTTGCTTCTGCATTATCCACCGCAAATACAAAGCTTGTAGAGAATAATTCTTCTTGTTGTCCGCGCTGCGCAATCACAAAACGATATTGACCACCTGCGACGGGGTTGTACCAACGCACTTGATATTCAGCCATCCCCAAATCTTCATCGTCGAGTAAGCGAACCTCCAAATCATAACCGTCATCGTTAATCGGCTCACCAGCATTGTGCATTTCAATCCACTGACCATTGATTAATGCTTCTACTTTAACCAGTGGTCGATGCAATTGAATTTCACTCGCCCCCACATCCAACCACTCAAACGCAATATAATCTTCTTCGTTAGCCGCTTCTGCTTTAAATACCGCTGGTTGCTCTAAGGAAGTACGCTTACCAGTACTGGCTATTTTGTCAGGGTAGAATTGGTTTACCTTAATATCGTATTGCCAAGTTGGCAGCAGTTCTAAAACCTGCTCTTGGGTATTCATATCCTTGGCTAACTTGCCAAGCTGAGCGGCTAAATAAGGCGTTGAATATTGCCCGTACAATGTATGACCGCCTTCATAATTTTGACGCGCATATTCTTCTTGGGTTGTGGTATAGCCAAAATAGCCGTTGGCATTACCGGCTACCCAAGCATGCTTAATATTTTTTCCAAAAGTCGCGAACTCGTCACTCACACGCTTCGCCATACGACGACCCGATTCCGTTGTCACTTCAAACGGTAATGGCATAACCAGTGTATCGTTGATCTTTATTAACTGAAATAAAACAGTATTTGGAAAACTGTCGGTTGGCTCAAAAAGAGGCTGCAAATATTTAAACCCTAGATGCGTTTTATTGCCTTGGCAGCCCTCGGTAAATACCCAACTACGCGAAAACACATTGCCACCTTTCAAAAATGGAACCGCTGCTAAAAAAGGGGTTCGACGTTCATAAGCTCCGGCGGCAACAGGTGCACCAACAGCAGGATCTTCACACAGTTCAATATCACCAATGGTATTATTTTGGCGAATATTTAATTCACGAGCGGCAGTAAGAATTTCAACATCCGACGTTAGCTCACTGGATAATGATTCAAATAACTCAATCGCTTCTTGGCCAATGCCTTGGCCTAGTTTTTTCGCAGCTTTCCAGTTCACCTCAAAATGACCAAAAGTATTATCACCATGATCGTCTAACGCAGGGGCCATATCACCCTGAGTACCGTTGGTTAATGCATGTACTACAGGCCAAGGCGTATCGTATTTACGCTGAATTGCCCACTCTAAATCTTTTTGCGCGTAGGCAAATAAATCGGAATTGTAGACCTCAACCGGAACGCTTAACGCTGTTGCGTGAATCGAAAAACTTGAGAAAGCGGCCAAAGGTTTATAGCGACCTTTATCATCTTCCACATCAATGCGAATCATATACATCGCAGGGTTAATCGCTTTAAATTTTGCTTCTGGATCTTCTAAGCTGATATCCGTGACATTGTCATTTAAAACATACGAATCCAAAGAGCGATTGCGGTTATAGCCATAAATATCTTTGCGGCCCGTCGCTACTTTCGCAGGACGACGATTTTCATACGCAGCCATTATGCCATCAGCAATACGCTGGCTAGCAAACGCTAAAAACTGTTCTTCTAAACCCTGCCCACTCGACATGTGTTTGTTGTAAAAATCATTTTCAAAATGATTCACCGGAGCAGAATGACTATGAGAGGCGGTAATGACAATATCACTGGCTTTAAGGCCGGTTTTTTCAGCCACCGCAGCAACTACCTGATGCTGAACTAATAGTGAGCCGGCGGTTAAATCGGTTTGTACTAAAGCAACCGAGTTTCCTTGGCCGTCGTTTAAATAAACGACGCGGGCTTTTAAGCGCGTGCGAAAACCCTTACCTGAATTCGCCATGATGGAATAGCCACCCATGGGCATTCCTGGTGGCGGGGTCACATCGACCGAAACAGCACCCGCTGTCGCCGTGCCCGTTTTGATAACATTAGCAGGAATCGGTTGGTATACCGTAATGTGCTTGACTGTCGAGCACGCTGCTAAGCAAAAAGTTGACGTGGTAACGAGTATTAGCCGCATAATTTTATGCATGAGAAGTATCCTAGTTCTTGTTGTTATAATTAGAATTTTTTCGGAACATTCGTACCATTATAAACCGTTATGCAAGATTAGGAAACCGCTCGGCTAATAGCTCAGGATTGTTTAGCAGCTCTTCTTTTTTATTTTTGCTCAATTTCTTTACTTTATATTCAAGTTTTAAGGCCCGTGAGTGATCACCCACTTCTACTTGAAGCTCTAGCACTAGCGGCCCTTTTCCTTTTAAAGATTTTGCCGCTTTAATGCCTCCCGCTTGGTGCTCGGAAAATCGACGCGCCACATCGGTTGTAATACCTGTGTATAAAGCACCACTATTGGTTCGAACTAGGTACAATGACCAGATTGCAGGCTTCTTTAGCATATATTCATTACTCGTTTAATGAATCTTCCATTCGTTTTTTCGCTGACTGTTTTGCTGCCGTTTTACTAAAGGTGTAAAATTATTGAGCAAACAAGTGTACACTGAAATTAATTTTTCAAGGACGTCACCATGTCGAGCAGTTCTCTTACTTCAAAATCTCGCTACCGCGACCCTTTTAGCGGCTTCAGCCATCTAATAGCGGCCATTATTGGCTTAATCGCTTCTGGTGTATTAATAATCAAAGCCAGTCTTTATGGTGACGCTTGGCAAATAGCCTCATTCGCCGTCTTTGGTATCTGCATGATATTAATGTTTGGCAGCAGCGCAATATATCACCTTGCCCAAGGAAGTGATGAAAAAATCTTAACGCTAAAGCGCATCGACCACATGGCTATTTTTGCCATGATTGCGGGTACTTATACCCCCATGTGCTTAGTTCCATTGCGTGAAAGCTTCGGCTGGACACTGCTATTTGTCGTATGGGGATTAGCCCTTGCGGGGATTTTATTAAAAATATTCTGGATTAATGCACCACGCTGGCTTTCAACCATCATTTATCTTGCGATGGGCTGGGCATGCATCTTTGGTATTTCCACCATGAAAGAGGTAATGCCAGAAATCTCCTTTGATTGGCTGGTTTATGGCGGTATTGCTTATACCCTAGGTGCCATTATTTATGCGACAAAGCGCCCAAATCCATGGCCAAATGTCTTTGGCTTTCATGAAATCTGGCACATATTTGTCATAGCAGGGGCTTTTAGCCACTTCATCTCTGTTTATTATTTACTGTGATCGCCAGAATCATTCACATTTAAAGGTTTTTTAGCCCCTCTAATCTCATCAACTTTAATTTAATAAGGCGTTTAGATAGACGCTTATTATATAGCTTCTGATATAATGTGTTTTTTCTGCTATTCCAGCCGCTTTTGCCGTCTTTTAATGAGTTCATAAGTCAAAAGTAGGCCTAGCCTTACACATTCAGTGGAGTTTCACCTTGAGTCAAGCCAACAAATTTTCTTCCCTTGCATTACCGCAAGGCATGATCGATAACCTAGAGCAAATGGGTTATAACGACATGACACCGATTCAAGCCGAAGCTCTGCCATTCGTCATTGAAGGCCGCGACGTGCTTGCCAAAGCACAAACGGGTAGTGGTAAAACCGCAGCGTTTGGTATTGGTTTATTAACCAAGCTAAATCAGCGTAACTTTGGTTGCCAGGCATTAATTTTATGCCCGACCCGCGAATTAGCGACTCAGGTAGCGGATGAAATCCGTAAGCTTGCTCGCTATCAGCAAAATATCAAAATTCTTACTTTATGTGGCGGTCAGTCAATTGGCCCACAAATCGGTTCTTTAGAGCACGGCGCACATATTGTTGTGGGTACACCGGGTCGTATCGCCGATCACATCAACAAAGGCACATTAGATCTGAACTCGGTCGATACCGTGGTTCTAGATGAAGCCGACCGCATGTTGGATATGGGCTTTGTTGATGAAATCACAAACATCATCAAGCACACGCCTTATGATCGTCAGATGTTATTATTTTCTGCCACCTACCCTGAAGGTATTCAGGCGCTGAGTAAGCAATTTCAGCACGAACCAGAAACCATCACGATTAAAGATGAGCAATCAAAAAGCACCATTATTCAGCGCTTTTATGATGTACCTAAAATGAAAGATAAAGACGAAGCCTTGTTAACCTTATTGGGTAGCAAAGCAGCTGAATCGACCGTTATCTTCTGTAATACAAAAATCGCTTGTTACGATGTATTAGAATTTTTACGGGAACGTGGTTATCACGCATTAGCCTTGGTTGGCGAAATGGAGCAACGTGAGCGTGACCAAGTATTGGTTCGTTTCTCGAATAAGAGTGCTTCCATTTTGATCGCGACCGATGTGGCCTCTCGTGGTTTGGACATTGACGATTTAGATCTTGTGATCAACTACGACGTGACTCGCGATCCTGAAGTTCATGTTCACCGTATCGGCCGTACAGGTCGTGCGGGTAAAGAAGGGTTGGCACTTTCATTAATGGCGGCTTCTGAAGTTAAGAAGATGTTCGCAATTAATGAGTATATGAATACCAAGTATGATACGAGCGATATCAGCAAGCTAAAAAGCCCTTACGAGCCGAAGAAGCCTAACATGGTTACTTTGTGCATCGATGGTGGTAAAAAGAGCAAGCTACGCCCCGGTGATATTTTAGGTGCATTAACGGCTGATGGCGGTATTCCAGGTAGCGATGTTGGCAAAATTAATATGTTTCCGAATCAAGCTTATGTGGCCATTGCCCGCCCGAGTGCGCGCATAGCGCTGAAATTGATTCAAGAGAAAAACATGAAAGGCCGTCGCTTCCGCGTTCGCCGCTTATAATTCCGATACACAAAGACTTTGATAATTCAGAGTTTATAAAAGTATTAAGCAGATTGATGTTGGGTAAGGTGTTTAAGGCCGTCCGAGATAGGGATATCGAGGCCGAGTCTATAGGGACATATTCACGACGTGCCGTAAAACGACATACCCAGCAGTGATCTCAAACTTAATACGATTTTAAAACCAAAGCTAATTTAAAGAATTTCAACGAGCAAAAAATGGCAAAAACATTACAAGAGCAGCTGCTAGCCATGGGGCTAACGGACAAGAAAAAAGCCAAGCAGGCTGAAAAACAAAAAAAGAAAAATGTTAAAGAAGCCCGTAACGGTGCTGAAGTTATCGACGAAGCAAAAGTATTGGCCGACAAAGCCAAGCAAGAAAAAATTGCGCGTGATAAAGCATTAAACGACGAGAAGAAAGCCGCAGCAGAAGCCAAAGCCGTTATCGCGCAGATCAAACAACTGATCAAAATGAATACCATCAAAGTGGATGGTGAGCTAGCGTATAACTTTACCGCAGGCACCAAGATTAAAAAAATCTACGTTAACGAAGACATTCAAGATCGTCTGAGTCGTGGTAAATTAGCAATCACCAGTCCAGAGCTGGATAATAAAACCTTCGCTATTATTCCACTAGGCGTAGCAGAAAAGATTCGCCAACGCGATCAACAGTGCTTCATCTACATTGCTGAAAATGCATCAAAAGAAATAGAAGAAGACGACCCTTATGCAGATTATCAAATCCCTGATGATCTAATGTGGTAGCCCATTCGTATTTAAGGGTAATCCAATAATACAAAGGAATAATAACAATGATTACCCTTCACCATCTGAACAACTCACGCTCACAAAGAATCATCTGGTTACTAGAAATACTTCAAGTGGAATACCAGATTAAACACTACCAGCGTGATGCGAAAACCACATTAGCACCCGCCGAGCTGAAAAAAATTCATCCACTTGGCAAGTCTCCAGTCATAACCGACGGCGATCAAGTCATTGCAGAATCTGGCCTCATCATTGAATATCTGTGTGAAACCTACGGTGCTGATAAAGCATTAATGGGGAATAAAGAGAATCGCTGGGATGTTAAATATTGGCTGCACTATAGCGAAGGCTCGCTGATGCCATTAATGGTTATGAAACTGGTCTTTGATAAAATCAAATCTGCGCCGAAGCCCTTTTTCATTAAACCCATCGCCAACGCCATTGTTGATAAAGCCATGTCTTCTTATGCAGGCCCTAATATCAGTAATAACATCGCCTACATTGAACAACACCTAGCGAATAACCACCAGCAAGGTCATGACTACATGTGTGGTCAACAACTGACCGGCGCTGACTTCCAAATGATATTCCCACTCGAAGCCCTAATTGCTAGACAAAAAAGCATGGCCGAAAATCAGCCCAATATTTACGCCTACGTCAAACGTATTCATGCCCAGCCTGAATATCAAAAAGCACTCAAAGCTGGCGGACAATACGACTACGCATAGCCCCCATATTTGAGACTTAATGATTCATTAAGCGCGGTACAAAACCTGGATTAAATGGACACCAAATTGAGTTTTTACGGGACCATGAATTTTTATTAATTCACCCTTAAAAACAACCTTATCAAATTGGCGAACCATTTGACCCGGTTTCACTTCTCCTAAATCACCACCGGCTTTCTTACCTGATGGGCAAAGAGAAAACTCCTTCGCTAGCTTGGCAAAATCTGCCCCTTTAGCAATACGATCACGCAATCGATTAGCTTCTACATTGGTTTTCACCAAAATATGACGTACCCCTGCAACAGGCATAGGAACTCCTAGTATTTAAACTCGCTTGGAAAATTAAGATCTTACTGTAAAAGCCATTTTACCAGCAATTCAGACAGCGTAGCTATCGGCAATAAAAGGCCAAATAGACGGCAACGTTCAGAATATGAGCTACTTTAATTAAGGCAGACCTATTTGACATTAAATTTCTTGACTAATCAGACAAAAATATAAAATTTCAGGACCACTAAAGGCTATAAATATGTGAAAATAGGCGCCACCCACCCTAGACACCCTATTTTACTCTTTTGGAGCTTGAGAATGAGCGTATACGAAATAAAACACCCGCTGGTACAGCATAAAATTAGCCTAATGCGCGCTAAAAAAATGAGCACTCGCAGCTTTCGTCGCTTAGCGGCAGAAGTTGGTTGCCTATTAACCTATGAAGCCACTAAAGATTTGAAGTTAGAAGATTACCAAATGGAAGGTTGGGATGGCGAACTAACAGGTCAGCGCTTAGTCGGTAAAAAAGCAACCATCGTTCCTATTCTTCGTGCAGGTATTGGCATGATGGATGGCGTTTTAGAATTAATGCCAAGCGCTAAAATCAGCGTTGTTGGTTTATATCGTGATGAAAAAACCCTTGAGCCAGTTACCTATTTCGAAAAAATGGCTAGCCACATGGACCAGCGCATGGCTTTGATTGTTGACCCTATGCTGGCAACAGGCGGCTCGATGAACGCAACGATCGACATCATCAAAAAAGCAGGCTGCACCGACATTCGTGCACTTGTTTTAGTGGCGGCTCCTGAAGGCCTGAAGAAAGTAAAAGACGCCCACCCAGATGTAGATATCTATACGGCCTCAGTTGATGATCACCTAAATGAAGATGGCTACATCATTCCTGGTCTTGGTGATGCTGGCGATAAGATTTTCGGCACACGATAAAATAATTAATAATAATCACTATTTCTGAGGAAGTTTTATGTCGGATCCGTCCGTAAATCAAAGCAGCAATCATCAAAGCAGCTTCACTCAACCTGCTTGGCGTAATGCTTTAGCCGGTTTACAAATGCTCTTCGTAGCGTTTGGTGCATTGGTATTAATGCCGCTCATCACAGGATTGGATCCTAGCGTTGCGTTATTCACCGCCGGCATTGGCACCATTTTGTTTCAGTTTATTACGAAACAACAAGTGCCTATTTTCTTGGCCTCTTCTTTTGTATTCATTGCTCCCATTGCCTATTCGGTTCAAACCTGGGGCGTGGCTGCTGCCATGGGCTCATTGTTCGTTACTGGCCTAGTCTATGTTGCTATTGCAAGCTTGGTCGCTGTTCGCGGGGCTGGTTTTCTTCACCGCTTAATGCCTCCTGTTGTAACAGGTCCTATCATCATGGTTATTGGCTTAGGTCTTGCGCCTATTGCGGTAAACATGGCGATGGGTAAAACAGGCGATGGCGCTGCCGAGTTGTTTCCTTATATGGATTCTCTCATTGTATCCATGTCTGCATTACTGACGACGCTTCTTGTCGCAACGTTAGGTAAAGGCATCTTCCGCTTATTGCCTATTATGGCGGGGGTTATTGTTGGTTATATCATGGCTTCCATTATGGGCATGGTAACAACAGAAGCGGTTTCAAGTGCTGAGTGGTTTGCAATACCTAACTTCATCACGCCTGAATTCCAACTAGCCGCCATCTTATTCATGTTACCCGTTGCCATCGCACCGGCCATTGAGCACGTTGGTGATATTTTAGCGATTGGCAGTGTTACTGGAAAAGATTACACCAAGAAGCCTGGTCTTCACCGCACGTTATTAGGCGATGGTTTAGCGACTTCTTTAGCCTCTTTATTTGGCGGCCCACCTAATACGACTTATTCAGAAGTTACTGGCGCGGTCATGCTAACGAAAATGTTCAATCCTCGCATCATGATCTGGGCGGCTTGCTTTGCTATCTGCTTAGCATTCATTGGTAAGTTTGGTATTGCCTTGCAAACCATTCCTGCACCCGTTATGGGAGGCATTTTGATCTTACTGTTTGGCTCTATCGCAACGGTTGGTTTGAATATATTAGTGAAAGCTCAAGTTGACTTAGCCGACCAAAGAAACCTAGTGATTGTATCAACAACCCTAGTATTTGGTATTGGCGGCATGGCGATTGGTAATGCAGACTTCAGCCTAACGGGCATTAGTTTGTGTGGCTTGGTTGCTATTCTAATGAACTTATTTTTGCCTAAAACAAAAATAGACGAAGACAACTTAGATCAAGAAACGGCAATCGCAAAAGACTTGGTTGATCATAACCGCTCTTAAAAGTTGCGCAAAAAAAGTCACTAACGAGGCATTCGTTAGTGACTTTTTTCATTCTAAAATATCAATAATGCTATGCGCTCTCTTTCAACTCTTTTTCAAGATTAATACTGGCAGCACGGCGCTTCTCAGCACTTACCCAACGACCACGCTGTTCATCAGTATTAAGAATCAACGGTGGTACCGCTGTCGGCTTACCATGGTCATCAACCGCAATCATAGTAAAGAAACAAGTATTCGTATGGCGTACGGATTTACCTTTTAAATCCTCTGCAATTACTTTAATACCAATTTCCATCGACGTGCGACCGGTATAGTTAACGGTGGATAATAAGGTGACAAGCTCGCCAATAAAAATGGGTTCACGAAAAACCACTTTATCAACCGATAAGGTAACGCAATACAAGCCGCTATAACGCATACCGCATGTTAAAGCTGCTTTATCCAATAACTTTAATAATTCACCACCGTGCATCTTGCCAGAAAAGTTGGCCATTCCTGGAGACACGAGTTCGGTCATTTCTGTAGTAACAATTTGTGGCATAACCGTCTCTTTAATTTCTTTCTTTAGTAAGTTGATATGCTCAAGCACATACCAAGCCAGCGAGGCTGACCTTGCTTGTATGAGCTATTGTATAGGACTTTAATAGGGTTATATGTCAAACAAAGTCGACATTTTGAGCCGCTACATAATAACAGGTCTTATTAGTCTGGGCTATTTTATAGACCTTGCACTAGAGCTGTGCAAGGTAAGTCAGGTTAGGCACTATTAAGTTTCTGTTTTAATGGCTCGTTTTTCGAGCTTGGCGGATTTTATCGTAAGCGGTTTGAATTTCTTGTGTCTTTTCTTTTGCCAGTTTCATCATCTCGGCTGGCAAACCTTTCGCCACCAATTTATCGGGATGATGCTGACTCATTAATTTCCGATATTCTTTTTTCAAAGTACTATCACTGACATCGGCTTTTACTCCAAGAACGGCATAAGCTGTGGCTAAATCGGCACTGCGGCTTTGTCTGCCACGACTGCTCTTACCTTGGCGACTATGGTTTGAGCGGCTTGAGTTAGACCAACCTCCAAATACGGCTGCTTTTACCCGCGAATGAATCCATTCAAATTGAAAGGCTGATATGCCTAAGTCTCGGCATAATCGATCTAAAATACGTCGCTCTGATAAGGTTAACTCACCATCGCTATAAGCCACACTCAATTGGATTTCTAAGAACATCTGAGCAAGGGATGTTTGCTGGCTGAGTATGTCTTTTAAGCGACTAAGATCTGAAGAAAGATCAAAATGAGCGTCTTTCCCTTCCGTGAAATATTGTATCGCTTGCTTGCGCATATCACCATTGAGTCCCATTTGACTCATGATGTTATTGGCAGCCTCTATTTCAGCAGGAGAAACATGGCCATCCGCTTTAGCAATACGGCCCATAACGCGAAAAGTCGTACGAAAGAAGACTTGTTGAATTTGCATCTGCAACGAACTATCAACGTGATCATTTTTAGCACTGCTGGGCTGTTCAATGCCGAGCAGATTTTTTTCAACAAATTGATCAATTAAATGACCGACGATCAAACCGATAATAATGCCAAAAGGACCGCCACTAAATAGACCTAATGTTGCCCCTGTGATTTTACCTAACCAAATCTTCATGCACCCTACTGCCTTTCTAAAGGTCTAATACTATTTGAATATTTACCGCTTACTGCGCAACAAATTTTCTACTTGCTGCAATCTCTCAGGTGTACCGACATCAATCCAATCACCCTCATAAAGCTCACCACGAACTTGTTGATTTGCCATTGCCGCACGTAATAAAGGGGCTAACGGAAATGTGCCAGCACTAGAATCATCAAATAAGGCGGGGGTTAATAAGCTAATACCACTAAAAGTATAGGCCGCAACCTGCTGCCCATTGTGCTCTTTTTTATCAACGATCAAGCCAGAGGGCATTAAAGCAAAATCTCCGTCTGGGTTGTGTTCAGGATTATTAACGAGCCACAAATAACACAAACCTTGGATATCGGCAGGTAATACAATTTTGTCCCAATCCACCCAAACATCACCATTCACCAATAAAAAAGGCGTATTTTTAGACTCTTTGTCTAATCCCGCTGCCAATAATGGCAACGCATTAAAAATACCACCACCGGTTTCCAAAGGTTCTGATTCTGCAGAATACGATATACGACAACCAAACTGACGGCCATCACCTAAAGACTGTTCAATCATCAAGCCTAAATAAGCATGATTAATCACAATCTCGTTAATACCCAGTGCAACTAACTTTTCAATGTGATGAACAATTAATGGCTTGCCCGCAATAGGTAATAACGGTTTTGGACAATGATCAGTTAACGGTCGCATACGCGACCCTAGCCCTGCGGCTAGAATCATGGCTTTCACTTTAACATCCTTATACATCAACCTTAATGGCACGTTTCTGCAGCGCAGGAAGAAAGGTATTTTCTAACCAAGCTTTAAAATCAGCAAATTCTGGATACACATTAGACACCTGTAAAATGTATTCGCACGTACGTGGTACATCTTCTAAGTAGCTGTGTTTACCATCTCGAAGACTTAAGCGTGCAAAAATTCCCGCGGCTTTTAAATGACGTTGCATGCCCATTAAATCAAAATCACGCACAAGCTGATCTTCTGCGAGCAAACGGCCCTGAGCGCTGTTATTTTTAAAATACGCAAGCCAGCTTAATACCTGCTCTCGTGGCCACTGGATATAGCAGTCTTTCAATAACGATACTAAATCGTAGGTAAAAGGCCCGTATACCGCATCTTGAAAATCGATAATGCCAATAAAGTCTTCTGAGTGCTGATCGCCGTTGGCTTTGCAAACCATCAAGTTACGTGAATGGTAGTCGCGATGAACAATGGCTTGCGGCTGAGCTAACGCCGATTCCGCTAAGGTATCAAATACGTTAGTAAGCATCGCTCTTTCTTTAGCAGATAGCACTAAGCCTAAATGCTTCTCGCATAACCAATCCGGGAATAAATCCATTTCGCGCTCTAATAATCCTCGGTCATAGGCTGGAATATTATCGGTTTTAGGCAGTTGCTGTAATTCAATCAAGGAATCCATTGCCGACTTATACAAGCCATCGGCGGCCTCTGCTGTCAGTTCTGGGTGCAATAGCGTATCGCCAAAATCTTCTAACAGCATAAATCCGTTAGCTTCATCAAACGCTAAAACCTGAGGAACTTTAACGCCTGATTCAGACCATACTCTAGCAATATCAACAAATTGGCGGCTATTTTCATGTTCTGGAGGTGCATCAACGGCAATCCAGCTATGCTGCTGTCCATTTTGAGCATAAATGATACGAAAATATCGTCTAAAACTCGCATCTCCCGATACGGTAACCATTTGAGCGGGTATAATGTGGCAATAAAGTTGCTCGATCTGATCGGCGGCCCACTGGGCTAAAACTTGCTGACGCGGATCCATGCTGGCCTCTTGACTTGGGTTAGGCAGAAAAAAAGATTCAGTATACAATCTGCGCTTCGCACAGTTAATATTTACGCACCATAGCATAAGGATCGATCGGATTCTCCGATTTAACATGAACAAAGCCTATTACCTGTTAATCGCAGTTTTCAGTACATTTTCGACGCATACCGCTATGGCAGAAGATGCCGTGTCAGCCAGTGCGCACTTCGAATATTCATTTAAACCATTGTCTTGGTATCCGCTTGAAGATTTAACCGCAGCAGAAAAAGACGGCATGCCAAGCTTTTGCTCAGGTAAATACCGCCCTGTCGCGTTAATCCCAAGAACCGATGAATCGATAATCATCGAGGCCAATGAATCAACCATTGATAAAAATGGTGATGCCCTGTTAATCGGGGATGTCGAGTTCAGTCAGTTAAACCGTAAAATATTCAGCGACCAAGCCCTATGGTCACAGCAGCAGCGCAGTGCTGAATTCAATGGCAACGTTACTATTCTTAATTCTGAAATGGTCATGACCGGTGATTACGCCCACATTAGTGAAGGCAATCAGATAGGTAAACTAGAGAATAGCGAATACGCCATTCCAAAGTCTCACATGCGTGGCAGCGCTGCCAGTATTGATAGCAGCGGTCAATCGCTTATTTCCCTAAAAGATGCGACTTATACATTCTGCGAACCCAATCAAAACGATTGGGACATTAAAGCCAGCGAGATACATTTAGACCGAGAAAGTGGTATCGGTAGCGCTTGGCATGCTCGCTTGCGCATTAAAGAATTTCCTGTCATGTATCTGCCGTATTACCGCTTTCCCATCGATGATCGACGAATGACGGGATTCTTAGATCCTACCATTAGCCTCAATGGTGAGTTTCAAGCAGAAATCATGTCGCTTCCTTTTTACATCAACTTGCACCCTCAAGCGGATGCTACGATTACACCGACTGAAATTCTCGATCACGGCTTGCTCTGGGAAGCACAATTTCGTCACATGACTAGCCTATTCGGCTATGGCGAATTTAACTACGGCATGTTGAACGATGACCGCAGCTACTTACAAGATGAAGATGAAGCAAATAGCTCGACTGAAAAAGAAGATCGCTGGTCCATCAACTACCAGCAGTTAGGAGAGATCAGCACTCATTGGAAGCATCGCTGGCAGTACAATCGTGTTAGCGATAATGAGTATTTCAACGACATGACGTCAAGCGCGACGATTAATCGTGAGACTCACCTACCGACCCGAGGTGAAATCTATTTTGATAAAGCGGCATGGCATTTTGATGTAACAGGGGAAAGCTACCAAACGATTGACGACAACATTGCCTTAAGCTCTCGCCCTTACCAGCGGATTCCACAGCTTAATTTAACCTATAGCCCAGAAATAATTACCGGATTAGGTGGTAAAGTTGTCACACAAGCCACTAAGTTTGAACGCGATAATAGCGACTTGTCTGGCATCAATGCAGTAAACGGCAACCGTTTAGTATTTGATAGCAGTCTTAGCTATACCTTCGAATGGCCTTTTGCCTACGTTACGCCAAAAGCTGAGTACAAAGTACGTCAGTACAGCCTAACCGATATCGATCAATCGTTAACCGATGACGACTATGATGAAAACCCAAGTTACGCGGTACCAAAATACAGCGTTGATGCTGGCTTGTTTTTTGAGCGCCCAGTCGCATTGTTTAATAACGACTTTATTCAAACATTAGAACCCCGCATTATGCATTTGCAGGTTCCTTATTATGACCAAAGTGATATTCCTGATTTTGATAGCAGTGAGCTTACCTTTAACTACAACCAATTATTCAGAGACTCTCGCTTTAATGGTAATGACCGCATTGGGGATACCAATCAAACGACCCTAGGTTTAACTACTCGCTTTCTCAGAGACAGTGATGGTAATGAACAGTTTAATGCCAGTATCGGTAAAATCTTTTATCACCAAGACCGCAAAGTTCAACTTTCAGGTGATACCTTAGGCGAAGAAGACTTAACCAAAACGTCTTCAACCATTATTGAGAGCACTTGGTCACCTTATGAAGAATGGCGTTTATTCAGCATGATTGAATGGGGCAAAGCGCCAGAAGTTGCTGATGAAAAATCGACCGATGAGATTTTACAAAAACAGTTTACCATTGAATACAACGACAAAATGAACCATATGGCGAATATTGGTTTGCGTGAGAACCAAGCCAAAAAGATACGCCAGCTTGATCTAGGCGTATTTTGGGCACTCAATGACTCTTGGGCTTTAATTGGCAGTCGCAAGATGGATTTATGGAATTATGACGACGGTGAACCAGAGCCTGTTGATACGGTCACAGAAGCCTTGGTCGGTTTTGAGTATCAATCCTGTTGCTGGAACGCCAGACTACTCTACCAAGAACAGAGCAAGCGTCTGACCAATGAAGACGACAGCACTGATAAGAGTTACGGAATATTGTTACAATTTGAACTTAAGGGTTTAGGTAAAATTGGCGGTAACCCAGAAAACGTAATGAGCGAATCAATACGCGGCTATTCTACCCGCCGCTATTTTGATTTTGAAAGCGAATAAGAGACAGCAAAGCACTATGAAAAGTATGAGAAATAAAACACTATTAGCCATCATCACCTTATTCACGGCGGTCGCATTACAAGCTGCGCCCGTTGAACTTGATCGGGTTAGCGCCATTGTTGACGACAGCATCATTATGAAAAGCGAACTTGATGCACGCATTAACTCGGTAAAGCGCCAAATGGCTGGCCAACTGCCACCTGATAATATTTTAAGAGAACAAGTATTAGAGCGTCTAATTCTTGAAAATATTCAATTACAAATGGCAGAACGTGGCGGAGTTCAAATTTCTGACCAACAGCTGAACGATACAATTAAGCGTATTGCCAAGCAAAACGGCATGACGATTGAACAATTCAGCCAAGCCTTAAAAAAGGATGGCCTATCGTACCGCGAAGCCGTTGAGCAAATTCGTACAGAAATGCTGATTAGCCGTGTGCAGAAATTTCAAGTAAACAACCGCGTGAAAATTTCTGAACAAGACGTTGATTATTTCCTTGCTTCAAAAGCCGGGAAGATGGCATCAGAAGCCGAATATCGCCTCAGCCACATCCTTATTTCTATCCCTAGCCAAGCTAGCCCAGCAGAAATTAAAAAAGCCAAAAAGAAAGCCGATAGTATTGTTGCTAGCCTTCGCTCAGGAAAAGATTTCCGCAAACAAGCGATTGCCAACTCTAAAGGCCAAAATGCTTTAAAAGGCGGTGATTTAGGCTGGAGAAAAGAAGCACAACTTCCCTCATTATTTGCAGATGCGGTTTCCGAGATGAGCGTTGGTGAAACGTCTAACCCGATTAAAAGTGCGAGTGGTTTTCACATTATCCAAATTGCGGATAAGCGTGGGGGCTCTACCTTCTTAATTACCCAAACCAACGTACGTCATATTTTAGTCATGCCCAATGAAATCCGCAGCGATGCCGATGCCAAAGCACGAATTGACCAAATTTATAACAAGCTGACGAATGGTGGCGATTTTACTGAACTGGCCAAAGAATACAGCGATGACCCAGGCAGCGCTGTTAATGGCGGCGACCTTGGTTGGATTAATCCAGGAGATATGGTGCCAGCGTTCGATAACATGATGAATGACATCGCACCAGGACAATTAAGCCAACCTTTTAAAAGTAAGTTTGGCTGGCACGTATTAGAAGTTGAAGGCCGTAAAGAAACAGACATGGCCGAACAAGTTCAGCGTAACCAAATAAAGCAGATGTTGCAGGCGCGACAGTTTGAAGAAGAGCTGCCTATTTGGTTACGTAAAATTCGTTCTGAGTCTTACGTTGATATCAAAGAGTTTTAATTAATGCCTTCAAATATTTCGACTGTGCCAATCCTTGCCATCACCGCGGGCGAACCTGCGGGTATTGGTCCAGATTTATGCGTGCAAATTGCGCAGCAAGCTTGGGATTATCAAATCGTTGTCATTTGCGATAAGCAGCTATTACTTGATCGCGCTAAGCAACTTGGTTTGCCACTTGAAATATCTGAATTTAACGAAACTCAATCGCTTACGGCAAAGCAAGCACAACCTCATAACGTAGGTCATCTTTGGGTAAAGCATGTGCCATTGGCGCAAGCATCGATGGCTGGAGAATTGAATACCGCCAACGGCGCTTATGTACTTAAAACCTTGGATATTGCTACCCAAGGTTGCCTAGAAGGTCATTGGCATGCCATGGTCACCGCTCCCTTGCATAAAGGGGTAATCAACGATTCTGAGGAAGTAGAAACCGGATCGTTTACTGGCCATACCGAATACCTTCGTGACTACTGTGGTCGCGAAGAAGTCGTTATGATGCTGGCAACGGAAGATTTACGAGTCGCCTTAGTCACGACGCACCTACCATTAAGAGACGTGGCCGATGCCATTACGCCAGAACGCATCAGCCGTGTTGCTCGTATTTTAGATCACGATTTAAAACACTTCTTTGCGCTAGAAAATCCACGCATTTTAGTCGCAGGGTTAAACCCTCATGCCGGTGAAGGTGGTCATTTAGGCATGGAAGAAATCAACATCATTGAGCCTACGCTGAAAGCACTCAATAACGAAGGCTTAAACCTAATCGGCCCTCTGCCCGCGGATACTTTGTATACCCCAAAACATCTAGAGCATGCCGATGCTACATTAGCGATGTATCACGATCAGGGTTTACCGGTTTTAAAGTTTCATGGTTTTGGCAGAGCCGCTAACATTACATTAGGCTTACCGATCATTCGTACTTCTGTTGATCACGGCACCGCATTGGATTTAGCCGGAACAGGAACGGCCGACGCAGGCAGCTTAGAAACAGCATTAAAAGTAGCGGCACAAATGGCCACTGCTTCCCAAAGCCAATCTTAAAATAAGATTCGCTAATACCAGACATGATAGAAGTAGAGAAATAATGAGTGATTTTAATGCCCCACGTTCAACGGGCAATATCCGTAAAAAAGCCAGCCGCCAGAAAACCGCGGCGCAAAAAGTATTGGCGGCCAATCAGGGCCACAAAGCCCGTAAGCGCTTTGGCCAAAACTTTCTTCACGATGGCAACATCATCAACAAAATTGTCCGCGCCATCAATCCAAAAGAAGGTCAAAACTTAGTTGAAATTGGCCCGGGCATGGGCGCAATTACCGAACCTGTATTAGAAGCGGCTGGCGCTTTGAACGTTGTGGAAATCGACCGCGATTTAATTCCACGCCTACGCACTCAGTTTTTCAATTATCCAAACTTTAAAGTCTATGAAGGCGATGCGCTGCAATACGACTTTACTCAGCTCATTGATAAAGAAGCCGAAAATCCAGCACCGCTGCGTATTATTGGTAACTTACCCTACAACATCTCGACACCGTTAATTTTTCATCTGTTGAGCTATACCGAACAACGCTTAGTGCAAGACATGCACTTTATGCTGCAAAAAGAAGTAGTAGACCGCTTAGCCGCAGGCCCGGGTACTTCTGACTACGGCCGTTTGGGCATTATGGCGCAATACTGGTGTCGTGTAGAACCGCTATTCATCGTTGGCCCGGGTGCGTTTAACCCCCCTCCAAAAGTAGACTCCGCGATTGTGCGCTTAGTGCCACATGAGAACCTGCCTTTTCCAACAAAAGATATTACTGTATTGCAGAATGTTGTTCGCCAAGCGTTTAGTATGCGCCGCAAGACCTTGCGCAATACCCTAAAAACATTGATTACCGCTAGCGATATTGAAAGCCTTGATATTGATGCAGGATTGCGTCCAGAGCGCTTAAGCTTGGAGCAATACGTAAAGATTGCTGATTTTGTTCATGACAACCCTTTAAAATCTGACGGCGAATAATCATGACTGATATCGAAGCAAGCACCGTTTTGCCAACAGAAAAAATGCCTGAAGTTGTAGTCTCTGTGCATACACAATACATCGAAGGTCAATCGATTGTGGCAGAAAAAAAATACGTATTTGCTTACCATGTAGATATCTATAACCCAAGTCATCACCCCGTGCAGCTGCTAACACGTCATTGGTCAATTACTGATGGTGATGGTCAACTGCAAGAAATAGAAGGTGACGGTGTGGTCGGTGAAACCCCGATTATCGCACCGGGTGACAGCTATCAATACTCCAGTGGCGCCGTTTTAAGCACCCAAGTTGGTAGCATGAGTGGGCACTATGGTATGCGTTTATGCCTTGAAGCCGAAGACGATATCAGCGATGACGCACTAGAGGATCATTTAATCTTTAATGCTTCCATTCCTGTTTTTACTTTAGCCGTGCCTTCCGCACTTAACTAACGCTATAACTAACATAATAAATCAGTGAGGCTGATAAAGAGTGGCAACTTACGCAATTGGTGATATTCAAGGCTGTTATGATTCGTTAATGGCTCTGTTAGAAACTATCGATTACGACGATAACCGAGATACCTTGTGGTTTGCGGGTGACTTGGTTAATCGTGGCCCCAAATCATTAGATACCTTGCGTTTTATTCGAGGCCTTGGCGACAAAGCCGTCTCTGTCTTGGGCAATCATGATTTACATTTATTAGCCCTCTATTTTAACGAAGACAATCCTCGAAAATCCGATACGTTAGAAGCAACACTGAAGGCCAGCGACAGTGAAGAAATAATGCACTGGCTACGATTTTTACCACTGGTGCACCGTGATGAAAATTTAAACGCATTAATGGTTCACGCAGGAATCCCTCCAAACTGGAGTGCGAAAAAAGCACTCAAGCGCTCTTTAGAAGTAGAAGCTTTTTTGCAATCTACTGATTTTCGTGAATTTTTTAAGGTTATGTATGGCAATAGCCCTGACAAATGGAAAAAATCGTTAGAAGGTATGGATAGACTAAGATGCATCGTGAATTATTTCACTCGCATGCGTTTTTGTACTCAAAAAGGCCAGCTGGATTTATTAAGCAAAGAAGGCCTAAACCAAAAGCCTCTTGGCTTTTCTCCTTGGTTTGAACTGGAACGTAAAGCCATTGATACGCGTATTTTCTTTGGGCATTGGGCGGCTCTGGAAGGCAAGGTTGATGCTAAAAACGTATTTGCACTCGATACTGGATGCGTTTGGGGTGGAGAGCTTAGCTGTATTCGCTTAGAAGATGAGCAATGGTTTCGTACACCGGCCATAGATAAATAGATTTTCAATAGGAATTCATTATGACAAGTTTTACTCGCATCAGCCCTAACGATGCCAAAGCATTAATCAACCAAGGTAAAAGCCAAATCATTGATATTCGTGATGCCATGAGTTTTCAAATGGGACACATGACATCGGCGACTCGTATCGACAATCAAAACCTTGCGCAATTTATCGCTCAAGCAGATCCACAAGCGCCACTCATTGTTTGCTGTTATCACGGTAATTCAAGCCAAGGGGCGGCACAATATTTTAACGAACAAGGGTTCCAAGATGTGTACAGTTTGGATGGCGGCTTTGAACAATGGAAAGTCATGTATCCTGAAGACTGCGAATCTTAAGGTCACTACCAAGCAATAACGATGTCGTCTCGCTGTATCGATAATTGCTGAGCCGACATAGAAAGCTCCGCCACAATAAACTGAGGCTGCACCTGACTAACCGTTGCCTTCATATCGGTATTGGTTAATTCGATGCGCGGCTCTAAATCCAAATTATAGAAAGTCCCACTGCGATAAATACTAAACTTATCCCCAGGGCGAATACCTGCGCCCGCTAACGCCTCAATGTGTAAACGCTTGCCTTCCGTTCTGATAATTTTGGCCATAAAAGGCTGGCATCTAAGCGACATTGAAACATCATCGATAGCCCCCGCTAATAAATCTTTTACGGCATGCCCATAATTACTTCGCCAAAATGCAGGACTAGCAAAACGGACATTTGCCATGCGATCAAGATTCCACTTCCCTTGGGTCGCATAGGTATTACTAAAGATAAGCGCACCACTGAAGCCATCATGAACAAACACATCCACTACAAACTGACGTTCAGTAGGTTCATCAGTTAAACCAACCAGACTTAACCAACTTTCATCTTGTTCAACCCGATCAGCGGCCGTTGATAAGGTATCTAAACCTCTAACAATACCCGAGACAATATACTGAGCGCCCAAGTTCTGCGCCAAGGCCATTGAGGTCGTTAGGTGTCGTTGTTGATTCTGCACTGAAGGTGCAAATTTGGGGTTCGAGTATAAGCCGATATGGCTAGCATCAAGGGCATGCATTTGACCACTATCATTGAAGGTATTAATAAATACACGAGCAAGATCTTGCTCAATGTTTTGCAGCTGCCCTAACGATGTTTGCTTAGCGGATACTAAACCGAAACCTGTTACCGCAACCGCTTTGCGTAAACTATTGCCTTGCTGACACATTTGCATCGGCTTTACATCCGCTCGAATAGTAACGTTGTAAATCCCTTGTTCAGCGCCTTCCCACAATACTTCAACATCTTTAATATTGGCTTGGCTTTTCAGTTCAATATCATCTTGGGTGATTAAACCTTTACTCATTAACTGAGTACTCACCACATGAGCTTCCGCTCTTAGACTGGCCTGTCGCATAGCATCTTCCAACGCTTGCTGGCGAGCATGGTTTATTGATCCTGCAATAGGAGCTTGCCCTTGCACCTCAACCACAAATGCTTCAGCCAGAGATGCCCAGCCAATCAGTAAAACAAATAAAATTTTCATTGCCTTGTTCCTTAGCATTGATGATTAATTAAGAGACCATTAATCGATAAAGTAATAACTAATCGATAAAGTAATAACCCGTTTCTGGGATCGCGGCTTCTTTTTTAATTCGAGTTCTTTGGCTATGCGCAAAATTAGCATCAGCACCTAAAGGCGCACGGCAATCAACATTAAAGCGCTGGCTATCCATGGTTTGAAGACAATTGCGGAACCCTTGATCAATAACCATCTCTAGAATTGTTTCCACCGTACCATCGGACATAACATCGCTGGAGACAACGCGCGCACCATGAATGTAAGTATCAACATAGGTACGGAAACGATCATTCTGCACGGCTAAATCTCGTACTGTTGTACTGCCCTGCAACGCCGTGCCATATACTCGTTCAACCATCGAACGATATGCATCCAACTTAGAAGCACGAATAGCCATTAATTTACTTTGAGCATCCGTCAGCGATTTCTGTTTCACCATCGCTCCATAGCCCATGACCCTGAGCACCATCGGAGCAATGGGATCCACTTCTTGTTCAACGGGCTGAAAAAACGTCTCTGGCTTCTCAGACATTGAGTCATCTTTAACAAACATACTCGAACAGGCTGTTAATAAAATACTGCTGCACACCAGCGCACATTGACTCAACTTAAATTTATTCATCTCAACTCCATCAGCGTCCTGCGTATTAATACACAGCCACATCAACTCAACTTTCGTGGATTTCTATTCATCTATAGGAGGTATCGGCCTGATCTTTAAAACATTTAATAATTCGTGAGAAGTTTTTATAAAATAACCAAGATGAGCTGGAGTAGCTTAAGGCAAAGAAAAATCAAGAAATTCACACAATAAATATAACAGCCAGATTGAATAGTATTTTTCACTCTAATTTCAAATTTTATCGCCATGAGCCATCACTTTTTTGCAAAGTTCAACTAGGTTTAATACACATAAGCTTAATACACATAACATCAATTCATTAAACAAGTGCGCAGCAACTGATTTATTCACTATGCTCAAGGATTCTAACTATGATTAAACGCTCCTTACTTGCAACCAGTATCGCGATAGCGTTTGCACAACAAGCATCAGCAGCACCTTTGGTTCCTATCGATGCTAGAGGCTTGGGAATGGGAGGCACCGGGGTTGCTAGTGCTAAACTTGCTCATGCTCCACAGTACAACCCAGCACTGCTATCAATGGCGGATGCTGAAGATGATTTTGCAATTATTTTTCCGCAACTGGGGGCACTTGCCTCCGACGAAGATGAAATGGTTGAGTCATTTGATTCACTCAGCAAAGACAAATATGAAGGTAGCAGTACGGGTGAGTCGAT
>CAWVSY010000029.1:0-44773 GCA_963933055.1 uncultured Oleispira sp.
CAAAAAGGCGACATGGGTCGCCTTAAAATCAAGCACGGATCATACGAAAGTATGTGGCTCGTGTAAATACATGCCTAATAATAGTGATCTAAATAGTGATGCAAAGTTTGTTGCTAACTTTGATATGATGATGATTTATATTGGTTTTATAATCGACCCATGATTGGATATCTGTTCCACAAAACGGCGTAAATACATCCGTGTAGCCTTAGGTTCGACATCCATGTCTCTCATATTTGCTCCACAAATACCCAATAATGAGTCTTACGCTTTTTTTAGCGGCAAATTTTTTCAGTGTTCACATTAGGATAAAAATAATGGCAGCTTGGCAGTTTTGGATGGATCGTGGGGGTACATTTACCGATATCGTGGCGAAAAAGCCAGACGGTAGTTTGGTCACTCATAAACTGTTATCTGAAAATCCGGCTCATTATAAAGACGCGGCCATTTACGGTATTAGAGAGCTGCTTCAACTTGAAGATGGACAGCCGTTGCCGATCGAGTTGATCGATGAAGTGAAAATGGGGACGACGGTTGCGACTAATGCGCTATTAGAGCGTAAAGGTGAACCAACGCTTCTCGTCACCAGTCATGGTCTAGGTGATATTTTAAAAATTGGTTATCAAACTCGACCTGATATTTTTGCGCTCGATATTCGTTTACCAGAGCAGTTATATATCGGTGTAGAGGAAACGAGTGAGCGTTTATTAGCCGATGGCACGGTTGATTTACCGTTTGATGAAGAAGGTTTGGCAGTTCGGTTAATTGAATGGCGTAAGCGAGGCATTGAATCGATTGCGATTGCCTTTGCTCATGGTTATCGTTTTCCTGAACATGAAAAAGCGGCTGGGCGCTTGGCGCAAGAGTTGGGTTTTACGCAGGTTTCGTTAAGTCATGAAGTGAGCCCATTGGTGAAACTTGTGCCGCGGGGCGATACTACGGTTGTTGATGCGTATTTATCGCCTATTTTAAAACGTTATGTGGAGCAGGTGGATGGCCAGCTTTCAGCGGATAAAGCCTCTTCTATAAAAACTTCTTTTACAAAGATTTCTATTACAAAGAAAGTCCCTCTGTATTTTATGCAGTCCAACGGGGGCTTGGTCGACGCGCATAAATTCCGTGGCAAAGATGCCATTCTGTCCGGCCCCGCAGGTGGTGTTGTCGGCATGGTTGAAACCGCGAGCGATGATGGTTTTGAACGCATCATCGGTTTCGATATGGGTGGCACATCAACGGATGTGGCGCATTACAACGCCGATCAATTTTCCAGTTCTGACAATACAAAAAATCCTATTAGAGAATACGAACGCGAGTTTGAAACCCAGGTGGCCGGTGTGCGTTTACGTGCGCCTATGATGAACATTCATACCGTGGCGGCGGGTGGTGGTTCGATTGTTAAATTCTCTGATGGCCGTTTTCAAGTTGGCCCTGAAAGTGCGGGGGCGTTTCCTGGCCCTGCGTGTTATCGCAATGGCGGGCCTCTTACGATTACCGACTGCAATGTGTTATTGGGTAAGGTGAAAGCTGAATATTTTCCGGAATGTTTTGGCCCGCAGCGTAATCAAGGTTTAGATTTTGAGGGTATTAAAAAGCAGTTTGAAGCATTAGCCAACAGCATCAATCAAGAAACAGCATTTCATTACAGCGCAGAAGACATTGCACAAGGCTTTTTAACCATCGCCATTGAAAGTATGGCTAATGCGGTTAAGAAAATATCTCTACAGCGCGGCTATGATGTGAGTAATTATGTGCTTAATGCGTTTGGCGGTGCGGGTGCGCAACATGCGTGTTTAGTCGCTGAAGCGCTGGGAATGAGTCAGGTGTATTTGCATCCATTTGCCGGGGTACTATCGGCTTATGGAATTGGTTTGGCGAATGAGCGTTGGTTAGGTGAAGAGTCACTGCAGATAACCTATGAGGGTGATACGAATTCTTGTTCGGTATTGGATGTGATCGAGCTGCATCAAATTCGTTTGCAAGAACAGGCCAATAAGGCGATTTCAACTAACCGTTTGTCTTCATCGAGTGAATTGTCTTCACCTAAAACAATACAAGACTTCTGGCGTATTCATGTGAAATACCAAGGTACGGATACCCCGTTATTATTATCCTTGCCGAATAACTTAGACATGATTTCGGTAGCGAAAGGATTTCATCAGTTGCATCAGAAAACGTTTGGATTTTCTGATCCTGAGCGAGTATTAATCCTTGAGGCTTTGCAGTTAGAGCGTGTTGCAAGCAATACTAATAATTTCAACGATCAAAATATTACGTCAACGGTTACTGAAAAAAATACCCTTACCCCAATCGCGCACAGCAGTATGTCGTGTCAGTTCAACGGTAGCGTTAAACCCTTTTCTGTTCCTGTTTATCGCCGTGAGCAACTGCCTAAAAATATCGACATTGTAGGCCCCGTATTAATCGCAGAAAACAATTCAACGATTGTGATTGAGCCTAATTGGGTTGGCCGTGTGATTGAAAGCGGTGCGTTAATTTTAACGCTTCAGGCGGTTAATGAAAATGTTGATACACCCAAGCAAGCAGCATCCGTTGATGCGATTCAATTAGAAGTCTTTAATAATCTGTTTATGTTTGTTGCTGAGCAAGTGGGTTTTGTTTTAGAAAAAACAGCGGCCAGTGTGAATATCAAAGAACGCTTAGATTTCTCGTGTGCTTTATTCGATCAGCACGGTGAGCTGGTGGCCAATGCACCGCATATTCCAGTGCACCTCGGCTCGATGAGCGAAAGTATTAAAGTCGTGATTAATAATAATCCGAGTATGAAAGCCGGTGACGCTTTTGTTTTAAATACCCCTTATAACGGTGGTACTCATTTACCTGACATTACCATCGTTAAACCTGTTTTTATCAACTCTGAAACCGCCGATTTCTATGTTGCCGCTCGGGGTCATCACGCCGATGTTGGCGGTATTACTCCAGGTTCTATGCCTGCACGCAGTCAGCATATTAACGAAGAAGGCATTTTGTTAGATAATTTATGCTTGGTGAAAGAGGGTGTTTTTCAAACAGATATGATCACGGCTGTTTTATCCGACCATGAATTCCCAGCGCGTAATATCGAACAAAATATTGCTGATTTAAAAGCGCAATTAGCGGCTTGTGAAAAAGGGTCGCAAGAATTAAATCGCTTAAGCCTGCAATACGGTTTAGAAACGTTGCATTCTTATATGGGGCACGTGCAAGACAACGCTGAATTGACCTTGAAAGCCTGTTTGAAAGAACTGGATTCTGGGGCATTTGAATACCCAATGGACGATGGCAGTTTAATTAAAGTAGCCATCACCATTGATAAAGAAAATGGCCGTGCGAAGGTCGATTTTAGTGGCACGTCCGATCAGCATTCGGGGAATTTCAATGCACCCACGTCCGTCGCCAAGGCCGCGGTTTTATATGTGTTCCGCTGTCTTGTGAATAAAGCGATGCCGTTGAACGCTGGGTTTTTCCGCGCGCTGGATATTATTGTTCCTGAAGGTTCGATGCTGGCTCCGCAATATCCTGCGGCCGTTGTTTCAGGCAACGTTGAAACGGCTCAATATATAGTGGATACCTTATTAGGTGCGCTTGGCATTATGGCTGCAAGCCAAGGTACTAATAATAACTTCACGTTTGGCGACGAAGAGTTTCAATATTATGAGACGCTTTGCGGTGGTGCGGGCGCGACAGACAATAATCATGGCGCGTCGGGTGTGCATAGTCACATGACTAATTCACGCTTAACCGATGTTGAAATTCTGGAGCAGCGTTTTCCGGTGATGTTAGAGCATTTTTCCCTTCGTCCCGCATCGGGTGGGGTAGGCCAGTTTAATGGCGGCGATGGCATCGAGCGTCATATCCGTTTTTTAAAACCGATGAGTGCGACCATTATTTCGGGTCATCGCCAAGTTCCGACTTTTGGTATGGCCGGTGGTGATGCGGGCAAGGTCGGAATGAACTTTGTGCAGCGCTTTAGCTTTGATTCTGCCGGAAATCCTGTGCCTAGACTTGAATTCCTACAAGGTTGCACCGATATACAGATGAATAGAGGCGATGTTTTTTGTATTCATACTCCAGGCGGTGGCGGTTATGGTGATCACTTGGGCGTAGAGTCTAGTGACGTACTGGATGCTGATAAAGATCAATAGCTGATACCATAAGGGCTATTAACCTAGTAAAACAGTCGGAAACTCAGTAGAATCCGCGCCAATAAAGAATTTTAGATAGACACACGTTTTATCTTAACCAATTTTATAGAAAGAATAGTGAGGTAGCATTATGGATATTATGGACTCAATCAAAGAGCAAATCGAAAGCAACGATATCTTGTTGTACATGAAAGGCTCTCCAAATGCCCCGCAGTGTGGTTTCTCTGCTCAGACCGTTCAAAACGTTATGGAATGTGGTCAGAAATTCGCTTATGTGGATATCTTATCTAACCCTGATATTCGTGCTAACTTGCCAAAGTACGCTAACTGGCCAACGTTCCCACAGCTTTGGGTGAAAGGCGAGCTAGTAGGCGGTTGTGACATCATCACAGAGATGCATGCTAAAGGTGAATTAAAGCCTTTATTAGATGAAGCGGCTATTGATTAATATTGATGCGAGCCATTGGCTAGCACAAGTTGTGTAATCGCTTATCAAAAACCAGCTCTGACTTAGATCAGCGCTGGTTTTTTTATGTCTGGAGGCTGGGATTGAGAGACATTAAATTACCCTCTAAATAATAACATTAATACGAATAGTAACTGTTTGACAGTGATTATCATTACTATACAATATGCAGCAATTTTTAGCAGACAAGAAACTGAATAGTAATATGAAAAATTTATTCGTTATATCGTTAACCTTAACATCGGCGATTGCTCAAGCCGCTGATAAGGTTGAGCTTCCGTTATCAGCCGTGACGATTATCGGTACTGAAGAAGAAGCGAAGCAAATTGCAGGTTCCGCACACGTTATCGATGCAGAAGAGTTGGCAAAATTTGAATATACCGATATTCAAAAAATTCTTGCCGGGGTTCCTGGGGTTACTTTCCGTAATGAAGAAGGTTATGGACTGCGTCCAAATATCAGTATTCGTGGTACTCGTGATGATCGCTCTGGCAAAATCACGTTAATGGAAGATGGCGTATTAATCGCTCCAGCGCCTTATTCAGCGTCTTCAGCCTATTATTTCCCAACAGCGGGTCGCATTAGCGGCGTTGAAGTTATGAAGGGTGCATCTGCTATTAAAAATGGCCCATACACTGTTGGTGGTGCATTAAACTTATTAAGTACGCCTATTCCTGAGACTTTCGGTGGCAAGGTTAATTTGGAATACGGTGCTAATAACATGGTTCGAAACTACGCCAATGTAGGTGATAGTAAACAGAACTATGGTTGGTTGATTGAAGGTCAAAAGCATCAAGCAGATGGCTTTGATACCATTCAAAATGCTTCTAATGATACGGGCTTCGAGAAAGACGATGTTATGGCGAAGTTTCGCGTAAATAGCGATCGCAGCGCAGACGTTTATCATCAAGTAGATCTTAAATTACAGTACTCTACAGAACTTTCTGATCAAACCTATGTGGGTTTGACTGAAGCTGATTTCAAGAAAGACGCACATTCTCGCTATGGTTTAACTCAGCAGGATGAAATGGATAATGAACACAAAGAAATTACACTGAGTCACCTTGTAGAGTTTGGCTCAACCCAAATCACTACCACAGGTTACTTTATTGAGTTTGAGCGTGATTGGTTCAAAGTTGATAAAATTGGCGGCGAGGGCATTAACAAAGTCATCGATTGTGCTAATACGGGTAGTTGTGGGTCAAATATTACGACCCAAGCCGATGCAATTGCTGTACTTCATGGTGAGCAAGCGGCTGCGATTACAATCAAGCACAATAACCGTTCTTACGAATCTAAAGGGATTCAAACGCGTATTGCGCATCAGTTAAGCACGGGTAATATTGATCATAATATTGAAGCGGGTGTGCGTTACCATGAAGATCAAGAAGATCGAGTGCAGCCAAAAGAAACTTGGCAGCAAGATGCTAATGGCAACTTAAACTACGTTTCAACAGGCGCGCCAGATAAACGCTTAACCAAAGCAAGAGCATGGTCTGCTTATCTTGCCGATGATATCCAGTTTGGCGATTTTGTGATTAGCCCTGGTATTCGTCACGAGAGCTATGAAATTGAGCGTAAAGGCAGCTCAGATAAAGAAACAGAGCAAAATGTAACGTTATTAGGTTTGGGCGCGAGCTACAAAGTGAATGAGCAACTAATGGTATTTGCTGGCATGCATGAAGGTCATTCTCCTTCTCTAAATGATGGTAATAGTGATCCAGAAGAAGCATTGAATTCTGAACTGGGTATGCGTTTTACCCATGCAGGTTTGTATGCAGAAACAACGGCTTTCTACAGCGACTATTCAAACTTGTTGGGTAGCTGTAATAATTCTGGCGGTGCCGGAGACTGTTCGGTTGGTGATACTAGCAATGCCGGTGAAGCCACGGTTCAAGGTTTAGAAGTATTAGTTAATTATGATCACAGTTTAAATCAAGCGTTAACGATACCTATGGGTTTAACTTATACGTATACCGATGCGAAGTTTGATACAACATTTGAAGACGATGGTGTTTGGGGCAAGGTAGAGAAAGGCGATAAAATGCCAAGTCTAGCAGATCAGCAAGTGCAACTACGTATTGGTTTAAATCATGTATCCGGTTTCAGCACCGATATGAATGTTAACTACTACAGCGATACGTGTTCAACGGCTGCTTGTGGCACTAACGAAGATATTGATGCTTATACGGTTGTGGATTTAGCAGGTCGTTATCAATTTAATGCACAGACTCGTATTTATGCTTCTGTTGAAAATGTATTTGATAGTGAAGATGTTGTAGCGCGTGCGCCTAAAAATGGTGCTCGTGCACAGAAGCCGCTAACCGCGATGGTCGGTGTTGGTTTTAATTTCTAACCTCCTTCGGGTATTGGTACCTTAGCGAGTATATCTAATAGGTACTTTTATTTAATCGATACCTTTAAGAAGCCTCGTATTCTTTATATTGTTAAAGAATACGAGGCTTTTTTTGTTTCTGTCGTTTGTTATTTTAGAAACATTATTTTCCCTTATTTTTTGTGGAAAACTGGGTTAAACTAACTACATTCAGCAAATAAATAGCTTTCATTTACAGGACTTATGAATGAATATCGATCGTGTTGACCTGAATCTTATGGTTTACCTAGACGTGCTTTTGAGAGAAGGCAGTGTGACTAAGGCTGCCCAGCAGCTTGGTATCACTCAGCCTGCAATGAGTAATGGTCTAAAACGTTTACGCGATTTATTCAATGATCCTTTATTAGTTCGAACCAGTGAAGGCATGACACCTACCGAGCGCGCCTCTGAATTACAGCCGCTCATTCGAAAAGCGCTTAATGAACTAGAAGCGGCTTTGCAAACCCAAGGCGAATTTGATGCTCGTTTGAGTCATCGAGTATTCCGTATTATGGTGAGTGATTACGCAGAATCTACCCTCGTTCCTGAGCTGGTAAAGCGCTTGCGTGAAGACGCCCCTAATGTGATTTTAGATGTGCTAACGCCTTCTGATGTCACGTTCAAAGACGTGGAAGCGGGCAGGGTGGATATGGCCATTAACCGCTTTGATGAAATGCCACAATCGTTTCATCAAATGACCTTGTGGGAAGATGGTTTTGTTTGCTTGGTGAACCCTGATCATCCCCATGTTGGTTTGTTTGATTTAGATGCTTACCTAGACAGCATGCATATTTGGGTAAGTAAAACGGGGATGGGCGCGGGGGTCGGTATTGATCCTGAAAAAATTATTCGTTTAGGCTGGGTTGATAATGCGTTAAGCAAATTGGGCCATAAACGAAAAATTTCTGTCTTTACTCGCCACTACCAAATGCCCGCTTTATTGGCGCTAAATAATGATTTGGTTGCGACACTGCCGAGAAAAGTTGCCGAAATGCAGGCAGAATCATCGGGCTTGTTGGTTAAAAAAACACCTTTTGACGTACCGCCTTTTGAATTGAAAATGGCATGGTCACCTTTGGTTCAGCATCATCAGGCGCATAAGTGGTTACGTCGCCTAATTGTTGATGTGGCCCAGTATTGTTAATCACTACTGCGAACGAATGCTATTAAATCAGTTCGAACCTTAAGCTCTGTTGTTGATTCGGGGCTAGCACTTTATGGTCTGACATAACATTAGCCGTTTCGATGCAAAACATCTTTAAATAATCTTGCTGTTTGAACTGGCTGAGCCGCTTACTTTTTTCAATCCAAGGATTCCAGATCACCGCACTCTGGCTATTATGATTTTTTAATAGCAATTGTTGGTTGGGGGATTCAACTCTTAGTTCATAGCCACTTTCACTATCATCTTTAGTTGCGAAGAAATATAAACGGTCGGTTTCTTCACTAAAACCAATTCTTCCATGTTGTTTCTTTTCTTGCCAGTTATCTAACGCATCGATATAACCGCTATTATGGGCATGATGAATATAGGTTCTGGTAATATCGGCTGTGGGTAAATAGGTATGCAATGCTTGGCTAATAGCAAAGTTCACATGGCCTGTATTGGTAGTGGTTAATTCTACTTCTAGGTGTTTGCTGAAAACAAAGCGTGCTTGTACATTAAATTCAAATGGCCAAAGTATATGAGTTTGAGGATTGCTGGTGAGCTGTAAAATAATTTCAACGTGATGACAGCTTTCTTCAATGGAATGAATACTCCAAGGCATTGAGCGCACAAAACCATGAGCACCTATATTGGCTTGCGGCTCAATTTGATGTTGAATCGCCGCAGGGTTCTTATCTATGTTTCCAAACCAAGGCCAGCAAATTGGAATGCCGCCACGTAATGGTTTCCCTTGTTTATACTCAACATTATCGCTGAGCCAAAGTATATTTTCTTTACGATTACTCGGCGTAAATTCAATCAGTTGAGCGCCTTGTAATAACAGTGTCGCTTTAAATAGTGGATGCTCAACTTTGATGGCTTCTAACTGGTCAATTTTTACCCGCTGGCAAAAAACGTGGCTCATGAATATCATCCTAATCTATAATCAATTTTTAATGACGTTAATATAACGGAAATACTCCCTTTTGGATAAAAAAGACTTACTGGTTCAATTAATTCAGCACTTACAGCAAGAAATTGATGTCACGATGAATGCTGTGAATGAAGCCCATGCCTTGGCTTCTCATGAACAAAGTAAACCAGAGAATCAATACGATACCTTAGCCTTAGAAGCCGCTTATCTTGCGCATGGCCAGTCTGAGCGTATCGCAGAATTGCAGCGACAGGTGATGTTATTAAATCATTTTGATTTTTTAGAGTATAACGATGATAGTCGCATTGCGGTGGGCGCTTTAGTCTGTGTAGAAGAATTAGATGTTGAAGTGAATAATCCAGATTTGCAGTGGTTTTGGTTATTGCCTGTAGCCGGTGGTGTGCTGCTGAACGTCGGTGAAATAGAAATTCGAACGATTACTGCTAAAGCACCTTTAGCAGATAAACTACTCGGTAGTTATGTTGGTGATGAGATACTGCTAAACCTTAGTCTTAATTCTGGACACAAAAAAAAGCAGTTCGAGGTTATCGAACTGCTTTAATGCAGACTATTTGAACATATCCGCGAAGCTTTCTTCTGGGCCGTCTGAAATTTCTTTCAGAGGCCAGCCACCTTGTTCTTTCCAGCGATTAACAATGTAGCAAAATAACTCGGCAGTTTTCCAAGTATCGTAGGCCGCTGAGTGCGCTTCTTTATTATCGAAATCAATGTCGGCCAGCATACAAGACTTCGCTAATACCGTATGTCCAAGTGAAAGAGCACTTAAGCTAGCCGTATCGAAGCTTGAAAACGGGTGGAAAGGATCGCGCTTTATTTCTGTGCGCTCAATCGCTTCTTTTAAAAAACCGTGATCAAAGTGTGCATTATGACCGACTAAAATTGCACGATTACAGCCGGTTGATTTTACTTCTTTACGCACAAATTGAAGCATCTTGGTCATTGCTTCTTCTTCGCTTATGGCTTCGCGCGCGGGATCAAAAGGATCGATGCCGGTAAAATCTAACGCTTCTTTTTCAAGGTTTGCTCCTTCAAAAGGGATAACGTTGGCATCAATGGCTTCATGTGGATACAGCCAGCCACTTTCGTCCATGCGTAACGTCACCATCGCGATTTCTAACAAAGCGTCGGTTTTACTGTTAAAACCACCGGTTTCAACGTCTACAACGACGGGTAAAAATCCGCGGAAGCGTTGTGCCATTAGTGATTTTTCTTTTTTCTCAGCCACTGAGTATTCCTTAAACGATTGTTCGCACGATTAGCGATTAGATCTTCTATTACTAGGTTTTATTGCTAGTTTTATCAGGTTCGATTTATTTTTCAACCTGCCAGCGAATAACTTCACCCGCTTTAATTGGAACGATGACATCACCCGCGAACTTCATCTCGCTGGGAACGGTCCAGTCTTTTCTATTAAGGGTAATGGTATCGGTATTTCTGGGTAAGTTATAGAAGTCTGCGCCAAAGTGACTAGCAAATCCTTCTAACTTATCGAGCGCACCTAAATCTTCAAAAATTTCTGCATACAATTCGATCGCTGCAAAAGCACTGAAACAACCGGCACAACCACAAGCAGATTCTTTAGCGCCTTTGGCGTGAGGTGCCGAGTCGGTGCCTAGGAAGAATTTAGGGTTGCCGCTAATCGCGACTTCTTGCAATTTTTGCTGGTGGATATTGCGTTTTAAAATAGGCAAACAATAGAAGTGAGGCTTAATACCACCCACTAACATGTGGTTACGGTTGTACGCTAGGTGTTGAACAGTAATGGTTGCTGCAACATTAGGGCCCGCTTGTTCAACAAACTCAGCCGCTTCTTTGGTGGTGATGTGTTCAAATACGATTTTTAGATCGGGATGACGTGCGAGCGTAGGCTTCATTACTTCATCAATGAAACGCTTTTCACGATCAAAAACATCAATATCATCATGGGTAACTTCACCATGAATCAAAAGTGGCATTTCGTTTTCAGCCAGCGCGACTAAAACAGGGTCTAGCTTCTCTAAATCGGTCACGCCTGAATCTGAGTTTGTCGTTGCACCAGCAGGGTAAAGCTTAGCGGCAACGATGCTCTTGCTCAGTTTTGCAGCATGAATCATTTCAGGTGTGGTTTTATCCGTTAGATAAAGCACCATTAATGGGTCAAAGTGACTGCCTTCAGGACGTTGAGCTAATATGCGCTGACGATATTCTAGTGCTTGACGCGCATACATAACAGGAGGCTGTAAGTTAGGCATGATGATCGCACGGCCCATATAAGCTGCCGTTGCGGGTACGGTGTACTCTAACGCTTCACCATCACGCAGGTGTAAGTGCCAATCATCAGGACGGGTGATGGTGAGTTGTTGTGTCATGTATAAAACCTTAACTAAACTTCTAAATAGATTGCGCTATTGTACCTCAACTTTATAAAAGTTTGGCCGATAACATACTGAGTTTTACTTTTTTTGGTGATTAATTGAGATGTTTATTTATGCACCACGATAGACCGAAGTGGCTAAGTAAGCGCTTTTTGAGCCTAGTAGCTGGATTATTCTTTACTCTCATTCATAGCGTGAGTATGGCGCTGGAATATGGCAGTGGTATTGCGAATACTCAGTGGAAACTTTCTGGCTCTATTTTTGAGTGTCGATTTGAGCAGGTATTACCAGAATATGGCAATGGAGTTTTTTATCATCAATCGGGTGAGGATATTGTTTTTCGTTTAGAAACACGTAAAAACATGATGAAAGTAGGTAAAGCGGGTGTGTCTATTACGCCAGCACCTTGGCACCCAAGTAAGAAGTCCGAGCATCTAGGTTATGTTGACTTGTTGCCAGAAAGTCCTAATTTGGAATTAGATCCAGAGCGCAGTAATCAATTTCTTCATGCTTTGATAGAAGGCAAGCAGCCGGTGATTACGCGTAGAACCTACTATGACAATAATAAATTCATCAAAATTCATTTGTCGGCGATTCACTTTAAAGATTTTTATCACGACTACCTAAAATGTGTTGATCAGCTTTTGCCGATGAATTTCTCTCAGGTTGCGCGATCAAAGGTGCTCTTTGGCGGGGGGAAAGAAGGGTTAAGCCCAAAAGATGAGGATATGCTGAATCGCATTATTTTCTATATTCAAAATGACCCCCGAGTATTTGCTCTGTATATTGATGGCCACTCGGATAACGTTGGCCGCCGTTATGATAATCGTCAGCTATCAAAGCGCCGTGCTGAATCAATAGAGCGTTATTTCATAAAAAAAGGCATTGATCCAGACATGATTACCCTCCGTTTTCATGGTCATCGCTATCCTATTGCCAGTAATAAAACGGCGAGTGGGCGGGCCAAGAATCGCCGTGTAACGATTCGCCTTGAACAGCGAGAAGATATGTCTATCCCCCCCGAACTGCAGTTTGTCTTGCCTAGCGATACGCCTTAGTCTTACATGCCCTCTAGCCTTAATAGGGGGTTTATAGTAGAATTTGCGCCCTAAAATTTTTATTTTCATACTCCCAAATTCAATCCCCAACTCAATATGAGTTGTAATAACGAGAGCATGCATATGTCTGACATCAAAAAAGTGGTGTTGGCGTACTCCGGTGGTCTGGATACGTCGGTAATTGTTAAATGGCTTCAAGAAGAATATAACTGCGAAGTTGTAACCTTCACTGCTGACCTTGGTCAGGGCGAAGAAGTTGAGCCTGCGCGTGCTAAAGCTGAAGCGTTAGGTATCAAAGAAATCTACATTGACGATTTGCGTGAAGAATATGCACGTGACTTCGTTTTCCCAATGTTCCGTGCGAATACGATCTATGAAGGTGAATATCTTCTAGGTACGTCGATTGCTCGTCCATTAATCGCTAAGCGCTTGATCGAAATCGCTAACGAAACGGGCGCAGATGCTATTTCTCACGGCGCTACCGGTAAAGGTAACGACCAAGTACGCTTTGAGCTAGGCGCTTATGCACTTAAGCCTGGCGTTAAAGTGATCGCACCTTGGCGTGAGTGGGACTTAACGTCTCGTGAAACCTTGATGGCTTATTGTGCTGAGCACGGCATTGAAGTTGAAAACAAAAAAGGCAAGAAGTCTCCTTATTCTATGGATGCTAACTTGCTACACATCTCTTACGAAGGTGACATTCTAGAAGATCCTTGGAATGAACCTGAAGAAGATATGTGGTTGTGGACCAAGTCTCCAGAAAATGCACCAGACAAGCCTACTTATGTAACGCTTACGTTTAAAAATGGTGACGTTGTTGCAATCGACGGTGTTGATAAGACCCCTGCGACGGTAATGGAAGAGCTAAATAAGGTTGCTGGCGAGAACGGTATTGGCCGTGTAGATATCGTAGAAAACCGCTATGTGGGCATGAAAGCTCGTGGTTGTTACGAAACTCCAGCCGGTACTGTGTTATTGAAAGCGCACAGAGCCATCGAGTCTATTACTTTAGACCGTGAAGCGGCTCACCTTAAAGATGAGTTGATGCCTAAGTACGCTAACCTTATCTATAACGGATACTGGTGGTCTCCTGAGCGTGAAATGCTACAAGCGGCGATTGATAATACCCAGACGGTTGTAAACGGTGATGTTCGCCTTAAGCTTTATAAAGGTAATGTGATTGTTGTTGGTCGTCAGTCTGAAGATAGCTTGTTTGACGAAGCGATTGCAACGTTTGAAGACGATGCTGGCGCTTACGATCAGAAAGACGCTGCGGGCTTCATTAAGTTGAATGCTTTGCGTCTGCGTACGGCTGCTAAGAAAGGTCGTAATCCTTTAGGTGAATAAAGGTTTTAGGTAAGTGATTATCTAAAGATACGAGCTTTAAAAGAAACCGCCTCATAGCAATATGAGGCGGTTTTTTTATATAAGAACCTAGCCAGCGCCATATAAAGAGTCTTGCATATGCAGGCAGGCATAAGCTGTGATGAAGGCTTGTTCTTGGAACTGCTTCAATTTGGTTTGCTTATATTCCATCAAAATTGGCGTGTGCTTCAATTGTTCTTTAATACGACTACCAGCTACTAGCTCAACGTTGATGCCTTCAATTAGCTGAATGGCGGTTTCTAGTTTGAAACCTACTGCGCCGCCTGCGAACTTGCCTTTCATTGGGCGTTCACGAATCACGACTTTCTCTACTTTATAATCCGTTACTAGCTGCAAAAATTGACGCTGAAACCAGCGCATATTCTCGGTATCTTGAGTATTGGTGATGGTGATTTTGCGTTGACGCACTTCTGGGATGTCTAATAAGCCCATGTTTTTAGACATGATGCAGAAAATGGCGTCATCGCCTTTTAATTCAACGGCACAAATACGCATAAGGGGTTCCACTAACAAATAAATAATTGAGGCCATTATACTCTTTTTTACGCGCCACTGTATTGCTGTTTATGTGCGTCTCAAGCATCATGGCGGCACTTTATGTACGTACCGTATTTTAGAGAGTCTCGAAGGGTAATAGACAGTTATGACATGGTTAAAGACACAGTTTGATATCGTGATGTTTGTCGCATTAGCGATTATTTTCCTTATCTGGCCAGAGATTGATCTTTGGATGAGTGGCTTATTTTACAATCCAGAGCAGGGCTTTATATATCGCGATAATGCGGTGGTATTATCTGTTTATGAGCTATTTCGCCATGCACCTAAATTCGTACTGCCACTTTTATTGATTATGACGGCTCTGAGTTTTATTAAAGGGCGCTTTGGTTTAGGCACCGATCAGCGTAAGTCTTGGGCCTTTTTGACCTTGGCTTTGTTGATTGGGCCAGGAATTTTGGTGCACCTGGTGGTAAAAGAAAATTGGGACCGTCCACGCCCGCGTTCCGTGCAAGAATTTGGCGGTCACAAGGACTTCATTCCGGCATTTATTCCCGCGGCAATGATTAAAGATCAGCCGGGAAATAATAAGTCGTTTGTCAGTGGTCATGCGGCGATGGGGTTTTATTTAATGGTTTTAGCGTGGGTATTTCGTCGTCGTAGCTGGTTTTATGCCGGGTTAGCCATAGGCTTTGTCGTGAGTTTTGGGCGATTGGTGCAGGGTGGCCATTTTGCCAGTGATCTCATTTTTGCAGGCTTTTTATGCTATTTCAGTTATCGCTTATTAGCGTATTGGATATTGGGTTATAGCCGAATTCTTCCTGTGGATGTTGATGGTCGAGGTGAAGCAGCATGATAAGCCCAATTCAATACATTGATAAACCAGATGATCTTGTTGAAACTCAGCGATTGTTTCATGGCCGTGGTCATGCTTATTCTGGTTTGGAGCATGTCAATGTCGATTGGATTGCTCCTGCAATTATTGTCACCTTGTATGCAGAGGTTGAGCGAGATTGGTTAGAGCGCTTATGTGTAGAATTATCTGAGTTATTTCCTGAGTGTGAAAACGTGCAAGTTCAGTATCGTTGTCGCCCAAGAGCTCCGTTTGAGCAAATGAAAGGTGAGCTGGTTGAGGATAAGCCATTAAGTGAATTGGTCGCCATTGAAAATGGCCTCAAATATCACATCAGCTTAGGTCGTGCGCAAAACACCGGTTTGTTTTTAGATATTGCTAATGGTCGTTCTTGGGTAAAAGAGAACAGCAAAGACAAAAATGTATTGAATCTATTCTCGTATACCTGTGGCTTTTCAGTCGCCGCGATAGCGGGTGGTGCAGAGCGGGTCGTTAACATCGATATGGCGAAAGGCGCTTTGTCGACAGGGCGTGAAAATCATCGTTTAAATGATCATGATATGACCCGTGTTATTTTTCAGGGTATCGATATTTTTAAGTCGTGGAGTCGAATTAAAAAGTATGGCCCTTATGATATTTTGATTTCTGATCCCCCCAGTTTTCAGAAAGGCAGTGTCGATATTCAGCGTGATTATTATAAGATCATCAGCCGTATCCCTCAGTTAGTAAAGCCTGGTGGCATATTGATGCTGTGTTTAAACTCTCCAGACTTAGATGATGAGTTTCTTAAGCAGCAAGTGATTGAGCATTGTCCAGATTGCAAGATGATTGGAAAAATAGAAAACCCTGACGTCTTCAAAGAAGCTCAGCAGGGTAAGGGCTTGAAGGTTTATTTGTATCAATATCTTTAAATTAAAGCCTTTATGGGATGCTATTAATTTATGTCTTTAATCATGTTTGTAATAAATATTATTAGGAATAAGTCACATTTTTAATACTTGCGATAAAAGCGGCGGCGGTTGAAGGTGTGTTCATGTAAATACATGCTATATTTAACATTCAATCTGTAAACTTTATAATCGTTCAGTAAATAGGCAAATACATGCAACGTGTAACGAAAGAAGCGTATCCGTTAGATTCACTACAGCGTATTTTAAACGGCGTCACCTTCTTTAAAGAGTTAATTCAACGTGACGAATCTCAATTTGAGATTCTGATGAGTATTGCTCAAATTGTTACGGCCGAGCCTAATGAAGTTATTATTAAAAAAGGAGATTGCAGTGATAGCCTGTATTTTCTTTTACGTGGTCAGTTATCCGTGGTGAGCGGCGAGCAAGACGATAAGGTTCTTAATGAAATCAATGCCGGTGAAATTTTTGGTGTGATGTCGATGTTATTAGCTGAGCCGCGTTCAGCTTCTGTAAAAAGTAATAATAAACCTGTGTTACTCGCAGGTATCGATTTTAATCATTTCAGTGACATTGAAGATTTTTCATTTTTTAGCCGTGAAACAAAACTGACCTTTTATCGCATGGTCGCCAATAATTTACGCTGGACGCTAGAGCGTAATAAAATGGAAAATCCTCAGCATCCTTTGATTGGTAACTTGTTTAAAATAAAGCTTTTTACTGGGACTAAGGGTGGTCAAGAAGAGTTGGAAGCCTTGTTTGAACAAACCCATTCACTGGCAAAATTGGTGAGCGAATGGAATGATTTTTCAGTAGCCTAGATTTGTTTAAATCTTTAATGCCTAATTCCCCCCTAAATTATCAATAAAAAGCACAATTATCTGCTAGAGCCATAGGTATCTGTTTGTTAAAGTATTATTCAATGTTAATACCTAATAATAACGGCCTAATAATAACAGTTCAGCTCTAGGAGATTTTTTATGTCTTTAACCGACAATATGCCAGATAACAAAGGCTACTTCGGTGAATACGGTGGTCAAATAGTACCGCCTGAATTAAAAGCCATCATGGATGAAATTGATGTCGCTTACGAAGAAATTCGTCATACCAAAGAGTTCAAAGAAGAACTAGCTGATCTTTATGCAAAATATGTAGGTCGACCTAGCCCTATTTTTCACGCTAAACGCTTAACCGAACATGCTGGTGGCGCTCAAATCTATTTAAAGCGTGAAGATTTAAATCATACCGGCGCCCATAAAATTAACCATTGTTTGGGCGAGGCGCTATTGGCTAAATACATGGGAAAAACCAAGGTTTTAGCGGAAACAGGTGCCGGGCAACATGGTGTGGCACTAGCCAGCGCCTGTGCGCTAGTGGGCATTCCTTGTGAAATTCATATGGGTGAAATCGACATTGCGAAAGAGCATCCTAATGTCGTAAAAATGAAAATTCTTGGGTGTAAGCTAGTTTCGGTAAGTCGAGGAACTAAAACTTTAAAAGATGCTGTTGATAGCGCGTTTGATGAATACCTGTTAGACCCTGTTAACTTCTTTTACGCCATTGGTTCAGTGGTTGGTCCGCACCCGTTTCCTAAAATGGTACGTGATTTTCAAAGTATTATTGGTACAGAGGCACGCCAGCAGTTTCAACAGCAAACCGGTGCGTTACCCAATAAGGTGATGGCTTGTGTCGGTGGTGGCTCTAATGCCATGGGAATATTTACCGCATTTTTGGATGATGCAGACGTTGAGTTGGTTGGCGTTGAGCCTGGTGGTCGAGGTTTGGATACTCCGGATCATGCAGCGACAATGTCGCTAGGAACCAAAGGCGCTTTACATGGCTTTGAGTGCTTGATGTTGCAAGATGCTGAGGGTGAACCTTTACCGGTTTATTCTATTGCTTCGGGTTTGGATTATCCGGGTACAGGGCCTCAGCATTGTCATTTGAAAGACATTGCTCGTGTGCGTTATGAGGCGATTGATGATGAGGAGTGTTTAGAGGCTTTTATGGTGCTTTCTCGTAAAGAAGGTATTATTCCTGCGTTAGAAAGTGCTCATGCTGTTGCACAAGCAATGAAAGAAGCGAAAGCGTTATCTTCTGATCAAACGATTCTGGTCAATCTTTCTGGTCGTGGCGATAAAGACGCCGACTTTGTTGCGGAAAAGCTGGGCCTGTAATGAGCTAGTTGTCAGTGTATTTCTTAGCAGGCGGTATCTGCTAAGAAATACCGCAAGCTATTTAACTTTTACTTGATGAATCAGCTGAAAGCTTGGGATTGTTTCTGGATTAACGCTGTTATTTTTTGGCCGCATACTTCCATTTAGCATGATTTTATAATTAGTAATGTTGTCATCATAGCCTTCGCCATCATCGACAGGGGTGTAGCCATAGCTTGAGCCGTTATCGTTAGAAAAACTCAGTGATCCATAGCTCAAGCCACTTTTAGTAATTCCAGTACCGTCAATAAATGCTACCGGGCTAGAACTGAGGCTGCCTTCCCCTAATCCATTAATGTACATTTTTAAATTACTTGAAACCTCTTGTGTAATTATTACGCTATTCGGACTACTACTGATAACGGATTTATTTTCACCGGTTAACGTATAACGCAAAACAGCTCCTGGAATGGCTTTATGTTCAGCTCCCGAAGTATCTGGGCTACTCAGTATGTTAATAGCGAGTGATAACTGGATATCTGCGTTTTCTTGGCAAGTAAAAAAAGCTTCAGAAGGAATAATGTTAAAACCATTAACACTTGTAGTGGAAGGGTTTAAGTTATTATTGTTACTCGCATTCGGCTCGCGCCAATAAGCATAAAAGTTGTCTTGCCCTATGTTTTCTTGATGACGATAAGTTAACCTATGCTGCCCTTTAGCTAATCCAATAAAACCGGGGAATCTGGCCGTATTTGCTTTAGCATGGCCATTATACCAACGGCTAACTACGGTGTTGTTAATTTTCAATTCAATAGCATCGTCGCCATCAATAGCAAATCCGTAAAATCCATCTTCATCGATTTTAATATTGGCCTCTAAAATACTAAAATACTTTTCGGTATTCGTTAGCGAAAATGGATTTCCACTATTATTAATCTGGCTAAGAATAGTTTGCCCGTAGAGATTGCTGTATAGAGTACGCTGCGCTTCCCACTGATTAAATTCGTTATTACTACCAACAGAATTATCGCTATAAATGCTTGTATCATAAATACGGGTAAAGACGCCTGGATTGGAGCAGGTTGTTGATAGCGCACGTTCCAGCGTCCAAATAGGAAGCGTATTTGAAATATTATTATTAATCAGTTGCTCTTCAAATTGTTTACTAAAGACGATTGCTGAAAAACTAGCGGACGTATTGGCGTTAGTCGAAGAAATATTTAATGTAATAGGAGTGGATCGTGCACCATTAGGATTAATAGGCAAGCTGTATAGGCACTCTAGAGTCGTTGACGATGACGAGCTATTTTTTATGCTGCAATTCCAGTTACTGCCTGATGAGTTGCTTAGGCTCAAACCTGCGCCTAGGGTTATTGCAACGCGAGTATCAGGCAGGCTAGGGTGCGTCGTGCCTAAATTTTCAATTGCAAAGCTAACAGGGCGACTATCATTTACTACCCAAGCATTTGGGTAGCTAAGACTATTATCAAAACCAAGATCAATACGGCAAACATCATGGCTAACCACGGTGAAAGTGGGTTCCCTTTCTACAGGGCAAGCGCGCGAACGGATATCAATATTACTTGTAGAAAACGTTGTCCAGTTTCCTTCAGGTTTTCTGAATTGCACGGTGATACCGCCATCGCAGCAACCTTCAAAGCCAAGCACTTCTAATTTATGATAGCCTCCATTTAAGTTAATACCGCCTTGTAATATTTCACTGGCTCTATTCCAACTGTTTGCCCACCAGAGGTCATCTTCCCATTGCTGCTCAAGAGTATTTCCATCAACATATAAAGCGCCGCCTCGGCCAAAGTCGGCGCCGTAGCGAAAATCCCAGAATCCTGTTTCGCCAGGTCTGACTAAAAAATAGCTTTCAGAGAAGGCGGCGAAATTACTGTCATTACTACTGCCATTACCAAACTGAGAGCGGTTAGTAATGCCATCGAAATTAGTAATAAAGCCACAGCCATAATCTGAATTACGGTCATTGGAATTATCAAAAGCATTTCGTGCTTGGCTTAAATTACCGGGATTGCTGGTAGAGAAGCGAGTATGAAATTTTATGCCTGGATAGTTAAAAGTGAAGGGTACATTGGCTAGCGGCGGCGCATTTCTATTACCATAATAAAAATAAATGGTACGAATCTGGCCTCTATCGAGTGTTGGGAAGCGAACCCAAATAGTAGCTTCTTTTCTTGAGCTGTCCCAGTCATCGATCCAAAACTCTAATAAGGTTTGATCGTTGCTATCAAAGATGTATAAATCTTCACCATTATTGCTCCAGTCATAATCAGAATGTAACGTAGATGCATTAATATCAAACTTAACTTGATAGCTTTGTAGCTGACTTCCTAAAACGGAATTTTCTTGGACATTAATTTCAGTGCGAAACGGCCATTCACACGATTGACGTGCCGAAGCAGGTAAACTGATAATTAACGCGATAAATAAGAAAAAGCCGCTACGTAACATACATTCTGCTCGCTGGTGTACAAATAAAGTGCATCTTATAACAATCCTTGCCGATCTTTACGTAAAAGATTGTAACTTATGCTGGCACTAGTCTTGTCGAACTCGGCCACGCATTGACTTTGTTTGGCTGTGCTTGGTTTTTTTATCCATGCGTTTATTTTGTGAAGAACGGCTAGGCTTCGTTGGCTGTCGAGTCTTTTGAGTCACTACCGCTTGGCGAATCAGGGCTACTAAACGGTCTAAAGCCGCTTGGCGGTTTAACTCTTGGCTTCTGTGTTCTTGAGATTTAATAATGATGATGCCATCTTTCGTCACTCGGTGATCACTCAGGGCAAGTAGGCGCTCTTTGTAAAACTCAGGCAGTGTTGATGCTTTGATATCAAAGCGTAAATGTATCGCACTGGATACCTTGTTTACATTTTGTCCACCAGCACCTTGGGAGCGCATTGCTTGTAAATCAAGCTGATCACTAGGGATTGATACTGAATGAGAGATAAAAAGCATGATAAAAATACTAACCAGAAAAATAAGAGAAAATAAGCGCTATATTCACGGTGCCTCTCATCTAAATAGAGAGGCTTTCAATACAGCGCATTAATCATAGAGCTAACGGATACGCCGTGCAATGGCGTTTTCATCCGAGTATTGGTGAATTATGCTTTAACCATTTTCTGTGCATTACGATCAAGCTTAATAAAATACTTTTTCAGGAAGTCGAGCAGTAAACGCAGCTTTTTTGACCCTGTGCTGCCCGGCGGAAAAACACCATAAATATCAATATTTTTTAATTGATAATCCTCTAGCACGATTTCCAATAGCCCGGCTTGAACTTTAGGCCATGCATCATATAAAGGAATTCGACCTAGTCCATGACCGCCTTCAATAAAAGCCGTTCGTGCAGCCGCGTTATTGGTGCTGATGCTGCCTTTAATCGCCACGCTGTAAGAACGGCTACCTTTGGTTAATTCGATGGCACCTGATGTTAGCTTATAAATAACCCAATCATGTTGTTCCAAATCAGAAGGGGTTAACGGACGTCCATGCTTTTTAAAGTAATTAGGGGAGCCACATAAGCAGGTCGGTAGTGTTGAAAGTTTACTGGCTTGCAAGCCCGAGTCGGGCAAGGGGGCACCGCGGATGGCCAAATCGATGCCTTCTTGCATAATGTTTACAACTTCATCACTGAGCATGATGTCGAGCTCGATTTTAGGATAAAGGCGCCTAAACTCACTCAGTGCCGGGACGACAATTTGCATTCCAACATTAACTGGGCAAGTTATCTTTAATAATCCCTCGGGTTCATTTTTAAGATTTTCAATTTGCTGGTTAGCGGTGGTTGCTTGTTCTGCAATGATGCGGCAAGACTGATAGTACTCAGCGCCTGCTTCCGTTAGGGAAATTGAGCGAGTCGAACGATTCAGCAGCTTCACGCCAAGCTGAGATTCCAGCTTTTTGATGTGATAGCTGACGACGGCTCGCGATAAGCCAATGTGCTTGGCCGCTGCGGTTAGGTTGCCTTGTTCAATGACCTGGGCAAAGACCACCATGCTTTTAAGTTGTTCGAAAGATAGCTTCATATTTTAATTGTACCAAAGATTGTATTAATTATTCGAACAATGTAGTTCATTATCTATATATTGTTAGAAATCGTCGGTAGGCCTACACTGAATCCAAATTCAAAACAGATGCGAGAGCGATATGAACACACAACAAACAGCTAAGAATGTATTGATGGTTTTAACGTCTCACGATGAGTTAGGCGATACGGGTGAAAAAACAGGCTTTTGGGTAGAAGAATTTGCTGCACCTTACTACGCTTTGGTTGATGCGGGTATTCAGGTAACGATCGCTTCTGTAGCAGGTGGTCAGCCTCCTATTGATCCTAAGAGTAAATTAGAAGATTTTCAGACGCCATCGACGAAGCGTTATGACGCGGATAGCGATGTTCAGGTATTGATGGCGAATACGGCCGTACTTGCTGATGTGAACGCAGCAGACTTCGACGCGGTTTTCTATCCTGGTGGCCACGGTCCATTATGGGACCTGACTGAAAACGAAGTATCAATTTCATTGATTGAAAGTTTTTTAGCGGCCAATAAGCCAGTCGCGGCGGTGTGCCACGCAACGGCCGCCTTTTTGAATATTAAAGATGCTGCGGGCGAATATGTTGTTAAAGGTAAAGCAGTTACTGGTTTTACCAATGGTGAAGAAGACGCTGTGCAGCTAACCGACGTTGTGCCTTTCTTATTGGAAGATGAGCTAATAAAGCGCGGCGCAGATTATCAAAAGGTTGCAGATTGGAATGCATTTGCGGTTCAAGATGGTTTATTAATCAGTGGCCAAAATCCACAAAGTTCCGAGTTGGCCGCAGAAAAATTATTAGCGGCCATTGCATAAAACTCAGTTATTAAAAACGACTTTTCGAGCAATTAGGTGAGTTTACGAAAACCTAATTGCTTAGATTTCAACAGATTCAGGAAACCATGTTTATGTTAAATTTCAGCTTTCAAAATACAACTCAAATTCTTTTTGGTGAAGGTCAAATCGCTTCATTGAAAAAACAAATTCCTAGCGATGCGAAAGTATTGGTCACTTACGGCGGCGGCTCAATCAAAAGCAACGGCGTTTATGATCAGGTATCTGAGGCATTAAGCGATCATACTTGGTTTGAATTTTCGGGTATTGAGCCAAACCCAAGCTACGATACTTTAATGAAGGCGCAAGATATTATTAAAGAAAATAATATCGACTTTATTTTAGCTGTTGGTGGTGGTTCAGTAGTGGATGGCTCTAAGTTCATTGCGGCCGCCGCCTTGTTCGAAGGTGAAGATCCTTGGGATATCGTAAGCAAGCAAGCACCTATTGAAAAAGCTTTACCACTTGCGTGTGTTTTAACACTGCCTGCTACGGGTTCTGAATCGAATACGGGTGCTGTTGTAACACGTAATGGTAATAAACTGCCTTTCCACAATCCATTGGTACGTCCAATATTTGCGGTACTTGATCCGGCAGTGACATTGTCATTATCTGAGCGTCAAATTAGTAACGGTGTTGTGGATGCGTTTGTTCATACGATGGAGCAATACTTAACGTACAGCGTAAACGGTAAAGTGCAAGATCGTTTTGCGGAAGGTTTATTACTAACCCTTATTGAAGAAGGTCCTAAAGCTTTAGCCGCAGAAACGTCTACAGATTTAGAAATACGTGGCAACATTATGTGGGCTGCAACAATGGCGCTTAATGGTTTAATTGGTGCGGGTGTTCCTCAAGATTGGGCAACGCATATGATTGGCCATGAACTAACAGGCACGCACAACATTGATCACGCGCGTACGTTGTCGATTGTATTACCTGCTGTGATGAAAGTGTGTAAAGAAGCTAAGCGTGAAAAATTATTGCAGTACGCAGAGCGTATTTGGAATATCACTGACGGCGATGAGGAGTCTCGCATTAATCGTGCTATCGAATCAACGGAGCAATTTTTCGAGATGATGAAAGTTCCAACGCGTTTATCGCATGTCAATTTGGCAGAAGGCGATATCGATGTGTTGATCGAAAAACTCACCCAGCATGGCATGGTTAAGTTGGGCGAACACAGCGCCATTACCCCTGAAGTTAGCCGTGAGATACTGGTTACAGCACTTTAAACTTTCGTTTAATTTTCAAAAAAAGGCGCTTTAATCTTGGTTAAAGCGCTTCAACTTATTCGTAAATAGATTTTTTGACATCGAATGGTATTGTTATGACATCCCCTAAGCAAACATCTTTAGTTAACCGTCAGTGGACACTGGCTTCTCGCCCAGTGGGTGCTCCGAGCCTAAATAACTTTAATTTTATTGAGGTTGATAAGCCTAAAATACAACAAGGCGAGATTTTATTACGCACCGTTTTCTTATCACTCGACCCGTATATGCGTGGCCGCATGAACGATGCGAAATCCTATGCTGAACCCGTTGCTATTGATGAAGTAATGGTCGGCGGTACTGTGTGTCGAGTAGAAGAATCCAATCACCCAGATTATCGTATTGGCGAATGGGTCGTTTCTTTTTCAGGCTGGCAAGATTATGCCATCTCGGATGGTATTGATTTGTTAAAGCTTGGTATGGATCCTGTTCAGCCTTCTTATGCTTTAGGCGTAATGGGAATGCCAGGTTTGACTGCTTATATGGGGCTTTTAGATATTGGTCAGCCAAAAGCGGGCGAAACCGTTGTGGTTGCTGCCGCGACGGGTGCTGTTGGTAGCTTAGTCGGGCAAATCGCTAAGCTGAAGGGCTGTAAGGTTGTTGGTATTGCCGGTGGTGAAGAGAAATGCCGTTCTGCGGTTGATGATTTAGGCTTTGATCTGTGTGTGGATCATACATCGCCTGATTTAGCAGAGCAGTTGGCAAAAGCCTGCGATAATGGCATTGATGTGTATTTTGAGAATGTTGGTGGCAAAGTATTTGATGCGGTCTTACCGCTATTAAATGCCTGCGCCCGAATTCCTTTATGCGGAATGATTTCGCAATACAATGCAACTGAGCTGCCAGAAGGCCCTGATCGTATGTTTGCGCTGATGGGAAATCTATTGGTGAAGCGTATCAAAATGCAAGGCTTTATTGTTTTTGATGATTATGGTCATCGTTATAATGAATTCAGTGACGATATGTCGCAATGGTTAGCCGATGGCAAGATTCAATATCGTGAAGATCTTGTGGAAGGTTTAGAGAACGCGGTGGAATCGTTTGGTGGATTATTGGAAGGTAAAAATTTCGGTAAGCTTGTTGTTCGAGTTGGTCCAAACGCCCTTTAAACCGGTTAAATAAAAAAGGAATATAGTATGTTAACGGTTCATCATTTAAATCAGTCTCGTTCTAAGCGTGTATTGTGGCTATTAGAAGAATTGGAGATGCCTTATACGCGAGTTGATCATCAGCGAGATGCGCAAACTCATTTGGCACCTGAAAGTTTAAAAGCAGTTCATCCATTAAGCAAAGCCCCTGTGATTGTCGATACGGGTATTGATGGCAGCGCAGCGGGTGAGGTCATATTGTGCGAATCAAGCACCATTATGGAATACATACTTGATCAATATGAAATAAGCCAAAAGAAAAATAGCAGCTTGCGCCCAGAAAAAGGGTGCAAAGAATATTACCAGTATATGGAATGGTCTCATTTTGCTGAAGGCTCATTGGCTTTGCCGGTAATGTTAACCTTATTCATGGGAATGGAAACGCGTAAAGGCGATCAACCGATGGATGGTTATGCGGCTAAAGAAGTTGGTTTAGACTTTACTTACATTGAATCGGTATTAGCTGAACGTGACTACTTCGCGGGTAGTGACTTTACGGCTGCAGATATTATGATGGCAACCATGCTTGAAATTGCTGGCAACATTGGCTTGCTAAAAGGACATGAGAAAACACAAGCTTACCTTGCCAAAGTTCAGCAACGCAGTGCTTATCAGAAAGCAGCCAGTTTTGGCTAAATAGTAATCTTGTTGATGGACCTTCGGGTCCATTTATAATAGGGTGTGCACTTTGTTCAGGGCTTTATACTAAGCTCTGATTATGGAATTCATAAGATGGAATTTTTAGTGTGCAGTTAAAGCAATCTTTTCAATATTCACTTCTCTTCTTTTGCTCTCTTTTAGTGTGCATTAATACGGCGTGGTCTAATCCTGATAATAGACACATTCAATACGCGGATGCGCCATCGTGGGTTAAATCTTACTCAAACGATTATCACTCTGATGCTCCTTTAAATGATATAGAGGACGGTGTTTATTATAGAGTGCTTGAAAGTCAAATTCGCTATATTGCCCCTCATTCTTATGAATCGTACGCTCGACGAGCGATAGACGTTATTTCTGTTCAAGGTATGGAATATAGCTCCAGTTTTAATATCGACTTTGACCCTTCTTATCAATCCGTTGTTTTGCATGATATTAAGGTGATTCGTGATGGAAAAGAGATTGATAAAAAAGAGACTATTAGAGCATCGGTAATCCAGCGCGAAGAGCGTATGGAAGCATTGATCTACGATGGCACTTTGACCGCCAATATTATTCTTGATGATATTAGAGTGGGCGATATTGTTGAGTATTCTTATTCAACAATTGGTCGAAATCCTGTTTATGGTGAGGCATTCTCTTTAGGTCGACAAGCGAGTTTTTCAGTTCCTATTCAGCAATTGAATATTCGTTTGCTGGTTGATAAAAAGACACCAGTACAGCATGACGTGGTCAATACGTCGCTGATCGTAGAAGAAAAAGCCTTAGGAGAATATAGAGAATACAGTGTTCGGGGGAGTAATATTCAGCCAGTCTATTACGAAGCCAATGCACCAAGATGGTTTGATCCTTATGGGAAAATATATTTTTCTTCGTATACCCATTGGAATCAAGTATCTAACTGGGCGCTTCCGCTTTATGACAATGTCATTGCAGTTAATCGTGAAGTGCAAGAGATCGCAGACAGCATTAAGTTAACTCATACCTCATCAGCCGATAAAATCAGTGCCGCTTTACTCTTTGTCCAAAATGAAATTCGCTATTTGGGTATTGAAAATGGCCTGAATTCACACAAGCCTTCTTCTACCTTAGATACTTTGCAGCGACGTTATGGTGACTGTAAAGATAAAGCTGTATTGTTTATCTCCATTTTAAAAGCATTGAATATACAAGCTTCTCCTGCACTGGTTAATACGGAAGTGGGCCCGGTATTAAATACATTATTACCCAGCAGTAATGTGTTTGATCATGTGATTGTGAAAGTTCAAAATGGCAGTCAATCTTATTGGTTAGATCCGACCAATCGCTATCAGCGTGGGTCTATTAATGATATATCAGAAGCCCGTTTTGGTTTTGCTTTGGTTCTTAATAAAGACACTTCGACTCTTGAAAATATGAACAAAAAAGAAGTGAAATCAAGTGGCATAATTCGAGAGACCTTTGATTTAACCGCTGGCACTGCTGAAGCTGCTCAGTATTCTGTTAAAACCCAATATAAAGGCCAGCTCGCTGAAAACATGCGTTACGATTTGGCGGTGGAGGGTATTTCGGGCACGCAGCAAAAATACAACGATTATTATAAAAAATACTATTCAAAAATCATCATGGTTGAACCGCTAAAGCGTATTGATTCAGATCAGGGAATAACAATAGAAGAAAGATATTCGATTCCTGAATTTTGGCGAAAAAGTGAGCAACAACAAGGTGCGTTAGGTGACTTCTATGCTGATCATATTTCGTTTGCTCTAACAAGAGATGATGGTGATGAAAGATACTCTCCTTATTATCTTAGCGATAAAAGAAAAATTACACACATCATCGAAGTGGCTCTGCCAGATGAAGGTTGGAATTTGGAAAATGAGCATGTTGTTAAGAAGAATAAGATTTTTGATTTTGAATATGAAGCAGCCTTTGATCGTTTGACTTCAACTTTGCTTTTAACCTTTCAGTTAGATTTGAAAGAAGAATTCGTCGCCAGTATTGATTATCCTGAATATCTAAAAAATAGAGATGAAATTAATGATCTGCTGTCATATTCCATAATTAAATATTATGACACCAACTCTATCACCTCAGAACAAACCAATTGGTCTGAAAGGCTAATTCTGTTTTTCGCAGGATATTTACTGGTAACGTTTATATTATTTATTTCAATCTGGATTTATGGGCGGAATAAGAAGCCAGAGGATGATGGTGTATTATTTTATCCTGTTTCGCTTGATCGTTTTTATATTTATTCAGTATTAACATTTAATCTTTATATTGTGTATTGGTGTTATCGAAATTGGCTTTACATAAAAAATGAAGTTAATTCCAGTATTATGCCTGTAGGGCGCGCTTTCTTTAATACGATATGGTTTTACTCACTTAATAATTATTTTAAAGATGATAGTGAACAACGCTATGGAAAGAATAAGCTGTATTCTAAATTCTTAGCGGCCTGCTTATTGATTATCTATATATTGCTTTCTTTGGCACAAGGTGGCTCTTATTATGTCTTTTCGCTCCTTGCAATACCTTTACTTTTTGTGGTTTACGTTAGATATATTTATTCTATTAACCGTAAAGACAGTAAATTATTCCAATACAATACTCAGTGGAACTGGAAGCAGATACCGTTAATATTATTTTTTACGCCTTTATTTCTGGTCGCGGTATTAGGTGGTTTATATCTAATACCGAGCAGTGATATTGAAAAAGGAGATCGTATTTGGTCGCATGATCTGCGTTTTATGCAAAGAGAGAGCATATTAACCGCGAGTGAGAATATTCAATATTTCTATAGTAATGATTTCTGGAGTGTTCGGACTGATGGTAACGGCTTTACCGAAGAGCAAGTTTTCTCTTATTGGAATGAAAGCGATAAGCTGTCGATTGAAAAAGCTCGTTATGAAGAGATTAAAGACATCGATACTCAATATGGAGACACCTATTTTGATACGACGGTGGTGACCATTACTCGCCATGATGACTCTACCTTTATGCTTTTTTTATCGGGTGATAAAGTAAAAGACAAAATGTTTATTCGGAAAATGACTAAGTACTGGCAAGAAGCACAGAATAAAGAGGTCATTCTGTAGCGATGAATGTCGCGTGATTGTCATAGACTCTTTCGTCTTTTATCCCGCCGGATGGATAAAAGACGCTGCCATTATCTGTGAAATACCGTAAAATAGCGCCTTTACTATAGCTAAGTAACCCTCTTGTAAAGGTCCCAGAATGATTCGTCTCAGCAACATCAAATTACCGCTTGATCATGATGATCAAGCGCTTGAAAAAACCGTTTTAACCACCCTAGAGATTACTCCAGAGCAATTGATTAGCTTCAATATGTTTCGTCGTGGTTATGATGCGCGCAAAAAATCCAATATTTTTCTGATTTATACCCTTGATGTTGAAGTCTCTTCCTCGCTAGAAACAGAACTTCTAGAAAAATTTGCTGATGATCAATTGATTAAGCAAACACCTGATTTGGATTATCACTTTGTAGCCCAAGCGCCAGAAGATTTAAGCGAACGTCCAATCATTGTCGGCTTCGGCCCTTGTGGATTATTGGCGGGCTTAACCTTAGCGCAAATGGGTTATAACCCCATCATTCTTGATCGTGGCAAAGAAGTACGTGAACGTACAAAAGATACTTTTGGCTTTTGGCGTCAGAAAAAATTAAATACTGAATCCAACGTACAATTTGGTGAAGGTGGGGCGGGGACTTTCTCTGATGGCAAGTTATACAGCCAGGTAAAAGATCCTAAGCAATACAGCCGAAAAGTATTAACTGAGTTTGTAGCATCGGGTGCTCCTGATGAGATTATGTACGTCAGTAAGCCGCATATTGGAACCTTTAAGTTGGTTTCTATGGTTGAAAAAATGCGTGCTGAAATTATTCGCTTGGGCGGCGAAATACGCTTTAGTAGTCGTGTTGATGATATTGAATTAGAAAAAACAGACCGTGGTAGTCGTATTACAGGCTTAATACTTTCGACGGGGGAGACACTAAAATCGAATCACATTGCTTTTGCTATTGGTCACAGTGCTCGTGATACGTTTGAGATGCTATTTAATAAAGGCGTTTATATTGAAGCCAAACCTTTCTCGATAGGCTTCCGTATTGAACACGAACAATCGACGATTGATGCGGCACGCTTTGGTCCTAATGCGGGCAATGAAATATTAGGCGCAGCAGATTATAAGCTGGTGCATCACTGTAAAAATGGTCGCTCGGTTTACAGCTTCTGTATGTGTCCTGGTGGCACGGTTGTGGCTGCTTCGTCAGAAGAGAACTGTGTGGTCACCAATGGCATGAGCCAGTACTCACGTAACGAACGTAATGCGAACAGTGCGGTTGTGGTAGGTATTGACCCTAATGATTATCCTGGCGGTCCATTAGCAGGCATTGAATTACAACGTCAGCTAGAAAAAAGTGCCTATGTGTTAGGCGGCTCTGATTATGATGCACCAGCGCAAACGGTTGGAGATTTCTTAAAGGGCATTGATTCTGGTAAAAAAGATTTAGACAGCTTAGGCAGTGTTAAGCCTTCCTTTAAACCAGGCATTAAATTAACTGACCTTTCAAAAGCACTGCCTCAATTTGCAGTAGACGCTATTCGCGAAGCCATTCCTGCGTTTAATCGTAAAATTAAAGGCTTTGCAAAAGATGATGCATTATTAACAGGTGTTGAAACACGAACGTCAGCACCAATTAGTATTAAGCGTGATGAAAACTTTGAAAGTATCAATACTCAAGGCTTATATCCTGCCGGTGAAGGTGCAGGTTATGCGGGTGGTATTATGTCGGCGGCCATTGACGGTATTAAAATCGCAGAAGCAATGGCTTTAAGTATTAATAACGTGTCTAAAAACAATCAATAAATTGATGTAGGTCAGCTTATAAATTAAGCATTTAACATCTCAGACTTTTTGTTGATATAAATCAAAGAAATTAGACGGAACAAGCCTAATATAGCGACCATATTGTTATTGCACAAATTAAGGAGTGCTTATGAAACTGGTATCTACATTATTGGCAACAAGTATCGCTGTATTAGGTTCGTCACAAGTGATGGCTTATGAAGCGGGTGATATTATGATTAAAGCAGGTGTTATTAACGTAGCACCTAAAGATGATAACGCTAAAATTGGTGCCGCTAAAGTTCAAGTTAAAGACGATACTCAGTTGGGCTTAACAGGGACGTATATGATTACATCTCATGTTGGCGTTGAGTTATTAGCGGCGACTCCTTTTAAGCACACTGTTGAATTAGATGGAAATAAAATTGGTACAACTAAACATTTGCCACCAACGGTATCTGTGCAGTATTACCCAATGGACTCAAGTTCTGCCCTTCAGCCATACGTGGGTGCTGGTTTGAACATGACGTTCTTCTTTGATGAAGACGGTGCGGTTAAAGGGGATGCGTTAGGCCCACTAGGTGATAGCTTCGGTCTTTCTGTATCGGCAGGTATTAACTACGACATCGATGATCAGTTCATGGCGAACCTTGCAGTTTGGTACATTGATATCGATTCTGAGTTAGAAGGTTCTAACCAAGCACTTAACAAGGATTACGATGTTGAAATCGATCCTATCGTTGTCATGGCAGGCGTTGGTTATAAGTTCTAATCAGCTCTGTTGATAGAACGTGTTAAAAAGAAGCCTGCTTATGCAGGCTTTTTTGTGTCTCACCTTTAGATTTTTTAAAGAATTTATGGGTGAGCGTGCAGTGCTGAATAAAAAGCTTTTTCCAGTTCGGCATTGTTAAATTGAAAACCATTTTCTAGCAGAACATTCGGTTTAACATTTGCGCCATCTAATAATAAAAGCTCTCCCATTTCACCGAATAGCAGCTTAACCATAAATTCTGGCATAGGAAAAATGGCCGGTCTGTTCAAACACTTCGCCAGTGTTTTAGTAAAGCGTTTATTGGTAACGGCATTTGGACTGGTTAGGTTAACGGGCCCTTTGATATTGTGATTGTTCAAAATAAAATCAATAGCTCTTACTTCATCTTCCAAAGCAATCCAGCTCATAAACTGCTCACCCGATCCAATACGTCCACCTAAGCCAAGCTTAAACGGTAATAACATCTTTTGCAGAGCGCCTGCGTCTTTACTTAAAACAATGCCACTACGAATAAAAACCGTTCTTATATTTGCTGCAACGGCTGGTGCGGCAGCTTGTTCCCAAACCGATACGATTTCGGTTAAAAAGTTATCACCAGCAGAGCTAGATTCATCGACGGCTATGGATCCACTATTGCCATAAAAACCAATGGCACTAGCATTAATAAATACATTTGGTGGTGAGGGTAGAGCTGCCATGGTTTGTGCCAGCAAACTGGTGGAGTCAATGCGACTTTTGATGATGTCTAGCTTGCGCTGCTTAGACCAGGGTTTATCCCCGATATTAACACCATTAAGATTGATTACGGCATCGATGGTTATGTTGGGATCAAGAAAGATTTGCTTTTTTTCGGGTTGCCAAGTCATTTCTGCGCCCGAATCATTGCGTTTTAAAACATGTATATCATGCCCTTGGCCACGTAAATAAGTTGCCAAGGCTTTACCGATTAATCCGGACGCACCACTGATTAAAATATCCATACAAGCCTCATTGTTATAACGTGTTCATCGTTTTGGTTGATTCATTCTTATAATACGCAAACAGTTGTAGAACAGATGACTAGAAGGCTAGATTATTTTTAAACGTTTAACAAAGTACCAAGTATAGAAGCCCACAGCAATCGCTGCGATAGCATCAACGATAGGAAATAGCCACCAGAGGCTATCAACGGTTAAATACTCGCTGAAAGTCGTAGGGTATAGCCATGAATATAGGAATAACGCGGGTAAGAGTAAAAAGTAGGTATGCAGCGCATTTAAAAAAGCGGCTGGCTTAGCAAAACCCAAAGCTTGAAACAAAGCAGGACAAATCATCGCAATACCAATGGTTATGAACGCAATGAATACGATGCTTGAGATATTTGCAGCTGCACTGATTAATAGTTGATCATTAGAGAAAGCTTGAAATATAAGCTCTGGAAATCCGATCATAATGACAGACCAGAGTAGCGAATAAAGGGTTGTTATAATCAGTGCGATTTTAAGGACTTCGATGACGCGGTCATTTCTCTGTGCCCCATAGTTAAATCCAGCAAAAGTTTGAAAGGCGATCATTAACCCTAATACCGGTAGAAATATCAGCATAAATACACGGTTCAAAATACCATGGGCGCTAATAAGCAATTGCGCATCATTGCCTGCAATGTTTACTAAAGCAATATTAACCATCAATAACATCATGGCAAAACCGGTATAAGAAAGAAAAACGGGAATACCAAGTGCAATAGCGTCTTTATGTATGTTGGGCATTAAATGAAAATATTTAACAGAAAAATTAATACGATGACTTCTGGTTTTTACTAACAATATGGCATAGAAAAAGGCCATCGTAATTGATAATGCCGTTGCCCATGCCGCACCGGGAACCCCCCAGTCAAAAATAAACAAGAAAATAGCATCTAAAATAATATTCAATAACGCCATGCTGGCCATTAGCTTAAATACTAGGCCGTTTAACCCTTGTGCTCGTAGGGCATCACTCATTGTGCCATGGCAAAAACTGATTAAGCCAATTGCGGCAATAGGGGTTAAATAATCAATTGCATAGGGAATAAGTGCGCTAGGCAATTGCATCGAATTGAAAATCTCAATACGAAAGAAAACAATGATGATCGAAAATAGCAGACCGAGTAGGGCAGCTAGAAACAACGATGAATTGAAAATTTTATTAGCTTCGTTATCTTGATTAGCGCCTAATCGACGAGAGATGATCGAGGCCATTCCACTGCCTAGCATGGCACTTAGACTAATCATAATCATTTGAATAGGAAACGCTGCCGAAACACCGCCAATCGCATCAGTGCCTACAGCTCGACTAATAAAAATAGCATCAACAAAGTTAAATAAGCCATTAATTAACAGGCCAAAAATAATCGGCAGCGCCATACGAATAAACAGCGGTGCCACAGGTGCGGTCAATATGGGGGGTATTTCAGGTTTTAATATCATGGAAATTATGATGCTCTATTTATAATCAAAAAACTTTCTATGTTCTTCTCCAGCACTGTTCGCATTCACTTTATTAGGGTGTTTAAACTCTTTCCAGCCAGCGACATGACGACCAATATTTAAATGCGGAAATTCTTTATGCTCTTTTGGGCTTAGCTCAAGAAAATTCAATAACGCCAGTAGGCTATTATGATGGCTCAAGTTTATCTTAAGAAAGTCATTACGATTTTTAAAATATTCGAAAACTTCTCGCTGATGCTTACGATAGCATGCTTCTAAATGTTCTTCTGTATGTGGATTCTTAGTAGAGGTTAACGCAAATACTTCGTCAAAACTGCGTTTTAAAACAGGACTGAAAACGCCTGTAACGGGGTGCAGCCTAGATTCCATTTTTTTTAATAACATCTGGGCCGATGGAATCCATTTGTCTAGATCACGGTCGAGATATACAAATTTAGAATCAGGGAATATCAGATCAAGTTCTTTATAGTCACTAAAGCAGGGGGCATCAGAAATTACATCTGCAAGTTCAAAGGCATGCTTTGTATACGCGGTATGAGCAACCATGAAATCATGTTCAAGTAAGGCTACACTAATGCTGGTCGTTCCTGTTCTGGGCAGGCCAATAATAAATAGTTTATTCATGAGAAGTCATACGCTAAAAAAACAAATATTAGCACATGATCGGTGGTTAGAGCTAAATCAAGGCTCTGATGCCTTGATTATGGTGCATTCGATAGCAATTGAATGGCTGCTTTTAAGCGTAACCTTTCTTTATCATTAAAATTATCTTGGCGGTATTGCTGAAGCAGCGCTTCTTTATCGGTAGCAGAGACACCGTCAGATTGGGACAGCTTTTGCATCTCATCACGGTAAGCGAATAGTTTTAATTGCCACTCTTGCTGTTGCTTATCAACCGCTTCTAAGCGTTCAGTCGCTTCGATCCCGACTTCCTGTATGCGAAGATTACGTAGCTCTGTAGGATCATTGGGGTATTGCAAAGCTTGCTCTTTCTTTAATAAATTACTAGCCACATAGAGTTTCTTTTTAAAGCTAGACAGTTCTTCAGGTAAGGAACTCTCTAAATCTGATAGCTGGTCTTTCTTGTCTTCATCGGCTAAATCGGAGCTGTGTATCATTAATTTTCGTAATGCATAATTATCGATGATTTCATCTTTTTTCCAAAAAGCTTCCACAACATTCTCTGATAGATAGCGTCGACGTAAGCGCATTTGCCAATTGAGACGATGGCTTAATTGTTCAATATCGCTATTGCCTGCGGTAGTCATCAGCTCTCTTTGATCATATTCGGCCAATTCATGCTTATATTCCAAATATTGAGTCATGATTTCAATAGCTTGCTCTTGTCCAGGACTAGGCAGTGTTCTTATTTCTTTTTGCATGAGTAATATTATAGTTTGCAGATCAACTTCGCCTATGGCTGATAAGTAGAAATCAAACCAGTGGCGTAAGTCTGGATCAATGATTAGATGGTTATGTTTATCAACCTTTATTGCGCCATCAACCGATGAAAAGCGAAAGGTATCGAGTTCTAATATATTACTGGGGGCTGTTCTAGACGTTTGTATATTGGCCTGTTTAATGACTGATGCGGTTTCGGTTTCTTCTTGAATTGATGGTTGAGTAGCTATCGTATTATCAATATCTGCATTGTTATTATTAATATTTACGTTCGAACCGTTGGTTATTAAAACGGTTGATATGACGATAGCCGCTAACGTTAAAAAAGAAAGTAGGCTGAATTTCATAACAGGAAATGCTCTTTTTATATTATTTTTTATTAGAGAATAGAGAAAAGGCTGAACCCAATAATGGATCAGCCTTATAAAATTTACTGTTATTTACGGGTTATTATAAACCCGCTTGCTTTAAGCGATTAGCATGACTACGAAAGACCGTTAATGGATCGGTAGACCAGATGTCATGCAAACCCAGTAGCATATTTACTTCATCTAAATGATTCATTCTAAAATCATCACGAATAACCATTCCTAAGTGAGTACTGCAGCTTGATACTAGCCCATCATTTTTAACACCAGCAGGGAAAAATAAAGAAGTTACCCCTGTGATTAAATCTGTGGGATCTAAAACATTGGTTAGGGGTTTTGCACCACTCCAAGAATAATAACGAATACCGTTAACGATGTAATCACCTTCACCGCAAGCGGTTGTAGGTATACCCGCCGGATGATCAACATTGAATGCTAATGACTGCTCGGTTGTTAACGACGACATTGAGGCCAAAATATCTTGCTCGTAACCCCCACCCGAAATGAAATCAATAACGGTCGCCAGTGTATTGCCAAGTGTCTCAACTAAACTTGAGAATGCTGATGACCCTTCAGACCAAGCGTTAATAGCATCTGCAACCTGACTGCCTTTATTCACACCAGCAATAGAGGTAACAGAAGCCACTAGATCAGGGCGAACAGACGCTACATAACGAATAGTCGGGCCGCCATGACTATGACCGATAAGGTTAACTTTTTCAGCCCCTGTAATTGCCAAAATTCGTTCAATTTGAGGAATGAGTTGCTCTCCACGAACCTCTGAAGAATTTGAATTTGAAACTGTCGTCAAAAATACCTGGGCACCATCGGCTTCTAATGTTTCAGGAACTTTATGCCAATAATCAATGCCGAGTAGGTTATCAAATCCGAGTAAGCCGTGGGTCAGTACAATGGGGTACTTAGTTTGAGTATACGTTGAGGGTTTACTCCACCACCATGCCTGAGTCGCGCTAGAAAAGAATAATATGAGAGTAAAGCCTAATGAGCCGAGTAATTTCATTTCGATTCCATTTTATTATTTATTATTAAGTGGTCGGGCTTAAAAATAGGCAAGGTTTACGTATTCAACTAGGTCAGTTCGAGCCAAGGTAATGATTTTCAGTACAGGCCCTTTATATGAACCTGACTTTGAGTACTTATCTGTCGGTTATAAAAACCTAGCCAGCTGCTTTTGAGTCGTGGCGGTTTCTTCCATCATAGCTTGAGTATTGCGATTCACTTCTTTCATTGAGTTGGTAATGTCGTTGCCTAGCTGGTTGATGTTGGTGGCTAGGTTGTCATTTTCTTCAAATGCCGTCTCAACAACGCTTACTTCTTCTGCCACACCCGATAATGATGTGAGGTCATGGCGGAAAGCTTCGACCATTTGGCTGAATTTCTCAGAATTTTCGCCCATCTGCACTTTCAAGGTATCCGACTCGTTATACAGTTGTGAAGATTCTTGTTCTGTATGTTTAACTAAGGTTTCCATACCAGTAATGTGTTCATTAATTTCGGTGGTAGCGGCATTCACTTTTTGCGCTAAGGTTCGAACTTCATCAGCAACAACGGCAAAGCCACGGCCGCTCTCACCAGCTCTGGCAGCCTCAATGGCGGCATTGAGGGCGAGTAGATTCGTTTGTTCGGAAAAACCTTCAACCAGCTTTAAGATATTGCGTATATTGTTGGCGCTTTCACTCAGCTTAACGACGGTATTGGCAAAGTTTCCTAGAAGCTGGTTAATGCCGTTAATTTTACTCTGCATATCTATTAGGTCGGTGGAAGATTGCTGAGCGGTTTTCACATTCACTTTAGTCGTTGTCGCCAACTGTTCTATGTTGCTGCTGATTGAACGGATGCTGTGCTTCAACTGATCGCAGCTATTGTGAATAGCTTGCCCTAAGTCTTGTTGTTGATCGGTATTGCTAATACCTTGCTCGACCGACTGTAAGACACGTTCGTTCACTTCGCTAGCATTCAGCGCATGGCTGTAGATATCTTGTAATATGGCTTGTAAGTTTGAGGTGAGGTGATTATAGCTTTTTGCTAGCTCGCCAAATTCATCATAGCTAAATCGAGGTAAACGTTGAGATAAATCGCCTTGCTGTTCGTTAATATCTTCAAGTGTTTTCAGCATTAACTTTACAGGGCGAACAATTAAGTGCTTTAAATAAAATACAGTGAAGGCGAAAGCGGCAGAAGAAAATAGGATCGCGCTATAGAGTCCCCCTTGCTTATCGTCGGAAATTAGGCCGCTTAGATAAAAATATGAGCCTACTTGGATGGCGAAAAGAAACCCCAAGTTACCTAAAATCTTGCGATTAAGAGTATAAAAATAAGATTTCTCAACCCAATTATAAACTGAAACGACCCACTGCATACGCACCTCCTTAGAAAACTACAGTAAGTATAGACAATATTATCGGTTATGCAGATATCGACCTGACTATATGTGATTTTGTATATAAGCGACATTGTCGATATTCGGACTATTTGAGGATATTATTGACGCAATTAGCGATACATCAATAATCAGCGATAAAATAATAATGTTGACATGAAAAAATAAATCGCTAATCTTGCGCACTCAAATTTATATCAATTACTGCTTAGGAGGTTCACATGTTCACCACAATTAAGATCAAAGCAACGATCAAAAACACAACTCTTAACGCAGGTCTGACGGCTTAACAGCAGCGTCTGCCCGGTCTTACGACCTGCCAATTATTTTATTTTTACATTTATATAAATGAAAGGATTGGTCTATGGGCAACTCTCATAATCAAATTCCTGCGCCTAACGATACCGTGGATATTCGACTCATTTCGTCGGAATCAAATTGGATTGAAGGTGCAGCTATTCAGCAGTTGCAAAAAACAGCTGAACTTAACGGCATGCGCGCAGTAGCGGGTATGCCAGATTTACACCCTGGTCGTGGCTATCCTATTGGCGCTGCATTTTTCTCTGTTGGCAGAATTTATCCTGCCTTAGTAGGGAATGACATCGGCTGTGGTATGTCGTTTTGGAAAACTACGTTAAAGCTTTCAAAGTTAAAACTCGATAAGTTGGTGAAAGCGCTAAAAGATGTCGAAGAACCTTTGTCTGATGAGTGGCGTGAAGATATTCAACAAGGAAAGGGTCGTAAGAATATTTCCATTCATGGCTTTGATCGTTCACTTGGCACTATTGGTGGCGGTAATCACTTTGCTGAATTTCAGGCGATTGATCGCATTGAAAATCAGGTGCTATTTGATGACGCTAAACTCGATAAGAGTTTTACCTATCTGCTTGTCCACTCAGGATCGCGCGGCTTAGGTCAAAGTATATTGAGCGAGCATATCACGCAGCATAATCATGATGGCTTGCAAGAAGGAAGTGATGACTTTTCATCGTATATGGAAAATCACGATGAAGCCGTGCGCTGGGCAGAACTGAATCGTGAACTTATTGCCAGACGGTTTATGGAGGCTATTCGCTGTGACGGCAATCAAGTACTGGATGTTAATCATAATCTAGTATCAAAATCTGAAGTGTCGGGTGATTCAGGTTGGCTGCATCGCAAAGGCGCTACACCCTCTGATAATGGATTAGTTATTATTCCTGGTTCCCGAGGGGATTATAGTTATTTAGTCAAACCCATAGCAGAGTTTGCTCATCGCAGCTTATTTTCATTAGCGCACGGTGCAGGAAGAAAATGGGCCAGAGGTGATTGCAAAGCGAGACTTGATAAACGATTCAGCAGTGAAGATTTATTACGCACAAAGCTAGGCAGTCGAGTTATCTGTGGTGACAAAGAACTGCTTTACGATGAAGCTCCAGAAGCTTATAAGCGCTGTGATGATATTATTCAGTCGTTAGTTGATGAAAATCTAATTGAAGTGATTGCTCGCTTACGCCCAGTCTTAACCTTTAAAACTCAAGGGCGGTGTGACAAATGAAAATGTTATTACTGTCCGCAGGTAAGGGGCCAAAAGAGTGTGCTTATGCGGTTGGCTTGGCGTTTAAACGCTTGCAGAAAGAGTGTGAGAAAGCATCGGTGCGCTGCTCTATTATTGAGATCAAAGAAGATGGAAGCACGAATTGCTTACATCATGTGATTCTTGCATTAGAAGGCGATAATAAAAATGCTATCGCGAATAACTGGGTAGGCAGCATGTTATGGGTTTGCCCAAGTCCTTTTAGAAAAAACCATAAACGAAAGAACTGGTATTTTTCAGGAAAGCTAATTGGTTCTGAATCATCAGGCTCTAATGCTGAGCTTGATGGTGCTATAGAGATTTCAGTAAGTGATATCGATTTTAGCTTTTGCCGAGCCTCGGGTGCCGGTGGGCAGCATGTGAATAAAACAGACTCAGCGGTAAGGGCTGTGCATAAACCTTCGGGTATTCAAGTGCGTGTCGAAACTGAACGAAGTCAGCATGGGAATAAACGCATTGCGATAAAACTGTTGGAATATAAATTAAAGCAACAGGACGAAGAGCAATCTAAGGCTGATGATAAAGAGGCTTGGAACTCTCATCAAAATTTAGAGCGAGGTAATGCTGTGCGGATTTTCAAAGGTATAGGATTTAACGAATAGACGCCCTGTATTGATATGTTATATAAAAAGGTTTAGGAAAAGGAATTATATAAGAATGAAAAATATTACAGGAAGTTGTTTGTGTGGAGCAGTTAATTATCAGATCAGCCAAAATATCGGTGATATTGTTCACTGTCATTGTATCAAGTGTCGCAAAGCTCATGGCGCTGCATTTTCTAGTGTTGCTAAGATAGATGATAAGAGTTTTTCAATAACTGGCAAAGAAAAGCTAAACCACTATCAATCATCCCCTGGCAAGACTCGTTGCTTTTGTTCAAGTTGCGGTAGTCAAGTATATGCTAAACGAGATAATACCGATTTCATTATATTGCGCTTAGGCACCTTAAATGACGACTCACTGATTGGCAGCAAGTATCAAGAAGCAAAGCATATATGGCTAGCGGAGAAAGCGTGCTGGTATGAGCTGCATACGAAGCTAGAAGAGCAGAAGGGTTTTAAATGAGCATTCGAATTGCACACGCAGAAGACGTAAAAGAGATCGCGACGTTAGTTAGATCGTTGAGCCATTATTACCTTCCGCAAAAAATATCGTCGGCTCAAGATTCATCAACTAAGAGTTTATCGGCTAAGAGCTTACCGAGTTGGTTATTAAACACTTTAGCGGAAGAACAATTTCTACAGCGCATAAATAGCGATGAATATAGTAATTATGTTTATTGTATTGATGACGAGATTGTAGGCTACATCGCAATGAAAGAAAGCAGCCACCTGTATCATTTATTTATATCTGAAGCTTATCAAGGTAATGGTATCGCGCATAAATTGTGGAAGCACGTTGGTAAAAATAGTTCAGCAGAAAAGTATACCGTGCGATCTTCTTTGTATGCAGTTCCTGTGTACAAAAAATGGGGTTTTGTAGAAACGGACTCTATTAAAGAAAAAGATGGGATAAGGTTTCAAGCAATGGAAAGGTAAGGGATGGTTGTGAGTACGCGTAGTAAAGTCACTCCACTGAATTCCTCCAAGTATTGATATATTTGGACTAAGAGCTTATATTGTACAGAAATATGTACATGAACGGTTTGGCGTTATTTTAGCCACTTGGAGATAATATGGACGCAATTAGCTATACATCAGCACGTGCGAATCTAGCAAGCACTATGGAGCAGGTCTGTAATGACCATGCACCTATTATCATTACCCGTAAGAGTGAAGCTCCTGTTGTGATGATGTCTCTTGAAGACTATCAGGCGATGGAAGAAACCACTTATCTATTGCGATCGCCAGCCAATGCCCGCAACTTACTTGAATCAATTGCTGAATTAGAAGCAGGTAAAGGTGCTGAGCATGCCTTGATTGAAGAATGAAACTCACCTTTTCAACCAAGGCTTGGGAAGGCTATTTATATTGGCAATCAACCGATAAGAAGATTCTTAAGCGTATTAATACGCTGATCAAGGAAATTCAGCGTACACCTTTTGAAGGTGTCGGGAAGCCAGAGCCACTAAAGCATGGGCTTGCAGGTTATTGGTCCCGTCGTATAAATGACGAGCATCGTTTGGTTTATAAAGTTGAAGAGGGGGCGGTCTTGATTGCTCAGGTTCGGTACCATTATTAAATCTATGGGATAAAGAATAAAATGATTCTTTGTCTAATAAAGATTTTAGCAATAGTATTAATTTTCCACTGAAGACATATACATAAGAGAGTAAGTGCTATGGCACGACTTCAAATGATTTGATTTTTTCGTGCTTTTATTTAGTGATCAATAAGTTTTATTTTTCATTCGAATACAAGAAGTAAATCATTGCTAATAAAGGAATATTTTTAGTGATTGGTCCAAATGGGTGGAGCCAAAAACTAGCAGCAATCACGGTTAATAATACCGAATAAATCGATATGACAAAAATTTGCATTAGATAGCAAGTTTTAAGCTCCCTACCTGACAATAACCAAATTGCCAAAGCTGCATCTAGAAGACTGCCCGCATAAATACATAATGTAGCAAAATATCCAGTGATACCTCCGTAGGCTAATACCTCATAGCCAATTTCTGGTGCAAAAAATGAAGATGCAAAAGCCGTGAATAGCCATAAAAATACTAAGCTCAAGCGTAAGATAAAATTCATTCTACTTGTCATGATTCAGTACCTACAACAAGGGCAGTGGTTTAAAGACCATTAACCAAAAAATAATTAATATTGAGATAAAGGCAGGAATCCCTAGAGCTGTCCAAAGTCTCATTAACTTATTAAAAGAGGGTTCTAGAACTCCATTGCTTAAGGATACATTCGCTAATTTTCTCAGCTTATACTGAATATAAACAACGGGAACCCAGCAAGTGCCAATAAATATAAATAAAGATATCACCCATAAAAACCATAATGAATGAAACGAATACCCAAGCTTTAGCATTAGTAGTATTCCTGTAATAAATTGAATAGCAACAGCAGGTGCGGTAAATAACCAATCGGCTAATATGACCAAGCGGGCAGTAACTGCAATGGCTGCAATATTGGAAGTGCGACTAGTCATAAACATAAAAAAGGCAATACCAGCCCCCGTACCCGTAATAACCACGGCACTTAAAATATGCACGAGTTTCAATAGCAAATAATTATCCACAATTGATCTCTGTTTTATGATAAATACCCATAGTTGCAGTCTCACTATTAAACTCCTTCAAGGTATACATTCCCAAACAAGGCATCGCGCCTTTTGCATCAATAGAACCATTTATGAGTTTCTTCGCAAGAATAATCGCCGAAATAGTTGGAATATAGGGTCCAACACCATTATCTGCACAAAGCGTCCATTTGATCTGTTTTGGTTGCTGCTGTTTATCTTTACCGGTGATCTTAATAAGCATGCCGCCGCTATTGGTCCCTAAACCTTTAAAAATTTCACTAGATTTATAAATTATTCCAGTGAAGCGAGCCCAGTTTTTTACTAAGCCTATCCTTGTTAGTAATGCCATAAAAACCATGCCCCAATGCAAGAAAGGTAACTCTAGTCCTGCTTGAAATTTCACCGTTTTTACACCTTTATAACGGCTATGAAATAACTCTAAATCAGGGACATCAATATCTGCAAGCCAGCGTTTACCGATAGCCTTACCAAAATCTAACCGTCGCACATCCATCCAGCCAAAAGTATTAAGCCATTGACCCGCGCGCAATACTTTAAAGGGGTGGCCTGTATAAGAAAGAATACCTCGTACGGTAGCCTCACCGCGCTCTGCTTTATTGCCTGGTGCAATAGCAAAATCGATTTCATCTAAGCTAGAAAATTGATCACTAAAGCCATCAATAACAGCTGAAGAAAGTCCGGGAACAGAGCTTGCTCCAGAGACGATAAGAACACCTATATCTTTTGCCTGTTTATTCAAAGACGTTATATCACAAACAAAACGACGGTCATCCGCTAGATCAATATAGTGACTACCAATAGTAAGGCAAGCTTCTGGTACCTTATAATCTTGCCTTTGGAATGGCCCGCCGGTATGAATAACAAGTTCGGGTGAAAAGGATTGAAGCTTGTTTAAAAATTCAATAGAGTTCATATCTATTTCTGCTGGTTTTAGCTCTGCGATAGCACCTTTAAAAGATAATTCACTACATAATGATTCTGCTTTATTTAGATTACGTCCTGCTATGAAAAGAGTAATTCCCTTAATTTTTGACAAGTTTTCAGCAATACGTTTTCCGAAATTTCCGTAACCCCCTAGAATAAAAACCCTACGTATGCTCATAAACACTCCTTTTAGTATATTGTTCTTATATCCGTAAATCTTTTATCAAAAATATCATATAGTACCGATGTTCCTGGCTATAAAAATCCAGACGATTCACAACGGTAAATATTTTTAAAGGATGTGAATTAAACATCGGATTTAATTTCTATTTACTTAATATATTGTTTCTATCTTACTTCGCAGGCAATAAAAACCCGCTCTCGCGGGGTTTTATTGATCTAAAACTAAGAACTAACTTCGCAATGAAGATTAGTCCTCATAATTCTCAATAGCAGGGCAAGAACAAATCAAGTTACGGTCGCCGTAAACGTCATCAATACGGCCAACTGAAGGCCAGAATTTATGAGCGCCTAAGTTCTTAG
>CAWVSY010000030.1:0-42360 GCA_963933055.1 uncultured Oleispira sp.
CGATGCTCTGGTAGCCTTTATGGAAACCCTAACCGACGGTTATTCTTTGCCAATACTTGCTGAACAAGATTAACGCTTCTGAGCTAGAAGAAACAGCCGTTATAAATGGGGAGGTGAGCGCATGACTGTGAGAATAGCGATTGATGGGTTGTTGAGTGCAAGTAAAAATAGACTTCAGTAAGTATGCCTCATAGAGGCATACTAGAATTTTAATCCGTTAACTACTTGCAGTTAATTACTTCTGCATCAATGGTTATAAACCACATTCCATCTTTCTCTGCTAGTGCTTCGATCTCACTTCTATCCAGAGTGATAGAGCACTCGGATGAAACTGATAGCGTTATTTTGTTAAGTCCTTTATCCAGTTCATCACTTTCAAAAGAACTAATCTCGTATCGCCATGAATTAGAACTTCCGGGTTTCAGCTGAAACTCTAAATTGTCTACTTCATTAGTGGCTGTAATAAATTCACCTTGAAAATCAATGCTTTCTGCTGAGTTGTTATTAATCGTCACGTACTTAACAGAAGCGCAGGCTGTAACTAGAAATGAAGTTGCACATGCAAAAATGAATGGAATTAGTTTATTAATTTTCATAGTTCCCTTTATGTGTGAATGCAATTGATATTCCTCCTTGCAGAAATACTAGCGGATAAGCTAGAAATAAAATACCGCTGTTTCATTCATGATATAGCTAGCAAGTTTGGCAGTGAATAAAGGGCTACAGTAAAAGACTGTAGCAGTCTTAGAGTTAAAGCTAATATTCAGGCTGTTGTGCCTCAAAATAGGGCAAAAAACGTTTCAGCTGAAACGTTTTTATTTAATAAGGAAGAGGTGATGCTTATGCCTCCCCAGTTCAGGGCTGGTGTATTAATCACATTGGCATCTTTCTGTGATTGCTTTACTCGAAGTTGACCAAGATCAAAGCCCTTATTCTTGTCAGGGTATTACTATAGATAAAACTATTGGTTATACTGGATCAACGACGACATGTGTCTACTTCTTCAATTAAGAGTAGATATAGATGAAAAGGATTTTCTGTGAAGTACCTGCTATTAAGCCTCTCTCTATGCCTGTGTTGCTATAACGTAAGCGCACTAGAACAAGACGAATTCCAGTTCCTACTCGATAGTATTAAGCAAAATAAACTCGATATTGTTCAAACCTATCTAGCAGAAGAAAGAGCCACCGCCACCACAGATCCTGATTACACCGTTCTATTACTTAACTACAGCTTTAGCAAAGCACGTACTACTCACTTTACGACGGGCTTAGGCGAAGCGAAGGAAGGTGATTACGAACTTACCTCGCTAGATGGCAACGATACAAAAGGATATCTTCGTGAAGTCGTCAACTTCGATGAAGTCTCTATTCTTGAATCGTTTCATATTGCTCAAGATAATCTCAAGTTCTTCCCTAATCAGCTCGATATCCATTTCGGCATAGCCTCTATTGCCCAAAATATCGGTGAGCATTCTGTTATGGCCGATCAATTAATCAGCATGCTTAAAACCTCAAAAGAAATCGATAATAAATGGCAGTGGGGAAAAGTCGGTTCTATGGAGGGTGATCCTGAAGAGTTCATGATTCAGGGCTTGTTGCCGCGTACTGCTATGTTGTTTCGATTGGAATCGGAAGAGGGTGATCGTTTGTTGATTAACGTTTCTGAAACATTGATTCAGTATTATCCGAATAAGGTTTATGGCTATGCCAACTTAGGATCGTTGTATGGTGCTAATAAGCGTTATGACGAAGCTCGGAAGTATTATGAGAAAGCTTTGGAAGCTGATCCGGATGATGAGATTGTAAAAGAAAATTTAGAGCACTTAAATAGGTTGATCGTGAAGGTTAATTAATTTTACCCATACAGTATTTGATCCCAAAAAAAATCAGTAAAGAGTATTTATGAACATTGAGAAGTTAGTAATTAAAAACTTCAGAAGTTTCGGTTCTGCAGTTCAAACTATCAACATAGAATCAGAACTAACTACTTTGATTGGAGCAAACGGTTCTGGTAAAACGGCTGTAATGCAGGCTTTACAAAGAATGTTTGGAATATCCAACGAGCAACGTGCGATTCGTCGTCAGGATTTTCATATCCCTTCGTTAGAAGAAGAACCTCTATCTAAACGAACTCTGATGCTTGAAGTTATTGTTGCCTTCCCAGAATTAGACGATGAAGACGGCGATCACTCTGTTGTTCCCGATTTTTTTCAGCATATGAGCGTGATGGATGAGGGCGGAAAATTAAAGTGCCGTTTGCGACTAGACGCAGAGTGGGACGATGACGGTTCGATAGATGGATACATTACAAGTCAGTTCCGTGTTGTTAATACTTGGGGTGAACCTGAAGAAGCTGATTTTAGAAATGTACACCCTGCAGATCGTTCTCGAATCCAATTGATTTACGTGCCTGCTACGCGTTGCGCAGCTTCTCAAGTATCAGCATTTCTGAAAGGTCGACTTTGGAAGGCTATTAATTGGTCAGAACAAGTTCGTTCATCTTTTGCTGAGAAGGCTATTGAGCTTAATGAGGCCTTTGAGGGTGAAGAAGCGATTAGTACCGTAACCGAAAAGCTCACTGAGCGGTGGCAGGAATTACACTCCGCTGGAACGAGTAGTACACCGAAGTTTCGTCCGGTCGACTTACGCTTTGAAGAATTTGTACGTAAAGTTGAGGTGCTTTTACACCCCGATGAAAGTGGACGAGATCGGAGTATTGATGAGTTAAGTGACGGGCAAAGTTCGTTGTTTCACATTGCCATGACATCAGCCACTCTAGATGTTGAAAGCGAGTTATTAACCCAGACGGAATGTGACAGTTTTCTAGGTAATGAATTACCATTGCCTTCATTGACAATTTTAGCGCTTGAAGAACCGGAGAATAATCTTGCCCCATATTATTTATCTCGAATCATCACTCAGGTAAGTAGTTTATCCAATGGTTTAAGAGCGCAAGCAGTGGTCTCCAGCCACTCGCCTAGTATCCTAGCTAGAATTCAGCCGACGCAAGTGAGGCATTTCCAGTTAGAGGCAGAATCAAGTAGCACAGTTGTTCGGCAGCTGACTTTACCACCCGATGGGAATGAAGCTGCAAAGTATATCCAGCAGGCGGTGAGAGCACATCCAGAATTATATTTTGCTAAAGTAGTAGTTCTCGGAGAAGGGGCTTCGGAAGAAGTGATATTACCTGCTATATCAGAAGCCATGGGCATACCAATTGATAAATCATTCGTTGCAATGGTTCCCTTAGGAGGCCGTCATGTGAATCACATGTGGCGACTCCTAACAGATCTTAAGATTCCGTTTGTTACTTTACTTGATTTGGACTGGGGGCGACATGGTGGTGGCTGGGGTAGGATTAAAAATGCAGTTGCCAAGTTAATTGAGTATGGTGTCCCGCCAATTAATATATTTAGGGGCCATCTTAATCCATTAGGATATCAACATAACCTTACCGCTTTTGATACCTTGCCTCCTAATGATTTTGATAATTTGCGTTCTTGGATTAATTGGTTAAGGCAATTTAACGTCTATTTTTCAAGCCCATTAGATATCGATTATTCAATGTTGAATAGCTTTCCTAGTTATTATCAGGTTCCACCAGATGAAAGTTCTAGAGGGCCTTCATTAAGGGGAGAGCCTAGAAATGCGGTATTGGGTGATGAGGGTTTCCCTGCGTATTACGCTGGTAATTTACCGGCACTTAGGTGGTACCGATACTTATTCCTTGGGCGCGGAAAGCCAAGTACGCACATTCGGGTGATCGGTTCTATACCTCCAGAACTACTTGCCCAAAGCGCACCTGAAGAGCTGCGAGCATTAATCCAATCTATTCACACTACCTTACAAGGTTAGAGACGCAGTGAAAATTATCCAACCAGAGAATTGGCGGCCAAAAGGAATTGACTATCTTGAGCCGAATGCTTGGCTTGCAATAAGGCAAGTAGCTTCCACAAGTATTATTGCTGGCCCCGGAGCTGGGAAGACAGAGTTTTTAGCGCAAAAGGCTGCGTATTTACTTGAGACAGGCCTATGTCCATCGAACAAGAAAATTTTAGCTATATCATTCAAAACTGACGCTGCAAAAAATCTCGCTGATAGAGTAAAAGAGCGTTGCCCAGAAGTGCTAAGTAATCGATTTGTTTCAATGACCTTTGACGCCTTTACCAAAAACATAGTTGATCGTTTCTGCATGGCTTTACCAGAAAGGTGGAGACCTACAAAAAGCTATGAAATTGCTTATATTCCTTCACGAGAAGAGAAACAATTAATTAATCACTTCAAGACAGAATTTTATAATTCGGTAGGTATTTATGCCTTCACCCAAAGGCTTCTATGCATGAATCAATTTGTTGGAAGCGTGAGGTTGGGAAGTGAAACTCTTTCATGGTTAGAGGAGCGTTATTTAGATTGCTGGTTAAATTCACAATTAACTTCACCAGGTGAAGTGTCAAAAATGTCATTCATGGCGTTAAATCGGCTCGCTGAATATATAATTCGGACTAATGACCATGTACGCAGAGCTATTAGGGAGGCGTACCCTTATGTTTTTGTAGATGAGTTCCAAGATACTACTTATGCTCAGTATGATTTCCTATTGTCAGTTTTTGGTTCCGGTGAAACAACTGTAACGACGGTAGGAGATTACAAACAAAGAATTATGGGCTGGGCAGGAGCTCGAGGTGATGCATTTCATCAGTTTGAATCCGATTTCTCTGCACAACAATATTCGTTACGACTTAATCATCGGTCCTCACCTGAACTTGTCAGGATACAACACGTTATTGCACAAGCAATTAACTCTCAAGTGAGTGAAGTGCAAGCAAGTAATCTCAATCGAATATCTGATAACCCAGCATGGATTTATCACAGCCGGAATGAAAATGATGAAGCTAGTTGCTTGGCTAAATGGATCGCAAACGATATGCGAAGCAGGTCGCTAAAACCAAGGGATTATTCGATTCTGGTACGTCAAACACCTGAAGCTTATGAGCAACCGCTATCTTCATATTTAACACAATGTGGACTTAGTTTGAGGAATGAAAGTGCAAGAATAGGTAAAACAACTCTTCAAGATTTACTTGCCGAAGATCTGACTACTTTATTCTGTAGTCTTTTAAGACTTGGTCTTGGGCAGCGAAATGCACAATTGTGGAGCCAATTGTCAGCAGAAATACAGCTACTGCGTAATGTAAGCCTAGACGATGAGAAAGCATTGAGAATAGTCGAGAACCGACTATCAGGATTTATTTCTGAGCTAAAAAGTTTGCTAAAACAACCTTTCACATCCGAAAATGCTGAATTAGTTTTTTTGCAAGTCATAGAGTTCATTAATTTGGATGACCTTGCTAAAACCTATGCTCGTTATTCTACAGGAGGCCTACTTGAAATAAATTTGGTGGCACTCAAAGAGTTTTTTATGAGCTGCGTAAGAATACAAAGTACTTGGGGAAACTGTTTGGATGAATTTGAAGGTATAAATCATATACCGCTTATGACTATCCATAAAAGTAAGGGGCTAGAATTCGACACAACTATTTTTATGGGGATTGATGACAATGCTTGGTGGTCTTATCACCCAGATGATATTGAAGGACTTTCGACATTCTTTGTCGCATTGTCTCGTGCTAAACAACGAATAATATTTTCTTATTGCGAAGGAAGAGGGCCGAGAAATAAAATCGAATATTTTTATCAACTATTATCTTCCGCTGGACTTCAGGAATATACAATTTCGTCGAATTAGAATATCATAAAAATGATAAATATACCTTTTGAAAAAATTGGGCTATAGGTCCGAAATAATTCAACTTGAACATTTTGTTGTTAGATTAGCGCGCATAAAAAACCGCCCAATAGGGCGGTTTTTTATTTCAATCAATAAATCCAACTAAACCACTTTAAAACTTAAAGCGCCTTAATCTTCTCTATCTGATCTTTCAACTTAGTGATATCACGAGCAAAGCCAGCAGCTTTCTCTTTTTCTTTATCAATCACAGCAGCCGGAGCTTTATCAGTAAACCCTGGGTTACCGAGTTTGTTATTCACACGCTCGATTTCTTTATCCAGTTTTTCTACTGACTTAGTTAAACGCGCAACTTCTTGATCTTTATCAATGAAGCCAGCCATTGGGATAAGAACTTCCATATCACCGACTAACTGCGTCACTGACATTGGCTCTTCGTCGCCTTCGTTCATCCACGTTAGGTTTTCTAACTGAGCAAGCTTCTTCAAGAACGTTTGGTTTTCTTCAGCGCGACGGAAGTCGTCATCGCCGCCGTTCTTGAATAACAAGTCTAATGGCTTGCTTGGTGGAATGTTCTTCTCACCACGAATATTACGCACGGCGGTAATAACGTCTTGCAGCCATTGAATGTCGGCTTCTGCTTCGGCATCACGGAACGCGTCTTGCGCTACTGGGTAAGGCGCTAGCATAATCGTATCACCGTCTTTACCGGCAAGTACTTTCACTTGCTGCCAAATTTCTTCGGTGATGAACGGCATGAATGGGTGAGCCAAACGCATGGTCGCTTCTAGTACGCGAACCAAGGTGCCTAACGTTCCACGCTTAGCTTCCTCGCTAGAGTTCTCGTCCCACAATACTGGCTTAGACAGTTCTAAGTACCAGCCACAGTATTCGTTCCAGATGAACTCATACAAGGCGTGTGCGGCCAAATCAAAACGATACTGATCTAGGTGACGGGTTACTTCGGCTTCTACAAACTGTAGGCGTGAAATAATCCAGCGATCGGCTAACGATAGAATCGCTTCTTCGCCATTGGCACCACACGCTGCTTTCATGGCGTCGGTAATAACAATCTTGGTGCCGTTTTCAGCGGCGGCTTCCACAACGTCTTCGCCCGCAACAGATAGCATCACATAGCGAGAGGCGTTCCAGATTTTATTACAGAAGTTACGGTAACCTTCTAAGCGCTTCATGTCCCAGCTGATGTCACGACCCGTCGAGGCCAATGCCGTCAGGGTGAAACGCAATGCGTCGGTACCGTGAGCAGAAATACCTTCTGGGAATTCTTTCTTAGTACGCTTGCCAATTTTTTCAGCCAATTGTGGCTGCATCATATTGCCCGTACGTTTTTCTAATAGTTCGTCAATGCCGATGCCATCGATCATGTCGATAGGGTCAAGCACGTTGCCTTTCGACTTCGACATTTTCGCGCCGGTTTCGTCACGGATTAAACCAGTAACGTAAACAGTTTTAAACGGTACTTGTGGTTTGCCTTCACCGTCTTTGCAGAAGTGCATGGTCATCATGATCATGCGGGCAACCCAGAAGAAGATGATGTCGAAACCGGTAACCAATACATCACTCGGGTGGAAGTCGGCTAAACGCTTAGCCACTTCTGGGTCGTCTAGGTTTGGCCAGCCTAAGGTCGCGAACGTCCAAAGGGCTGAAGAGAACCAGGTATCAAGTACGTCGTTATCTTGAGAAAGATTAACCGACGCATCTAAATTGTATTTTTCGCGAACCATGGCTTCGTTTTGCGCAACGTAAACCTTGCCTTGGTCATCATACCAAGCGGGAATGCGGTGGCCCCACCAAAGCTGACGAGAAATACACCAGTCTTGAATGTTGTTCATCCAAGCGAAGTACATGTTCTCGTAGCTCTTAGGTACGAAATTGATGTCGCCATTTTCAACAGCAGAAATCGCAGGCTTCGCCATGGTTTTTGCGTCTACGTACCATTGGTCGGTCAGCATTGGCTCGATCACTACACCACCACGGTCGCCATAAGGGATAACCATGTCGTTTTCTACGATTTCTACTAGCAGGCCTGCAGCTTCAAAATCGGCCACAATTTCTTTACGGGCGGCGAAACGTTCTAAACCACGGTATTTTTCTGGAATGAAGCCAGACAGTTCTTCGTTCACGCTACCATCAAAGTTGAAGGTTTGACCTTCTTCACGAATGTCGGCGTTGAACGTTAATACGTTGATCATTGGCAGTTCGTTGCGCTTGCCAACTTCGTAATCGTTAAAATCGTGAGCAGGGGTGATTTTCACACAGCCCGTGCCTTTTTCCATATCGGCGTATTCATCGGCGATAATTGGAATGCGACGGCCTACTAACGGCAACATTACGTCTTTGCCGACAAGGTGCTGATAACGAGCATCTTCTGGGTTAACGGCGACGCAGGTATCACCTAACATAGTTTCTGGACGAGTTGTTGCAACAACGATGTAGTCTTTCTCTACGCCTTCGCTATCGGTATACGTTTGACCATCGGCAAGCGGGTAGCGTAGGTGCCACATCTTCCCTTTAACATCTTTGTTTTCAACTTCTAGATCTGAGATCGCGGTGTGTAGCTTTGGATCCCAGTTTACTAGACGCTTACCACGGTAGATTAGGTCGTCTTCATAAAGTTTAACGAAGACTTCTTCTACGGCTTTGTAGAAACCTGGGTCCATGGTGAAACGTTCTGTTTCCCAATCAACCGAGTTGCCTAGACGACGCATCTGGCTGGTAATGGTGCCGCCAGATTCTTCTTTCCATTCCCAAATCTTTTTGGTGAATTCTTCACGGCCTAGTTCGTGGCGATCTGGCTGGCCTTCTTGGGCTAGCTTACGCTCAACAACCATTTGCGTGGCGATGCCAGCGTGGTCTGTTCCCACTTGCCATAAGGCTTTTTTGCCTTGCATGCGCTTGTAGCGGGTAAGAGCATCCTGAATGGTATGCTGAAAAGCATGGCCCATGTGCAATGAACCTGTGACATTCGGTGGTGGGATCATGATGGAATAACCTTCGCCATCTAGTCCATCTTGGTAAGGCTTAAAGTAGCCTTTTTCTTCCCACGTTTTGTACCATTCTTGTTCAAGTGCCTGAGGCTGATATGTCTTTTCCATAGTCTTTCTTCGGAATGCTCTTTGGATGATCGTAAAATGGCGGGAATTATAGCGGAATGAGGCTGAAATTGGCAGAGCTTGAATGATGAAAAGTGTGTCTATCGGAGGCAGATTAGTAACAAAAGTGCTTATCGTTAAGATAAGTTCTTTTCGTTGTACTTAAGTCCGTTTGCTACTGATAATTGCTATCTGAATATTTGATACGCTAGGAGACCTATTATGTTCGCAATACCACAACGGATTTTTAGACAATTATGGGTCTTTTTAGCGGTGCTATTTTTTGCCAGTACGGGCATGGCGGAAGAGGGGGTCATGAGCCGTCAGCAGCAGTGTGCTGAATACGGTGTTTATCAGGATGCTAGTGAAAACTGGGTCGATTGTCTTGAAGAGACCTATACTGAAGAAGCATACGTTGAGGAACCTTATGTTGAAGAGCCTTATGTCGAAGAGACGTATGTTGAAGAGCCTTACGTTGAAGAAACGTATACTGAATAGTTAGATTTACCCAATAGATTAAAAGATTTTATTAGATGACTTTAGAACTTATTTTCAACATCGATCCCTACCGCTGGGAGGCGATTTTTACCGCCATTTTTTGTGGCACGATTATCGGCCTAGAAAGACAATTTAGAGGAAAGCCAGTTGGTATCCGTACGTCGTCTTTAATTGTATTAGGCACCTATTTGTTTTTAGCAACGGCCTTTATGCTAAAAGGCGATATTGTTGATCCTTCGCGCGTTGTGGGCCAAGTGATTACCGGTATTGGTTTTTTGGGCGCTGGTGTGATGTTGGCTAAAGACGGGGCGGTTGTAGGGGTAACTTCAGCCGCAACCATTTGGGTATTGGCTGCCGTTGGGGTAATGATCGCAACCGGTAATCATTTAAATGCGATTCGAATTTCTGTACTCGTTGTGATGATTTTATACGGTGTGGATTTTTTGGAAACTCATACCAAATCGTTCAGTAAAGGGGTGCATAACAAGGTGAAAAACCGCCGCATCCTGAAGAGACCAGAAAAGCATTCTAGTAATGATTAATTTTCTGTATTTATTGGTAATAATTCAGTCAGTTTAATAAAGCTCTTCTACACTTAAAGTCATAGATAATTATTTCAGTGGACTTTAAGGAATATCATGTTTTTTAATAAATCAGCCAAAATAGCCCAAGATAAGCTGAACGCTGAACGTACTCAAGCTTTAGAAAGTCAGGTCGCAGAGCTGGAGGCGAAGCTGTTTGCGCTCGATAAATCACAAGCCGTTATCGAATTCTCGATGGACGGCATCATTCTGACGGCGAATGCTAATTTTTTAGAGGCTGTTGGCTATCGTTTAGAAGACATTCAAGGGCAGCATCATCGAATGTTTATGGAAACTCAGGAAGCTCAAAGTCCTGAGTATGCCGATTTCTGGTTACGCCTTAATCGTGGTGAGTTTGTATCGGCTGAATTTAAGCGCATTGCGAAAGGCAATAAAAGCATATGGATTCAGGCCAGTTACAACCCTATTTTAGATAAAAACGGCAAGCCGATTAAGGTTGTTAAATACGCCACTGACATTACCAAGCAAAAAATTCAATCAGCCGACGCTCAAGGACAGATTAATGCGATAGCGAAGTCGCTGGCTGTTATTGAGTTTGATCCAGATGGCACGATTATTCATGCCAACGATAACTTCTTAAATACCATGGGTTATACCCAAGATGAAGTGACAGGGCAGCATCACCGAATATTTGTTGAAGAAGGCTATAGCAGTAGCGCTGAATACAGCCGTTTTTGGCAGGATCTAAAGAACGGGATATATTTTTCGGGGGAATATAAGCGCATCGCAAAAGAGGGTAGTGATGTTTGGATTCAAGCAAGTTATAACCCCATTCTAGATTTGAATGGAAGAACCTTTAAGGTTGTTAAGTATGCGAGTGATATTACTCAGCAAAAATTATTGAATGCCGATTTTAAAGGACAGATTGAAGCCATTGGGAAATCACAGGCGGTGATCGAGTTTGATGTCAATGGCATCGTACAGCATGCTAATGAAAACTTCTTAAGCACTTTAGGTTATTCACTGGATGAAATTATAGGCAAACATCATAGTATGTTTGTAGAACCCTCTTATAAAAATACTGATGAATATAAGGCATTTTGGCATAATTTAGCCGATGGAAAATTCGAAGCTGGTGAGTTTAAACGCCTAGGTAAAGGGGGAAAAGAGGTTTGGATTCAGGCCAGTTACAACCCTATTTTAGGATTAAGTGGTGAGGTATTAAAAGTTGTTAAATACGCCACTAATATTACAGATCAAAAAATGTTGAATGCCAACTATCAGGGGCAAATTGAAGCGATAGGGAAGTCTCAGGCGGTTATTGAATTTGATATGACGGGTACCATTATAGATGCCAATGAAAATTTCTTGTCGGTATTAGGCTATCAACTGGACGAAATTACAGGCCGCCATCATAGTCTATTTGTTGATGCTGAGACACGAGGCTCAGTTGAATATACACAATTTTGGCAAGATTTAAATAAAGGTAAATTCGACTCTGGTGAATATAAGCGCATTGGTAAAGGGGATAAAGAAGTTTGGATTCAAGCCAGCTATAACCCCATTATGGATGCTAATGGTAAGCCCTTTAAAGTTGTGAAGTACGCCACTGACGTAACGGCGCGAAAGTCTGCGGTGAAAGAAATTAGCCAGTCACTGATGTCTTTGTCACAGGGTGATTTATCGCATTTGATTACCGTGCCACTTGAAGGTGAATTTAATCTATTAAAAGAAGCCATGAATTCAACGATTGAACGTTTTTCTGACATGGTTTCTCAAATTCGTACCAGTGCCGATTTTGTATCAACATCGGCGAATGAAATTCAAACAGGAACAACGGATTTAAGCCAGCGCACGGAAAGCCAAGCGGCCAGTCTTGAGGAAACCAGTTCTAGTGTAGAGCAGCTTACACAAACGGTTAATCAAAATGCTGATAATGCGAAGGCTGCTGTTTCTCTTGCGGAAGACGCTAATCAGAAAGCAACCGTTGGCGGCGATGTCGTTAATCAAGCGGTTGTAGCGATGAGAGACATTGGCGGTGCCAGTAATAAAATTGCCGACATTATCAGTGTGATTGATGAAATTGCGTTTCAAACCAATTTATTAGCACTCAATGCTGCGGTAGAAGCGGCGCGTGCAGGAGAGCAAGGCCGAGGTTTTGCGGTGGTCGCAGCCGAAGTGAGAAGCCTTGCGCAGCGCAGCGCGGGGGCGGCAAAAGAAATTAAAGCGCTAATTAATGACAGCGTGACAAAGGTCGCAGAAGGAACGCGTTTAGTGGATGATTCTGGGGAAACCTTGAAAGGTATTGTCAGCTCAATTGAGTCGGTTCTTAGCCTTATTTCTAGCATTAGTGAAGCGAGTCAAGAGCAAGCGACGGGGATTAATCATGTTAATACGGCGGTATCTCAGATGGATACGATGACTCAGCAGAACGCAGCGCTGGTGGAAGAAACCAGCGCGGTGAGTGCCTCGATGAATACCGAGGCACGTAAGCTTCAAGAACTTATGACGTTCTTTAAATAGACGCTATTCTTCGCTTTCAGCTTCTTCTTCAGCATTAAAGTAGTTGTTTAGCTTCTGTTGATGAGGCTTTACTGCGGCTTTATCTGCTGCAGAGGCTCTGTCGGCCAGTGCAATCATGGCGATTGCTGGGGCCATCATTTCTTGCATCATGGCTTTTTGGGCGGGTGGGATATCTGGGTTTGTCTCCATTGCTTTATATTGAGCTTTCGCGGCATCAACTTCGGCTTTATTGGCATCCATTTCTATCGCCATCCAAGCAAACGTCACTTGTTCAGTGACCTTGCTCCATTCTTCAACATTGCTATAGCCCAGCTTTTGAACCTTCTGGTTTAGCTCGTCATAAAGCTTTGCTTTTTTTAATGCCGCGATGGATTCTTTAAAAACGACTTCAGGGTCATTACGGTCGCTGATATTGGCCGAAATTTCATCTTCGTGCTCTGTTAACCAAGATTTTAGCGTAGGCATCGCGCTTAGCCATTGTGAGACATCTTTGCTTTTTAAATCAGCCGCCATCACTTGAAAAGACATTAGGGCCGTTGTCGCGAGTATTAGAAGGTATTTCATAAGCGTCCTTTATTGTTTTAGTTGCTTGGCTATTACTGGTTATGTTCGTTATTAACGTGAATACTTTATAGGGATATTTTGTGTGAAACAAGATGGTCATTAGCCGATTAATACTATCTTTATGTATTTATTGCTGATAATGTATACTCCGTTGGTTTCATAAGAAACCCTATTTGTTATCTAAGTACACTTCGTAGACGTTATTCAAAAACCCCCTCGTCGTTATTAGTTATAATTCAAAGCGTTACCTTTTATCTAAATAAAAGCCAAAATTTATCTTATTGATAATCGAGATCTTCTCGTTAGTTTTTACAAGAATGAATCTTTTGAAGATTTACTCTTCCTAAGAATTTTTGCAGATCGTTATTTTAAAGATAAAATTTTTGTAAAATACAAAAAATAATAAAGTAATGCGATTTTTAAAGAGTAAATTTTTATTTTAAACGCAACAATGCAGAAAAACAGTTTTAACAATTATTCCAACCCTATTCCTAGCCGAGAGTTCATTATGAACACGGTTGCTAAGGTCAAAAATACTTTAAATCGAGAGCAAATTGCTAACGCACTTGATTTAGACAGTCCCGAACAAAAAGAAGCGTTAAGAAGACGCTTAAGAGCTATGGAGCGTGATGGTCAGCTTATGTGGAATAAACATAAAGGCTATGCATTAATCGACCAAGATTTATTAGTTTCTGGCAGTATCAGTATTCATCCAGATGGCTTTGGCTTTGTTTCTTACAGCGCTACCGAAAAAGATTTATTTTTGCCGGCCAACCAAGTATCCCATGTATTCGATGGCGATGTTGTGCAGGTATTGATGTCGCCTTCGGGCTCGGGTCAGCGATCATTTAATAAACTGATCAAAATTCTAGAGCGTAAAACGACTCATATCGTGGGTGAACTAAAGCGCAAAGGTAATAATTATTATCTGGTTCCTGAAAGCAGCAAGATATCCCATAAAGTGGATGTCGACTCGTGCTTGATGATGGATGCGAAACCTGGACAGTTAGTGAATACTGTCATTCTAGAATATCCTGGTTTTGTAAAAGGTCAGCAGCAAACGACTTTCGTGAAAATTACCGAGGTATTGGGTAATCCACAAGATCCTGGTATGGAAATTCAAGTCGCACTGCATCGTCATGGCATTTTAGAAGGTTGGACTGATGAAGAGTTTGATCATGCTGACGATCTTGGTACTGAAGTTGCCGAAAAAGACAAGTTAGGCCGCGCTGATTATCGTCATCTTTCTTTCATGACCATTGATGGTGCTGATGCGAGAGATTTTGATGATGCTGTTTATTGTGAACAAAAAGCATCGGGCGAATGGCGCTTAATGGTGGCGATTGCCGATGTATCGCATTATGTTCGCCCTGATGATGTATTGGATATAGAAGCGCAAAACCGTGCTACTTCGATTTATTTTCCAGGCCACGTTGTGCCTATGCTGCCAGAAACATTATCTAATGGTTTGTGTTCATTAAATCCAAACGTTGATCGTCTGGCGATGGTATGTGACATGACCATTAATGCAAAAGGCATTGTGACTCGTTCTGAGTTCAGCGAAGCGGTGATTCATTCTCATGCTCGCTTAACGTACGATCAAGCCAATGCGGTTGCTGTGCAAAGCCCTTTAACCAAGGCGCAGGCAAAAATGGCGAGAGAAGTGGCTGATAGCAATCCTAATATTATTGCGCACATCAAAAATTTACATGCGCTATATAACGTATTAGTTCCTGCGCGTAGTAAGCGTGGGGCGATTGATTTTGATACTCAGGAATTAAAATTCAATCTTAATAAGAATAAAAAGATAGCCAGTATGTCACCGGTTATTCGTAATGATGCGCATAAGATGATTGAAGAGTTTATGTTGTGTGCCAACGTGGCGACGGCTAAATTTTTAGAAGCGAATAACATTCCTTCACTGTATCGTTCGCACGAAGGACCAACGGATAAAAAGTTGACCTTGTTACGCACTTTCTTAACTGAAAAAGGGTTAACCTTGGGTGGTGGCGATAAGCCAACATCACAGCATTACAATCAGCTGTTAAATAAAACAGAAGATCGTGGTGATGCAACGGTGATCCGCACTATGTTATTGCGTTCGCAAAGCCAAGCAGATTATTCGCCAAAAAATGATGGGCATTTTGGTTTAGCCTACGATGCGTATGCGCATTTTACTTCGCCGATTCGTCGCTACCCAGATTTGTTGGCGCACCGAGCGATTCGAGCCAAGCTAAGTGGTAAAAAGAAAGGCACTTTTCAGCGTTTACTTAACCGTGTTGCGAATCGAGGTGTGGTTAATAAGGCATATCCTTACGATAAAAAAGCAATGGAAGAGTTGGGTACGCATTGTTCAAATCAGTCTCGACAAGCGGATGAAGTAAGCCGTGAAGTTGAAAGTTGGTTGAAGTGTCAGTATATGCAGAAGTTCAATGGACAAACTTTTAATGCGACGGTTTCTGGTATTGCCAACTTTGGTTTATTTGTTGAACTCGATCAAATGGGGATTGAAGGTTTAGTGCATAGTACAAACCTAAAGAACCCAAATAAAGAATATGCATTGGGCGATAAAATTGAAGTTGTTTTGAATAAAGTCGATATGCAACTGCGTAAAATTGATTTTTTAATTAACGAATAATCCATTGTTTTACAGTTAAAAGATTTTGATGGGAGGTTCGCTGCCATCAAATTCTGGCAATAGCCAAATCTGCTCAAAAGGATTTTTAGGCATATTGAAGTGCTTAATGCATTGTTCAAAATCTTTGGTTTTCCATAACGGACTGGCATTGCGGATGACCAGCCAGACACGCGACGAGTCGTAAGTCTTTTTGGCTTTGCTATTAAGTAAATGGGTAAGGGCTGTGGTTAAACGCTGTTGACTGTCCATATTAACCAAGTCGGATAAATAGTGCAGCAGTTCTAGCTCTTTATCGCTTGGCTTTATTATGCTGTCACTGCCTTGTACTTGGCTAATAATCTCGCGCGTTAGAATCTTAGCTTCGCTGCTACTGGCGTATAAATGTGCAATTTCTAAATCCAACGGTTTTCCATTGAGATGGCATGAAATGTCAGGCTTAGACGGTTCGTTATGCCAGATGTTGCGCATGGGCGTTTTGTAGATATGCTCGTATAAACGCAAAAAGTGTCTCGCCGCATCGCGTTCAATTTGACGCTTGATGGATTCTGAACGGTTGAGAGGCCGGCCATTATCGTAGTGATGTATATCTGAAGTCATGTCTTTATGATGATACAAAAAAGAGGCCAGATCTAGCTATCTCACTTTAAAAGTTGAAATACCTAGCTGGCCGAAATAACCGTGATTAGCTTGATGAGAGAGATCTCTTACACAACGCCGTGAAGAATTGCTCCGAGACGTTAATTCAAACACCACTCCCATAGTGGTTGAATCAACATCCTCCAGATTTCAATTTGTACCTTACCTCGCTGTTAACTTGGTAGCTCGTACTGAGCGGGTTCAAACGTCATCCCGTTGGAATAAAGTAATAATAACGATTCTCATTTGTATTGCAACACCTAAATGAGAATAATTCTTAAATTAATGTTTGTTTCTGATATTTTTCTGCTCAGTTCTACGCTGTGATGCGTCTTTTAATCAAAATCACAAATTGAATAAACATCAAACCCTGCTTCACGAATCTTATTTGAGCCGTTAAGTGCAGGTAAGTCGATAATCGCGGCACATTCAACGACTTCTGCGCCTAGTTTTTTTACCAGCTCGCAAGCAGCCAGCATGGTGCCACCTGTGGCAATAAGGTCGTCAATCACTAATACCTTGTCTCCCGCCTTGAAAGCATCAGTATGCAACTCTATTGTGGCGTTTCCGTACTCTAGATCGTAGCTTTGAGTAATGGTTTCGTACGGTAGCTTTCCTTGTTTGCGTACCGGCACTAATGGCAGGCCTAGTTCATAGGCGAGTGGTGCACCTAATAAGAAACCGCGAGCATCCAGTGCTGCAATGCCTTGAATATCTTGTCCTTGATAGCGGTGTACGAAGCTATCGATTAGCATGCGAAAGATTTTTGGGTCGAGCATTAATGGGGTAATGTCGCTGAATTGAATGCCTGGCTTTGGCCAATCCGCAATAGTACGTACTGCTTGACGGATTTGTTCGCTATAAACGCTCATGAAATGTTGAAGCTCGTTATTAATATATGGGTAGGAATTGAACAGGAATTGCTGTGTGGGCGATGTTCTATGAAAGGATAGCAGCCTAAGTGTATTAGGCTGCTAAAGCAGTCGGACTGCTTTCTAATAAAACCTGGTGGTATTTATTAGAAGTGTACTTTAACCAAAGCGCTTACGACGTTTTCGTTAGAGTCATTGATGCCATAATCACCCAACTCACCATCCTCAAGAGCAAATTTGTTATTCCAAGTCGCGTGCTCAATACCAACATATACTTTGTTATCGGTACCAAGAACAGAAGCAGCATCCCACTTCAATTGGTAAGTAAAGTTACTGGTAGCAGCTCTGTCGTCAGTGGCTGTTGCCCAATCCCAGAAACCATCAAACTTGAAGTTTTGGCCAGCGATTGCGAAAGGTACGCCCCAAACAGTGGTTGTTTGATAGTTGTTATCGCCATCGTCATTCAAGCGCTGGTAAGCGTTGAAGCTTAGGTTTTGGAAACCAGGGATGTTGAAGTCAGTACCCAAACCGATAAGGAAATCATCGTTATCTTCACTCATTTCCCACGTGGTCGCGATGTAGACATTTTTAACAAAACCAGCATCAAAATCAGATACTTTGAAACGTGGAGCTACTTCGATGTAAGTTTGAGTTTGATCTTGGTTTTCATCACCAGTAGACATTAAGCGATCAGCAAATACAAAAATATCGCCCCAGCTGTTAGCGCTGTAGTGCTCAAATGTAACAACAGCTTGGTCAGATTCAATTACTTCATAGCTCTGTCCGTATAAAGCAGTAAGGCTATTATCGTAAAAGTAAGTTTCTGCACTTGCCGTTCCGGCAGCAACAGTCATTGCTGTTGCTAAAGCAATCTTAGTCAATTTCATGGTAGATCCTATTATAATAATCGTTATAAACTTCAGTTAGAGCAGCACTAGGCATTGCTTATCTTGCAATATCAAAGCGTTGTGGGCTCATTATAGCCATGTATCAGAATAATTGTCTATGTGGTCAAGCTTGGCAAAGTGTGTAAAACTTACCAAACTTGACCATTTGATTAGCTCGAATCTTGTTAATCTCCCACTATTAATAACCAGCTGGTAGTACTCGTAATATGCTTGAAAAACTCTTTCAATTGTCTCGCTTTGGGACGGATTCTAAAACAGAAATTACCGCGGGTATTACTACCTTTCTGACCATGGCTTACATTATCTTTGTGAATCCCGAGATGCTTGAAAAAGCAGGAATGGATCAAGGTGCTGTATTTGTCGGCACGTGTGTCGCAGCCGCGATAGGTTGTTTTATTATGGGCTTTTGGGCTAACTTACCGGTTGCGATGGCACCGGGTATGGGGCTTAATGCTTTCTTCACTTATGGTGTTGTATTGGGCATGGGGCACGCGTGGCAGACGGCGCTAGGCGCGGTGTTTTTGTCGGGTATTATTTTCTTTCTTTTATCCATTTTCAAAATGCGGGAATGGATTATTAATGCCATTCCAGATACGCTGAAAAAAGCCATTGCGGCGGGTATTGGTAGCTTCTTGGCACTGATTGCTTTGCAAAATTCAGGTATTATTGTTGATCATCCTGCGACCCTTGTTAGCTTAGGAGACCTTACCAGTTTTGGTCCTGCGATGGCGCTATTCGGTTTGATTTTAATTATCGGTTTGGTTCAGCGCAATATACCTGGCGGCGTGATGATTTCTATTTTAATTATTACCGCGATTGCCGTTCTGACGGGAAATGTTGAATATTCGGGCATTATTTCTGCGCCTCCTTCTATTGCGCCAACCTTTATGCAAATGGATGTTGCCGCTGCGTTTGACGTTGCTTTGTTAAGCGTTATTTTTGCCTTCTTATTTGTTGATCTGTTCGATACTTCCGGTACGTTAATTGCGGTTACCCAGCGTGCTGGTTTGCAAACATCACAAGGTAAGGTTCCTCGCCTTAAGCAGGCATTGATTGCTGATAGTACGGCAACGGTGACGGGCGCTATGCTGGGTACATCTTCTACGACAAGTTATATCGAAAGTGCTGCAGGTGTTGCTGCGGGTGGACGTACAGGGATGACGGCGGTTGTTGTTGGCATTTTATTTTTACTGTCTATTTTCTTTGCACCGTTAGCGGGAATGATTCCAGCTTACGCCACGGCTGGCGCTATTTTGTATGTTTCTGTATTGATGATGTTCACTTTGAAGGAAGTACATTGGGATGATCTAACAGAAGCGACGCCTGTCGTGGTTGTTTTGTTATTAACTCCACTGACCTTTTCAATTGCGCATGGTATTACGCTTGGGTTCATTACTTATGCAGCCGCTAAGTTAGTGGGTGGTAAAGCGAACGAAGTATCCATGAGTGTATGGATTATTTCTGCTTTATTATTGGCTAAGGTCATGTTTGTTTGATCGATTGATCACATGAATGGATGCTGTTAAATAAAAAAGGTCTGCAATTGCAGACCTTTTTTTTAATCTTTCATCCGCATATCGATATTATTGATCGGATAGCCTCGTTCTTTGTAATAGCGGTAATGGCTTCGAGTTGCGGCCAATACATCGTCTTGCTGAATTACGACTTCTAAGACGCGCTTATAGCGTGCAATGGTTGATGGCATATCAGTGGCTAGGTTAACCATGACATCAAAATTGGGAGGCTGTAAATCCGCATAACCCAAATGAACAGGGCAGTTGTCTTCCAGCCCTTCACTGCCAATTAATCCATGCGGTATAAAGCTGCTATCTCTGTAGTTCCATAGCTGTTCATCAAACGCTTTCGCATGAGCTTCGTTATCAAAATGAACATAAACCTTGCAGCGGCTGCGGTAGGCTTTTTCGATGAGACGGCAGGCAAAATCTAGGCGTTGCTCATCTTGTTGGGCAGATAAAATATAGAAGTCGATGTCGGTCATGAGCGATTTTAAGTATGAACTTTTAAGTTATGTATATGTTGGAAAACATTGTAACAGAACTTAAGTCGTGGGCGCTGATTTATACTTGGGGTAAGTCGCTGTCTTCTTTCTTCTTTTCTTTTAGCTTTTCTTGATGAAGCTGTTCTGCTTTGCGACGCTCTTCCCATTGAAGTTCGCCAATGAGGCGGTCAAGAAAGCGCTGTCCCATGCCTGAAATCATATTAAAGGCGAAGCCGACTTGAGTATCCCCAGATTTTGTCCGTACGATATGACGGGCCTGTAGACTGCAATCCATGTTGTTATTGTCATTAAACTTAATGCGCGCAACGGGGATTTCGGTATGAGCTTTTAAACGATCAACAATATCGCCTTTAAATAATGATTTAAAACCACTGGACGAAATATCGGCCAATTTACCAACCAAGTTACCTTGTTCATCTTGCATCTTAAGTTGCACTAGAATCTCATGCGCTGGTGGAATCATAACGCGGTAAGCGGTACGGCGTTGCAAGTACAGTAGCTGACTAGGAAATTCTACTCGATATTGCTCTTTTTCTGGCTGATATTTTAAGCGGCCATCGACGTCAAATTCTATTTTGATGCCTTGGCTATCGGCAAGAATACCAAAGCGTTTGCCTGAGCGGATGAGGTCGTTGCCTTTTTGTGGAACAACTTGGTCGAGGAAGAAACTGCTGTTTTTTAAATTGGCGAAGGTGATTGCAGATGTGAATTTCTCATCACTATCTTCAATACTCACTGTTACAGGCTGTTTCATTAATACTATTTTACGCAGCGCACCATAAACATCTTCAGGTGTGTCTAAATAATATTCGTTGTTTTCCTCTGTCATAGGCAATTCCGACACTGTAAATCCTTGTCTATTAATGCGTAAACCGCTAATACTTAAATCGATTGTTCTGTTATTACGCTGAATTAGGCTTTTGCGTACCCTAATCCTTCAGAGCCAGATTGGGTTTGGCCGCTTTTAGTATATAAGTTAGGTGTATTTTTCTTACCGCGCAAGATTTTCATTAAACTTTGTGTTCGTTGTCTGGCGGTTAATACGATTGTTGCGAGCACTTCGGTAAGGCGGCGATTTTGCTCAAATTGATCGGCAAGTTCTTGCCATACTTCGGCTAAACGTATGTTATCGCTGGCATCATCAGATTGCAGCTTGGGTGATAAATAACAATGCTTATCAAGCGGAATGTGCAGCTCTGTTAGCAGGTTGCAGCGCTGTGTGCTCAGTTCTTTTAGGGCATTTAGGCGTTCTAGCTTTTCTTGCTGTAAATCGGTTAACGCTTGAATATTCGGCGGGTCTAGCAGTTCACGTTCTTCACAAAGGAGTCTATGCAATGTGCGCGCAACTGCTAGTTCTTGTTGTAGCTGTAGAAAAAATACGTTGTATGAATTAGCCACGGTGACTCCAAGGATTAATTAAGCTTTCCTTCGAAATCAAGCATTTTTCCTGCCAACTGTTGATAATCAATTTTATATTCACCATTATCGATAGCCGCTCGGATACGATCGATGGTCTTATCATCGACATCTGGCATTTTACTAACTTCAGCTTCAACTTGCTGAATGTTTAAGCTACTGCTGCTTAATTTCACCTGATCGGCGGTATTAGCATTGCTATTCGCTTTAGTATTTTCTTCTGTTTTAGGTTTTTGAGGGCTCGCAGCATCAGCTTTTGCTCTGCCTCCGCCATCAAGACCTGTTGTTAACTTATTGATATTCATGGATATTTCTCCAAGCCATTGCATTTTAATAGACTCCTACGGTTATTGTATCGGCTAACGCTATGAGAACTTTAATCTTTTTTTACTATTTATCGGATTTATATCGAACTAATGGCAGAGTTGGTCTACGGGCTAATCTATTAGCACAACATCCGCTGATATAATCGTTCCGTATAGCACCTTGCCACTGCTGCTATTTTTTACTTTAATCTTGTCGCCTTGACGGCCTTTTTTAAGGGCCAGGCCTTTCATATCGACGGAAAAACCTACTCGATCGACCTTTAGGTTTACCGCTTGTCCGCGTTTCACAATAATCGGTAAATCAATCATGCTTGGATTAAGCGCTACTCCTGCTCTAAGTGAACGCTTACTTACTGTGTTAATCACTTGTTCAAAGGCCGTAAAATAACCTCTATGCAAATCGGCGATATTACGTTTATGCAAAACGAGGCTTAACTTTGTAATGCGATCTCCACGGCCAATATGATCTCGTAATACAATGACATCACGAAAAACTTGAATGTCGGCATTGAGCATTAATGACCAGCTATTGCGCACATCACAGGTGACTTCAATGCTGTTATCGCCTGGTCGTAATTGCTTCACAGGGCTAATGTTTAGTGAGTTGGCGCAATCATCAGCCACTTCATAGCCACTCGGTAATCCTTTCATAACAACATTTGACGACGTATTTTTGCGCAGTCCTAGCGACTCCCATTGCTTTAATACTAGGTTTGATACCTTATCTTCAAAGGTTTCTTCCAACGCCATGCAGCTCGAAATGGAGACACAAAATAATAAAATTCCGCGCTGAATGAATTTTTGCGTATTGAATCTATGTCGCACACTACTCATTTAGCCAATCTCAACTATGCTCAAATATAAGTCGTATTTGCTGTGTCAGTTTAACGACACTTTGTCTGATTTATATTTGATACAGCAAGCGCCATGCCGAAGGCGTTAAGATTAGGAGAAAATTATGGCGGGAGTCATGGAAACCGTAAACCAGCGGACCCAACTTGTTGGGGCCAATCGCTTGGAGCTTCTATTATTTAGAATGGAAGGGCCGCAGGTTTATGGGATTAATGTATTTAAGGTAAAAGAAGTTTTGCAGTGTCCAAAGCTGACTGTTTTACCTCATAGTCACGAAGTCGTTCGCGGTGTCGCGCACTTACGTATTGGCATTATTCCTATAATGGATTTAAGTCTGTCAACGGGTGGGCCTAAGGTTAGCGACCTCGAAAATGCTTTCATCATTATTACGGAATACAACCTAAAAACTCAGGGTTTTTTAGTGGCGGGTGTTGAACGTATTGTGAATATGAATTGGGGTGACATTCATCCACCACCAAAAGGCACAGGGCGGGAGCATTACCTTACCGCAGTGACTGAATTTGAAAATAAGTTAATTGAAATTATTGATGTAGAAAAAGTCTTGGCCGAAGTTTCGCCAATGAACGAAACAATGTCTAGCGACGTTGTGAGTGAGCAAGTTGCAGAAGATGCAAAAGCATTGCATGTATTGATTGTTGATGATTCTAAGATTGCGCGTAAGCAAGTATCTCGTTGCCTAGAAGAAATTGGTGTTGAGGTTACTGCGCTTAATGATGGTTTGCAGGCTTGGAATCATTTACAGGAATTAACCGATGCCGGTGTTCGTATTCAAGATAAATACTTGATGATGATTTCCGATATCGAAATGCCAGAAATGGATGGTTATACCTTAACAACCAGTATTCGAAATGATGCGCGAATTGCAGACTTTAATATTGTCTTACATACTTCCTTGAGTGGGGTATTTAATAAAGCAATGGTAGAGAAAGTAGGTGCGGATGGCTTTATTGCTAAATTTAATCCCGATATTTTGGGTGAAGAAGTGGTGAAGCGTATCGAACAATTTACCAAAGCTAAATAATGCAGTTAATTTAATGAGTTAAGTATATGAGTTTCTCGATTAGTCCTGCTGAATACAAACAGTTTAAGCAAAAGCTAGAGCAATACAGCGGCATTATGCTGGGTGATAATAAAGAATATTTAATCACTAGCCGCTTAAGGCGGTTGTTAGAAAGTGAAAAACTGACCAATCTGACAGAGCTTGTGGCTGCGATGGATCGCAGTTCTAAGCTAAAAGAATCGGTGATTGATGCGATGACAACTAACGAAACTTTATGGTTTCGAGATGATCATCCATTTAAGATATTTCGTGAGAAACTGTTACCAGAGCTGGCTAAGTCACGACGACCGTTAAAAATTTGGTCGGCGGCTTGCAGTACTGGGCAAGAGCCGTATTCACTGAGTATTATTATTGAAGAGTTTAAAAAATCAAACCCTGGTGTCTTGATGGGCGATGTGAAAATTGTCGCGACTGATATCTCACCGACGGCCTTAGCGATTGCTAAAGAAGGGGTTTACCCTCAGTTAGCGTTAAAAAGAGGGATGGGAGATGCGCATCTTCGTCAACATTTTACTCAGAAGGGTGCGGATGAGTGGAAAATTAATGATGACATCAAGCGTCGTATCGAATTTAGAAGTTTAAATCTGCAATCCAGCTATAGCATGCTGGGTAAGTTTGATCTTGTATTTTGCCGTAACGTTTTGATTTATTTTTCGGCTGATTTTAAGCAAGACATTCTTAAACGTATTCACGGGACATTAAACCCCGATGGCTATTTGTTTGTTGGCGCATCGGAATCGGTTAATAACTTGAACGACTTTTATAAAATGCAGCAATTTAATCCTGGCATCGCTTATCAAGCGAAACCTGTTGCCGCTGGTAATCGGTAAGCGCTTGCCGCTTACCTCTTTTTCCTTCCTATTGTTTGCCCCTCTCATGATTCAAACCTCTTCTTATTATCTCTAAGTCATTGAAAAATAAGCAATTAAAATAATTTTAAAACTTGGTATACCCTTTGCTATATCTCTAATAAGAAAATTTTAGAAGAGAGTTAGGTTATGGGTTCAATCAATTTCAACAATGCTTTAGGGGTTCATCCTGATGCCATGTTACTCAGCGGAAAGCGTGCAGAAATACTCGCCAATAACCTAGCCAATTCAGATACTCCTGGATTTAAAGCCCGTGATATGAACTTCCAAGCTCAGCTTGCGCAAGAAACTCAAAACGGAATGGCGATGACGGCAACGAATAGCGCCCATCTTTCAGGAAGTTCTAATCAATCTAACGAGCTCCTTTTTCGTAACCCATCTCAACCTTCCATTGATGGTAATACCGTCGATACACAATTAGAGCAAACCCTATTTTCACGTAACGCTATGGACTATAACTCCAGTTTTGAATTTCTAAATGGAAAGTTCAAAGGCCTTAAATCTGCGATCAGAGGAGAATAATTATGTCATTAGGTAATATTTTTGATATCGCGGGTTCAGGCATGAATGCACAGTCAATCCGCCTTAATACCACCGCAAGTAACATTGCTAATGCGGAAAGTGCGAGCAGCAGCATTGATGAAACCTATCGTGCTCGTAAGCCATTCTTTGCGGTAATGCATAACGAATATTTAAACGTGAATAAAAATAATCAATTTCATGATAAAGGTGAAAACATTGGCGCCGGTGTTGAAGTAAAAGGCATTGTCGAAAGTGATGCACCTTTACAGCCACGCTTTCAGCCAGATCATCCGCTCGCGAATGAAGAAGGTTATGTGTATTACCCCAATGTGAATGTGGTAGAAGAAATGACCGATATGATGTCTTCTTCACGCAGTTATCAGATGAATGTTGAGGTTCTGAAAACGGCTAAACAAATGCTTCAACGCACGTTAATGCTGGGAGAATAATTATGTCAGCAATCGATAATTCAAACCCAGCATCTTCGGTATTAGATCAATATGCTAATACGACAAAAAATGCAGAAAAACCTAAAACAAATGAAATGGGGCAAGACGAGTTTTTAAAACTCATGATTGCCGAGCTGAATAACCAAAACCCGTTAGACCCTCAAGATAACGGTGAATTTATTGCGCAATTGGCTCAGTTTTCTACGGTTGAAGGTTTGGATAAATTAAATACAACCGCCGATGGCATGTCTGATGGCATGCGCTCTAGCCAAGCCTTGCAAGCGTCTTCTTTGGTTGGCCAATCGGTGATTGTGAAAGGTAATGACCTAGGTTTGTTATTAAATAAAGGCATCATCAGCAGCCAAACCGATTTGCCCGATTCGGCCAGTGATTTAAAACTGAATATTCAAGATGAAAATGGTCAGTTATTAGAGCAAATAGATTTAGGGAACCACGCTAAAGGTGAGATGACTGTGCGTTGGGATGGTTTGAACTTGATGCTGGATGGGAAAATTGTTGATCTAGATTATGGCAAGCTGAATCGTCAGGAATTTTATGTTGATGAAAATGGTGAGCAGGTTCTTGATGAATCTGGGCAGCCGATTCAAGTGCCTTACCCTGCAGGTGAATACAGTTTTAAAGTTACCGGTAATACTGGTGGTAAAACAGAAGAATTTGCAACCTTGATGAGTGCTCGAGTCGATAGCGTTAGCTTAAGCCCAACCGGTAGCGCAACGTTAAATCTTGCCGGTGGCAAGCGTGCTGCAATGGCAGACATCAAGCAGATTGTTAACGAATAATGGTAGAGTCGTGGAGAAATTATTATGAGTTTTAATATTGGTTTAAGTGGTATACGCGCGGCTTCTACAGATTTGGAAGTAACCGGTAATAACGTTGCTAACGCAAGCACCACAGGTTTTAAAGAATCTCGTGCAGAATTTAGCGATGTTTATACCAGCACCTTGCTTGGCACAGGCAGTAAGCCGGTAGGCAGTGGGGTGATGGTTGAAAATGTGCGTCAAGAATTTAGCCAAGGTAATATCAGTGGTACTGAAAATGCTTTGGATATGGCGATTGATGGTAACGGCTTTTTTATTCTAGAAGATCGAGGTTCCATTTCTTATACGCGTGCGGGTCTTTTTGGCTTGGATAAAGAAGGCTATGTTGTAGCGAATAACAATAGTCGAGTGCAAGGTTTTGATGCTAATGCTGATGGGGTTGTGAGTGGTGTTTTAGGCAGTATTCAGATCCAAGTAGGCAACCAAGCACCTGCGTTAACCAGCCGAGTTTCCGCAATTTTGAACCTCGATGCGGGCGAAGAGGTTCTGCAAGAGCAAGGCTTGCAACTGGTTTCTAATGGCCTTTCGATTGGCGTTGCAGACTCTGGTATTATTGAATCAACATCCTCTATTCTAGTCGCTGCAGGGCAACCGACTACCGCAGGTGTGCCAGCATTATTAGACTGGACTGGGGGGAATATTTTAGCGGGTGCTGGTGGTGTAGCAGATACTGGTTATGCCGCAGGTATTCAAATGAGTTTTGATATTGGTGATGGCAATGGTTTGCAAGCAATTACACTTGAAGGCGTTGCCGCAGGCAGTACTCAGCAAGATGTTTTAAATGATATTCAAAAGCAGCTAAATACCGTATTTGGCTCACAACAATTAACCGCTACCGTGTCAGGTACTGGTGAATTATTAGTTACCCGAGCTGGAATTAATGGCACCAATGGCACCAGTTTTACCATGACCACAACGGGTGCTTGGGATGCTACGTTTGGTGCTAACGGTGGTGTACAGGCAGGCATTGCAGGTTCGCAATTGTTTGTTGGATCTGCGCCAATTAATGCAGATTTCCGCTCCATTCCTGGTACTTCGACAACGACTCGTACAACGGCAACCCCTCCATTAGGCATTGTAGCATCTGATGCCGGTGCACCGCATAAATTAACGGCTGATAATACGTTTACGACCTTAGATATAAGCACAGTAGGAACGAATGTATTGGCGTTGAGTATTGCTACCGAAGGTGGTGCAACTTACCCCATTAATTTAAGTGAAGCTGCTTGGATCGGCGCTGCACCCACTAACTTCGCAAGTGTTACCCCAGCAGAAATTGTTAACCAAATTAATACCCAAATTAATGCAACTTCGGGTGGCCCTGCGCTATCTGAAACGGTTGCCTCCATTGTCTCTGGACGCATTGAGTTTAATGCCAATGTACCGCCAGCCGCGAACGGCGATTTTGTACAAATTGCAGATAATACGGTGAGCTCAAATGTTTATAACTTAAATAATATTGGTTTCTTAAGTACCAATCGATTTGATGCGGGTACTGAGCCTGTTATCGCCAATAACCAATTTAATTTAGAAGTAACCAGTAGCACAGGCAATGGCGCGGGTCCATTCCAGATTACTATTCCGCCAAATAATTATGCGAGCCTTGAGGATGTTGCTGTTGCAGTACAGCAGCAAATCGATGTGTATATCGGTGCGGGTGGTTTGAATGGCAAAGTAACGGTTGCAGCCGTGGGTGGGCAGTTAGTTTTTACGAATACGAATACCGGCAGCACTGAAGGGATTGCTATTACGGCAACGGCGGGTGAACCATTAGCCGCTGCGGCATTAGGTTTGAATAGTTTGTTCTCGGTCAATGGCCAAGATGAAGTCGATAAAAGCAATTCTTTCCGTTTAAATTTAACAGTACCTGCACCGGATTTAGAAAATCGTTCAGGTTCGGTATTGATTTCTTTGGATGAGGACTACCGCTCCGTTCAGCAATTAGCGACCAGTATTAACCGTCAATTGAACAGCCAGAATGCGGATGATTATATAGGGGTTCGTGCGCAAGCGGTTGAAATATCCCCCAAAGTTGTACCGCCTCAATTCACCTTAGAGTTGGTGGCCGTAGAAGAGGGTGAAGCTTCTATTATTAGTCTTTCGGATATTACTGCCTCAGGCCCTGATACAAGTTCAGAAGCGTTGTTTGCAATCTTACAATCAAACCCAGCAGACGGCAGTTTATTTACCGCAGGGATTGAAGGTGTGAATAATCAATATCCTGAACAGACGGCTATTATTGTTGATCCTGATGGTAATAAAACAACGGTTAAGATCCCTGAAGGGACAGAAGCCAATGAAATTGCCAGTGTTTTTAATCAGCAGGCAGGCATTACCGCAACCGCTAAAACCGTTATGACCATTCCGCTATCGAGTTACAATAATCCTGGTAATACCATGAAATTATTGGTGAATGGTCAGGCATTAACCTCTACAACATTGCCTGAAATTGCTGAAGAAATTATCAGCTTCCGCTCAACTACCTTACCTGGTTTTACCGCTGAGGTGAGTGAGACTGGTGATTTGATTATTACCAACGAAATTGGCCGCGATGTAAAGGTTGAGATCACAAGTCCATCACCAACAGACAGTCTAGTTGTGCAGGGTGCGGTTAATACCGGTCCGGTGGTATTGGGAGGAACCGCTACTGCCGCGACAGCTGCCGCCGTTGGTGGGCATATAACCTTCACGTTAAACGAAGGGTATAAAATGCAAGAACCGTCTCCAGTGGTTTCAGGGTTATTTGGAGCACTAACGGAGGATGAGTTTACGCCAGTGGTGCTGAATGCGTTTGATCCTAGCGATCAGAATACTTACAACCACGCAACGTCAACCACGACCTATGATAGCTTGGGTAATGCCCATGTTATGACACAGTTTTTTGTTAAAGAACCGCTAGACCCTGCGCGTCCAAACGAAGCGAATATTTGGGCTATGTACGTTCAAGTGGATGGAAAAGAAGTCGGTGACCCAGACTCAACCTTGCCCTTCCCAGAAAATTTAGTGCCTACTCGCTCGCGTCATGAACTGTTTTTTAATCAGGATGGAACGTTAGATACAGAAGCGACAGGGGATATTTATGTGACTAACTGGGACCCAGTGGATGCAGCAGGTGATCCAACAGGGGCGATGACATCGCTGAATGTTTTGGAAGGTGGTTTACCTTTAACTGAGCCAGCATCAAATTCTAACTTTCAAATTATTTTGGATGGTTCAACTCAGTTCGGTAGTTCTTTTGCCGTAAGTGAAGTCAATCAAAACGGTTATACAACGGGTCGATTGGCGGGCCTAGAAGTTGACCAAGAAGGGGTAATCTTCGCTCGTTATACCAACGGCCAAGCACAAGTCTTGGGGCAGGTTGCTTTAGCAAATTTCCGCAACCCAGAAGGGCTTACGCCATTAGGGGATACTGGCTGGGCTGAATCGTTTGAGTCGGGCGTTGCGACAGTGGGCTCACCGCGAACCGCTTCTTTTGGTCAGGTTCGAGCGTCAGCATTAGAAGATTCTAACGTTGATATTTCAGAAGAATTGGTTGGTTTAATTATCGCTCAGCGTAATTTCCAGGCCAGTGCGAAAACCATTGAAACAATGGATCAGGTAACTCAAACCATTTTGAATATCTAATTTATTTTCTTTACAGCTTTGCGGCAGACCATCACCGCCTAATAAATTATTAGGCTGAGGGTTTGCCGTTTATCTTTGCCGCTTTCTTTCTCCAACCCCTAAAAATCCGCTTAACTCGTTATAAAACAAACACTTTTAAAATCTGGCACTACCCTTGCAAAGTACTAACGTAATAGAAATTAATTGTTAGATTTTTCAGGAGTTTGATTATGGATCGCGCATTATATATCGCAATGTCCGGAGCCAAACAAAATACGGTAAGCCAGACAGCTCATTCAAATAATTTGGCCAATGCCAGTACCACAGGTTTTCGTTCAGATTACACACAGTCGAGAGCAATGCCTGTTTTTGGTGATCATTTTCCTACTCGCGCATTTGCCATGGCTGAACGTCCAGCCAGTGATTTACGTCAAGGACCGCTGCAAGAAACAGGGCGCTCATTAGATGTAACGATTGAGGGCGCTGGTTGGTTCGTTGTTGAAGGCGCTGATGGTGAAGAAGCTTATACTCGCGCTGGTGATTTATCTGTCGACCCAGAAGGTCGTCTAATTAATGGTCGTGGTCTGCAACTACTTAGTGATGGTGGTCCTGCGGTTATTCCTCCTTTTGAAACAATTGAAATTGCACGAGACGGTACTATTTCTATTCGCGCTCAAGGTGAAGGGTCTGAAGCTGTTGCAGAAGTCTTACAGATCAGAATGGTAAATCCAGATAGCCAAAGCTTAGAGAAAGGAACTGATGGTTTGTTTCGAATTCGTGGCCGACAGCCAGGTGATCCAGGAGCAGAAATTGATCCTAACATGTCTTTAGTCAGTGGTTTTATCGAAGGCAGTAATGTCAATGCAGTCACAGAATTAACACAAGTATTGGCGATGAATCGTCAATATGAAATGCAAGTGAAGTTAATGAAAACCGCCGATGAAAATAGTGCGGCAACAACACAACTATTAAGTGCGCAATAAGGGGTGATGTATGCATTCAGCATTATGGGTAAGTAAAAGCGGTTTAGAAGCACAAGATCTTGCATTAACCGTGGTCTCAAACAATCTGGCAAACGTATCAACAACGGGCTTTAAAAAAGATCGCCCAGTATTTGAAGATTTGCTGTATCAGATTCAACGTCAGCCAGGGGCAAATTCGTCAGCGGATACACGACTACCTTCGGGCTTACAAGTCGGTACGGGTGTAAGAACTGCGGGTACGCAAAAAGTATTTACTACGGGCAGTATGCAGCTGACGGATCAGCCGTTGGATATGGCCGTGAATGGTCGCGGATTTTTTCAGATTCAAATGCCTGATGGCACCACGTCTTATACTCGTGATGGCACATTTCACATCAATGCGGAAGGCACGATTGTGAACGTGAATGGCTACGTACTGCAGCCACAAATTGATATTCCTGAGTTAACCAATCAATTAACCATCAGTAAAGACGGTATCGTCCAAGCCACCTTATTTGGCGATCCAACACCGCAAGAATTAGGTCAGCTTGATTTGGTCGATTTCATTAATCCGGCGGGCTTACAGTCAACCGGTGGCAACCTTTATAAAGAAACGGCGGCAAGTGGCGCACCCAATGTGGGTATCGCCGCAAACGATGGTTATGGCACCATTGAACAAGGCGCTTTGGAAAATTCAAACGTCGAAGTTGTTGAAGAATTGGTAAAAATGATTACGGTTCAGCGTGCTTACGAAATGAACTCTAAGGTTGTTTCAGCGGCGGATCAGATGCTGCAATTCTTGACGCAAAATACGTAATTAAACAAACCTTAAAAAACCGACATAAAATGATGCGGAGAAAGAGTATGAAAGCACTTAAATGTTTAGTTCCCGCAAGGATGATAGTCGCAATCGTGACGGCACTTGTTGTGACAGGTTGCACCAGCGTACCTTTGGAAAAGGACGTTTATCCGAATGATCCAGAATACGCGCCAGTGCCGTCTTCATCGCTACAGGCTGCACCAAGTATTAATGGATCGCTGTATAAAACAAACTACAGTTTAAGTTTATTTTCGGATCAGCAAGCAACGCAAGTAGGTGACATTATTACGGTGATTTTTGATGAGCAATATAACTCATCAAAATCGGCAGAAACTTCATCGAAAAAAGATTCAAGCAATACTTCTAATCCCGCAAATGTTCTCAATACGGTCCCCGGCTGGAGAAATTTAGGGCTAGATATCAACCTTGATCACAATCGTTCTTTTAAAGGCTCCGGTGATGCAGATCGCAGTAATAGCCTAAGTGGCACGATTTCTGTAACAGTAGCCGATATCTTACCCAGTGGCGTTCTGCAAATACGCGGTGAGAAATGGTTAACCTTAAGTGAAGGTGACGAATATATTCGTATTATGGGGTTGATTCGACCTCAGGACATTACGCCGCAGAATACCGTAATGTCTAGCAAAGTCGCTGATGCACGGATTAAATTTGGCGGTCGAGGCAACTTAAATAACGCAACGAAAGAAGGTTGGTTTGGACGCATGACAAACAGTCCATGGTGGCCTTTCTAAACAAACGCATAGAAATTTAGGGTGAATTCAGATGGAATATGTGACAGAAAAAGGGCTAACGAAAATATATATGATGATTATTTGGCGCTTTGTAGCTTTCATTATTTTGACGTTTCCACTTGTTTTCAATACCGCTCATGCCGAGCGTATTAAAGATATCACCTCGATAGCAGGGGTGCGCAGTAATCAACTCATTGGCTATGGTTTGGTTGTTGGTTTGGATGGCAGTGGTGATAAAGCGCCGTTCACGACTCAGACGTTTCGAAATATGATGGCAGAGTTTGGTATTACTATTCCTCAAGGGGTTGATCCCAAACTTAAAAATGTGGCTGCGGTATCAATAACCGCAGAAATGCCCGCGTTTGCTAAACCAGGGCAGCGACTCGATATTACTGTTTCATCGTTAGGTAATGCAAAAAGTTTGCGGGGTGGTTCGTTATTATTTGCACCGCTTAAAGGCGCTGATGGACAAGTTTATGCCATTGCTCAAGGTAACTTAGTCGTTGGCGGTTTTGGCATACAAGGCAATGATGGTTCAAAGCTTACGGTGAATGTACCGAGTGTCGGTCGCATTCCTAATGGTGCGACGATTGAGCGCTCCATTCCTAATGCTTTTGGGCATGGCGATAGTTTGATTTTAAATTTAGACCAGCCTAATTTTACCACGGCGCGCCACATCATTGATCATCTAAATGATTTGTTAGGGCCTGGTACGGCCGAGGCTTTAGACGCTACGTCCATTCGCTTAAGTGCACCAAGAGACTTAAGTCAGCGAGTATCATTTTTATCGGTTGTCGAAAATATGGAAGTTGAAATGGGTCAGGCGCGAGCGAAAGTGATTATTAATTCGCGCACCGGCACGATTGTAATGGGGCAAAATGTTAGAATTGATGCCGTTGCTGTCACTCATGGAAGCTTAACCGTGACGATACAAGAAAACTTAGAAGTGACTCAGCCTAATGCGCTTGCCGGCGGAGAAACGGCGATTGTGCCTAAAACGCAAATTAATGCCGAGCAAGAAAATAATCGCATGTTTAAATTTGGCCCAGGGGTTTCTTTGAGCCAAATAGTTGATGCGGTGAATGAAGTTGGCGCAGCACCTGGTGATTTAATGGCTATACTAGAAGCATTGAAACAAGCGGGTGCTTTAAAAGCCGAGCTGATCGTAATCTAGATGAGAGGTATAAATGTCAGACTCAAATCCTTTATTAGATGACATTGAAGCATTATCTACAGAAATTTATTCGCTGCTAAAACAGGGCGTTAAAGCGTTGAGTGAAAAGCGGATTGAGCAGCGACAGCAGAAAATTGAATTGTTGTTTATACACCGAGATCGCCTCAGCCAAAAAGACCAAGACCGGTTGAGCGCAATGCTCAAGAAAGATGAGGTTGTTAAACAACAATTAGTATTGGAACAACAGGCTTATCACAACCGGAATATTAAACGGTCAAAGTTAAAACTTTATAATCAAAATAGTTGAAAATCCACATCATAAAATAGACCCGCAATGTAGGTCGCGACTTTAGCCCGACGTTTATCCAGATTTTGTTGGCCTAAAGACCAACCTACAAAACCTATTTGTTAATTTATCCACAAAGACCAACCTACAAAATTTATATGATTATTAATCATAAAATAGACCCGCAATGTAGGTCGCGGCTTTAGCCCGACAGCTTTCAGGACCTCAGCTTTCAGGACCTTTCAAAGCGGCAAACCTTTGCCTATTGATCAAGTTTTATTAACCCCCTCCCTCTTAGAACCGCATCCCCCGTGCCTTTTAAAACTTGGCAGAGTTATTGCAATCTTAATCGTAAGAGACAGATAAAGATTAAACGAGCAGGGTAATTGTATGATTGCTAGTCGCATTGAACAGCCACAAGATGTGTATACAGACTTAAACAGTCTGCAAAGCATTAATAAAATTGGGCGTGAAGATAAAGACCAAGCACTGCGTAAAGTTGCCGAGCAGTTTGAATCTATGTTCGTAAAAATGATGATGAAATCGATGCGCGATGCGAATAAGGTTTTTCAAGAAGATTCAATCATGCATTCTCCTCAAGAAGACTTTTATCAGCAAATGTATGATGACCAACTTTCCGTCAGCTTAACAGGTAAGCAGGGAATGGGATTGGCCGATGTTATTTATCGTCAATTGAATCAAGAATATGGTGATGTTTCAAACCGTGAAAATGTGCAGTGGCAGCCACTGGATGACAGACGTAAAAATTTCGCTCGTACGATTGACTTCAATGAAATTGAAAAGAAAAATACGCCATTAAATTCGTTACCCAATACTCTACAAGAAAAATCAGGCATTGCGATTGATACGAGTTTTGTTAACCCTAAAAAATCAGAATCAAAAACCCCTGTACTAGAATCTAGCGCGCCTGAGAAAATTCAAAAATTTGAAAGCCCAGAACATTTTATTCAGCAGCTGTATCCAGCCGCTCAAAAAGTAGCAGAAGAAATGGGCATTAGCCCGAAAGCGATTGTCTCGCAAGCGGCATTAGAAACCGGCTGGGGGCAGTTTATGATTCACTCTGGCGAAGATGCAAACAATAATAACGGTGCGAAAGAAAACAGTTTTAACTTTTTTGGTATTAAAGCGGATAGCCGTTGGAATGGGGATAAAGTCACCATTACTACTCACGAATATCGTGATGGCAAGCGAGTAACTGAAAAAGCAAACTTCCGTGCGTACCCCAGTATTGAAGCGGGGCTAAAAGATTATTCACAATTTCTAAAAGCTGAGCGCTATGAAAAAGCCATCGCCGCCGGAAACAATGTCGAGGAATATGCTAAGCAATTGCAACAAGCAGGCTATGCAACGGATCCTCAATACGCACAAAAAATTACCCGCATCGCCAATAGCGAACTGATGAACGAAACCTTAAATCAGTCGAAGCTAGCGCAGAATAATACGGAGGTGCCACGTGGCTGATTTATTAGGCATAGGAATCTCGGGCCTCAAAGCCCAGCAAACAGCGCTAAGCGTTGCGGGCCATAATATCACCAATGCCGGTACGGAAGGCTATAGCCGCCAAACGGTTAATTTTAATGAAAATACGCCACAGTTTACGGGCGGTGTGTGGACGGGAAATGGCGTAAACGTTGATTCCATTAAACGCGTTTATGACGAATTTTTAACAGAGCAAATGCAGCGTGATACATCGATTTTTAACGAATTCGATACCTTGTCACTGAACGCTTCTCAAATTGATAGTCTCTTAGCCGATTCAGGAACAGGTATTCAGCCTGGTATAGAAAGAATGTTTGGCTCATTGCAATCGGTTGTTGATGATCCATCATCGCTGCCTGCGCGCCAGGTATTGCTATCAGAGGCAAACGGACTCGTCGATCGTTTCTCAAGTATTAATGATCGCCTTAATGCTCAAAGCAGCATTATTAACGGGCAGATGGAAGTGGTTGCCGGTGAAATTACGACCATCGGTAATGCCATTGCCGAACTAAATCAGCAAATTCAATTTGCTTTGGCTGCGTCTAATGGTAGTCCACCCAATGATATGTTGGATCAACGGGATAAATTAATTACCGATCTCGCTGAATTGGTTGCGGTTGAAACCGTGGCTCAAGATGGCAGTGCGGTAAACGTCTTTATTGGCAATGGTCAAACCTTGGTTATTGGTAATGAATCGAATGAGATTTTTGCTCAGGCAGGTAATACCGATCCATCACGGGTTGGTATATTTTTTCGCAAAGGAGACTCGGTTCAAGAAGTCACTTCAGAGATAAGAGGTGGTCAGCTGGGGGGGATGCTCGAATTTCGCGAGCAGGTATTAGAACCAACCATTAACGGCCTTGGCCGTGTGGCAATGAGTATTAATGAAACCTTCAACGCTCAGCATAAGTTGGGAATCGATTTTGAAGGTTCAAAAGGCGGTGAGTTTTTTGAAGACATTAATGCCCCCAAAAATACTTACTTGCGAGTACAAGGGGATGCTCGTAACGAACAACCTAATGACCGTTTAGTTTCGGTGCACATTACCGATACCAGTAAGTTAAGCATTGATAATTACCGCTTAGAATTTCCAGGCCCTGGGGATTCAGTATTTAAAGTATATAACGATAAAACAAATGAAGAACTTTCAACCACAGCACTGACAGGACAGCTGCCACAAACATTAGCCATCGACGGTTTTGAAATACGCTTAGAAGCGGGCAGCTTTCAAGCAGGGGATAAATTTTTATTAACCCCAACGCGTTCGGGTGCCAGTGATATTGATATGCGAATCACACGGCCAGAAGAAGTCGCGATAGCGTCGCCTATTTCTACCGATTCAGCGATTGGTAATCGCGGCAGTGGCATGATTTCACAAGGTAATGTGTACGACATGAACACACCCTACCTTGCCAGTGAAGGTGAAATGGATCCGCCACTTATTATTCGTTTTAATTCACCAACAAATTACGACGTTTTAGATAATTCAGATCCGGGTAATCCGATTCCATTATTTCCACCATTAATGAATCAAACTTATGTTCCGGGGATTTCAAACAGCATTCTACCTCCTGATGAGGGCAAAACAGGCTTCACCAGTTTTGGTGGATATTTACCTGCAAAACCAACCTATCAAGCACAAGCACCTGCGCCAACGGTTACTGCTTTAAATGGTTTTTTTCCAGAAAGAATCACCATTAATCGCGAAGACCCTAAAACAGGATTACAAACATCGCAGCCATTATTAACAACCCCTGCTAATACCTCAGCAAAAGAAATTGCGCGTTTGTTATCAGAGCGTGATGGCGTAGAGGCTAATGCAAGAACGACGGTTCAGCTTACTAACTTCAAGGCGGATGCAAACCCCTTCATCGCCATGGGATTAGAAATAAATGGTATTGAAATAACGGATACTCTTGTGGGTACACAAGTAAAATATGCTGATGATTACCCTGAAGTTGTTCCTGATCCGGTAGATGCAAATTTTATCGCCGATCGAATTAACGCAAATTATGATTTTCGTGAAATGGGTATCATTGCAAAAAGTGATGGCGCTAGTGTAACGATTACGGCATTAAACGGCGACGATATTTCTTTTGATGTGACAGGAGATCTTGGTGACAGCTTTGAAATATCCAACGGTGATGATGTTGAATTAACCTCTACAGGTGAAGCAACCTTTACCAACCTGTCTGAATTTGAAGGTTATGATTTTTCATTGGGTGGCCCGTATACCTACGATTTTGATGTGCCAGGGCAAGGTGCCTATAGCATCGAATTAACAGGTACTCATGCAACAGGTGCTGATGTTCTTAATGAAATTAAAGCCAAGCTAGAAACCAGCGGTATGTCATTCGCCGGAAATATTGATGTTGCGATTAATGAAAAAGGTGGCATCAGTTTTCAGCCACGTTTGCAAGTCTCTGGCACAGGGCCTAACGGTAGCAATAAAATTGCTATGGGTGGGCAAGTTAAAATTGTTCTTGATGAAAATTACAGTTTAGAAATCAAGCCTCCGGGTAATAATTTGTTTGATTCTAATCCTGTGGGCGAACCGGTTCATTTTGGATTTGATATTGAAATAGATGGACTTGTGCAAAGCGGTGATAAGTTCACGGTAAAATTTAATAAAGACGGAACGTCAGATAGTCGTAATGGGGTTTCATTAGGAAACTTACAAACTAAAGACACGATTAACGGCAACTCAAGCTACAGTGGCGCTTATGCAACGCTGGTAGAAGAAGTAGGCTCTATTACTAGCCGTGCTCAAATCAACAGAGATTCGAGTGAAGTTTTATTACGAAATTCAAAAGATGCTGTCGTAAGCAGTTCCGGGGTTAATCTTGATGAAGAAGCTGCAGCACTTATTCGATATGAATTGGCTTACAACGCTTCGGCAAAAGTGATTCAAGTTGCCCGCGATATTTTCGACACTCTGATCAATACTTTTTAACATTTAATTCAGTCAGAAGGAGACTTTAAATATGCGTATTTCTACCTTGCAGTCGTTTAATAAAGGGCTGAATTCGATATTGGATAACCAGAATCAAGTTAATACGACTCAGCAACAGGTTTCTACGGGCCGAAGAGTCTTAACGCCTGCTGATGATCCGATTGCCGCGACAAAAATATTGCAGCTACAGCAAGACTCCGCATTAAGGGAGCAGTTTGGAAAAAATATGACGGGGGCGCAAGGGCGTCTTACATTAGAAGAAACACAATTAGCAGGCATTACTGACAACCTAACACGCTTAAAAGAGCTCACGGTAAAAGCCGGTGACGGTAGTCAGACAATTAGCGACCGACAAGCCATTGCCGCAGAAGTACGTGAGATACTTGGCGCAACTGTTGACTTAATGAATTCAAAAGATGCCGGTGGTGAATATCTATTTGGCGGTTTTAAAGGTGGAACACAGCCTTTTCAGCGAAATGAAAATGGGCGTTATGATTATGCGGGTGACGAAGGTCAGCGATTTTTAGCCATTGCCTCTTCGACAACGGTAGCCACAGGAGATAACGGCAAGAATTTATTTGTTGATGTGCAAGCAGCAGACAACACCTTTAATACAACATTGAGCCCACTAAATGAAGGAACCGCCTTTATTAACCCAGGGTTTGTAGTTGATGAAGAAGAATACGCCGAATTTTATCCAGAAGATTTAGTCATAACCTTCAATGCAGATTCTGCGATAACCCCGCCCGGGAAGAACTACACCATACGCCAAGCCAGCGATGGTCGGGTTGTCGAAGGAAAAAGCACTCAAGAATATAGTGAAGGCACTGATATCATTGTGGCAGGAGTAGCCATAAAAATCAGCGGTGACCCAGAGCCCGGTGATGAGTTTCTAGTGAACTCGTCAGAAAAGCAAAGCATTACCGATACGATTTATCGGTTAATGGATGGCTTGAATAACTTAGAAGACAATCCTACTGATAGTGAGACGTTGACCAATTTATTAGCGGATACGCTCAATAATTTAGCCTTTGCGCAGTCGAGTATCTCGCAAGTGCGCAGTGAAGTTGGGGCACGGCTTAATGTGATTGAGAATACGGAAGGCTTAGCCGCTGATATCGACTTGGTCAGTAAAGAAGTACTATCTAAGCTCAGTGATGTTGATTTCGCAGAAGCGGTGAGCCGGCTATCACTGCAATCCTTCTTATTAGAAACCGCTCAGCAAAGCTATGCCAAGATACAAAACCTATCTTTATTTAATCAAATCTAAATCTATCTGATACAGCATTTGCAGTCGCAAAGACTCTAATGCTTGCTCAGGTTTCGTTGTTCAGGCACCACCTTCCTCGCTATATCTATCACATTGATGAAGACTTGGTCGTCAAGGAAATTACTAAGTTGTAAAAAAGTAATTTCTTATTCCAAATGCAACTAAGCAAAAACAAAAGAATTTCTAAAGTAATCCAAAACTGTGTCGTTAACCTTATTGAAATAAAGAATTGTCCAGAAGCTTGGGCGTTCAGAACTAACAGAGGGTTACTACAATGCCACAAATTATTAATACCAATATTGCCTCGTTGAACGCACAGCGTAACTTGGACAAATCACAGTCTTCAAACCAGCAAGCGTTACAGCGCTTATCATCAGGTCTACGTATTAACAGTGCGAAAGATGATGCGGCAGGTTTGGCAATTTCTACTCGTTTCACCTCTCAGATTAAAGGTCTGAACGTTGCCGTACGTAACGCAGGTGATGGTATCGCACTAGCACAAACCGCAGAAGGCGCGTTAGGTTCAATGAACGACAACCTACAGCGTATTCGTGAGCTAGCGGTACAGTCTTCTAACGCGACCAACTCCGATGTGGATAGAGACGCACTGCAATCAGAAGTCAGTCAGCTAGTGGCTGAGATTACTCGTACTTCTGAAGAAACCGACTTTAACGGTCGCAAACTGCTAGACGGTTCATTCTCTGCAACGTTCCAAGTGGGTGCCAATGCCGGTCAAACCCTTGATGTATCGATTGCTGAATTAACTGCGGATAAGCTAGGTTCTTCTGATCAAGCGGGTGTGTCCGCGCAGGGAACTGATAAAAAACTAGGTAATGGAGATCTCGTTATTAATGGTAAGGATATTCGAGCATCAGTATCCGGTGATGACGAACTTTCTTTTGCGGAGAAAGAAAAGTCAGGCATTGCAAAAGCCGCAGCGATTAATGATGTTTCTGCTGAAACAGGGGTTACAGCAACAGTTGATGAAAATGTTGTGCTTGGCTTTGATATGGCATCAACGACTGCTATGGGGGATGCTTCAACAGCACGAGTCGTTAGCTTGAACGGTGTTGATATCACTGTACAGGGGACACTTAATGCAACTGACTCAGATAAGGTGGCAACCCGTGGCTCAGTAATTGCTGCAATAAATGCAAAGGCAGAGCAAACAGGTGTTACAGCTTCAGATGGTGGCAATGATGGTGGTGTTATTTTAACTGCGGCAGATGGTCGAAATATTACATTAACCAGTGCTGCTGAAAATGATTTAACGCGCTTTGGCTTGGCAGATTCAAATACTGGTACGGCGGCGGCGGTACAATCTCAAGCAGGTTTCACGCTTACAGCAGAAAACGCCAATACCGATATTAATATTACGGGTGGTAATGGCACGGGTAACGGCGATTTAGCAAATTCTGGTTTATTGGCGGGCAATTACTCAGCACAAACTGCGATTACAAGTTCTACAAAACAGGAGGTTGGTGGAACTGCTGAAGTGACTACTATTTCAACTACTGCTCAGACTGGCACTTTAGCCATAGCTGAAGCAGCGGCCGCTGGAGTTACTATTACTATGGCTGCTGGTGCGGCAACTAATACGGAAATACAAGATGCATTCCGAGCAGCTGGTTACAGTGATATTACACTTGCTGATAACCAGCAGGATACTGTTGCGACTGCTGCTCAACAAGCTAAAGCTTCTGAAAAGCGTTTGGCTGATGGTGACTTAGTCATTAATGGCGTTGCGATAGGTGCTTCAAGTACGCTTGATGATACGGCATCTGATACCTCAGCAGGCTCATCTGATGCCGCTGCTTCGGGGATATCAATTGCTGCAGCAATCAATAAAGCGTCGGAGAAAACAGGTGTTACAGCGACCGTTAATGCGACAGAGGTTACAGGCGGGGCAAACACTAATTCAGGTTCAACTGGTCTAGTTGGTGGTGGTACAGGGGTCTTGGCCGCAGGTGAAACTATTAAGTTAACTGTAAACGGTGTAGACATTAATCTATCGGAAACCCTGGATTATGCGAAAAATAAAGCAGCAGCGATTACTGCGTTTAATGAAGTCTCTGGACAGACAGGTGTGGTTGCATCGGATAATGGGCAATCATTAACGCTAACGGCAGCTGATGGTCGAAATATTTCGTTATTTGCAGACTTTGGATCTGGTGCTGTGGCGACTGGTACAAGCTTACAAGATGTTGGTTCGAATATTACGAACTTTGGTTTAAGTGCAGCGAGCGTAGGTCAAGATACAGGGGCCACAACGGTTGATGCTTATACGAATGCTGGTGCGGCAAAAACAACTTACTCTACAGTAACGCTTGATTCTGCTTCAGCATTTGAAGTGAGCTATGGTACGAATGGATCAGAAGGTCTTGCTGACTCTGGCTTCGTAGCCGGAACCTTCGGCGGCGGTGAAGATGGCCAAGCATTGTCTGATATTGATATCAGAACTTTTGAAGGTGCTCAAAAAGCGCTTGTCGCGGTTGATAACGCCATTGCTCAGGTGGCCAGTCAGCGAGCTGATTTGGGTGCGGTTCAAAACCGTATGGAATCAACAGTGAGTAACTTGCAAATTACCTCTGAAAACTTGAACTCGGCGAACTCGCGAATTCAAG
>CAWVSY010000031.1:0-42282 GCA_963933055.1 uncultured Oleispira sp.
GATAGCTGTTCGATACTGCTATCGACTCGATTACTGGTAGCCCCCAATTCTGAACGACGTTCTGTGACGACCTGTTGGATAGCCTCTAAATTAGTTAAGTTTTCTCCAGCGTCTGCACTGGAAAAATCCAACTGTTCTAATCCTTCTTTAATCGGATCCGCAGTAACATTAGCCGTTAATGAAACCACATCACCTGCTTTATCACCCAGCTGAAAGTTTAAGCTTTGTGAATTGCCTTCTTGCTGAAATAAATCTTTGCCATTGAATGAGCTTTGCTCAATGACTTGATTGATCTGGTCGCTAATCTGATTGGCTTCTTTTGCTAGCGCGGCACGATCTGAGTCGTTAAGAATGCCATTACCTTGTTGAACCGATAGTTCTTTTAGCCTTTCGATCCCCGTGGAAATTTGGGCAAGAGCGCCATCCTCAGTTTCAATAAGCGATTTGGCATCTAAACCATTGCGCTGGGCTTGTTGAGTGCCAGATACTTGGCTAGAAAATCGAGTCGTTATGGCTAAGCCTGCGGCATCATCAGCGGCGCTATTAATGCGCTTGCCACTGCTGACTTGGCTATACGTTTGGTTGAGCTTATTACCCGTATCGATATAGCTATTACTGGTATTGATGGAAGTCATAGATATGAGTCTCCCTCTAAAATTGATATCGAAAGTTCACTTCTATGGTAACGCGATAGCGATATCAATTTGGTTACGTACTGTTAACTAGTCTTGTAAGTCATATAGAGTTTGCGAGGACGTATTAGAAGTATTGTGTGACATGAGTGGTGGTGCCTGATGGCTTTTACTCTGTAGCAGATAGCGGTTGGGGCTGTTTTTTACTTGGTATTGGGGGTCAAAGGTCTTCCATGCTTGTTGCAGCAAAAATTGAGAGGCAGGGATCAGTTCAATATCGCGGCTAGCCAATTTTGGCAGTTCTTCTGATAAAAAAGCGTGTGATTCGGTATAGGGGTGGCCAATTAAAATAGCGCGGCCCGTTTTATGTGCAATTCTTAAGGCTTTATCCCACTGCTGTTTAAGTGCCGCTGGGCTTTTATCGTTATCTAAAAATATATGTCGGCGCAGCGCAGGGATTTGATGTTTCAAAGCTTGTTGATAGGCGAGAGACTTTGCAGAAGTTAGGCTATCAATGAAGTATAGCTGTTCGTCTTTTAAGGTTTCCATGACCCACTGCATCGATTGCTTATCTTCCGTCAATAAGCTTCCCATATGATTATTAATGCCTTGGACGTGAGGAATAGAAGCAATGGCTTTTTTAAGGGTTTGCTTAAACTCGATCTCGCTCAAATCTCGTGTTAAGGCACCAGGCCCGAGCGCCGCTTTGACTGCATTTTCCATCGGGGCATGCAGAATAATTTCTTTTTGCTGTGCGTAGGCTTTGTTTGCTAACTTTTTTGCGTAGGGAGTGTGAGGTAAAAATGCCAACGTGAGTGGTGCATCTAACTCAACCATGGCATTACCAAGCGCATAGTTATTACCGATGTCGTCGATAATAATAATCAGCTGAGCACTGTGCGCTTGGCTAAAAGGAAGCAACGCCAAACTTAGTATGAACAGTATGGCGCTGTAGTGGTTTTTTATCATTCTTCGGAATCGACTCGTTCTTGCTCATCTTTAGCATCATCAAGTGGCTTTGCGTGATGTTGAAAAACGCTCCAGCCTTTCAATAAGGTAAAAGCTTGATACAGCTGAAAGTCTTTATTTAATAGGTTGTCTTCTACCTGATGGTTATTTTTATTGCTCGTTAAGGGCGTATTCTCGTCATTACCATTCGCTAAGTGCCCTGGTAGGTCGCTCTCTTTGTAATAGCTTTGTTCATACGGTGTTACTTCACTTTGCTCTACATACACATCTGGATGAATACCTTGTGCTTGAATAGAGCGGCCACTCGGAGTGAAATAACGCGCGGTCGTTAGTTTAATCGCTTTGTCGCCACCAATAGGCAGAACACTTTGAACTGAACCTTTGCCGAAAGATTGAGTACCAACGATGATGGCGCGCTTATGATCTTGTAAAGCACCTGCGACAATTTCGGAGGCCGATGCTGAACCACCGTTTACGAGCACAATTAATGGAATGTTTTCGGCAATGGTCGCCTCTGTTGCGGAGTAGCGGAAATCTGATTCGCTAATACGACCTTCTGTATAAACAATTAATCCTGTATTTAGAAAAGCATCGGATACTTCGACAGCCGCTTCGAGAACGCCTCCTGGGTTATTGCGCAAATCTAATACCAGGCCATTTAACGATTCTTTGTTCTCTTGTGCTTTTTCTTGCAGCTTTGTTATCGCTTCGATTAGTTCAGGCCCACTTTTGTCTTGGAATTGGGTGATGCGCAAATAACCAATACCATCACCTAGGCTTTCGCCACGCACACTTGCTACTTTAATTTCAGCACGGGTTAAGACAAAGTCTAAAATTTCTGGTTCACCTTTACGGCGAATACTCAGTTCAATGTCGGTGCCTGGTTCACCACGCATTTGATCAATGGCATTGGTTAGTGACATTTCACGGACGGGCTTACCATCAAGTGAGACAATGAAATCACCTGCTTTAATACCGGCTTTTTCAGCGGGGGTATCATCGATGGGAGTGACGACTTTAATCAAGCCATCTTCAATGCCGACTTCAATACCTAAGCCACCAAATTTTCCGGTGGTATGTTCTTGCAGTTCGTTGAAGTCGTCGGGTAGTAGGTAGTCAGAATGTGGGTCTAAGTTGCTTAGCATGCCATCGATGGCGTATTGCAGCAGCGTTTTATCATCCACAGGCTCAACATAGGAATTACGAATACGATCAAAAATTTCAGTAAAATTGCGCAGTTCTTTTAATGGTAACTGGTTTGTACTGGCTGAAAGTGAGTCGCTATTTTCGGCCTTTATATCTTCAGACTCCACTTCCACTGGAGCGGCATAGGCCGGTAAGATTTGGCTGCCGATAAGCAAGGTGCTGAAAGCAATGTATTTGAACATTCTAATGGCCATCTGTTGTTTGCCTTTATCTTTTTGGGTTGTGCACGGTTGCGTCTGTGCAGTCTAATGTTTGATTATCGCTTAAGCCACGCCGCGGGATCTTGTGGCTTACCCTTGTGTCTAATTTCAAAATACAGGCTGGCTTCTTTAAATCCACCAGAGCTGCCTAAGGTCGCAATGTTTTCGCCTTGATATACCCAGTCTCCGACCGATTTTAGTAGGCTTTGGTTCCGTGCATACAAACTTAAATAACCATCACCATGGTCAACGATTAATAATAGCCCAAAACCGCGTAGCCAGTCGCTGAAGACGATTCGGCCATGATGCACTGCGGTAACGGCTGAGCCTTCGTGCCCCTTTATTAGCCAACCCTGCCACCGGCTCCGGGCTTGGGCATTATGGTTACCAAAAGCTTTGATGACGCGGCCTTTTGAGGGTCTTGGTAGTTTGCCTTTTAAAGATCGTATGGGGCGCGCATCTTCTTTACGTATGCTGTTATCAAGCAGAGTCGCTACTTCTGTGATCAGTTTTTGCAGGCGCTTTTGATCTTTTTGTTTCTGGCTTAGGTTATCGCTTTGCTGTTTGCGGCGCAGTTCTAAACTGGCCAGTAATTTCTTGTGTTGTTTCTTTTCTGTATTAAGACTTTTATTTTTCTTGAGCAGCGAATTTTCGGTTTTAATCAGTTGATTTTGCTGGGCTAATATTTCATTTTCAATATTATCTAAGCGTTTTAAATTAACGATCAAGGTTTGAATTTTTTCCATGCGTGCTTGGTTAAAATACTCGTAGTATTTCAGCATGCGACTGATTTGTTGCGGGTCATCTTGGTTTAATAAAACTTTAATTGAGCCTTGGTTACCCAGTTTTTGAGCGCCTGTTAGCTGCTTTGAAAGTTGCTTTTTTTGCTCTGCTTTAAGGATGCGGAGCTGGCTCTGCTCCGCTTGAAGCTTTTTTAGGCGGGTACGCTCTTGGTTTAGTTTGGTGCGAGTTTCATCAATTTTTTTGGCGATGGCACCAATTTTTTCATCGGATTTTTGTAATGCTTGGTTGAGTTTGTCATGTTCTGATTCGGTTTCTTTTAGCCATTGCTGCAGTTTAGTGATTTCTTGCTGCAGCTTGGTAAGGTCGGCTTGTTCATCAGCCCAGCTCATTTGCATAAGCTGTGTGATTAGCAGACTAAAAAGAAAGACGATTCGAATCATAATAAATGTTTGCTCATTTTTTAGTAGATAGCGATTTAGTAAGTTTTATTAATCGATTCATGATCGGGTACTGATTACGCAAAACGGCATAAATACCTCCCTGTAGCCTTAAGTTCGGCAATCTCTGCCTCGCATATTTGCTTCATCATTACCCAACAATGAACCTTTAACCTTCTAATTTTGCTGAATCTTCATCGCTTGTATTATTTTTTGATTAAACTGGTGCCCGACATTTCTGCTGGCTGCTCTAAATTCATGATGCTTAATAACGTCGGCGCAACATCACATAAACTACCAGGATTAATGGTACGCCCATCATTATTAGCATGAACATATACAAGATCAACAGGGCCTGTCGTATGTGACGTTAATGGGCCACCCGTTTCGGGGTTCATCATTTGCTCGGCATTACCATGATCGGCGGTGATTAAGCACTCACCATTCACTTCTAAAATAGCATCAGTAATACGCTTCAAACATTCATCAATGCATTCTGCTGCTTTAACGGCGGCAGAATAAACCCCTGTATGACCAACCATGTCGCCATTGGCGTAATTACAAACGATTAAGTCGTGTTTACCACTCTTAATCGCAGCAACTAACTTATCGGTTAATTCAGGCGCGTTCATCTCAGGCTGAAGGTCGTAAGTTGCAACATCAGGAGAGGGAATAAGAATACGTTCTTCACCTGGGTATAAGTCTTCACGCCCACCTGAGAAAAAGAAAGTTACGTGCGCGTATTTTTCAGTTTCAGCAATGCGAAGCTGGGTTAGACCCAAATCAGACACGTATTCACCAATGCCATTCACCAGTTTCGCGGGTGGATAAGCACAGCTGGCTGGAATGTCAGCCGCGTATTCGGTCAGCATCACGTAATCGGCAAGTTTCGGTGCTACTTTACGTTCAAAACCAGTGAACTCAGGCTCAACAAAAGCACGGGTAATTTCACGAGCACGGTCTGGACGGAAGTTCATAAAGATGATGCTATCGCCATCTTCTACCTTGCCGCCTTCGCCAATGATGGTAGCGCCAACAAACTCATCGTTTTCGCCGCGAGCATAAGCGGCTTCTAAAGCCGCGATACCTGTTTCAGCATGAAACTCAGCCTTGGCTTCTGTCATCGCAACATAAGCAGGTTCGATACGCTCCCAGCGGTTATCACGATCCATGGCGTAGTAGCGCCCAGTAAGAGTGGCGATGGAGCCTGTGCCTAATTCATCCAGCTTGGCTTGCAGGCCTTTAATCGAAGGCTCTGCGCTGCGAGGTGGCATGTCGCGGCCATCTAAGATGCCGTGAACGTACAGCTTAGTGATTCCACGCTTAACCGCCATTTCACAGGCTGCGAAGATTTGCTCTTCATGGCTGTGTACGCCACCGGGGGATAATAAACCAGCAAGGTGCACGGCACCGCCATTAGCTTTTGCCTTATCGATCGCATTACACAATACGGCGTTATTAAAGAATTCACCCTCATCAATGTCTTTATTAATACGAGTGAAGTTCTGATAAACAACGCGGCCAGCCCCTAAATTCATGTGGCCCACTTCAGAGTTGCCCATTTGCCCTTCTGGCAAACCTACGGCATTACCAGATGTTTTGATTAGCGCATTTGGGTAGGTGTGTAATAAAGAATCCCAAGTTGGCGTATTGGCATTGGCGATGGCATTGAATTCGGATTTTTCACCGTGGCCCCAGCCATCAAGAATAATTAACGCAGTCGGTGTGCGGGTCTGGCTCATAATAGAAACAACTCTGATAATTTAAAGTGAGTAGACAAAAAATATTGTGCCTATTCTAGCGAATCTGTGGCCTTGCGTCATTTTCTATTCTTTTTCGTGCTTGGGCTGGTTATACTGCGGCCTTTAATCCTCATATTAGTCAACCAAATAGGCAGTAAGCAGGTTATGGAACAAGTTTTAGAGTTTATAAATAATAACTGGATGTTAGCCAGTGTATGGGGCGCATTTTTGGCGGCTTTCCTATGGGATAACAATCAGCGTAGCGGTGCCAGCATTAGCGCAGCGCAAGCGACTCAGATGATTAATAAGCAAGATGCTGCCGTATTGGACATTCGTGATAAGAAAGAATTTGATGCGGGCCATTTAGCCAATGCGATCAATATTCCTTACGCTTCGTTATCTGAACGCATGTCAGAGCTTGAATCTTCAAAAGAACACCCCATTGTATTAGTATGCAAGTCTGGCCAGAGTGTTGGAATGGCGGGTAAAACATTGAAGCAGAAAGGCTTCCAGGTATTCCGCTTAAGCGGTGGTATGTTGGAATGGACGAATCAAAACCTTCCTGTCGTCACTAAATAGTTATCAAGCAAATTTTACGGCATCGCTAGATAGTCGGTGCTGAAAGAATAAATAAAAATTAAGGATATAGCATGGCTGAGCAAGCACAACCTTCACAACAAGAGCAGGGTCAATTTTCATTACAGCGTTTTTACGTTAAAGATTCGTCATTTGAATCGCCGAATGCCCCTGAGTCTTTCCAAAAGCAGTGGAAGCCAGAAGTTAAATTAGATTTGAATAGCCGCTCTCGCAAGCTGTCTGATGATACGTATGAAGTTGATGTTAAAGTAACCGCAACAGCAGAAAATGAAGGCGAAACAGCTTTCTTGGTTGAAGTACTTTTGGGTGGCATTTTCCACATTAAAGGCATTGAAGGCGAACAGCTTAAGCATATGCTAGGTGCTTTCTGCCCGAACATCTTGTTCCCATATGTACGTGAAACAATTGACCAGTTAGTGACTAAGGGTAGCTTCCCTGCATTGATGTTAGCACCGATTAACTTCGAAGCTTTGTATCAGCAGACACAAGCTCAGCAAGCAGCCGCGACAGCCGGCGCTGCGGAAGAAACTGTCCAGTAATCACTTAAGGCAGTAACGATGTTTTACTGCTGACTGCTACAGATACAAGAAAGCCGAAGAGTCTCTTTATTATAAAGATGTCTGCTTCGGCTTTTTTATATCTATGATTTAAGGGCTTACGGCTCAACCGTTAGTTACCACCCGCATAACCATTCTGGCGCCAAGCTTCAAAAATCATCACCGCGACCGTATTTGATAAATTCATGCTGCGGCTGCTTTCCATCATTGGTAGGCGTAACCATTGCTCAAATGGGATTTGTTCACGAATATCTTCTGGTAAACCTCGGGTCTCAGGACCAAACATCAAAAAATCACCTTCTTTGAACTGAGTTTCCGAATGGGTGTGCTTACCTTTAGTCGTTAGGGCATAAATTGTTTTAGGCTGCTCTTTCTCTAAAAAGTCGACGTAGTTTTCATGAATACGCACATTAGCCCATTCATGATAATCAAGCCCTGCGCGGCGCAGCGCCTTTTCTTCCATATCAAAGCCAAGTGGTTTGATTAAGTGCAGTTGGCAGCCTGTATTTGCACACAGGCGAATGATATTACCGGTATTCGGTGGTATTTCTGGCTCAAATAAAACGATGTTAAACATGATGACTCCTCAGTATGCGCTGATTATAGAAAGCTGGTGGGCAATTGAAAGCGGAATCGCCGCAAAAGGCGGTTTTATTTACAGAACAAACATTAAGTAGTTGCTATTAGTTATTAACACCTATTTGTTCAGCGCATTTTGTTATTTCTCTACTAAACTTTAAAGACACCGTTAAAAGTTAAAACGATCGTTAAAAGTATTATGGGAGTGGTGGGTGAAAATTCGCTGGCCGTTTAAAAAATTAGCTTATCAGCATTGGCTTGGGATTAATTTATCTCAGCTAAATCCCAGCGCAGTAATCTATAGCGCCGGCAAAATCATTGCTGCCAAAAGCTTTAGCCAAGAAGAAGGTATAGAGGCTTTGACCCAATGGCTCAGAGATCATGCAGTGGTTGGCATGCCTGCCGTTTTGGTTTTGGATAGCCATGATTATGAATTGCTGCTAACGGAAGCGCCTAACGTACCTGATGATGAACTGAATGCTGCAATGGAGTTTAGGGTTGGCGATTTATTGGCTCAGGACATGAGTGAAACCGCCATCCAAGCCATTCGCCTGCCTGAAGATGCTTATAGAGGTCGGATGTCGATGGCTCATGTTATTGCTGCGCCGAATGAAAAAATAGAAAAATGGGTTGCGTGGGCAGAAGAGCTAAAACTTAAGATCTCGTTAATCACCGTTCCTGAGCTATGTTTGCTTAACTTGTTAGCCCTATTTGATGTTGAGCAAGGCGTGGGGTTATTAGAGTTAGAGCCTGAGCGAGGCAGTCTTCGCCTTTATCAAGCGGGAGCCTTGTATCTAACTCGCCAAATTGAAGTCGGTCTTGATGCCCTTGAATTAGTGCGTGCAGAAGATAGAGATCCTCCGATTGAACATCTAGAAGTTGAGCCTATAGAAGTTGAGCCTGATTTAGAATTAGGCATTGACCTTGATTTGGAATTAGAGGCCGATGCTGATGTTAATGATGAGAATGAGCTTAAGGTTGATGATTATGTCCCATTTTCTGGAAAGGCGAATATTAACGAGCAGCAATTAGAAAGTTTGATACTGAAGGTACAGAGATCGTTAGATTATTATGAAAGCCAGCTTGGCATGGGACAAATAACACGTTTATGGCTTATCTCAGAAAGGGAGGATCTTTCTGATTTGGTTGAAATCATGGATGCCCAATTCTTCGTGAAAATTGAGCAACCAGATATTACTAAACTGTTTAAAAAATTAGACTTTCAGATCGCAAGTGATATCGAAGAGTTAAATCGCATGGCTGTTGCAATCGGAGGAGCGCTTGCATATGACCGAGATTAAGCAAAAGATCAATTTATATCTGCCAAGGTTTCAGCCTGAAAAGCTATCAAAAGAAACGAAAAATCTTTTCTTCGCGATATCAGCGGCGTTTGCCATTCTTGTTTTGATTATTGCCTCTTTGATGATTATGAATTCTCTAGTCGATAGCAAAATAGTTAATAATCAACAAAAATCAGAAGTGCTAAATAAAAAATTAGAGCAAGCGATTTCAAAAATACCTAATGTTACCGCTGATTCAAATTTAGTGAACCGCATTAAACAGCAGAAGTCGGTAATCAAGAAAAAACAACAAGTTATCGCTTATTTATATAAAGATACTATTAGTGAAGGTGAAAACTTTACCAGCTTGGTTGACCAATTGGCTCAGCAGAATGTACAGGGTATTTGGTTAAATAAATTCGAAATTCTAAATAAAGGCAATGATGTACAGTTATTTGGTTATGCCAAGACGCCCAGCCATGTTTCTAAATACATCGAAATGCTAGGCGCTCAAAATGCTTATCAAGGTCGAAATTTTCAGCAAATAAAAATTAATAAATCAGCGCAACGATGGAATGACTTTTATATTTCAACACTCAGTTTGAAAGAATTGCTTTCATTAGACGCAGAGGAGGTAGAGTGATGCATTGGTGGCAGAAAAAACCAGCAGCAAACTTAATCTCTGCTTATGAGAGTGTATCGCTAAGAGAGCGTAAAATTATTCTTATAACCCTCTTGATTTTGATATTTTTAGTGGTGTATCTATTGGCCATTGAACCTCTTCTGATAACGTATAAAACTCTGAATGAAGAAAGCAATGCTTTATATAATGAGAATCGATTAACAGAAAAGCAACTTCAGGTTACGTTGGAAAGTAAATATCAAGATCCAAATATCCCATTGCAGCAAGAAATTAGGTTGTTAGAAAACAAAAGTTTGGCACTAGATGAAGATATTGGCCGTTTAACAAAAGCCCTAGTCGCACCTAAGCAAATGGTTCAACTATTGGAGAATGTTCTTAAAAGCGATAAAAAAATGAAGCTCATCTCTTTTTTGAATTTGCCCAAAGAAGATGTTCGATTCTCGCTAGAATCTTCTGTGCAGGAATCAGACATGAATTCTATTAATGAGGCCGGGAAAAATTCTGATGAAGGGTTAATTTATAAGCATGCTTTTGAGATTGAAATGAAAGCAACTTATGACAGCACCGTAGGCTATTTAAAACGTATTGATAAGTTACCTTGGAAGGTTTTTTGGCAAGAGCTGAAATATGAAGCAGGAGATTATCCTAACGGAAATCTTAAAATAAAAATTTATACGTTAAGTACAAGTAAGGAGGTTTTAGGTGTATAGCATTATTAGAACTGCAGCATGCACCCTCTTACTTGTTTTTGTCTGCGTTGTTCATGCAGGGCAAGACCCTATGCGTCCACCTAACTGGACTAACCAAGCACCACGGTCACCTTCTACAAGTGCTCGTATTGATTTGCAACAAATACTGATATCCAAAGACCGTAAGATCGTCATAATTAATGACAAAATTTTACAGGAAGGGCAATTAATTGATGGTTATAAAATCATTGAAATCGATGCCAAACAGATAAAAATTAGACGTGCTGGGGTGAATAAAATCATTAAGTTATTGCCCATCACCAAGGGAGAGAATCGTGAAATATAAATTATTAATTCCATTATTGGTTGTTTTAAATTTAATCGGCTGTGCAACGACTCTCAACTCAGAAAAAGAAAGCAAAGTTGGTGATCCGTCTGTAGAAAATGAGCCTTTACTTGTATGGGAAGAAGATACCGATGAAATGGATCAAGACGACTATTTTATTCAGCAATTAATTCCGCCTGTCCCCGAGGTTGAAATACAAGAGAATCGTTTTGATGTTTCCGCAAAAGCGACCAATATAAAAACATTTTTGGTCAGTCTTGTAGAAGGAACTGGCTATAACCTAGTTGCTCATGAATCCTTAGCGGGTGATGTTACATTAAACCTGAAAGAGGTCACCATTACTGAAGTACTCGATGCTGTACGTGATATCTATGGATATGAGTATCAAATGTCTAGTTATGGCATTCAGGTAACACCACCTAGAGTGAGAACAAAAATATTTCCGATTAATTATTTGAATGTGAACCGTTCGGGCACTTCCGGTATGTGGGTGAGCAGTGGCCAGGTAACATCAGTGGATACGGAAGAGCGCAATGATAATGCTAGTAATACCTCTTCTTCTAGCGAGGCAATTAACTCGACACAGGTTAATACCAGCTCTGAAACTGACTTTTGGGGACAATTAAAACTCACCTTAGAAATGATTGTTGCCGATCATGAAAATACCAGCATTGTTGTTGATGCTCAATCAGGCATGGTGATCGCACGCGGAATGCCTGAAACTTTGAATAATATCGAAATATTTTTAGAGCGCGCAGAGCTGAGTGTAGGCAAGCAAGTTTTGATTGAAGCAAAAATTCTTGAAGTCTCATTAAAAGACGGGTTTCAGTCAGGCATTCAATGGAGCACTTTAGGCTCTGGTGATTTTAATGGCGGGGACTTTACTTCGATCAGCGCAATTGCATCCGAAGCCATAACAAATGCTGATGAGATTGGTGGTGTATTTAATCTTAACTTTAATACTAGCGATTTTACAGGCGTTATTCAGTTATTAGAAACTCAAGGAGATGTAAAGGTTTTATCTAGCCCTAGAATTGCAACGGTTAATAATCAGAAAGCCGTGATTAAAGTAGGTACTGACGAGTACTTTGTAACCGAACTCAAATCTTCGACGACGACTAGCAGTGGCAGTACAACCAGCTTTCCTGAAGTGATATTTACGCCATTTTTCTCTGGTATTGCACTCGATGTGACGCCGCAGATTGGTGAAAATAAAGATGTCATCTTGCATGTTCATCCAACGATTACGGAAGTGAGCGAAAAAACTAAAAGCGTAGAATTAAGCTCTGGTTCATTAACTGTGCCTTTAGCATTCAGTACTGTGCGTGAAACGGATTCAATTATTAAAGCGAAAAGTGGCCAGGTTGTTGTTATTGGTGGCTTGATGCAAAACAAAAAAACAGTCATTAATTCTGGTATTCCATTTTTGCGAGATATTCCTTTTATTGGCGCATTGTTTGGGCAAAAAAGAGAAAGCATCGTGCAAAGTGAATTGGTTATCTTGATACAGCCTAAGGTTGTTGATAGTAACTTCCATCACGAGGAAATGGATCGCATTAATGAGCGCTTCTCTGGATTCCGTAAGGAGATAAATTATGACCGTCGGTAATATGATCGGTGGTTTTAAAGCTTATTACGGTTTAAATGAGCAGCCATTTTCATTAGCGCCTAATACAGAATTTTATGTCGATTTAAAAAGCCAGCAAGAGTGCTTTAATGTTCTAAATTATGCATTAGAAACCGGTGAAGGTTTTATTAAAGTTACCGGTGAAGTTGGAACTGGAAAAACCATGTTATGTCGGCGCTTATTAAACTCTTTTACCGATAGTCAAGTCTCCGTTTATATCCCAAATCCGTCACTTAGTCCGCAAGCATTATGGCGTGCGATTGCTCATGAGCTGCGTATCGATATTAATCGCGTCGATTTATTTCAAATTCAAGAACGTATCCAAGAAAAATTATTGCAATTAGCGCTTGAAAATAAAACCGTTATTTTGGTTGTTGATGAAGCGCAATGTTTGCCTGAAGACAGTTTGGAGGCTATGCGACTTATTTCTAACCTAGAAATGGAAAGCCGCAGTCTGATTCAAATCGTATTATTTGGTCAGCCTGAACTAAATGATCTTCTAGCAACAGATCGTTTCAGACAGCTGAAGCAGCGAATTTCTTACAGTGCAGAATTGAAAGCCATGGATGAGCACAGCTTACCCAACTACATTCAGCAGAGAATGATGGTTGCGGGTTATAGAGGCATGCCAATTTTTGATGAAAAAGCGTTGAAGTTAATGGCCAAAGTAACTTCGGGTGTACCGCGCTTGATCAATATTATTGCTCAAAAAGCAATGTTTAGTGCCTTTGGTGGTGGTGCTAGCCAGGTTTCCGTTGCACATGTTCAAGCCGCCGCTGCGGATACGGAAGGGGCGATTAAGGAATTGAATCATAACCGTTTTTATTGGCGCGAAATCTTATTATTAATGCTGGTCGTCGTATTAGTGGCAATCAATGAGCTTAGTTAACGATGTACTACGTCAGATTGACGAGAAATCTTATTCTAATGACGGTATTAAAGCGGCACTGCCTTTGTCATTGCAGCAGAATAGTTCCGGATGGGATAAACCGAGAGTGGTTCTTCTATCATTAACAGCGTTAATTCTAGTCGTTTATATTTTACAACGACTAATCATTGGTTATTTTAATGATGAGAGAAGTCAAGCGCTTGATCCTAGTTATGCTGTTGACTCTACTTACAATGTTATCGCTAAAGATGAAATCTTCGCTATAAATGCAGATGTAAACTCTACTAAAGATTCAGATGACAGTCAGAATATCCGTCAATCTCAGCCTAAAGACGCTACGGTATTTATAGCAGCAACGCCTGTTGCTAAAGCACCAGTACCAGCATCAATACCAGTACCAAAACTAATATTGACACAGGATGTAAAGCCTCAAAAGATCGCTTCACAAAAAAAAGTCGCTTCACAAGAACCGATTATCTCCAAAAAAGCTAGAAATCATGAGGCCGCTCAATACCAAGAGGCTTTAGGGCAGTTTATCGCAGGCAATATAGAAAGTTCAGAGCACATATTAAAAAATTTACTTAACAAAAGTATTGAAGAGCCCTATTTAGAACTTCAGGCTCGAATTTATATACAGCGAAATGAGGGTAATAGTTTTTATCAACTGGTAAAAAAATACCCACAAAATAACAGTATTACTTGGTATAAATTAATTGCACCTGGCCTGCAGTTATTTTCTTATTATCGTCTTTCTAATCAATATTATGATTCGCTGGTTAAACTTGAACCGAATGAAATTCGTTGGCAGCTAGCGATTGCTCTAAATTATTCTCGTTTAGGTGACAATGAGAAATCGATTGCTGTTTATGAAAACCTTGCAAGTTCTGATCAGGTTTCTGATCGACAAAAGCAGTGGCTATTGAAAAAAATTAAACGTTTAACGTTATCTAAGGCGTAAACAATGGAAGTACATAAAAAAGTTAGAGTCGGCGATCTGTTAGTTGAGAAAGGCTTAATCACTGATACACAGTTGATGCAGGCACTATCAGAACAGAAACGTACAGGTCAAAAAATTGGTCGTGTTTTAACAACGTTAAAATTCGTACCAGAAGAAACACTATTAAAGTGTTTGGCAGATTATTTTAACTACCCGTTTATCGATTTAAATCGTTATCGAATAAATGCTGATGTCGTAAGGGTATTGCCTGAAGCACTCGCTCGTCGCTTCCGTTGTATCTTATTAGCGGATGAACCTGGTGGTTATCTTGTGGGTATGTCTGACCCTACAGATCTTATGGTCATGGATGATCTACAGCGTCAGTTAAAACGACCTGTATTACCTGCGTTTATATCAGAAGATTCGCTATTAGCGACATTGGATAGCATTTATCGTCGTCAGGATGAGATTGCATCGATCGCTGGAGAGCTTGAAGGAGAGCTATCAGAAAGCGATTTTGATATTACCGACTTGGCGTCAGGTATTGATAGTTCAGAAGCTCCAGTGGTTCGCTTATTACAGAGCATTTTTGAGGATGCAGTACAGGTAAAAGCTTCTGATATTCATATTGAGCCGGAAGAATTTCAACTTAGAATTCGAATGAGAATTGATGGCGATCTGCAAGAGCAGGTGATGAAAGAGCGCCGTATTGCGTCGGCATTAGTATCGCGTCTTAAAATTATGTCAGGGTTAGATATTTCAGAAAAACGTATACCTCAAGATGGGCGTTTTAATATTCGAGTAAAAAATAGAAGCATTGATGTGCGTTTATCGACGATGCCCGTGCAATTTGGGGAATCCGTGGTGATGCGTTTATTGGATCAAAGTGGCGGCATATTAGATTTAAGTTCTTTAGGGATGCCAGAAGATATTCAGCGGCGTTTTAAATATTTTATTGAACGCCCACACGGAATGGTATTGGTCACAGGGCCAACGGGGAGTGGTAAAACGACGACGTTATATGCGGCGTTGAATATCTTAAATACTCAAGAACGCAAAATTATTACGGCAGAAGACCCTATTGAATATCGCTTGCCAAGGATTAACCAGGTGCAAGTGAATACTAAAGTAGGGTTAGAGTTTTCGACGGTGCTAAGGGCGGCCTTACGTCAAGATCCTGATGTGATCTTGGTGGGGGAAATGAGAGATCAAGAAACGGCTGAAATTGGTCTGCGCGCAGCCATGACAGGGCACATGGTATTATCAACATTGCATACCAATGATGCGGTTTCTACAGCGATGCGTTTGATGGATATGGGGGTTGATCATTATCTTGTCGCTTCGTCTTTACGTGCCGTTATGGCGCAAAGATTGGTTAAACGATTGTGTGACCATTGCCAAGAAGATTACACACCGGATTTGCAGGAAAAATCTTGGTTAGAAACAATGAGCTGTGATGTAAATCAGGTTACTTTTAGGCAGGGCCGCGGTTGCCACCATTGTAATAATACGGGCTACCATGGTCGTATTGGTATTTATGAATTATTAGAAATGAATGAGCCGATGATCGCGGCGATGAGAAAAAATTCAGCGGATGATTTTTCTAAAGCGGCAGAAGCTAATACAAAATTTCGGCCGCTTGCGTTATGTGCTTTAGATTATGCAAAAGAGGGCATTACCTCGCTGAATGAGGTTTTCCGTATTAGTGCTAGTTTAGGGGATGGAGGTTGATATGCCTGATTTCCAATACAGTGGCCGTGACGATCAGGGTATTTTGGTCGAAGGTATTTTACAGGCTGTAAGCCAAGATGCTGCGATTAATCAGTTACAGTCAAAAAAAATTACGATTGTGCGTCTTGCTATTGAAGCTAAGCAGGTCGATGGTAAAAAAATACACATTAGTTTTAAGAAAAAAATAACACTTGATGATCAGGTTTTATTAACACGTCAGTTATATGCGTTAACAAAAGCAGGGATTCCTATTATCAGAGCCTTAAATGGCCTTGCAGAATCGACGGATAATCGCTTTCTGGCGAAAGTGCTGAACGCTATTGCAGATTCATTAGCCGCAGGTTCTGAGCTCGCAACGGCTTTCAGGCAGTTTCCTAAAATATTCTCTCCTATTTTTATTAGTATGATCCATGTGGGTGAAAATACCGGTCGCTTAGACCTTGCCCTTAAGAAATTAACCGCGCATTTAGAGCTGGAGCGAGAAACCAAAAAACGCATTAAATCAGCGGTTCGTTATCCTCTCTTTGTCATCTCAGCCATGGTGCTTGCCATGGTTGTTATTAATATTATGGTTATTCCAAATTTCGCCAGTGTTTTTGCCAAACTTGGCAGTGATTTACCCCTTGCGACACGCATCTTAATTACGACGTCAGATTTTACGATCAATTATTGGTGGATGATTTTATTGTTTATCTTTGGGTCTAGCTATGCCTGGTATCACTACATTAATACTGAAGAAGGGCGTCTTTGGTGGGACGGTAAAATAATTAAGTTGCCGTTATTTGGATCACTATTTAAACGCATTGCACTTTCTCGCTTCTCTCGTTCATTTTCTATGATGCTCTCGTCGGGTGTGCCTATTTTAAGAGCGTTATCGATTGTTTCTGAAAGTGTTGGTAATAAAGCCATTGGTGCGGCGATTAATGATATGTATCGTGGTGTAGAGCGTGGTGAGCGGTTAACGAGTACTGCGTCAGTAACAGGTTTATTTACTCCCTTGGTATTACAGATGATGTCGGTAGGTGAAGAAACTGGATCGATTGATACATTATTAAACGACGTGGCTGATTTTTATGAAGAAGAAATTGACTATGAATTAAAACAACTTGCTGACTCCATTGAGCCCATTTTATTGGTCTTTTTAGGCGGTTTAGTTTTAGTGCTAGCACTAGGCGTTTTCTTACCTATTTGGGACCTAAGCGGAGCGATGGGAGGGCGCTAATGCTGAATGATATTTTTGTATATATTCGTAACATTAATAGGAAAAACTTAGATTTTTTGACTAGTCTTAATAGTACAAGGTTAAAAGGTATAGCAGGCTTTGGTTTATTTGAGTTTATGCTAGTACTGATAATTATTTCCATTTTGGTATCGGTTTTGATACCAAAGTTTATGGAAGTAAAATCGGAGGCACACAAAAGTCATGTGCAGCTGAGTGCCAATTCTCTGCAAAGTGCAGTGAATATTGTTCATAGCTTATGGCAATCGCAAGGTTCAAAAGACAATGTTGTGATTATTAAAAACTATGAGGAAGGCAAGGTGCTAGTAGGGCCAACGGGTTGGCCTATTGATGTTATCACTGTGAACGGTGTCGATACTAATATCAGCCGCATTGAACATAATGATGATGACTTTAAACAAAAATATGATTCAGCTTCAGTCAGCAAAAAAACCTGTGAAAGGCTATGGAATGGCTTATTAAAAGAGTCGACCCCTGAGGTGGAATTTGAGAGTAATAGCATTAAAACTGATGTTTATCTTTTTGAGTTTTATCAAGGAACCTGTCGATTTAGATATCTTCTAAGTGAAGATGATTTTCGTATTGAATATGATCTGGCAACAGGTCAAGTTAATACTTTTTTTGAGCATTATTGAAAGTGATGGCTAGGAGCGATCTATGAGAAAGATCAACAAACAAGCAGGTTTTACCTTAATTGAATTGATTATGGTAATTGTTATTTTAGGCGTCTTATCGGCTTTCGCATTGCCACGATTTGCTGATCTTGGTGGTGAGGCAAGGATTGCGAGTATTAATGGTTTGAACGGTGCTATAAAATCAGCTGCAAATATTGCTCATGCGCAGTGGTTAGCTGATGGTGGGACTGCGGCTACAGTTTTGCTAGAAGGTACTTCTATAGCCATGGTTAATGGTTATCCCGATAACGCTGCAATAGACTTAGCTGCACAAGTTACGGCCACGGATTATACAGTTGACGATACTACTTCAACAACAGCAACAACGTTTGATGTTATTGGCGCGCCAACCCCTGCTACTTGTCGTGTGACTTATACAGAGGCAGCTGCAAATGGCTCCCCTGATTATACTTTAGTAATTACTGGCTGTTAAGTCTATTGAACTTTGCAAGAGCCTTTGGCTCTTGCAATTTTATTTATGAAATTCCAGCAAGGCTTTACTTTAATTGAACTTATTACAGTCATCATTTTGCTGGGGATACTTTCAACTTTTGCTATTAGTCGTTTCCCACAAAAGCAGGGATATTCCACAGCGATTATAAAAAATCAATTATTGGCTTCTGCTCGTTTAGCACAACAAACTTCGTTATCTCGATCCTCTTCTATTGATAATTTAATATTCAACGTATTTGAAAATTCTGGCGATTGGAATTTCGTTATTTCTGATGGGGCGGGTACAAGTTATGAGGCCAAAATTGAACGAGGTTCGGAACAAATTCGTTTTGGTACGAACTTAACCGCTGCCTGTTCTTCATTATCAACGGCCCCTTTTACGGTGATATTTGATGGTGATGGTAATAGGATTCCTTCTCAAAACCTTAGAATATGTATTGATTCCGCCACCGATTTTGAGCTTTGTATTAGCCCCTCAGGATATGCTTATGAAGGAACATGCTTACCTTAAAGCGTCTGCTCCTATGCTTATTAAGCAAAAAATGAGCGAGAGAACGTCTTTTACTAAGAGTAAAGTGAAAGGCTTTAGTCTGATTGAACTGGTTATTACCATTGTCGTTATTGGTATCGCGTTAACAGCGCTGTCGAGCAGTCTATTTTCGGGAGTAGGGCGTAATGCTGACCCTCTTTGGCAGAGCAAAGCGACACAGCTTTCTCAAGCTTATCTTGATGAGATTTTAGCCATGCGTTACCAAGAAGATTCTCCTTTAGGAGGGGGTCTTGTTGGCACTTGCTCTATTAGTGGTGAAGATGCTGGTGAATCAAGATTGGCACGTAATTATGATGACGTTGATGATTATCATAACTTGGTTGAGAATCCATCGTTTTTAGATACGACTGCTGCTTCAAACTACAGTGGCTATACTGTCAGTATTGAGGTTCAGTGTATTGGCCCAACCAATGCGGCAGCTAATAATAGTAAATTAATAGCGATCACCATTACATCACCGACGAATCAAAATTTGGTTTTTTCTGTGTTTAGAGCGGACTTATGAATATCACTCAGCAAAAGCGATTGATGAGTAGCTTAGTCAGAAATAAGCGTGGTTTTACGCTGATTGAACTGATTATGGTTATTGTTGTGCTTGGTATTATTTCAATCGGTAGTCTTAGCTTCATTTCAAATTCAGCGCAGGGTTTGGTGGATACTGCAGAACGTCAGGCTATTGCGAGTACGGCAACCATCGCGATCGAAAAAGTATTACGTGAAGTACGCCGTGCATTACCGAACAGTGTTCGTACTTTTCCTGACGGGGGAAATGAATGTTTAGAGCTGGTGCCTATTCTTCATAGCTCTGAATACGTATCGATTCCTACCGCTAGTGCAGCGACAAGCTTTGAAAGCATTAAATTTGTAACGGCGAATGGAACAGAATCCGGCTACGTAGCCGTTTATCCTAATAGTTTAATGTCGGTTTATGGTAATAATGAATCGGTCTCAGCGACGACAGCTACGGCCAGTACTGTTGGAATCCCTTCTGCTGACCTACAAACACTTACCTTTGCGGCTGCGGCGACGTATCGTTTCCCAACGGAGTCCCCTAGAAAGCGTTTTTTCTTAGTCGATCAACCTATAAGTTTTTGTGATGATGCTGATGGGCGTCTATGGCGCTATCAAAATTATGGTTTTAATCTTGATAGCACGAGTAGCCTTCCAACCTCAGGCACTAATCGAGTCTTAATTGCTGATTCATTAAAAACGAATAGCCTGAAATTTAATATAATACCTGCTCAGCTGCAAAGAAATTCAGTGGTTAGAATGAGTCTCATTATAGAGCGTGGAGGCTTATCGGCAGAGCAAGTTGATATCACCCAAGAGGTACAACTACGTAATGTACCTTAATCAAAAAAAATATACTCCAGCGCCAATGATATTCTCTAAACAAAAAGGCTTAGGTTTACCTGTGGCTCTTTTTATCATCATTATTATGAGTATTATCGCGGTTGCCGTAAATAGAATTAATGAATCTAGCAGTCAGTCTTATGGTCAAAATATATTGTCTTTACGTGCATTTTATGCAGCAGAAAGTGGTGCTCAACTAAGAGCGAAGGATGCTCTTTCGGTATTACCGTGTACGTGTGGAAGTAGTCCTGATTTAGTTTATGATTTTTCAGTAAAAGGATTGAACCAATGTCGTGCTGCAACAAACTGCACCAGTTTTTCTGTTAATGGTAATACTTATTGCACAATAAAGAGTATCGGACGTTGTGATAATGCCAACGCTGAGCGTACGGTCGAGGTACGATTGAAATGAGTATCGTATTACGAGCAGTTATATATATTTATTTATTAACTTTTGCGAATATTGTTTTTTCAGCGATTACATTTGAGAGTGATTCTAGTGCTTCAGGGTTTGGTACTAATTATACATTCACAGCACCCTCAACCTTGGCTGTTGGTGATGTCTTAATTGTACATGTTATTATACGTGATAGTAATAGTGTGAACGCTATTACACCTCCGTTAGGTTGGACCGAAATAGGAAATCAGCAACAAGATGATGATGTCTTACAGTCAATTTATTATAAAGTAGCTACCAATAGTGATGTTAATACTCCGGCAGAAACCTACCCTTGGAGTTGGGGAAATTCACGCCGAGTAATTATTAATATGCAAGTCTATCGTGGTGCTAGCATTATTCCCATTGATAATTTTGCAACAAACGTAGGAATGAATGGTAGTAGCGTCAGAGCCAATGCAGTGAATGCTACAAATCCTAATGGAATGTTAATTACCTTTTATTCATTAGAGGCGGGTAATCAATCATTTACCCCTGATAATACAATGACTGAAATTTATGATTTAGAGACAGGCGATAATAACAATGGTCTCACGACGATGTCTGCTTATCAGTTATTAACAAACGAAGGATCAACAGGAAGTCGAGATGCTCTTACAACGGTAAGTAATGATGATGGTGTATCACATACTGTCGTTTTAGCCCCCTTGGTCGTCGCTCCCGAAATCACATCGCTATCAACTAACTGCTCAACATTATCTGAAATTATTATTCAATTTTCTGAAACATTAGATTCAGTGACAGCACAAAATATTAATAATTATTCATTGGTAAGTGCTGGCAATAATTCTATTTCAATCGCTAACGCTTCGTTGGCAACAAATACTGTCACTTTGACTCTTGCAAATGATTTAAGCGACTTAACTCCTTATACACTTACTGTTAATAATGTAGAAGATCTTGATGGTAATAGTATCGCTAGTAATAGCTCCGATAGTTTCTCATTATCGTGTGAGATTAATTGCATTACCGATAATTTTGTTGGTCCTGGTGATTTATCTGATAGTTGGTCTGTGGGAAATAGTAGTGGTTCTTTTGGAGATCCAACGATTGTTGCTAATGGGCGCTTGCGTTTAACGGATGCATCGAATGATGTTTCTACTTTTGCAACACTATTGAATCAATTTCCAGGAGCAGACAATAGAATAGAAATTGAATTTGATTACTATGGCTACGGTGGCAGTGGTGCGGACGGAATCTCTGTTAACTTTTCGGATGCTTCAGTTACCCCTACAGCTGGCGCATTTGGTGGTTCTTTAGGTTATGCACAAAAAACGGGTATTAATGGTTTTGCGGGTGGTTGGCTTGGAGTTGGTTTAGATGAATATGGTAATTTTTCGACTAGTGGAGAAGGTCGAGAGGGGGGCGGTAGCAATAGTCGAGTGCTAGATAGTATTTCTTTGCGAGGATCGGGTAATGGAACTTCGGGTTATCCTTTCTTGACGGGAACTTCTAGCTTAACACCAGGTATAGATCAAAGCGGTAACAATCCAAATCCAGGACACCGTTATAAAATTATTATTGATCATACGTCTGGAGGTGGAGTCGCAACTGTCAGTGTTCAGCGAGATACAACAGGAACAGGTTCATCTTATCAAACGGTGATTCCACAATTTAATATTTATGATTTAAATACTAATCAAGCAGTGGTGCCTGAAAACTGGGTAGTGTCTTTTACTGGATCAACTGGTGGTTCGGCAAATATCCATGAAATTGGTGATTTAAAAGTTTGCGCAGCTCAGCCAATACAAACATTTGTTATTGTCGACCATTATGATATTTCTGTTACGAGCCCTGGGCTAACATGTGAAGGCTCAGAGGTCACTCTTACGGCTCACAACATTGATCATGATCCCGTAAATGTTCTTAGTGATACCAACATTAGTATCACGACAACGCCAGCAGTGACAGGAATAATTTCTTCGCCAGTGACAATCCTCGCAGGTACTTCTAGTACGAGTTTTTATTTACAGCAAACATCGGCTTTAGCAAATATTGATATCGATGTGACCGATGGTACATTTTCTGACGAGGATGGCACTAGCGAAGACCCTAGAATTTCTTTCTTAGATGCCGCTTTTCGTTTTTATGCCGATGCTAGTAATACTGATAATAATCCGATCACTACGCAAATATCAGGCAAGTCTTCAAGTGTAGCGCCTAATAATCAAAGCTTAGAGTTGAGAGCGGTTAGAACCAATACCGACACAGGTGCCTGTGAAGTTGCTCTGTCAGGGCCGCAGACGGTCAGCTTGGCTTATAGCTGTGTTGATCCTGATAGTTGTAGTACCGCACAGTTGTTAGTTAGTGCTGATGAAACAAAAAATATAACCGGAACAGATGATAACAGTGGTTTAGCGTATACAAATCTTAATATGATATTTGATGCTAATGGCAGCGCACCTTTTCATTTTACTTTTCCTGATGCGGGTAAAATACAACTTCATGCGAATTTAAATGTTCCAGAGCCTTCGCCTAATCCAGATTTTGATCCCGCCTTCACATTAACAGGCAGTAGTAACGAATTTGTAGTACGACCATTTACCTTTGACTTAGGCTTAACGGGTGACTATGAAGCAAGCAACTCAGGTGGCACGCGTTTTGTTAGTGCGGGTTCTGATTTTTCGATGAGGGTTCGTGCAGTAAATTGGCAAGCAATTGATGATACTAATAATGATGGTTTTCCAGATGCTGGCAGCGATGTGACTAACAACACGAGTACACCTAACTTTGGCCAAGAGAAAAATAGCAGTCTTCAGTCTTTAGTGGTTACCCATACATTAATACTTCCGAATCCAGGAAATAGTGGCAATTTAACATCGACATCCATTAACACTTCGGTAGGCGCTGGATTTTTTACTGATGGAATTACGGATGGTAATCCTGCTGTTAACTTATCGTGGAGCGAAGTTGGCATCATTGATTTAGAAGTGACTTTAGATAATTATTTGTTAGCAAGTACTGCCAATATAGCGGGAGTAAAAACAAATGTCGGACGCTTTTATCCAGCCAGTTTTTCGCTGATCTCTTCAACTGTTTCCAATAGCTGTGGCAGCTTTAGCTATATGGATCAACCAGGAATGAGTGTGAGTTATGAATTAGAGGCGCGTAATACGGCGGGTATTAAAACCTTAAATTATGACGGTGATTTTGCTAAAGCAACGTTGTCTTTGGTCGCAGAAAATAATAATGAAGGAACCAACTACCAATCAAGATTAAACGGTTTTAATACTACCAGTTGGAGTAATGGCGATTATGTTTATGTTGATGATGGCCGTTTTGATCGTTTAGCTTCTGGCACACCTGATGGTCCTTATCAGGATTTAAAAATAGGCATTCAGTTAAGTGATAACGATGGCGGTATTAGTGCTTTAACGGGACTGAATATGCGTGCGAATACAAGCTCAAACTGCACTGCGATAGATGACTGTGATGCGCTTGAGTTGACAGGAGGCCTGGATATTCGCTTTGGTCAATTAAAACTCAGTAATGTTTTTGGCCCAGAAACTTCTCCTCTTGATATGACCGTTCGCACTGAGTATTTTAATGGGCCAAACTTTGTATTAAATACGGATGATAACTGTACGACGTTATTGGATACCGATCCGCCATTAATAGCAGATGTGAGTTCTTATACGGATAATTTAGCGGATGGTGATACAAGCCCCTTATTGAATTTAGATATTACTTTGGGTATTGGTAATATTGTGTTTGATGAAGCAGGGTTAGGCAATGAAGGGTCGGTGATTTATCGCTACGATACGAATACGTATTTACCGTGGTTAAATACCGAAAATGATAACGATGGTAATTATGCCGATAATCCATTTGGAAGAATCACTTTCGGTCAGTTCCGGGGAACTGACCGCATGATTTATTGGCGTGAGATTGTTCGTTAATCTCACGTGGAGTTAAGCGTCTGTTTCTTCTTCCTCTTGGTGCTCGTCGGCATCCATATTTAGCTCTTTGATTTTACGGGTTAGGGTATTACGCCCCCAGCCTAATAATACGGCCGCATCGCGGCGACGACCTGCGGTATGTTTTAGCGCGGTTTCAATCATGATGCGTTCAAAAATGGGGACAGCAACATCTAATAGCGCAGGAGTACCTTGGGTTAGTTGTTGGTCAGCCCAGTACAATAACGCTTGTTCCCAATTGCCAGAGGTCGGCGCGGCGGTTTCTTGGTCTAGTAGTTCCGGTGGTAGGTCATTGATATGAACTTCTCGTCCAGAGGCCATCACCGTAATCCAGCGACAGGTATTTTCGAGCTGTCGAACGTTACCTGGCCAATCAAGTTTTGATAGATAATCGGATGTTTCTGGTTTCAATGTTTTTACTTCAACATCCAATTCTTCCGCAGCAGAATTTAAAAAATGCTTAAGTAAGCGTGGGATATCTTCACTGCGATCTGAAAGACGAGGAATGTGAATACGAATAACGTTTAGGCGATGAAATAAATCTTCACGGAAACGGCCTTCTTTCACTAAGCCTTCTAGATCTTGGTGTGTTGCGGCAATAATTCGCACATCGACTTTTACCGGGGTGGTGCCCCCGACACGATAAAATTCACTGTCGGCTAATACGCGTAATAAACGGGTTTGCGTATCGGCTGGCATATCGCCAATTTCATCAAGAAACAGTGTGCCGCCATTCGCTTGTTCAAAGCGACCGCGACGCTGTCCGCCTGCGCCGGTAAACGAGCCTTTTTCGTGGCCAAATAATTCAGATTCAATAAGGTCTTTTGGAATGGCGGCCATATTTAAGGCAATGAAACTCTCACTCGCGCGAGGGCTATGCTTGTGTAATGCGTGAGCAACGAGTTCTTTACCGGTTCCGGATTCACCATTAATTAACACCGTGATGTTCGATTGCGATAAGCGGCCAATGGCACGAAAAACTTCCTGCATAGCAGGGGCTTCACCAATAATTTCCGTATTATTGGGCAATTCTTCAACAGCGCTATTATTGGCTTGCTGTTCTTCGTAATGAGCAATTGCTCTTTGTATTAAGGTAACCGCGTCATCAACATCGAACGGTTTTGGCAAGTACTCAAAAGCCCCACTTTGATAGGAACTTACCGCACTATCAAGATCTGAATGTGCCGTCATGATGATGACTGGCAACGCTGGGTGAGCTTCGTTGATTTGTGCTAATAGCGTTAGCCCATCGATACCCGGCATGCGAATGTCGGTCATGATGGCCGCAGGCGTTTCTTTTTCTAATAAGCCCATAATAGGCTCTGCACTTTCAAATACGCGGCAAGGAATGTTGGCTTGCTCTAGCGCTTTTTCCAGTACCCAGCGAATTGATTTATCATCATCAATAATCCATACAGTATTCATATTGATTCGTCCTAAGAGTTTTTAAGTGGTAAATAAATAGAGAATTCAGTACGGCCAACGTCGCTTGTATATTCAATGATGCCTTCGTGCTGATTAATCAATGATTGTGCGATGGATAAACCGAGGCCTGTGCCTTCGGCGCGGCCACTGACCATTGGGTAAAACAAATTTTCTTTCAGGTGCTGTGGAATGCCCGGGCCATTATCTTCGATGGTGATTTTAGCGACCAACCGATGGCGTTGATGGCCAATAGTAAATTGACTTTTAGTCCGCGTACGTAACGTGAGAGTTGGTTGTTCTATTTTGGCTTCTACCATGGCTTGTACGGCATTTCGGCACAAATTTAAGGTTGCTTGAATAAGGTGCGATTTATCGCTAATAAATTCAGGAATGGAAGGATCATAATCGCGAATGATTTTGATATCTCCAAGCTGGTCAACTTCGATTAACTGACAAACACGCTCTAATACTTCGTGAATATTGGTCGATTCTTCTTTAGGCAATTGATTAGAGCCTAATAAGCGATCAACAAGGTCGCGCAAACGATCAGCTTCTTCGATGATGATATTGGTATATTCATCCAGGGATTGATCTGGCAATGCGCGAGATAATAATTGAGCTGCGCCTCTGATTCCGCCAAGTGGGTTTTTAATTTCATGGGCCATACCACGAATAAACTCTCGGGTTGATTCTTGTTTTGCTAGAATTTGTTCTTCGCGGGAGATGCGCATTAAACGATCTCGCCCCTGAATTTCGATCAGTAGGCAAGGAGTGCGGCTTTCTGGATGAACAATGGGGCTGACGCTGTAATCAACAGTAATGCTTTGCGTATTATGTAAGGTTACTTCGGTTTCACGTTTTGTGAATGTGTAGCCGGTATTGATAGAACCTTGTAATGCTTCGCGGTCTTTGTCAGATTCCCAAGCAAGGTCATAAAAAGGCTCACCAATACCGCGACGGCCACTGACTTGTAGCAGTACTTCCGCCGCTGGATTCATATAAATAACCGATAGATCAACATCGAGCAACAATATGCCAGTATTCAGGTATTCGAGTAGTTGCTGGTTGAGGACCGCTGACGCAATCATGTTTAAACCTTTCCTTGTGGCTAAGCTTTTGGCGGCTAAAACTGACTTAAAGCAAGAAGTGAGCCATTCATCAATACGCACGTATGTGAGGCGTTATAAAGATATCATAATGGATGATTGGGCTAAAATGGAGCGTAATTTTTAAAAGTGCACCAAATTTGTGCGCAATGGGGTGGCAGGTGCTTGCTAGCAGTGCGTTATAAAGGTAGCCTTATCGGCGCACATAAACGGTGACAGTCTGACTGCTGATGCGTTCTTCTTTGGTCTCTTTATTACGAACAACAACTTGCAGGGCGTGTTCGCCTCGATCCGTATTGGTGAGCTGCCAACTAAGATGATTACCGCTTTCAACCTCTTTACCATTGATGAGTAGCGTTGCTTCGTCGCCTTCTTTTAGCTTCGGAACAATCTGGGCTGAGACATTTATATTGCCAAGCTTATCGCGCGTAAAATAGGTTTCCGCAGAGGGGCTTGTAATGGTGAGGGTTTGATAAACAGACTCGTCTTCTGCTTTATTTTTGGTGGCTGTTTTAGACGGTATTTTAATCGCAGGTATGATGCTGAGTTCTTTTAGTTTGTGCTTACGCGATTCTTTGCTTGGTTGGTCTGAGAAGACTCGGTTACCTTGCTCGTCTACGCTGATGTAGATTTCTGTAGCGTAGCTCGCTGAGGCGGCCAAACCAGTAACTATCCAGGTCGCTATCGTATAAAATAAAATGGCAAAAGTACGGCGAGTTAACATAGGTCATCTATCAGGTTTTAAAAAGAATTTTCATCATGCCAGTCTAATGGTTGAGTATCAATAGATAGCGGTAGATAGCTGTTTGGATTTTAATATTTGGGAAATAAAAATGAAGGCATTAATACAGCGAGTAAGTGAAGCCAGCGTCACTATTGAAGGCCGCGTTTTTTCAAACATAGGGCAAGGCTTGGTTGTTTTATTAGGTGTTGAGAAAGGAGATGATTCTGATTCGGTTGATAAGCTTTTACATCGGGTAAGCCATTATCGTATTTTTTCTGATGATGAAGGAAAAATGAATCTTGATGTGCAGCAAGTTAATGGCAGTCTACTGGTTGTTTCACAATTTACGTTAGCCGCCGATACCAGCAAAGGGTTGCGCCCAGGTTTTTCAACCGCTGCAAAACCTGATATTGCTAAAGCGCTTTATGAAGAATTTATTAGCAAAGCAAAACATAAAAATATTTCTGTCGCGACAGGGCAATTTGCAGCGGATATGAAAGTATCTTTAGTGAACGACGGCCCTGTCACTTTTTTATTGCATAGCTAAAATTTTGCTTATGCCGAGATTGCACTGGGTTCATATAAACCTAAGGCTTCTTCTAAAGCAAAAAGATAAGAGGGCAAAATGTTAGTACTTAAGCCCGCGTATTCTGCTACCCAAGTAGAGCTGCCAAGAATGATTGTAGGGATTAATCGGCCAATTTTAGCAAAAAAGCGCGCGGCTGAAACTTCAGCATTATCGCTTTCATTGATGTAATAAACCTTAATATCAACAATAAAGTTTAGGCAAGACTTCTCTTTATTTACTTGAATTTGTATGGGGCTACGAGAGTGTGCGCAATACATGTTCAAATCTTTGAAACGTTGATTTAAGCGTTTCTCTATCGCATTTTTTTTCTTTTCTGTGTCGGTACGCACCAAGCCTGGCAATCTAAATTGGCACTTTATTGTACCGACAAACTTAGATTCTTTATTTTCTCGTGCATTGGGAATATTACAAAGGTTGAGACTCATAACTACTCTCTAAATTTAGAACGCTTTTAATTTTTATATAACCGAATATTCCATGATTCGCTCTGCATATAATCCTATTATGCAGTTGCATAGTATCATACTGCTAAAGCAGGTCGTGAAGTAGTTGCTAGCGTAATTTTTTGTTACTGAGAAGAGTATTTTATTGTTTTTTGAGACGTGCATCCAAAAATACTGTCATTGAGCGACAGGTATTGTCATTGGTATTTTTTAAAATTTTTAGACGAATTGATTCAGCTCTTGGCCTTGGCGGGGAGCTGCATTAATGTTCTGAAACTGATTGAAGATATCAATCGCGGGTTTATTAGCGGAATCGGTTTCACGCTGAACTCTATTATTTTCGATGCTTTCGTTTTGAGTTGTTTCATTTTTTGTGCTTTCTGATGCAGCCGCTGCTGATTGCGGAAGTTGTATCGTCTGAGAAGAAGGTCGCACTTCGTTAGGCTCTGCATTGCGGACATTGCCAGCTTGCTGATTAAATTCAGCTCTTTGTGCCTCTTGTTGTGCGACCTCAATTTTTTGCTGTTCTTCATTACTCACCTGCTGTTCCGCGGGTGTATTGACCGATGTCGCTTTTACTTGCTCGCTGGGTTTGCGGCCTTGATCATCATTTACCCTTAGTGTCTGTTGAACAGACTTCTCATTGTCAGTGGCTGTAACCGTAGGTTCAGCTTGTTTGCGAGAAGGTTGGGTTGCAGGTATTGCAAAACTACCTGCTGATGATATCGGTGCCATTATTGTTTTCCATATAGCAAGTATCTAATACATGATGGGTGAGCGACTTCATATACAAAGCACGAAGAACCAATAAACTTTGCATACATTCACTATAGCGCTGTTTGGTTGATTTATGAATGCTTTAATTGCCTGTTTAGAGAAGGCTTTGATCTAATAATGACTACTCATATTCGATTCGCTTTATACAGATTCACTAAGCGAAATTCATCCAATTCATCAAGATCAGGAACTGTGAAAGAATCAATTTGGCCAATGGCAGTATAGGGAGGAAAGTCAAAGTTTTTTACTCGTGAATCGGCTACTAATACTTCAGGTGCTTTCTGCAAAAATACGTCTAGCAAAGGCAGATTTTCTTTATCGTATAATACGTCGGCGGCAATTAATAAATCGATCTCTTGGTCAAACTCAAACAAGTCACCGTGCAATTCAAATTCTACGTTATTGAGTCTTGCATTTTCTTGGCACGATAGCAGTGCATCTGGGTCAATGTCGCAGGCGATGACGTGCTTGGCCCCAGCCATTATGGCGGCAATCGCGACGATGCCAGATCCTGCTCCAAAATCCATAATACGTTTATCTTTTACCAGTTCAGGATTTTGTAAAATATAGCGTGCTAATACTTGGCCACTGGCCCAGCAAAAAGCCCAATAGGCTGGGTAAGCTTGTATGGCTAATATTTCTTCTTGGCTAAATGAACGCTGCATGGGAGCAGGATCAACTAGCCACAGTTTGATCTCTGGACACTGAGGTAAAACTTGTTCGCTAATACTGGCATCAGCCAGCATTTTTTGAATACAGGTAGTTAAGTTTTTTGGAATTGACGGCATGGGGTAAATCAACGCTAGTAAGTTATGTCAGATTATAACGCATTTGCTCTTACCTACTTAGATTTTGATCCGGTTTGATAAAGCAGGTTAAATCTTGATTTAACACAAGGCGACTATTCTGAGCTTTCGTAAACTATAATTTCTGGTGTGACTGGCCAAGATATAGCGTAACGATTGATCGAGATAAGGGTGAAAATACATATGACGAATAGTGATGGCATGGATGGAAGTTTTTCTAATTGGGCTAATGGCCATGGAGTTATTCATCATAGTGAACAAACCCAGCAGCGTATTAAAAGTTTAGCCGAACAATTATTACAACAGCAAAAAATTCAAAAGATAGACGATTTTTATCAGTGTTTATCGGCTTTGGATATTATTACCAATCAAGCCATGTGGTTGGTAGCGCATATGACGTATAGCAAGTCTGTGCACCTAGATGGTCGAGAATTAATCGCCGATGATTTTAAGCAAGATCCGCAAGGGCATACGGGCGGATCACTTAATATGGTGCCTGCATTTGCCGGTTTTTTAGCGGCGAATACTTTAACCGGAGCGCATCGAGATTGGTTGATGGGGCAAGGCCATTGTGTGGCCGCCATTGATGCTTTGCAGTTATTAACAGGGCTGGCGAAAACCGATAGACAACAGCAGTTTCCGTTAACGGATAAAGGCCTAACGGATTTTGTCCGGGCATTTTATAGCTACGAAGTATCGTCACAAGGTAAGCCCGCATCACCATTAGGAAGCCATGTGAATGTCAATACAAAAGGTGCCAGCATTGAGGGGGGATATTTGGGTTTTGCTGCTTTGCATTATGTTCATCAACCCTTACCAGGGGAGCGTTTAGTCGCTTTTTTAAGTGATGGTGCATTTGAAGAGCAGCGCGGCAGTGATTGGGCTGCTCGTTGGTGGCGAGCAGAAGATACCGGTTCGGTATGTCCGATTATGATTGCTAACGGGCGTCGGATTGATCAGCGAACAATGACGGCTCAGCAAGGTGATAGTGCTTGGTTTGCCGAGCATTTAGCGCACCAAGGGTTTGATCCTGTTGTGATTGATGGCCGAGATCCTGCCGCTTTTGTTTGGGCCATTATTACAATGGAAGAATCTTTAGCTGCCCAGGCGGAAAAGATTAAACGCGGTGAATTACAATACCCTGTTGCTTTACCTTATTGCATTGCCGAAACCGAAAAAGGGTTTGGTTTTCCTGGTGCAGGAACGAATGCTGCTCATGGTTTGCCTTTGCAGCAAAATCCTCGCTTTGATGAGGTTGCTAGAGGCTTATTTAATCAAGGTGCGCGTGCGTTATTTAATGCGGAAGCGACGTGGAAAGAAGCCGCGCATTGTTTACGTCAGCCTACAAAACCTTATGTGGCTAAAGAAGTCACCGTTACTTTGCCAGAGCCGAAGTGGCAAAATTTAGACAAGCATTATTCACCTGCGCAGGCGATGGACGATTATTTTGTCGAGCTGGCAGAAGTCAATTCTAAGTTAAGAATACGAGTCGGTAACCCCGATGAATTATCGTCTAATCGTTTTTCTAAAACCTTAGAATTACTCAAGCATCGTGTCACAAATCCAGAAGCGAGTATTGCAGAGGCTATTGATGGCAGGGTGATTACAGCGCTGAATGAAGAAGCGGTTATTTCTGCATGTTTGGCGAATCACCAAGGGCTAAATCTTGTTGTTTCCTACGAATCGTTTGCGATGAAAATGTTAGGGGCTATTCGACAAGCGGTTATCTTTTCTCGTCATCAAAAAGAAAGTGATGACCCCGCAGGTTGGTTGTCTTTACCTGTGGTTGCAACGTCTCATGTTTGGGAAAATGGCAAAAATGAGCAAAGTCATCAAGACCCCAATTTGTCGGAGTCTTTATTAAATGAAATGAGCGATATGGCGCGGGTTGTATTTCCAGCAGATGCAAATAGCGCGATGAGTGTATTGCGCGCTTGTTACAGTGATTTGGGGTCGGTATGGAATGTGGTCGTCGCTAAATCGAAACTGCCTGTTTTGCTCAGCCCAGAACAGGCTCAGCAGTTAGTGGAGCAAGGTGCTTTATGTTTGCGAGGTAATTGCCATGCTGACATTCAGCTGGTGGCGGTAGGCGCTTATCAACTGCAGCAAACATTATTATTGAGTGACCGTCTAACCGCGATGAATCAAGGGCATAGTATTGTCTTTGTATTGGAACCTGGACGTTTTCGCCAGTCTAGGGATTCGTGGGAAGAAAAAATTCAGGCTAGCAAGTCGCTGACTGATGCATTGTTTCCTAATACTATTAAGCAGCGTTTGTTTTTCTGCCATGGTCATCCAGAGGCCATACTCGCGTGTTGTCGACCTCTTGATTTAGGTGCGGCTAAAACGTCCGCTTTGGGTTATATCAATCAAGGCGGGACGCTTGATAGCGATGGTATGTTGTTCGCGAATAAATGCACATGGGCCCACGGCGCTTTGCGTTTGGCTCAGCAATTAGGTAAAGCTGACGATACTTGGTTAACCAGCGACGAGTTGGCGGCGGTGCTTGGTCAGGGTGATCCTTATCACATTATCAAAAAACCTTTTTAAGGTTTGTCTTTGACAGGAACTTGCATTCCCCCGGCATTTTTTTTAATCCAACCTCGGATTCGCCTGTTGGTTGGATTTTCTAATTCGGTATAGCTCGTAATTTCTTGGGTTACGATTTGCTGGTAGCGATTGTTATTGCTGCGTCGCATAATTGCTAGGCGAGTTTTTGTTGAGCGATCAAGTGCGTATTTTGTATGTTGTATTAAATCGAGATAAGGTACTGAGATGTCTGTGAGTTGTTGATTAATCAAATCTTCATCGTATGGGTTGGGTAAAGCGTCAATGGTAATTAAGGTCAGCCCTTTGGGGTCTTGATCTTGTTGAATTTGGCGATAAACATAATCGATGGCCCACGATCCTCCTTGGCCAAAACCAATGATGATTAAGTTGAATTTCTTTTTTTGATGCAGATATTCAATGGCGGTATTAATGCGTTCGCGGTTTTGAGATTGATAGTCTGCAATAAGATCGATAATGCTTTCTTGTTCTGCGACTTCGGTATCGGCTTCTGCCATGGGTAAGTCAGGAAGCTTGTCTAGTCGTGGCAGAGCAGGCTCGTTATCATCATTGTCTGTTTTTGTATTTTCGCCCTTGAGATCTTCTGCGGCAATATCGGCTGGCCCATCACTGTCTTTTTTTTCTTTGTTTTCCATTTCTTGATTTTCTGATTCTTGAGTCGTGCCCTCTGCGTCACCATTTTCTGAGTCCAGTCCCGTGGATGCTTGCTCATCATTATTTTGTGCGTCTAATGTTTTGGCGGCCGCAACGTTTTCTCTTGCAATTCGTTGACGCTTCAACTTATGTGGTAGTTCTATGGTTAATGTATCCCAGCCAAATAACGGTAAATATTCACGCAGTGGGCCAACCACTTCTGGCCAATGACCATGCTGTTGCTCGTCATGAAGTATCAGTATTGCCCCTTGTGGCTGACCACTCGCTTGGGGTAAATACAAACCATAAAATTCTTCTAGAGCATTACTCAGATTGATAACTTCATCTTCCCGCTTCATTAAGGTCATATGCTGCAAGAGTGCAGCAGATCGTTTATTTTCAACATCGGGAAAGTGGCGTTCAAGAGTCGCAGTATCGTTCGGCGCTGCTACATTTTCTGCGGCTTTTGCTTCTTCTGTTATTGTCGTGTCTTCTGTTGCTATTGATTCTTCTTCTGCGGCTTTAGCAAAGAAACTCGTCGTGCTAGCGATCAGTAATAAAATGACTAATGTCTGAGACTTCATAGCAACCTTCAATTCGAGTGATTCCTTTAAGCCTAGTTAACAAGCAAAAGTTCTTCCTTACTTTTATGATATTTTCCATCTAAAATACGTTAATTGATTATTACTCCCACTTCTCGTTGAGATTGTTATGTCTGACTATAAAATAGCTCCTTCCATTTTAGCCGCCGATTTTGCCCGTTTAGGGGAAGAAGTTGATAACGTATTAGCCGCGGGTGCAGATATCGTTCACTTTGATGTTATGGATAATCACTATGTACCCAATTTAACGATTGGACCTATGGTCTGTGCGGCGTTACGTAAGCATGGTGTGACGGCGGATATTGATGTGCATTTAATGGTGAAGCCAGTTGATCATATGATTGCCGAGTTCATTAAAGCGGGTGCGACGTATATTACCTTTCATCCAGAAGCCTCTGACCACATCGATCGCAGCTTGCAGTTAATTAAAGACGGTGGCTGTAAAGCAGGTTTGGTATTTAACCCAGCAACGCCTTTGCACCATATGGCGCATGTGATGGATAAGTTAGACATGGTCTTGCTGATGTCGGTGAACCCTGGCTTTGGTGGTCAGTCGTTTATCCCTCATACGTTGGAAAAGTTAAAAGAAGCGAGAGCAATGATTGATGATTCTGGCTTTGATATTCGCCTAGAGGTTGATGGTGGGGTGAAGGTTGATAACATTCGTGCCTGTGCTGAAGCGGGTGCTGATACGTTTGTTGCGGGTTCTGCAATCTTTGGTAAGCCAGATTATAAAGCGGTTATTGATGATATGCGCGCTGAACTTAAATTGGCCGATGAAACTTTAGCCAAATAACTTTTTATGAGTTTTCTCTTTTATGAGCATTCCCACTCTTTTTTCTAAGCAAGTAGCTGAGTTATGCGCTCAGTCTATTGATACCGTCTTGTTTGATCTTGATGGTACGCTCGTTGATAGCGTACCTGATTTGGCCGCGGCGATTGATCTGATGCTGCAAAGTATTGGTAAAAGTGCCGCTGGCGAGGCGAAAGTGAATCGCTGGGTTGGCAATGGTGCGAGTGCGCTGGTTAAGTGTGCGTTAGAAGATAGTGGCGATGAATTAGAAGATGGCGCGTATGCTACGGCGTACTCTATTTTCGAATTTGCTTATGCTAAGCGATTGGTAAAGGCAACGGGCCTATATGATGGTATTAGTGAAGTATTAGCCGATCTCAGTGCAGCCGATATTAAAATGGGTTTAATTACTAATAAGCCTAGGCGTTTTACTTTGCCTTTATTAAGCGCATTACATATTCGGCATTTGTTTGATGATATTATTTGTGGGGATGATCTTGAGCATAAAAAGCCGCATCCATTGCCCATACAAACAGCTTTGAAAAACCTGCGTAGTCAGCCAGAAAAGGCGATTATGGTTGGGGATTCAATTTCTGATATTAAAGCGGCGGCGGCTGCAGGGGTAAAGTCTGTGGCTGTAACCTATGGTTATAACCATGGCATTTCGATTAAGGATGCTAGCAATGAAGTGCTAGCCGATACCTTTATTGATCATATGCAACAGTTACTCTGTTAATTGAGTAACTGTTGCATCGTATGTTCATTTTAATTCGCACTTAATTTTTTAAGGGCGATTAAAAGCGAACCAGTGCGTTTGCTTGGTAAGATGTAATTAGATCTTTATTGACAAACTCTGCACGCAATTCTACTTTCGGTGATAAGCGATAGCCTGCGCCTACACCCATGAGCATGCCGTCGTCATCACCCAGTTCTACACCGATACGAGCCAGTGCGTATAGGTTAGGATCGACTTCATTTAAGTCTCTTTGCAATACGAACGAGCCAGAAACACCTTTCACACGTTCTTTAACATTGGGTGCTATCTTAAGATTGTTGGTTTGGAAATATCCAAGTTCAACAAACGTCTCGAAGCCTTTTATTGAGCTTTCAATAGGCAGGCCGGCAAATAGCTGAAAGCCAGAGGCTGAATCATTATCCACTTCTTTGAAAATTGATCCTGCATCGAGGTCGTTATAGCTAATACCACCACCCACGTATAAACCCTTTGCGGCAGATTCTTGTTCAGCATTAGCAGTGCTTGCGGCAAGGGTAACTAAACTTGCGATGATCATTTTATTCATAGAAATGTCCTCATATATTATTCATTAATAAACAGTGGTTCGTGTTGCAATGCTGCGAGTTGTTCACGCAGCGATAATACGTGTTCAGACCAATAGCGCACCCCAGTGAACCATGGGAAGGCAAGGGGGAAGGCGGGGTCTGACCAGCGTTCCGCGACCCAAGCTGTGTGCTTAATCAAGCGAATCGTACGCAGACATTCGATCCATTTCAACTGGTGATACGGAAAAGGTTGAAATACTTCATAACCATTACGGATTGATTCAAGCTGCTGAATTTGCTCTTCGCGCTCACCGCTTAATAGCATCCAAATATCTTGCATGGCCGGGCCTTGTACGCAGTCATCAAAGTCGACCATATACAGTTGTTCATCGCGTACCAATAGATTACCGACATGGCAGTCGCCGTGGATACGAAGAGTATCGCTCAGCTCTGGCTGATATTGTTGCTCGACTAATTCGTTTAAATCACGGCAAAGGGATTCATAAGCGGGGGCAAAATCTTCATTCATTAAACCCGAACTCATGACGGTTTCGCAGCTTTGCTGAATAATGCTTTTATTCGTTGATTTGCCCAAATTAGCTTTGCCATTCCACAGTGGACGGTGCTTAAAGCGATAATCTCGACCAACTTGATGCAGTCGGGCTAACCAGCGGCCTAAGTATTCTAATTGATCACGATTAGCAATCTCTGGCGAATGGCCACTCTTTCTTGGGGAAACAGAGAAATAAAAATCTTTGAATTCAAACAGTGTAGAGCCATTGAATTCTAATGGCGCAACTACTGGAAGTTCTTCTTCGGCGAGCTCTAATAGAAATTGGTGTTCTTCTAATATGGCATCTTTTGTCCAGCGGTTGGGACGATAGAATTTCACAATAACCGGAGATTCTTCCTCAATCCCTACTTGGTAAACGCGATTTTCATAGCTGTTTAGCGGATATTGTCGCATGTCGGTTAATAATCCCAAGCTTTCGACAGCGTCAATCACCGTGTCTGGGCTAAGGGATTCATAAGGTGGTGATGCGAGGGTATTATCTGGGCGAGTCATATTGGCCAAGTAGTCTGTAAAGAAATTAAGCCCCGCCAGTATAACTGAATAACTGAGCCATTACTGAATCACAATAATAGCCTTTGCTGAGTAAAGATTAATGCTTAGGCGTGCGGGCTAAGCACCATATCCCGACTTTCGACGCGCCAGATTGTTTGAGCAGTAAAGCCATTGAATGTGCGGTACTGCCTGTGGTCATGACATCATCAATAAGCATTACATGCTCACCCTTCAGCTTTTTACGGGTTGGGTGAAAATGTTCACTGACGTTATTGATACGCTGGTGGCGATTAAGTTCCTTTTGATTTCGGCTGTGGCTACGAGTAGCAAGGTCGGCAACCACCGGCTTTTTTAAGGCGTGACCAAGTTCTCGTGCAATAAGCTCTGCTGGATTAAAGCCTCGCTTGATTAAACTCCAGCGTGATGAGGGTACAAAAGTGAAAATATCAACATGGGATAAATGTTCCGGCTGAGAATTCAGCATCAGGCTTGCAAGTCTATGGGCCCATTCAGTACGACGTTTAGTTTTTAATCTTTGCAGCCAGTTATCAATGGGATGCGCATAGCTAAAACTGCTATGGCTATAATCGAAGGCGGGTTTTTTATGCAGGCATTGGCCACAGTTCCCTTGAACTGGCAGGGGAATTGCGCAAATTTTGCAGCGATAACTTGCTTGCGGCAAAAAGTCTTCGCAGCGTGAGCAAATAAAACCTGCATCGTAATTGATTTCAAGGCAAAGCTCGCAGTGTCTATTTAAGAACTCGGGCAGTACGTTTTTTAACCGCGAGTATACCTTTTTGTCTATCCAAGTTGACCAGTCCATGTGTCTAGTTATTATGCATCAGTAGTCCAATTTAATGAGCATTCTAACAGTTGAGTGGTGTAAAAGGTATGAGCCAAGTGAATGAGATCGACGACAAATTACGCCATAATTGGCAGCAAGACGAAGTCGCTGAGTTATTTAACTTGCCTTTGAATGACCTTTTATTCAAAGCGCAGACAGTACATCGCCAGTATTTTGATCCGAATCAGGTGCAAGTGAGCACACTTTTATCGATAAAAACGGGGGCGTGTCCCGAGGATTGTGCGTACTGCCCACAGAGTGCTCGTTACGATACCAAGCTCGAAAAAGAAAAATTGATGGAAGTAGACGCGGTTATTGAAAAAGCGAAGGCGGCGAAAGCGGCTGGCTCCGATCGCTTTTGCATGGGCGCCGCGTGGCGATCTCCGCGGGCGAAAGATATGCCTTATGTCTTGGCAATGGTGAAAGGGGTAAAAGATTTAGGCATGGAAACCTGCATGACTCTAGGGATGCTTGATCAAGAAAAATCTGCGCAGTTAGCCGAAGCAGGCCTTGATTATTACAATCATAATCTTGATACCTCGCCTGAATATTATGGCGAAATCATCACGACAAGAACGTATTCTGATCGTCTTGAAACTCTGCAAAATGTTCGTGATTCTGGCATGAAGGTATGCTCTGGCGGCATCGTTGGTATGGGTGAGCAAGAGAAAGATCGTATCGCCTTGCTGCGACAATTAGCGAATTTACCCCAACATCCCGATTCAGTACCCATTAACCAATTAGTTAAAGTGGAAGGAACACCGTTAGAAACAGAAGGTGATTTGGATCCTTTTGATTTTATTCGCACCATTGCGGCGGCTCGAATCATGATGCCCAAATCTCATGTGCGTTTAAGTGCAGGACGAGAGGAAATGTCAGAAGAGATGCAAGCGATGTGTTTCTTTGCTGGTGCTAATTCAATTTTTTATGGGGAGTGTTTATTAACGACTCCGAACCCAGCCGCCAATAAAGACCAAGCGTTATTCCGTAAGTTGGGTATTAACACCGATCATAAAGTGACCCAGCAGCCAAAAGAACTGGAAGAGCTTTTGGTGGTTGCTACTGCGGATGAAGATGAAATGTTTTATAGCGCGATATAACAATAAAGTCTAAAAGAGGTCAGTATTACACTGGCCTCTTGGTGTTTGGCTGTATAAAATATATACAGATAGATTCTTTCTTAATGATAGAGGTGCTTATGAATATAGGTTCAACGTCGGGCTCGTCATTTAGTATCGCCACCGCAGGCATTCAGCAAAGTAGCGAGCAGGTAAAACAATCTGCGCAGCAAGTCGTTGAAGCAACAACGGCTCGCCCAGCTCAAGGTACGGTTGAAGCGACTGAAGCCTTGGTAAAATTGAAAGAAAGTGAGCAGGGCGTTGCGATGAACGCCAAAGTGCTAGAAGCCGCTGATAAACAAGTCGGTACGCTGCTAGATATACAAGCTTAATTCATAAGCTTTAAACGAAAGGTAGCCAAATAAGAGTATGCAAATTCCCGCGAGTACAGGAGCCTATACCAATACTGTGTTGCCCGTCGCGCAAACACAAGGTGGGCTATTGTCTCCGATTAGTGAAACTGCAGGCTCGGCTAGTTTTCCTCCTGTTGAGGCGGTTTCTAATACGATTGCTTCTCGAGATACCCCTGCGCAGCGCCCTCAGCCTGATTTTGCCCCAGAAAATAATGGTTTAGTGAATACGGTGCCTTATTCGAATTCAGCCTCTGTCTCGAATTCTCCTCGTGAAGATGATGTTCAAGACAGTGGGCAGCCAGCAGAGCAGAAGCCGGATGAGCAAAATGAGCAGGCGCAGAAAGAGTCTGATCAGCAGCAGATTCGACAGGATCGACAACAGCAGCAGGATTTAAATATTATCCGTGAGCTAACCTTGCGTGATAGTGAAGTGCGAGCTCATGAGCAAGCTCACAGTGCGATTGGTGGCCAGTATGCTGGCTCAGCGTCATACACCTATCAGCGGGGTCCTGACGGAGTTAATTATGCCGTCGGGGGTGAAGTTGCCATTGACGTGGGGGTGGTTGACGGTGACCCGCAAGCCACATTAGAAAAAATGCAGCTGGTACAGCGAGCTGCCTTAGCCCCTGCAGAGCCTTCTTCCCAAGATCGACAAGTCGCGGCTTTAGCTGCTCAGCAAGCGAATCAAGCGCGTGCTGAAATTGCCAGAGAAAGCTTAGGCACCTCTGACTCATCAACGCGAGATGAGCAAAAAAATGTCAATAACGATATCGAGCCTGTTGTAAATGCCAGTACGAATGCAACGACTAATGCTGAAAAAATTTCGGATCGAGACAGCATTCAAGTCTTTAGTGATCGTATCGCTAAAATTAATGAGATTTTATTAGCGGTTAGCCAAAATCAAGCTTCCAAGGCATCAGGACAGCTATTAGATGATGTTGTATAGCCAGAGCACCTGCCTTTAGTGACTTTCATTGAATAAGACCTTAAAAACCGTCAGCCGACGGTTTTATTTTTTCTATGCTATTTATCTAGCTGGCTTGACAAAATAAGTCTGTAAACGTATGTTTCAAACAAGTGTTTGAATTTGATACTTGCTCATATTGTGAACGCAATTATCTATTGTTAATTTAGATGCGGCTTTTGCCGCCATAAACATAAAGGCTAAGAGGTCTTCCGAATGCCAGATTATAAAGCTCCCCTACGTGATATTAAGTTCGTTGCTGACGAATTATTAGACTATCCAGGCCACTACGCTAGCTTGCCTTCTTATGCTGACGTTGCTACGCCAGATATGGTTGATGCAATCGTTACAGAAGGTGCTAAGTTTTGTGAAAACGTTCTTGCTCCTCTAAACCGTGGTGGTGACATCGAAGGTTGTGTTCGCAGCGAAGACGCTTCTGTTAAAACACCTACGGGCTTTAAGGAAGCTTACCGTCAGTATGTTGATAACGGTTGGGCTTCTTTGTCTTCTGACGTTGAATACGGCGGTCAGGGCCTTCCAGAATCTCTAGGAACTATCGTTTCTGAAATGGTTGGTACAGCTAACTGGTCTTGGGGTATGTACCCAGGTCTATCTCATGGCGCTAAAAACACTTTAGAAGCTTGGGGTACGGAAGAGCAGAAACAAGCTTATCTTACTCAGCTTATTACTGGTGAGTGGACAGGTACTATGTGTCTGACTGAGCCAGCTTGTGGTTCTGATTTAGGTATTTTGAAAACTAAAGCTGAGCCAAATGCAGACGGTTCTTATGCCATTTCTGGTACTAAGATCTTTATCTCTGCGGGTGAGCACGACATGGCCGATAACATCGTTCACATCGTACTGGCTCGTCTACCTGGCGCACCTGCAGGTACTAAAGGTATTTCTTTATTCATCGTGCCTAAGTTCAATGTTAATGATGATGGATCATTGGGCGATCGTAACGCAGTTACTTGTGGTTCTTTAGAGCACAAGATGGGTATTCATGGTAATGCTACTTGCGTAATGAACTTCGATGGCGCTAAAGGTTTCTTGATTGGACCAGAAAACAAAGGCTTGAACTGCATGTTCACCTTTATGAACACTGCACGTATCGGTACTGCTCTACAGGGTGTTACTGCTGCTGAAGGTTCTTTCCAAGGTGCATTAGCATATGCTAAAGATCGTTTGGCTATGCGTTCTTTGACTGGCCCTAAAGCACCAGAAAAAGCCGCTGATCCAATTATCGTTCACCCAGACGTTCGTAAAATGCTTCTTACACAGAAAGCATTCGCTGAAGGTGGTCGTGCACTAGTATTATTGACTGCTAAGAATGCTGATATTGTACACAAAGGCGAAACTGAAGAAGCGCGTAAAGAAGCTGATGATATGTTAGGTTTCTTAACGCCAATCGCTAAAGCGTTCTTGACTGAAACAGGTTTTGAAGCAGCAAACCACGGTGTTCAAGTATTTGGTGGTCACGGCTTCATCGCAGAGTGGGGCATGGAGCAAATCGTTCGTGATACTCGAATCTCTATGTTGTATGAAGGAACTACAGGCATTCAGGCGCTTGATTTGTTAGGCCGTAAGGTTCTTATGACTCAAGGTGCTGCTCTTAAACAGTTCACTAAGCTAGTTCACAATTTCTGTAAAGAAAATGCTGAAGACGCTGATATGAAAGAGTTCGTTGAGCCATTGGCTAAATTGAACAAAGAGTGGGGCGATCTAACGATGAAAATCGGTA
>CAWVSY010000032.1:0-41685 GCA_963933055.1 uncultured Oleispira sp.
CATCAAGAGTTTCACCTTGGCCTTTAGAAACATCCATGGCTAGTTGATCCATGTTATTGTCCATAAAAGTCTGAACGCCAGCCAATGGGCCATTCGCAGCTTCACAACCTAAAGTACCAGAAGTCATACCGAAAGTTTGGTTACCAGAAGTACCGTTAGTCGTAGCAGCAAGAACGTGCTCATGCCATTCGTTAGCATCCTTGAAAATTACAGCTGTACCTAAACCACAACCTGCAGGACCTGCAGCGAAAGACATTGTTGAAGAAGCAGCTAAAAGTGCGCCAGCGATAATCTTTTTCATAATATTAATCCTTATTAATTACTTTTTGATGATCATGCGACCATGACGATAAGTTAGACTCTCATTTTTCAAAAGTCTAGTATTATGAACAAAGTTATTAAAATTTTTAAACCCAGTTCAAAAAAATAGGACTTTTTTGGACGAAAATCAAACAACTAGCTTATAACCTTCAAAAAACAAGCTCAATATTATTTTCATTAAACACTCGTTCCATAAAACATTTTATGGCACAGTAATACCTATCTCTAAAAAATAATTAATAGGCCAATCGTGCTTCAAACGGGTAATGATGTATTTACAGTTTCTCAACTGAACCAACGAGCTAAACAGCTATTAGAGATCACCTTCAGCTCGGTAAAAGTTGAAGGGGAAATTTCTAATTTATCTCGGCCCTCTTCTGGTCATTGGTATTTCACACTAAAAGACAAAGGTGCTCAGGTACGCTGCGCCATGTTTCGCTCGCGCACAGCACAGATTAAATTTCAGCCTAAAGAAGGCGATCAAATCATTGTTCGCGGTAAAGTAAGCCTGTACGAAAACAGAGGTGACTACCAACTCATTGTTGATGCTATGAAACCCGCCGGTGAGGGGCAACTGCAACAAGCCTTTATTCAACTAAAGCAGAAGCTTGGTGCTGAGGGCTTATTCAACCCTGAGCATAAGCGAGCATTGCCTGCAGCGATTAAACGAATTGCAGTTATCACCTCCCCTACGGGTGCTGCTATTCATGATATTTTGACCGTACTGAAACGCCGTTTTCCAGCAATAGAAGTTGATATCTACCCTGTTCAAGTGCAAGGGCAAGATGCGGCCCAACAAATGATTTGGTCAATCAATCAAGCCAACTCAGATGCTCGCAATGCCACTAAAGAACAAGCCACAGATGTTATTATTATTGGCCGAGGAGGCGGTTCTATTGAAGACTTATGGAGCTTCAATGATGAACAACTTGCACGCACTATTTTTCATAGCGACCTGCCCATCGTTAGCGCTGTTGGCCATGAAGTTGACTTTACCATCGCCGATTTTGTTGCTGATATTCGTGCACCAACACCTTCAGCCGCGGCTGAACTGCTCAGCCCTAATAGAGAAGAGTATCTGAGCCGCCTACAAGCCCTTAGTGCCCGCTTAGAAAATAGCATTCAGCAACAATTGCAAAATAAACAATGGCAGCTACAAAGCGCTCAACGCGGTCTTCAGCATCCTGGTGATAAACTTAGCCAGTATGCACAGACATTAGATATGCTTGAGCTACGCATGCAGCAAAGTCAAAAAAACAACCTTGATCGCTTGTTAAAAAAGTTGACGCAAAGCCAGCAAAGATTACAGCAACAAAGCCCAGTCAATAAATTACAACAAATAGAAACGCAACTTGGCTACTTTCAGCAACGCTTACGCAATGCAATGAAACAACTTCTATCCAATAAAGCAGAGCGTCTTCAACAGAATGCTTTACTTTTAAATGCCGTCAGCCCATTACAGACATTAGGTCGCGGCTATGCAATTTTGCAAACCCCTACAGAAGTGGTTATTCGTGACAGTCATGATGTTAAAAAAGGCGACTTAATATCGGCTCGAATTGGTCACGGCAGCCTAGAACTCACAGTTGAAAAGGTAAAACATGAAAGAAAATCAAAAAAGATTTAGCCCACGAACATCAATCCTGCCAGCATTAATGATGCTATCACTTTTGCAGATAGGCTCTCCAAGCTATGCCGAGCCACCTTCTCAGAGCATTTTACCAAAGGATAGCCGTGTGCCTGGTGGGATAGCCGTTATCCCATTACAAGAAGCATCATCAAGCGTTAAATTCAACGGTAAAAACGTCTTAAAGATACAAGACAATAATAAGAAGCATTGGGCTATTATTGGCATTCCTCTGCATCAAAAAACAGGCCCTACTCAATACAGTATTGATGGCAAAGAGGCTGAGTTTTTAGTAGCAGACAAAGCCTATAAGGAACAATACTTAACCGTAAAACGTAAACATTCAAATCCGCCAGAAGATCAAATCAAGCGAATCCAGAAAGAAAGCCGTCTATCCAAGATAGCCTTCACGACCTTCTCTGACATCAATCAAGATAAAACCTATCAAAGCTTCTTATTGCCTGCTAAAGGCCCTATATCAAGCCCATTTGGACTGAAGCGTTTTTTTAATGAGCAGGCAAGACGCCCTCATAGTGGTATTGATATTGCTGCCGCAAAAGGATCTGACATTATCGCCCCTGCGGATGGTGAGGTGATTCTCACGGGAGATTTTTTCTTTAATGGCAACAGTATTTTTATCGATCATGGCCAAGGCTTAATCACCCTTTATTGCCATATGGATGAGTTGAATATTGCCATCGGAGACAATGTTAAAGCAGGAGATATTATTGGCAAAGTAGGCTCAACAGGCAGAGCAACGGGCCCACACCTTCATTGGACCGTTAGTTTGAATAATAACCGTATAGAGCCCCTTCTGTTTATTGATTCGCAATAAAAAATAAGCATGCGCTAAATATATTCCTACCATAAACCCTACTCCCATCAGGGCTTAGCAGAAACAAGCCTTAAATTTTACAGTTTTATGCTTAATTATCAGGATTAAGCATAACTACTGTCTATACTGAAAGGAACATCAGCGATGGCTCTCAGTCTTTAATTACACTCATGATAAAACGTATATCAATCGACAAACTTAAGCCCAATATGTACGTATCTGACCTTAATTGTGATTGGATTCCTCATCACAACATGCAAAAAGAAGGCCGCATCCCCAATGTTAAAATCATCGACGAACTCAAACAACGAGGTATTAAAGAAGTCTATATAGATACCTCACGGGGAATCGATGAAGAAGACGCCTTAACCCAGCATGAAGTCGAACAGCAAAATCAGAACAAGTTAAATAGAGCAGCTCAACTAAACATGGAGTCCGCAGGCTCTGTGAGTGTCGAAGAAGAACTCTTTAGAGCGCACAAATTGCAAAGCAAAGCCAAAGGCATCATGACCAGCGTGCTTTCTGATGTGAAGTTCGGCAAACCTTTAGAAACTGAGGGATTTGATGATCTTGCCGATGGCATGATCGACTCCGTTATTCGCAACCATAACGCACTCGCATGCTTAGGGCGCATTCGTGAAAAAGATAACTATTTGATGGAGCATTCAATCAATCTTGCGGTATTAATGGGGATTTTTGCCAAAGCCATGAAAATAGACCGTGAAACGATGCACCAAGCGATGGTCGGTGCTTTACTTCATGACATCGGTAAAATAATGGTGCCCGATAATATCCTGCACAAACCAGGTAAACTTGATGATAATGAGTTTGCTCGTATGAAACAGCACGTTGTTTTCAGCCGAGACTTATTAAAAAACACACCCGGCATTCACCCACTAACGGTTAATGTTGCCGCTCAACACCACGAACGTATTGATGGCAGTGGCTACCCAGAAGGCTTAACCGGCTGTCAAATTTGCCGTGAAGGTAAAATGGTTGCCATAACTGATGTTTACGATGCCATTACCGCCGATCGCTGTTATCACAAAGGTTTAACACCCACTTCAGCCTTAAAAAAATTACTGGAATGGAGTGGCTCTCACTTAGAAGAATCGTTGGTGCATATGTTCATACGCAGCATGGGCATTTACCCCGTCGGTTCTTTGGTGCTTATGGAAAGTGGTCGCCTAGCCGTCGTGATTGAAACCAGTGAAAAAGATCAAGCCCGCCCCATTGTTAGAGTGATTTACCATACCCGCCTTAAACAGTTTATTCGCACAGAAATTATCGACTTAAGCAAAGCGGCTAGCCAAGACAGTATAAAAAGTTCTGTCGACCCAGAGAAATGGAAGATAAAAATTTCAGACTTTCTCAACTAAAAGTCATCATTCAATTCAAGGCCATTATTTCAAACAAAGGCTATCAAAATTATTTCAGTTTTTCTTGTGTTCTAAAATACTCAACCAAGCCTTAATACTTTCTGTCACCTCTGGCGGCTCAATCAGGCTATCCGTTTTTAGCTCAGCCAACAGTTTATCAAACGCCCTGACTCGCTTGCCTTTAATAAAAGCAACCCGAGCAACGGCTTTTGCATGAACTTTCCCCGCTACTAAAAATTCATGCTCTATATAGCAGTATTTTCGATCCCAATACAAAACTTTAGTCGCAATATTAACTCGAGTAAAAGGTTTTATTTCTTTAATAAAAATAATATTCTGCGAGCTTAAGACCGACTTCCAGCCACCACCAAAAAACATTGATAGTGCATTAATCTGCATTAAATATTGTGTTCTCGCTAAATCCAGCAACGCAGGATAACGAGCGTTGGTTAAATGCAAATTAAAATCACAATCCAATGGCCAAACCCTAAATGCTAAATGACTCTCATCTAACGGGTTTAAAGACTGCAACTTTTTACCCGACAATAACAAACGTAATAATCTAAAAATTAAATTCATGATTTATTTTTTTCTGCTAATTCAACTTTTCGAATAAGGCCTTCCTGAGCAACAGAAGCCACCAAATCCCCCTGTTGGTTGAATATCTGACCACGACAAAAACCTCGGCCAGAAGAAGCACTGGGACTATCCAGCGCATACAGAAGCCAATCATCAAATTTAATCGCTCGGTGAAACCAAATAGCATGATCCAAGCTGGCAACTTGCATATCACGCTGGGTAAAAGAAACACCATGAGGCATCAAAGAGGTACCAATTAAATTAAAGTCGGTGGCATAGGTTAAAACATGGGCGTGCACCATAGAATCAGCGCCAAGGGGTGCATCGGCCTTCATCCACACGTATTTAATAGGATCTTGTTTTTTAGGGGCAAAAATATTAATCGGATCAATTGCTCGCATCTCAATCGGTTTATCCGCCGTATAAATATCACGCACAGATTCAGGAAACTTGTCTTTAAACATACGACTCAGTTCCAATTGAGAGACAAGGCCTTCAGGCCCTTTTACATCTGGCATGGCATCTTGATGTTCAAAGCCTTCTTCAGGATGCTGAAAAGATGCCATCATGATTAAAATTGCTTTACCATTTTGGCTCGCCGTTATCTGCCTCATCGCGAAGCTACGACCATCACGAACACAATCGACTTCAAATTCAATACTATCAACAACGTTGCCAGGGCGGAGAAAATAAGCGTGTAAAGAATGCGGTGACCATTCACCTGCGGGCAATGTTTGGCTCGCGGCAGATAGGCTCTGTCCTAGAACTTGCCCACCAAATAGATTTTTAAACCCCAGATCTTGGCAGCGACCGCGAAAACGATTAGCCCCTATCGCTTCCAATTCCAGTAAATCAACCAGCTCTTGTACATGCGCCATCTCGTACCTCCCTTTCAAACAAGCAATCAATAAATTATCTTAACAACAGTTTAGTCAATTGAGAATATCCTACATTGGCTCAAATGACGCCTGCTAAATATAGCGTTGTCGCTATGCCTAACACGAGTGATCTCGTATAATGCTCGCTATTACGCCCTGTGCTTAGCCCTCTTACGTTAGACGATAGTTAAATAAAACATGACCAATCCTGATCAGTACCAATCTCTATTAGACGCAAAAAAAGCCAAAATCGAACAAGATTTTGCCAACTTTGCTATTAGTGCTTCTGGCGAGCAACAGACTTTACCGGAATTGGAAGTGTTTGCTAGTGAGCCTGAAAATTTCCGCTTGCGCGCCGAGTTTCGTATCTGGCACCAAGACGGGCGCTGCTTTTACGCCATGTTCGAAAAAGGCAATAAGAAAACACCTTATGAAGTGACTGACTTCCCTATCGCTAGCAAGCTGATTAATCGCTTAATGGTAGAGATGCGTGACGCGATCCATCAGCCTGAGAACGATATTTTAATGCAGCGCATGTTCCAAATGGAATTTTTAACCACGTTAAGTGGCGACGCATTAATCACCATGATTTATCACAAACCCTTAGATGATGAGTGGCGCGCTGCGGCGGAGAAGCTACAGGCAAAAATTGGCTTTCCAATTATTGGCCGCTCTCGTAAGCAAAAAATCGTTTTAGAGCGCGATTACGTGATTGAAACCCTAACCATTGAGGGTAAGCAGTATCACTACAAGCAAATCGAAGGCGGCTTTACGCAACCCAATGGTGGTATGAACCAAAAAATGTTGGCTTGGGCGAAAGAATTATCAAGACCTTTAAGTGGTGATTTGGTTGAACTGTATTGTGGAAATGGCAATTTCTCTATCGCCTTAGCCGAGCATTACAACAAAGTAATGGCCACTGAGATTTCTAAGACCTCGGTTTATGCTGCTCAAGATAATATCGAAAAGAATAATATCGATAATTTAATTATCGCGCGCCTTTCCAGTGAAGAATTCGTGCAAGCCTTACAAGGTGTGCGTGCATTTCGTCGTTTAGAAGGCATTGATTTAAATGCTTATGAATTTACCACAACGTTAGTTGATCCGCCGCGCTCAGGCCTGGATGATGAATCGGTGAAGCAGACTCAAGGTTACGACAATATCATTTATATTTCGTGCAACCCTGAAACCTTGCACAACAACTTGCAAGAATTCACCAAGACCCATGATATTAAGCGCTTCGCCCTGTTTGACCAGTTCCCTTATACCCATCACATTGAGTGTGGCGTGTTTTTACAGCGTACCGTACAACGATGAATTTCATGCTGAGCACAAGCAAATAGCGGTTTAAAAGCCAACGGGCTGAATGCTTTTCATCCTTAATTCTTAGCGCTTTTTCTTCGCTTTTTTCTTACGTAAGAAATCCTTCACGGGCGTCGGCTTAGAGGTTGGATTAAAGGCGCGATCAAACTGATTGCGAATACCTTCAACCTTCTCCTCACGCCTTTCATGCTTACGGCGTTCAGCCGCTTGCGCAAAATCTAAAATATCTGATGAATCTGACATACAATACCCCTTAGAAATCACAACCTCATCAACCTGAACCACACTGACTCGACAATTAAGGCCGCCATATCAATGAATAGTTTACCGATTGATTCTATCTTACCAGAATTAAATCAGGCCTTAAGCCAAAACAAAAACGTCATTTTATCCGCACAACCCGGCGCTGGTAAGACCACAAGAGTGCCACTTGCCTTATTAGACGCAGAATGGCTACGAAATAACGATGGCAGCTACCAAAAAATCATCATGCTCGAACCCCGCCGCATTGCCGCTCGCAATGCCGCACTCTACATGGCTAAAAGCCTAAACGAAGATATCGGCCAAACCGTCGGCTACAAAATGCGCCAAGATAGCAAGACAAGTCGCCATACTCGCATCGAAGTGATTACCGAAGGTATTTTAACCCGCTACCTATTACAAGACCCAGAGCTCAGTAATATTGGCCTCATTATCTTTGACGAACATCATGAACGCTCTGTTAATACCGACCTTGGCCTAGCACTCAGCTTACAATGCCAAGAACTGTTCCGCGAAGACCTAAAGCTACTCGTCATGTCTGCGACCCTCGACAAAGAACCCTTAGAAAAACTGCTCAACGCCAGCACCCTATTCTGCCCAGGGCGTAGCTTCCCAATTGATCAATACTACGTTGGCTTTGACCCCAATAAACGACTCACTGACCAAATAACAAAAACTATCATCGCCTCATTACAACAAGATGAAGGCAGCTTATTAGTATTCTTACCAGGTGTTCGCGAAATTCAATTTGTTCAGCAGCAACTGCAAACAGAACTGCAAAACGCTTCAAATATTAGTATCCACCCACTTTACGGACAGCTTTCAGATAAAGATCAGCAAGCCGCTATCCAAGCTGCTGAACAAGGCCAGCGTAAAATTGTACTCGCGACCAACATCGCCGAAAGCTCACTAACAATTGAAGGTATACGCATTGTTATCGACTCCGGATTAGAAAAGCAGCTTAATTATAATGCCCGCAGTGGCATGAACAGCTTAACCACTAAAAAAATCAGCCAAGCCTCCGCCATACAACGAGCTGGCCGTGCAGGGCGCATCGAACCTGGAATATGCTACCGACTGTGGAGCGAGCAAGGGCAACATGCACTAGAAACTCATAGCCCAGCTGAAATTAGCCGCATAGAACTCAGCGATCTTGTACTGAATGTCGCGCAATGGGGAGCTGAGATCGGCGAACTTGCATGGCTAACTCAGCCCCCCTCAAACTCTATTAAACAAGCTCAAACTCTCCTAAGAGACTTAGAACTATTAGACCCACAAGGGCAGATTTCTCAACACGGTGAAAATGCTAGCAAACTTGGCTTAACCCCAAGGTTTGGCCACATGCTGCTCAAGGCAAATGACAAACAAAGCCTTGAAGATGCTTGCCTACTGGCGGCATTATTAACCGATACTCCCAAAGCGCTTAGAAATAACGACGATCTTAAGCGTTCGCTCAATCAACTGAAAAGCAATATCAAACAATATTCATCACAACTGCGCCAAGCCAAGGCTTGGCAGCAACAAGTCGAAAAATATAAGCCTGCGACTAAAATAAAAGAATGCTCACTCGCCCAATTACTTGCACTGGCCTTCCCTGATCGAATCGCGCAACTGCGCACGGGCAGCGATAGCCAATATTTACTCAGCGCAGGCCGTGGCGCACAGCTTCACCCAAGCTCATCTTTAATAGGCTCCCCTTGGTTAGTCGTTAGCGATATTGAAGACAATCAACAAGGGGGTAGCCTAATTCGCAAAGCCATCGCCATCGATGAATACGAACTGCTCGAACTGTTTAATCATCACATCGAAACTAAAAGTCATATTCAGTGGAATGCAAAAGGCCAGCTTATCGCCGAAGAACGCGACAGCCTTGGTGCCATCATTCTCAATCGCAAAAAGCTGACAGACCTGCGCGAGGATCAATGGTATCAAGCTTGGTTAAATTATTTTAATGATAACGGTATAAAGTCATTGAATTGGACGGATGAATGCCGCCAGCTTCAAGCACGTCTGCAGCTGGCTTTTCAGCATTTCCAACATTCAGACAATGCAACCACTTGGCCAGACTTCAGTAATGAAGCCCTTAGTCTTCATCTAGAATCTTGGTTAATGCCTTTGGTAGCACCATGTCGGTCTCAAAAATCGCTAAAAAATATCGATTTAAAACAAGCACTATTAAACCGTCTAGGTTGGAATAAAGTCAAAGAGTTCGAAGCTTTAGTTCCTGAAAAAATAGCCGTCCCCAGCGGCTCTCATTATAAAATTGATTACGCCCAATCCCCGCCAGTACTGGCGGTTAAACTGCAAGAGATGTTCGGCTATCAAGGTAAACCCAGCATTTGTAACGGCCAAATTTTGCTGATGTTGCATTTACTCTCACCGGCCAAAAAACCGTTGCAAATCACTCAAGACCTACCGCACTTTTGGAGTAGCAGCTATTTGGAAGTACGCAAAGAAATGCGTGGTCGCTACCCAAAACATCCTTGGCCAGAAGATCCTATGAAGACTGAAGCAACACGCTTTACTAAACACAAACGGTACTAAGATGAAATGGCTTCGTTAACCTGGCATGATGGATAGCAAACTTTTTAAATATTTTATCTTTTAACGAGGAATAACTAAGGAAAATTTATATTGTTCACATATACTATTAAAGTGACCCAATAATTAGATAGTCTTAAATGCCTTCAACTTTGCAGTTCATCGTTAAAACTCTTCTTTGCTGCTTAATGCTGACCACGAGTATTATCAGTATGGCGAATGTGCCTGCAATAATTCTTGATCAAAATAGTAAACAAATCGCTCTTGGACATCATGCTTCTTACTTAGAAGATATTGATGGCAATTATACACTTAGCGATATTATGAAACTCGATCAGTCTAACTTTGATCTACTGACTGAAGAAAGCCTAAACAAAGGCTTTACCAATTCGACCTACTGGCTAAAATTTTCAATTCTCGATAAAACCCTCGATAGCCACAGTCAAAGCTGGAAGATTGAAACGACTTATCCGTTACTCGATTATCTCGATATTTACATTTTAGATAAGGAAAATAACGTTGAGTATTTTAAAATGGGAGACGTCTATTTATACAATGAAAGACCCGTCGCTCATCGTAATTTCATTATCTCAGTAACCCTTCAAGATAATGAGCAGAAAGATATTTATATTCGAGTGAATACCTCTAGCTCGATGCAAATCCCCGTATTCATTTGGCATCCAGATTACTTCTTTGAAGCACGCAGCGGTGAGCAATATGGCTTAGGCCTTTATTACGGCATGATGATGGTTATGTTTTTCTATAACTTTTTCTTATGGTTCAGCATCCGTGACTCAAACTACCTTTGGTATATTGGCTATCTAGCAGCGTTTTCATTATTGCAAGCCGCTACCAGTGGCTTAGGGTATCAATACTTATGGCCTAATCATCCTTGGATCGAAGGAATTGCACCGCCAGTCACCATTGCCCTAGTCGGAATATTTGGTATCTCGTTTACCCGCCGTTTCTTACATACGCGTCAATATCACATTGTTGCAGATAACCTATTGCGCTTAGTTTTATATTTATCTTTAGTTGTTTTAGGCTTGGCCTTCATTGCAGACACTGCCACCGTTATGGCATTAGCAAAGGTTGTTGTCGTTACCTTCCTATTATTTATTCTCTATGCGTCCGTTGCTATGCTATTAAGAGGTCATAGGCAAGCACGATTTTTCTTAGCCGCTTGGGTATCATTAATTCTAGGTGGACTATTCACCATTGGCATGATGCTAGGCCTTTTTCCAAATACCTTCCTTATGACTCACGCCAGTAAAATTGGCAGTGTCTTTGAAATAATATTGCTGTCATTTGCTCTTGCTGATCGCATTAAAGTTATCGAAAAAGAAAAGCAACTCATCGAGCGACGTGCACAAAAAGAACTTGAGAGAACCAATAAAAAATTAGCCGAAAATAACCGTTTAAAAGATGAATTCTTAGCGACGATCAGTCACGAATTCAGAACCCCCTTAAATGGTATTTTAGGATCCTTAGAGCTTGCCCAGCAAGAACAGCATGCCGACATTGCCCCTCATATTGCGACAGCCAAAGGCAGTACCGATGAAATGCTAAGTTTGGTCGACCAAGTACTTAGCTATACCGAACTGCAATCTGGCAACTTTATTATTAACGCTGAACCCATTAACCTTTCTGATACATTAGTAGAATTAACCAGAAAAATTAATCAACAATGCATCAATAAAAATATCGATTTTTCCATCGATAATCATGCGCGCAATCCACAAACCATCATTGCCGACAAAAAACGCCTACATCAAGCGCTTATCCCTATTTTTGATAATGCCATTAAGTTTACCGATAAAGGACATATCACCTTAAGTGCACAAATTAAATTCATCGCCGAAAAGTACGTATTGGTATTAAAAGTTGAAGATACAGGGATTGGTATTGATAAACATAAGCAAGAAAATATTCTAGATGCATTTACCCAAGCCGATGGCTCATTTTCTAGACAATATGGTGGCTTAGGAATAGGACTTTCATTAGTGAAAGCCTTATGTTCAAAATTAGGGGGAACCATTTGTCTTTCGAGTGAAATTCACTACGGAACATTGGTCGCTATTTCATTGCCCATCGATATTCCTCATCAGGTATTGTCCGCAGCGCCGCAAAAAGATAACTCTGAATCAAATAAGGCAAAAGGCATTAAAGAACATGCGCGAGTGCTGATTGTTGAAGATAATCACATCAACCAGGTTGTCTTAAAAACGATGCTGCAGAGACTTAATATCGATACCGAGACCGCTGATCATGGTATAAAAGCGCTCTCGATTTTAGAAGAATCTCGGATAAACAATAGTCCGATCGATTTGATATTAATGGACTGTCAGATGCCCATTATGGATGGCTTTGAGGCTACTCGAAACATTCGTAATTCATCTCAAGACTATGCGAATGTTCCCATTATTGCTGTTACGGCAAACGCATTATCAAGCGATAGAGAGCGTTGCCTACAATCTGGTATGAGTGATTATTTAAGCAAGCCTTTTCAACTTGATGACATTCGCGAGAAACTACAAGCTTGGCTGCCTCAACAAACTCAGGACGAAAGTGAAAACCCGTCCCACTAGCCGATCAATAGCTTAGCCGCGACCAATAAAGTAACCAACTCATAGCAGCGCTTAATCCAAATACTGCCCACCACAATAGAGCTGTGGGCACCTAAATAACCTCCCACCAAAGAGCCGCATAATAAAGCGGGCAACCAATCCCACTTTACTTCGGCAAACCACGTCATGGTCAAAGCGCCAGAAGCATTCCAGCCAAGCCCTACCGCAATCAGTGTATGCGCAACGGCTAAGCGATAACTTAAACCAAACCAATACACCAGCCATAATGTTACAAAAAGCCCACTACCCGCAGACAAAGCCCCATTCGCAATGCCAATAAAAAAGAGGCCGAACGCCCCAATAACAATCCCTTTGCCATCTCTATGAAGTGGTTTAGCGACCAAGCCCAAATCCGATTGAACGATCGAATAAAGCGCAAGCGCAAGCGTCAGCAACCCCAATACAATTTCAGCTAAGCGATCATCAATATCAATAATGGCGTAAGCCCCTAGAACAACACCAGGAATACCCGCCAGTAAAATAAGCGCTAACAAACGCATTGAACTATGCTTTTCTTTTAAATGTCTAATCGTTGCCCCAATACCAAGCGCCACGGTTGCAATCTTATGGGTTGCCAGCGCAAGCGAAAATGGCAGCCCCATAAAGATTAAAATCGGTAATTGAATCAAGCCTGCCCCACCTCCGGACAAGGCTGAAAACCAATTAGCAATAACGGCAATTACAAATAGCAATAAATGTTGGGTATAATCCATAAAATCGTTTTAATACTTATAGGTTGTAAAAGTCATGACACGCAAAAAACCAGAAAATACTACTCAATATTCACTTTATTATTACGATTCTTGCCCATTCTGTGCACGCGTTTTACGCTCACTGAATCAGGTGAAGGTAGACGTTGAATTACGCAACGTGATGTCTGACTCAAACCATCGCTCAGCGCTACAACAAGCCACTGGGCGCACTACCGTTCCTTGCTTGCGCATTGATAACGGCACAGACAGTGAATGGATGTTTGAGTCGATGGATATTATGCGTTTTTTACAGTCTTTATAAGCTCTGCTAACTGACCAGATGCCATTAATTCTTTAATGGTATCCACGGTTGCTTGTGTGCTCGGATCGATTTCTAAATTGATTCGATCGCCAATTTGAGTCTCGCCAAATGTAGTAACATCTCGAGTTTCAGGAATTAAATATACGCAAAACGTATCATCCGTCACTTCCGCAATGGTTAAACTACAGCCATTTAAACCAACAAAGCCTTTATTCAATAAATAAGGACGTAAGGCCTCGGGACGCTCAAAAACAATTTGCATATTCAAATCATCTTTTACAACATCCAATACTCGCACGCAGCCAAAGATATGACCCGATACAACATGGCCGCCAATTTCATCACCAAAACGGGCTGCGCGTTCAATATTGACCGCATCACCTACTGTTAAATCAGAAAGATTGGTTAGCTTTAAGGTCTGAGCAATGGCATCAAAACTTACGGTAGCAGAACCATCAGAATGTTCATTCAACGTGCGTACCGTTAAACAAACACCATTTTGAGCAACAGAAGCACCGAGCTTTAAGCCCTGAGCCATCGGCGCAGGAAAGGTATATACCAAACTCGCGAAATCCGTCTGTTTGTTTATTTCTTGTAAAACCAATTTTGTCTGAACAATACCGCTAAACATGTTAGAAACCTACATCTACAACTTTTAGTCGCCCTATTATGCTCTATACTAAAGGTTAATAACATCGAATAAGAAACCTTCTAATATGACAGGGATTGATAAGAAAAAAATTGGTTTGATTCTATCAGGGGGAGGCGCTCGCGCGGCTTACCAAGTTGGGGTTTTAAAAGCGATCCATAGTATTTTGCCCAAAGATGCCTCCAATCCTTACGACATTATTGCTGGCACATCAGCAGGAGCGATCAATGGGGTTGCTTTAGCCAGCTATTCAGAAAACTACCGCATCGGCATGCGTCATCTAGAGCGTATCTGGACCGGATTTAGTCCTGATCAAATTTATCGCACTGATTTTTTAGCCATAACCCGCTCGATATTACGTTTATTACGAACAACGCTTATAGGCCGAAAATACAAACACGATACCGTATCTCTGCTAGATAATACGCCATTAAGAAACCTATTAAGCAAGGTTATTCAATTTGATAATATTCAAAAAGCCATTGATAACGGTGCTCTTCATGCCATGTGCGTTACAGGGTCTGGATTAGAAAGTGGCGAGTCCGTTAGCTTTTTTCAAGGGCATTACAGCATCGTTAACTGGCAACGCCATAGACGCATTGGCTACCGCTCACGCGTAGGCGTTGACCACCTTTTAGCCTCGTCTGCGATACCCATGATTTTTCCATCCATTCAAATTAATAAAGAATATTATGCCGATGGCGCCGTACGTCAACTGGCCCCTATTAGCCCCGCCCTTCATTTAGGTGCCGAAAAAGTATTGGTAATTGGTGTCAGTGGCGATGCTCATAAACGTAAAGAGAGTATCGAGGGCATGGGTTACCCTACCCCAGCAAAAATCATGGGGCATATGCTAAATGCCGCTTTCTTAGACAGTATGGAAACCGATGTTGAAAGACTTCAGCGCATTAATCGCACCGTTGATATGATTCCTGAAAATATTCGCACAAAGCATCGGATGGATTTAAAACCCATCGAACTGCTTGAAATCAACCCCAGCATATCACTCGATGACATTGCCGGACGTCATTCCCACGAATTACCCAAAGCACTGCGACTTTTCCTCGGTGGCAGTGGTAATAGCAGCCGTAATGGTTCAGGCATTTTGAGTTACTTGTTATTTTCTAGCGGCTTTTGCAAAGACCTAATTGCTTTAGGCTATAAAGATGGCTTAGAAAGAAGAGCTGAAATTGAAGAGTTTTTCTCTGACCATATGCCAAATCAGGATGCTAAAGATAAAAAAAGCGCTTAACGAATAATTCGTTAAGCGCTTTTCTATAGTAGCTTAAATGGGAGGCCGTCATGCTAACCTCAGCCAATTAGCCCTCTAAGTTGTCCAAATAACGCTCAGCATCAAGAGCCGCCATACAGCCAGTTCCCGCAGATGTAATCGCTTGACGGTAGGTATGATCCATCACGTCGCCAGCAGCAAAAATACCTTCAATACTGGTTTGAGTGGCATTACCTTCAAGACCACTTTGGACTTTAATGTAACCACCGTTCATTTCTAACTGGCCATCAAAAATTTGTGTATTAGGTGAGTGACCAATTGCCACAAAAACACCCTCTAACGCAATATCTTCAGTCTCACCGGATTCACGATTTTTAATACGCATCCCCGTAACACCCATATTGTCACCCAATACTTCATCAAGCTCGCTATTCCACTTAATCGTCACGTTACCGTTTTCTGCACGATCATTAATCTTGTCTTGCAAGATTTTTTCCGAACTAAACTTATCACGACGATGAACAACAACAACTTCTTCAGCAATATTTGCAAGATACAATGCTTCTTCAACAGCCGTATTACCACCACCAATAACAGCTACTTTCTTCTTACGATAGAAAAAACCATCACAAGTCGCACACGCTGAAACACCTTTACCTTTGAATGCTTCTTCGCTTTCTAGGCCTAAGTATTTAGCACTCGCACCGGTGCAGATGATCAAACTATCACAAGTATATTCACCAGAGCTGCCCTTTAGATAAAACGGGCGCTGGTTAAAATCTACTTCATCGATATGGTCGAATACAATTTCAGTATCAAAACGTTCAGCATGGGCTTTCATACGCTCCATCAATGCAGGACCTTGCAACCCTTCAACATCACCTGGCCAGTTATCGACCTCAGTTGTTGTGGTTAACTGACCACCCATCTGCATACCAGTAATCATTACTGGATTTAGGTTTGCACGCGCAGCGTATACCGCCGCTGTGTAACCTGCAGGGCCAGAACCTAAAATTAATAACTTAATGTGTCTCGGGTTACTCATGAGCAATAAATCTCCAAAAGATTCCTCAAATACATAAGAGGAATAACGATACTAGAACTATTCAATAATATGGGGAGATTATAGGCGAATTAAAGTACCGATGGCATAGCAATAAATCAAATGGTGCAAAATTAACGATTTAATTGCACCTACTCGCGTTTAAGCATTAGCAATAACGGCAATGTAAAGATGCCCATTTGAATCATACGCTGCTTCAATCCTGACTATACTCATTAATATACCCGTTAAAACATCCCTACTAGAAAGACAGGGTCAATTAACAAACGAAAATTAAGAAACTTTACTGTTATATTTCAAACAGTTACGACGCAAAGCTATGTGTTTATAAGAAGTGACATAAACCCGTCATTGTACTGTTGAAAAGACACAGGCAGCATTAGTCAATACCCGTATTCTGGTATTCAAAATGCTAAAAATAATTAATTAGAATATAAGGCTCAATCACCATGCAAAAAAGGCAAGAGATTCAGCAAAAGTCCCGCTTAGGTCTTCTGCTCATCAATAAAGGACTTATTACCTCCTCGCAGCTAGATGAAGCGTTACAGCTGCAAAATCGCACAGGAATGCGCTTAGGTGAAGTATTAATTAATAAAGGCTGGATTACCGAACGACAACTTAATCGCTCATTAAAAAAGCAGACCCGATACCGCTATGTGGCGGCACTGGTCGCAATACTGCTAGGGCCAATACAGCCTTTTATGGCATCGGCCAGCGTTGAAAGGGAACCTATCTCAACAGAACAAATTGTCGAACAAAAAGAACACATCTATCCTGCTGAATTTTCTGGCTTAACCAGTCTGACGGATAGCGACATGGGCAATGTAACCGCACAAGGGGTCAACGAAAACCTAGCCCGCTTGCAAGATATTATGGCCGGCACACAAGGCAACAATAGCAATCAAAATACCTTAGAGACCATCGGTAGCTTATTATTACCGGCAACAGACTTGCTCGATGCCGATGTTGAAATGACAGGAGTAACTTATGGTAAAGGGCAAAATACTAGCCTGAATGAAGATGGTAGCATTCAGTTAGCACTACCGACTCACATAGAAGAAATTGCGTTCAAAAATATCCGAGTAAAAGGTTCTGAAAATCAACACATGGGTGATCTATTTATCAGAGGTATTGATTTATCCAATGTGAATGTATCGATCAAAGTTCACAACTGATATTGATAAATACCTAAAGACACACAAAAAAGCCCGAATAATCATAAGATCATTCGGGCTTTCTTTTGCATGAAGAGAATCAACAACTAAGGACGATCGTCTATTTCTTCTTCAAGCTCAGCAGGAATCAAATCTTCGCGACTGATATTCATCATCAGCAAAATATTGGCGGCAACATAGATAGAAGAATACGTACCCACAACAACACCAATAAATAAACCTAATGCAAAGTTGTGAATCAGCTCACCCCCTAAAAACATTAATGCAACCAATACCAACGCCGTGGTTAACGAGGTCATAATGGTACGACCTAGCGTCTGGTTTAATGATAAGTTAATCACTTCAATCGCATCACCTTTACGCACAATACGGAAGTTTTCACGAATACGATCGGCAACAACAATCGTATCGTTAAGCGAATAACCAATCACCGCAAGCAGTGCCGCAAAAACAGTTAGGTCAAAGTCCCATTGAAAAATGGAGAACAAGCCAAGAATAATAACTACGTCATGAAAAAGAGCCAAAACAGCGCCGACAGAGAACTTAAACTGAAAGCGGAATGCCACATAAAGCATCACAACAAACAGTGCCATCAAAAGTGCCAAACCGCCTTGGTCTCTTAATTCTTCACCAACTTGGCTGCCAACAAACTCACTACGTCGCAGTTCAACTTCATTAATGACTTCGCCATTTAAAAGCTCGCCGGTTCGCAATGCCTCAAGTACTTCAGCACCTAAGTTATCTCGGTAGGCTTCTGACATGCGAATTAAAATATCAGTTTCGCTACCAAAATGCTGCACCGTAGAACCTAGAAAACCAGACTCATCTAACTGAGCTCTAATTTTCTGAATATCAGCAGGCTGCTGGTAAGAGACTTCTAATAACGTTCCACCGGTGAAATCCAAACCAAAATTTAAGCCTTTAGTGGCTAATGAGGCGATGGATAAAAGCAGTAAAACGGCTGAAATAATCATGGCTGCTTTACGCAGCTTCATGAAATCAAAATTTAAGTTAGCAACCATTACTTAGCATCCTCAACCGTCAAATTATTTTTTGTTATCGCATCTTTATTGATTCCGCCAATAGAGAGCGTATTGATACGACGACCGCCATAAGTCATGTTCACCAAAGAACGAGTCAATACAATGGCTGTAAACATGGAAGTGATAATGCCCAACGACAGCGTCACGGCAAAACCTTTCACAGGACCCGTACCGACTGCAAACAAAATAACAGCAACAATTAAGGTAGTTAAGTTTGCATCAAAAATCGTCACAAATGCACGATCATAACCTTCATTGATAGCATGCTGCGGAGAGCGACCATCATTAAGCTCTTCTCGTATACGAGAGAAAATAAGCACATTCGCATCAACCGCCATACCCACCGTTAATACAATACCGGCAATGCCCGGCAAGGTTAACGTCGCACCAATCATCGACATCAAGGCAATAAGAATAACCAAGTTAAAGAACAATGCGATGTTGGCATAGAAACCAAATAGACGATAGAAAATCATCATAAAGACAAGGACAAGGGCTAAGCCAACCAAAACAGAAGTTACACCCTGCTCGATATTATCTTTACCCAAACTTGGACCAACAGTACGCTCCTCAACAAAATACATAGGCGCTGCCAATGCACCCGCACGTAATAATAATGCTAGCTCAGACGCTTCTGCTGGCTCTAAACCGGTAATACGGAAACTAGACCCTAACTGGCTTTGAATCGTTGCTAACGAAATGATGCCACGGGTTTCCGTGTATTTAGTGATAGCAACTTCTTTACCGTCTTGCATTTCATAACGAGTGGTTGGCTTTTGTTCAATAAACAATACCGCCATACGACGCTTAATCGCTTTCCGCGTTACTTTAGCCATAATATTAGCGCCGGTTGAATCAAGACTAATATTTACTTGAGGCTGGCCGTTTTCATCAAAAGAAGGCTGAGCATTGGTGACACGATCACCTGAAATGATTTCTTGTTTCTCAACCCGCGCGCTGCGGAAATCATCGTTACGGAAATTATATTCTTCGTTAGAAAAACGCCCCGCATCGGGCTCCGCCTCTAAACGGAACGATAAGTTTGCCGCTTTGCCCAATACTTTTTTAGCAGTTGCCGTATCTTGCACACCCGGAAGCTGAACAACAATTCGATTAGAACCTTGACGTTGAACCAACGGCTCAGCAACACCCAATTCGTTCACACGATTTCGAATGGTGGTTAAATTCTGTTTTACCGCATAACTTTGCAGATCTTTAACTTTCTGCTCAGTCAGCGCCAAGATTACATCATTCGCTTTATTCGATACGGTCGTCGCGCGAAAATCAGCCATTTCACGGCCTAAAAAGGTATCCGCTTGATCTTGAAGTTCTTCGGTTTTAAAACTAATACGTAAGCTGTTTTCTTCAATCGTGACACGACGATATTTAATATCTTCTTCGCGCAATAAGCGTTTCACTTCAGCCTGATAGTTCTTCATCTGGCCTTTCATGTAGCTTTCCATATCCACTTCCATTAAGAAGTGAACGCCGCCGCTTAGATCTAGACCCAACGTCATCGGGCCGGCACCTATATCCAATAACCATTGAGGTGTTGTGGGTGCACGGTTAAGAGCGACAACAAATTCATCACCTAGCATACGCTGAAGTCTATCTTTTGCTGGCAGTTGCTGCTCATTATCGGTTAAGCGAAATAATACGGTACCACCAGTAACTTCTTCACCAAAAAAATCAATATTATTTTCTATTAGATTGGCTCGAATTTGTTCCAAAGAACGCTCAGACAATACCGCACCGGATTTGTTCGGAGTGATCTGAATCGCAGGGTCGGGCGGGTATAAATTAGGTACTGAATAGATAACCGCTAATGCGAGTACCAGAACAATCAGTAGGTTTTTCCATAAAGGGTATTTGTTGAGCATCATACTGCCCTATCGTTATTTATTAATTTAATTTGAAGGTTTTCTGACCGCATCACACAACAAAGGCAGCCGAAGCTGCCTTTGTTTATTGCGATAACGATTAAGCTTTAATGCCTTTAATCGTGCCTTTTGGCAAGGCCGCAACAATGGCTGATTTTTGTACTGGCAATTGAACATTGTCAGCCACTTCAATCATCAAAAAGTCATCATTCACTTTGATGACTTTACCGACCAAACCACCCGCCGTTGCAACTTCGTCACCTTTAGCCAAATCGCTTAATAGTGATTTATGCTCTTTTTGACGCTTGCTTTGTGGACGCCATAGCAAAAAGTAAAAGATTAATAAAAAGCCGCCCAAAAAGATAAGCTGGCCAGTCACACCCATAGGGTCTTGAGCGGGTGCTTCAGCAAACGCTGATACAGGTGCCAATAATGCGGCCGCAGCCATCAAAGATTTTAAGTTCATGTTCATTTCCATTAGATCAGTTTCAGTAATATATCAAATTTTTATGCAAAGTGTTGTCAAACCACTGCAATTAAACAATCTATCTAAACGTCAGTCTCAAGCGCAGGCACTTCAAGCTCACGCGCCGCGTAAAAGTCGCTCACAAATTGATCAAAAGTTCCTTCATCCAACGCTTTACGCATATCCGCCATTAATATTTGGTAATAACGTAAGTTATGAATGGTATTCAAAGTAGACCCTAAGATCTCTTTGCACTTATCCAAATGATGCAAGTAAGCACGTGAGAAATTTTTACAGGTATAACAATCACATTTATCATCCAAAGGACGTATATCTGTTTTATGGGTTGCGTTGCGTAATTTCAAGACCCCAGTGTGCGTAAAGATGTGAGCGTTACGCGCATTTCGCGTTGGCATCACACAATCGAACATATCCACACCGCGACGAACGCCTTCAACCAAATCTTCCGGTTTACCAACGCCCATTAAATATCGAGGCTTATCCGTAGGCATTTGAGGAGTAACATGCGATAAAATTCGCATCATATCTTCTTTTGGCTCACCCACACTTAAACCACCAATGGCATAACCATCGAAGTTTATATCTGAAAGTTTTGCTAAAGACTCATCACGTAAATCTTCGTACATGCCACCTTGAATAATCCCAAACAAAGCTGAAGGGCTATCACCGTGTGCATCTTTTGAACGCTGCGCCCAACGCAAGGATAAACGCATAGAATCTGCAGCTTCTTGTGGCGTAGCAGGATGCGGCGTACATTCATCAAAAATCATGACAATGTCAGACCCTAAATCGCGCTGCACTTGCATCGAGCTTTCAGGAGACATGAAGACTTTTTCACCGTTTACCGGTGAACGAAACGCCACACCTTCTTCGGTAATTTTACGCATCTTTCCTAAGCTGAAAACTTGGAAGCCGCCGGAGTCGGTTAAAATAGGCTTATCCCACTGAGTAAAATCATGCAGATCGCCATGCATTTTAATAATCTCAGTACCTGGGCGTAACATTAGGTGGAAGGTATTTCCTAAAATAATATCCGCACCAATATCTTCAATTTGCTGCGGGGTCATACCTTTCACAGTACCGTAGGTTCCTACCGGCATGAATGCTGGAGTCTCAACTTTACCGCGTGGAAACGTCAAAGTACCACGACGAGCATTACCCGAAGTGCCTTTGAGTTCAAAATCCATAAAACATTTTCTAGTCATTTTTTGCCTTACTTAAATCTGCTTTCTTTGGGCGCGGTATAAACATACTGTCGCCATAACTGTAAAAACGGTATTTTTCTTTAATCGCGCAATCATAGGCGCTTAAAGTATGTTCTTTGCCAGCAAATGCTGAGACCAACATAATCAAGGTCGATTCAGGTAAATGAAAATTAGTAATGAGTGCATCCACTGATTTAAATTCATACCCAGGATAAATAAAGATTTGCGTATCATCATTAAACGGCTGAATAGTGCCACTCTGACTCGCACTTTCTAAACTGCGTACCGAGGTTGTTCCTACGGCAATCACGCGATTACCACGAGCACGCGCGGCATTCACTTGATCGCATAAATGCTGATCAACATCGACATATTCTGAATGCATTGTATGATCATTAACATCATCAACTTGCACGGGCTGAAATGTGCCCGCACCCACATGCAAAGTCACATAACCAAAATCAATACCTTTGGCTTTTAAACGCTCTAATAGTGGATCATCAAAATGCAATCCTGCGGTTGGCGCTGCAACCGCGCCATCATGCTCGGCATAAACCGTTTGGTAGCGCTCTTTATCATTTTCGACATCGGCGCGATCCATATAATGGGGCAATGGCATGTGGCCTTCTGCTTCTAAAATCTCAAAGACTGGACGAGAATCTAAAAACTTAAGCTCAAACAACGCCCCCTTACGGCCCAATACTTCAACGTCAGCGCCACCCAATACAATGCGCTGACCCGCTTTAGGGGAACGAGAAGATTTAACATGGGCAATCACATGATGCTCATCCAACACCCGTTCTACCAATGCCTCTAACTTTCCACCACTTTCTTTTTGGCCATATAAGCGCGCAGGAATCACCTTGGTATTATTAAATACTAATAAATCCCCAGGATTTAATAAGCCTTCTAAATCACGAAAACCATTATGCTCAATAGCACCTGTTTCACCGTCTACACACAATAAGCGGGAAGCACTGCGCTCTTCCATTGGAAAGCGGGCAATTAATTCATCGGGAAGGTCAAAACTAAAATCACTGGTTTTCATGAAAGTCACTGAAATAAGTTGCTGGCAAGTACGAATTCAATCGATTATCGAGGCCGCATTTTACCTGAGCAGGCTATACAAGTTAAGCAACGATTGAGTACGAAAGGCAATAGACAAGTAGAATTGACACTTCACGACATAAAGTAGGGCAAGATAATGAAAATAAACAGGTTTTTCATAGAAGTAGTTGACAGGGTTTTTAAAAACAGTATTATACGCGGCCTCTGAACGAGATTCAGTGCCAGTGTGGTGAAATTGGTAGACACGCCGGATTCAAAATCCGGTTCCTTCACGGGAGTGGCGGTTCGACTCCGCCCACTGGTACCATTTATTCTTTGTCCTCAGCTTATTCGCAAGCTACAAAAATATTTGATACACAAGATTGAAATATCGCAACAATATCATTATTAATTAACTCATAATACATCTGTATTAATATCTACTAGCATCCAAAATTTATGCTCATTTACACGACTATTTAATTCCCCAGTCAGCTGTTAAAATACAATACAATCTCATTATTTTTTAAGCTGAATTCTATGTCCGACATTAACCTCCCCTCCGCTCCTTTATGGCGCCGCCTAGCAGCCATGGTTTATGATTTATTTAATGTCGTTGGTATTAGCTTTTTATTAGCGGCCATCTTGATTCCCACAAGCTCACATTTATTTAATAACGGCGAGCCAATCGGTGAATTGCCTATTCCGGTCGCCGCCAGTTATTTCTTTATTATCATCTTCTTTTTTTATACAACTTTTTGGCGCCGTAAACGTCAAACGCTCGGCATGAAAGCTTGGGGATTAAAAATTGCGAATGAACTGAAACCACAAACCCCACTTTCTCTTGGCCAATGCATGCTTCGTATTGGTATTGGCTTTTTCTCAATTGGATTAGGGGGCTTAGGTTTTTGGTGGGCTCTGTGGGATAAGCAAGAAAAAACGTGGCATGACCACGCTTCGTTTACTCGCATCGTATTTGATCCAGAAGCGAGTTAATTGCATTAACCATCACTTAAAAAGCCATTATAAATTTTCATAATGGCTTAGAACTCAATACGTTCAAAAATACACATGAGCTAAGGCGCTAAAGTAAGCCCGCAATCATTAGCCGGTAATGAATTAATCCAAGCCTTGATCAACTCAACCCCTTCCTTATGAATACTTGCTCGACCCAACTCCGGCATTTTATGACGGCCATCATTGGTATTCATTCGATAAAGTAAATAAGATTTATCTGCATGCTGTGGAATTACATCCCTAGGATACTGATTATAACCCGTATCATCGGCAGGGTATCCACCCGCAACAGCTGTTTTACAGATACCGAAGCGACCAGGGTCAGCCGAAAAATCACGATTAAATTCCACCGTTAAACCACTATCACCGGCCGCGCCAGCATAGTTAGGGGTAGGAATCGTTAACCCGTCACGATGGCAATGAGCACAATTAATATCCAAATACCCTCGTGCCATAACCGCTAACTCTTCAGTCGATAATCCAGTGAGCTCAGTGGCATCGTTAAAAATCGGCGCAGAATCAATACCCGTTTTATCGACCGGTACACCTGCCAAAATACCCGCGCTTTCCCAGTGCGCTAATTGATTTTCAATCTGAGTCCCGTAGTCATAATCGTAATTTAAAAAACGCGCTTTTGGCCCAATAGGTTTAAAGATTGATTTACGCCTATCCGTAGGATCATTACGATCAAGAACCGGTACAACCGCATGGCAATTTGTACATTGATTCTTTTGAGGCACACCATAATCAAATGTTAATGGCGTGCCATCATGAATAATACTCACATCAGCAATGGTCTTGCCAGTCACTATGTAAGAAGCATCGGCTTCTGAATCCCAATAATAAGGAAGAGCCGTCCAGCCATCAGCACGATGAATTAATAAGCGGGTTTCAATATGAGTTTCATTAATGCCACGCTTAGACGTATCAGCAGACATAGAAAAAGTTTTGACTAAAACAGAGCCCACAGGAAATTCAATCACCTCGTTCTCTGAATAGGTCGCAACCTTTCCTTCAGGCACAAAAACAAAGCGATATTTAGTGGCATAATCGGTGAATAAAGGCGTTGATAAATCATAAGGAATACCATTCCCATTCGGCCCAACAGCCGGATTCTTTGCATCTATAAATAAATTATAGTCCGATAATTTAGGGCAGTTTTCAGTCAACAGAGCCTCCCAATTAATACCTGGAATATTTTGAGCGCACAACTCAAGCCCCGTCACCGCATCAGGGACGTCAACTGAACCAGAAGAGTCGGGTATATTTTCTGTGGCGGAGCTTGTAGAACCAGAGCCCGATCCTCCCCCACAAGCTACAAGCAATACACCTGATAATAAACAGGCCAACCCTTTGGAAGTAATTTGAAATCCGTTTTTTATATTCATAAATAATCCTCGGAATAAATACTGACAAAGTAAGCCCTGTTGTTTAACAGGGCCCACTCAATAGACGTGACAATGGCCTTAAAGCTTACAAGCCGCTAACTTAGCATCGTCAGCAGTACAGCCATAAACTTTGCCTTTAATCGTCACAACAGCAGGTGCCAAGCGATCATGAGTGCAATCTAATAGCGTATTATTTTCCATTAAATCAATACGAAGCGTTGGCGTAGGAGCCGTTAAATCTGCATTCCAATTAGAGGGCTCACTCGCATCCGTGCCATAAACCAATCCCACATTTAAATCATTACTACCCAAAGTATTTTTATTATTTTTATTGATATTATCCTGCAAACAAATCAAATCAGCTGCGGAATACACATCATAATTAACACCATCAGCTTTCGCATCAGCACCGACAATTTGATTAAAACCGGCCAACTTACCTGCATTTGAAAGCAACTCGCCAATGGCACCATAAATCACAGCAGGTGCTGTTTGCTCACTGCCAGTGGCATTTCCCGCCGATTGAAAACCGGCAATAATTCCCTGCAACAAACCCTCTTTAGGCGGTGATGCAAGACTATTATCTTTAAAAGTATTGTCATGAATATTAATATTTTTAATCAGTGGACTCCAACCATTAGCCATCGTTGCGCCGTAGTTTGCCGCATAATTTTCGACATCATCATCGGCTAAAAAATAACTCGCAATTTCAATACCGGCGGTATCATTGTCTGATATTTTATTGTTATAAATTTCGACATCACTGGTCGCAAAAATCAAAATGCCCGTTCCTGATGGTGCTAGACTTACTGCACCAGCACCGACATTGGTTGTATTATTGTCATAAGTATTATTACTAAATATGCGCACGCCACCTCCGTAGGCTTGAGGAAGACCTGGAAGGTCAAAACTTAAAATTCCCGCCGCATTATCAAACGCAATATTATTGTAAACATCCGCACTATTTGAGTTCTCAATTTCTATTCCAGCAACGTTATGCTCAGCAACATTATTACGAACAACAATATTATTAGACTGGCCAACATAGATACCTGCGTCAGCAGAGCCTACAGAATAGTTGTAATCCATGAGTACATTTTGACTCGATACAGGGTAAAGGCCATAAGCACCGTTATTACTTCCCCCCTCCTCTAAATCAGTTTCCCAAACCGCCGCCGTATAAGTTATGTGAATACCGTTCACACCATCTGCCTTAATTGCATTCTTAGGCGCCTCATAAACACCCAAATCACGAATAGTAATATCGGTACCACCAGCAAATTTAAAACCATCATCTTCAGGCGCAGAACTAAAATCTAATTTTGTTTCAGTCATCCCATGGCCTGTAATGGTGACGCCAGTAGCATCCGTTACCGTAATAGAAGAACTGACGGTAAAAGAGCCTTTTGGAAGAACAATAACGGCATTATCAGGCATATCGGTTAAAGCCGTAATAAGAGCATTTTTTAAATCTGCACCATCAACTTCATCAGGTGAAACATAAATCGCACCAGCAGGAAGCTCAAAACCAGAACGGGTACAACTTGACGCACACTCAACAATAGCGCCAATACCTGCGGAAGAATCAGCACTCATAGATTCACTTTTGTTTTTACTGCTACTGCTATCACCGCCACAGCCCGTCATACCAAATGCAGCGATAGCAATTGCTGATGCTAAACCCAGCTTCATTAAGGGAGTATGTATTTTCATTGTTATGTGCCTCATATAAGGAAGGTCCCCGCTAAGGGTAATTATCTTTTTTATAGTTTGGCTTCGAGCACTCTTTAGGTATCAGCGTTATTATTTATATTATTGCCAATAAAAAATCACTTGAAGTGACTTTAGTAAAACGGGTGCGGTGTAGCAGGTAAATTAATTTCGCTAAGGAGTTCTTTGCAATCGTTATGCAATTCTTTGAAACCCTTATTGTTAAAGGGCTAGACGAGGTGGCACAAGGTTTAATATTAAAACGTTTAAAACTAAGCAAAATTTAAAATCAATATTCTGCTTAGTAATTTCACGTCAAACATTGTCGCGGTAGGCTGTTGGGGTGGTATTTTTTTCTTTTCTAAAAGCACGATTAAACGAGCTCAGCGTTCGATAACCTACATCCAGTGCGATATTAGAAATCGGCGTATCAGGTTCTTTAATTAATCGCTGAGCAGCTTCATTAATACGGTATTCATTAATGAATTCATTAAAATTTCGATACTTCATTTCTTTATTAATAACAGCACGAATACGATATTCAGGAAGTGCCATTTCATGAGCCAAGTCTTTTAAGGTCAAATTCTCTCGGCGATAAAAACCTTTTGCCATTAAATCTTTAAGCGATAACAAAGCATTTGAATCGGCCACAATTTTTTCAGATGAGAGAACCGCTAACGGCATTGAAGGGATTACAATTTCGCCTTCTGATAATACTTCGCTTTCTAAGTCTGACAAGGCTTTCGCTTCGCTCCAAATTTCAGTACGCCCCCTAAATAAAAATACGATGATCATTAATATCGATACATCAATCGCCAAAATTCGAGAGGCCGCCGAAGCAAAATTGAAATTAAAAGAAAAGATAGACCAGCCAAGAGACAAACCCGCAGCGCCCATTATAGCCCAGCGCAAGCGTCGTCGTGATTCGACCAGATCGTCTTCACGCCCCCTCAACAAAGCAACAACCCCCATAATAATTAAGGCGTACTCAAGCCACTGAGGAATTGTCCGAGTTATAAAAATTAGCCAATGAGGGCCATACTGCACATCCAACCCTAATAGCAGCGCCGCCGCAGGTGTAATAAAACTATACAACGCGAGAATGAGCCCTACTTTAGGAAGTGGCCTTCCTTCTTGGAAAATAAGACGACAACTGATCCAAAAAAAGGCCGGTGTTGCACTCTCTATCATGTAAGCGTACACCGATAAATGCTCAGGAAGCCAACCACGGCATAAGTGAACAAAACCACCAAAGATCAATACAAAAAAAGCACGAGCAGCCATTGAATACAAAAAGTCTTTCAGAATCAGTATCATCAAGACAACACAGGCCCCTGCGCCACAAGCGGAGAAGAAAAGTTCTAACATTATATGGCCTTTTATTATTATTTTTTGCCAGAGTAATAAAGCAGAAAAACGTTAACATCGTTACCTGCTCAATGACCAATTTACCATTAATTATTTGCTGCTATGAATCCTTTACGGTTATTAATATAAAATTAAGCGGCTTTACGCATCAATACAATGCCCAATACCAAGCTACCCACAATCGGGATAATACTGGCCATGACAGGCTCAAAACCCAATACAATGCTCGCAGGAGAAAGTAACTCTTCGGTATATTTATAAATCATACCAACAATAATACCGCTAAATATACGGTAACCAGGCGTCACCGAACGCAACGGCCCAAAAATGAAAGAAATCCCTAAAATAACCAACGCGAACGTACTTAAAGGTTGAGTTACCTTGCGCCAAAAAGACAGCATATATTGATCAGAATTTAATCCCTGCTTATCAAGATATTGTGAATATACATACAATCCCGAAATAGACATATCTCGTGGAGTAACGATCACAACATTTAATTTTTCTGGTGTTAGCTCAGTATCCCAGCGACCACTTGCCTTATTTTCTTGGCGAACGACATCATCATTAATCATGGTTATAACAACGTTTTCCATTTGCCAATACTGACGCTGATACAAGGCTCGCTGCGCATATACAACCTGCTTAAGCTCATTATTATCATTGAACTCATACCGCGTAATACCATGCAATACTCCCCCGGGCTCAACTGCATTAAAACGCATAAAGGTATTACCTTCGCGGTGCCAAAACCCTTTACCTTTATTGGAAAGCGCCTCACTAGCACCTTGCGCAACGGCTTTATTAGCTTGTGCAATTCGTTCTAATGACGGTACGACATATTCCCCTAACAATAACGAGATTAGCATTAACACAGCCATCGGCTTAAGTACCGCAAATACAATGCGATTAATCGAAACACCCGCTGCACGCATGACCGTTAATTCACTGTTCGCAGCCATCGAGCCTAAGCCAGCCAAGCAGCCAATCAAACACGCCATTGGCATGTATTCATAAATACGACGTGGAAGTCTTAAACCAGAAAAAAATAAGGCATCAACCAATTGGTAATTGCCTTTTAAATTATCCAGCTCATCAACCAAGGTAAAAATAGCATCTAGGCCAACAATAACAATCATCACAACCAAGGTTGCCATTAATACATTACGCGCTACATAAGAATCTAATTGACGCATGACAACCTCTTAATCTTACGACGACGATTCCACTCGGGTATAAATAATAGCCCGGCACCAATTAATCCATAAACCACATGCACCCACCACATGCCGATCACGGGGTTAAGGTTCCCTTTACTCAGCATTCCGCGCAAGGATATCAAAATGGTTATGTACATCATAAAAAGAATAATGGCGGGAAATAAACGCGCAAAGCGCCCTTGGCGTGGATTAACTTTCGATAAAGGAAAAGCAATCATTGCACAAATAGGTACCATAATGATTAACGAGAAGCGCCACTGCAACTGAGAGACATGACGTGGATTATCAGACCCAAAGAGTTCCGATGTAGGAACCGCTTCTTTTTTAATCTTTTTTCGCTCAGCCGCTTCATCAGCGATTTTGACACCGTACAACTCAAAATCCAGCGCTTCAATGTCCATCTGACCTGGAGCAATATCAAAACGCTTACCATCATGAAGCTCTAAAAATCGACTGCCCGTATCCGCATTCACTTTCTGTGTGCCAGTGCGGGCTAATAAAATGGTATTACCATCAGCGATGAATACGTTCTGCATTTCACTTTTATCAGCACTTAACCCTTCGGTATAGGTTACTCGAGAGCCTTTAGAACCCTGAAATCGTCCTGGTGCTAATAATTCGAACTCGGTCATAGAAGCTTGTTTCCGATACAGATCTTCCATTTTTTGAGCCCCCATAGGGCTCAAATATAAACTAAAGAACGCGACCAATAGAGTAATAATGCCAGCAGGTAATAAGGTATAGCCCAATAATTTAGAATTAGAAAAACCCGTCGCCGTTAATACCGTCATTTCACTTTCAGCGTACAGCCGGCCATAAGCCAATAAAATGGCAATAAACAAAGATAAAGGAAGGATCATTTCTAAGAAGGAAGGCATTCGCAGAAGCAGAGTAAAAAATACAATCTCGAGAGGAATTTTCCCAGCGGCCGCCGCGGTTAATTGATAAATTAAGCGACTGCTCATCAGTATCATTAATAAGATACCCGTGACTGCTACCATAGAGGTAAACAGTTCTCGAGATAAATATCGGAAAATAATCAAACTTTTAGCCTTCTCGTTCAGCCATGAAATAACAATCTATCAAAACATCTGGCAGTGTATAGCTTTCTCGCCAAATCGGCTAGCAAAGACGAATTGAAAAGAAGCTTGATATTTCTTCCCAAAGAACCCATCTATACTTTATCGTTATAGCAATATCTAGACTCACTCAAATACGCTTTATATTTTACAACCGGAGCAAATAATGCAATTTAGCACCACACAAGAAAACGCTGTCGAAATTTCTGCCAGCTGCATCGTCGTTAGTATTGACGACAAGGGTCAACTTTCCAGTGCCGCTGACAGTATCGATAAAGCCGCGAATCAATACCTAACTGACTTATTTGATAGCGGCGACTTTAATGGTAAAACAGCTGAAACTTTATTGCTCGTTAAAGTACCTGGCATGACCGCTCAGCGACTGATTCTGGTCGGTAGTGGCAAAATAGCTGATGGCATCAGCGCGAAAAATTTCATTAAAATTGCAGAAGCCGCTGCAGGGGCTATTAAGAAATCAGGCGCTCTGCAAGCCGCCATTTATTTACAAGACATTCCCGTCATCGATAAAGACAATGCTTGGAAAGCTGAGCAAACAGCCATAGCTTGTGAAAATGCTCTGTATTTATTTGATCAAACCAAGAGCAAACCAGAACACGAAGCTGAAGATTATTCTGACTCCATTGAAAACATTCTTTGGGCAGGCGATGCCAGCACTCAGATTTCTCTAGAAAAAGGCCAAGCAATCGCCCATGGTATTTCTGTCGCGAAAGACTTAGGCAATATGCCGCCTAATATCTGCACGCCAACCTATTTAGCCGAACAGGCCGAAGCACTAGCCGAAGAAACAGGCTTAATTGAAACCATTATTATTGATGAAGCTGAACTGGATGCTATGGGGGCTGGTGCCTTCGTATCGGTATCTAAAGGTTCTACCGAGCCAGGTAAGTTCATCATCATGAAATACCAAGGCGCTAAAGATGCTAACGAAGCACCTCACCTTATTTTAGGCAAAGGCATCACCTTCGATACCGGCGGCATTAGCTTGAAGCCTGGCGCGGGTATGGACGAGATGAAGTACGACATGTGTGGTGCGGCTTCTGTTCTTGGTACTATGACGGCCTTGACCGAACTTAAACCTAACATCAACATTATAGGGATGATCACAACCGCTGAAAATATGCCTGCAGGTAATGCGAGCAAACCTGGCGATGTCGTCACAACTCTTTCTGGCAAAACCGTAGAAATTTTAAATACCGACGCCGAAGGTCGCTTAGTATTATGCGATGCTTTAACCTACGCTATCGACAACCTAAAGCCTGCCTCTATTGTTGATATTGCAACCCTAACAGGTGCTTGCATGATGGCATTAGGAACCGTGAATTCTGGTTTATTCACCGAAGATGAATCATTGGCCACTGAACTGCAAAAAGCCGCGGTTGATTCCCACGATAAAGTTTGGCGCTTACCGCTAGAAGACGATTATCAAGAACAGTTAGATTCTAACTTCGCTGATATCGCCAACATCGGTGGCCGTCTTGCGGGGTCAACTACCGCAGCCTGCTTCTTAGCACGCTTTACTGAAGGCCAATCTTGGGCGCACTTGGATATCGCAGGAACGGCGTGGCACTCAGGTGGTAAAAACAAAGGCTCTACAGGACGCCCTGTGCCTTTATTGGTGAACTATTTACTCAATAAAAACCCAGCTTAACAAATAAGCGCATAGAGAATAAATAGCACTGATTGAATAGCGCCATCAAAGCGCAATTCAATCAGTGCTATCTTTTAAAAATACGGTTTAACCGCCTGCTTTTTTAACCGTGAAGCCTCTTCGCTTCATTTCATCAAACATCTGATCGCGCACATCACCTTGTATTTCAATCACCCCGTCTTTCACGGAACCTCCTACCCCACACTTCTGCTTTAACTCTTTTGCAAGCTTCTTTAGCTCATCCGACGCTAATAAAACCCCCAAAATCAAGGTAACACCCTTGCCCTTACGTCCTTTGGTTTCACGCTGAATGCGGACAATGCCATCACCTTCTGGTAAAGACTCATTTTTACAGACACAACCCTCTTTCGCTTTACCACACTCAGGACAAGTACGGCCCAGCTCTGTCGAGTAAACAGAACCCGCACTGGCCTTTTGCTCAGGCGCTGCTACCTTGGCCGAGGGATCATCACTTCCTAATCCAGTTAAACCAGCCAACCCTGCAAGGCCAACTGTTTTTTTAGAGGTCGTTTTTTTTGACATGCCCATTTGCCTTTAATATCAATAATTATCAAACAAGTATAACGAAAAAGCCCTATAACAAAAAAGGCGACAGGTTTTACCCCGTCGCCTTTTTAAACTATTTGCTCTATTAGCTTATCAATTTACCGATAAATTATAGCTTGTAGTTAACCTGTAAAGAAATACCCATGGCATCCATAGAATACTCACCTTTTAGATTGGTTGAATCTTTTGGATTACCATCTAAACCACGGTTATATTCATTTACTTTCGTATCAGCAAAGAACAAGTAAGAGAAAGCAAAATCAACATCTAAGTCTTCATCAATGCGATAGTTTACACCAGCACTCAACCATTCACGGTCATTATCAGGCACACGTGCGGTACGGTAAGAGTTACTAACAGGGCTTTGATCATTTGCATAACCCGCGCGTAATAACCAGTCATCATTCAACTGATAATTCGCACCTACAGCGATCGCTGTTGTATCTTTCCAGTTCTCTTCGATGTGGCCAATATAACCTTCACCTAAGTCACTTAATGTTTCAATCATACCCACTTCAGATTCAGTTGAAATAACATCGAAGCTTTCAAATACAGACCATTGTGTCCAAGTTACACCCGCAACCAACTGAAGCTTATCTGTCATCTGATGCGCATAACTGACGGTCAAAGATTGAGGTGTGGTTAATGGCACTTCAGAACCTTGTTTAGGCACTGAACCAGTAGCACCATCAACCGGAGCGATGATGTAATCTCCCGCTGCAACGCCAGCAGGTGGAATAGCGTTACGGGCTTTAGTTAACGCAAATACGCCCTGGTCTTGCTTAAATTCAGAATCGCCCTGAAGTTTGAACTCCATCTCTGAACGATAGCTAATACCCACGGTGATATCAGAATTAATGTCCCACATTAGGCTTAAGTTATAACCTACTTGCCAATCATCACCTTCAACTTCGTAGTGGTTCTCAAAACCAGCAGCACTTGCCCACTGCTCATCTGATAACTCAGCAAAACCTAAACGTGCATCAGCAGGATTTTTGCCACCATTTAAAAATTTAAGATTTTCATTATATGGAATGGTATCAGTATGCTTAGACAGCAGTCCCTTCATATAGGTAATGTCTAAACCAAAACCTACAGACAACTGGTCATTCACTCGATACGCAAGCGCTGGCTGAAATTCAATCGAGGTTAATTTGGTTTCATCCGCAAATGCACCACCCACAAAGTCACTGTCATAGCCAGTATTGGTTCCAAATGGAACGAATAAACCAAAACCCGCAGCAAACTTGTCATTAATCGGCATCGCGAAATATGCGTAAGGAATCGTTGCCGAAGAAAGGAAATCGCCACCATCAGAATAAGGGCCTAGATCTTCTGCAGTATAGGTTTTACCAGCAGCATTGGTATAACTACTTGGAGAGAAACTCCCCGTCGGCTTAAGGTAAGAAGCACCCACTGTTAATTCAGCGCGTTTTAATTTAACCATACCTGCTGGGTTATAAAATACGACACTTGCATCTTCTACGACAGCAGCACGGCCAGCGTACGCATTACCAGCGCCAGCGGCACCTTGTTCGTTTAATTTATAACCAGAGGCTTGTACGGCTGGAGCCAATACAGCAGCGGCGATCGCTGCAACTAAAACGCGTTGTTTCATTTTTATAGGAACCTATTGTAAGAATACGCATCTAATACCCACAAATTTATTTAAATTATGTTTAGTGAAGTATCTCGATACAAAAGAAATCGGGGGAATTATGCCAGTTTAACAAACCGCTATTGTTACAATAATATACAATTAGGTTACAAAATGTAATTAAGCTGGCGCAATTTGAGAATAAATCGTCCTATTAGGTCCGATTATCGAATGATTTTTATCTATTTAGGCCACTGACAGTTTTCTAAGACTAAGCCGCAAGTTGCTTCTGCAGGCCGGCTAAATCAACCATTGTCGTTTGCTCTACCACCTTGCCGCGGTGAATAATCCAGATTGACGCGGCCGAAAAAGCGATCACTTTGCCGTTTGCAGGCATACCAAATAACGACTTATTGAAACTTCCGCAAAAAGTAGAAAACGTAATCACTTTATTATCTTCTGCCATAATTTCTTCAATGATTACTTCTAAGTCTGGCACCGCTCGACGAATATCTTCGACGTATTCAACGTAACCATCAAAGTCTCTATAACCATCTTTAAAGGTTGTCTGATAGCGAAAGCCTTTGCCGACAATTTGATTTAATAAGCCAAACTTTCCTTTATTCCAGGATAAATCAATGTGTTTCTCAACCAGAGATTTGTTTTCTGCACTCATAGGGTAACCATTGATTTTATTAATGTTAAAAACTGATACTTTTCATATTAATTCATGGCAAAGTACGAAGATAATCATAGTAATAAAACATGCATTTCGCTAGTGTCTTAAGGCAGCAATCACAAGAGAAATTGACGTCGGTCTATATTCGCCGACGACCAATTAAACCAGTTTGATATGACTTGTATCTGGGACAGGAGGGAATTTTTCGTCCTTTCCATCGACTAACTGAGTGCCCGGCTCCGCGATAGAAAATGCTGACAAGTCCAATTCTAAATCGGCCACAGGGTCCGAACGATCTGGATTCATGTCTTCACCAACATCAGCAATCGTGATGTGTGATGTATTCGGTGCAGGCGGCACCGCTTTCTCTGCCACGTCTATTTCAGCAAAAGGCGAGACTACTTTAATCCCGCTAGTATCGATATTTACATCAGGAATATGGCGGCGCTCATCGGGCTTCAATAAATCACTGCCACTGGGTAAAACATCCCAATTACTTTCTTTCACTGGCGGGTTTTTAGCTATCGTTTTTTCAGCCGTCGGTTTTTTAATCGCTGCCTCTTCTTTCGCTAAGGTAATGACTGCCTTAGCGCCAGCTTGCTTAAATACTTGCTGGTATTTAGCCGCCGTGGCTTTATCAACGGCCTTCTTGATTGTATTAACTTTGCCTGAAAACAATATCGCCAGCTTTGCTGCATCTGCTTTAAAAACTTTCGCAATCGCAGCTTTTACACGCTCATCGTCAGCACCGGCTAATATTTCTCCACGGAAATAAATGTCGTACTTTGGATCTGCCATTACTTAATTCCTATTCATTAATACAACCAAACCTTTATACAATCATATTATAGACCGTCATACCCGCGCTTTTAAGATTTTTTGCCAGCACCTTCTGCGATACGCTTCACAACTCGAGAGGTCGCAACGAATGCAAAAGTCCCTGTTACCATAGTGACCGAACCAAAACCCGATGCACAATCTAGGCGTTTACTGCCTTCATCATCAGGTTTTATTCGGCATACTGAACCATCGGGCTGTGGATAAGTCATCTGTTCAGTAGAATATACACAAGGAATTGAATAATAACGTTTTGAATTGCGAGAGAAACCGTAATCACGACGTAATAAAGAACGTACTTTAGAAATCAGAGGATCGTGAGCACATTTATTAACATCAATAATCTGAATTTGCAGTGGATCAATCTGCCCACCCGCTCCGCCCGTCACAACAATGCGTATTTTATTGATATGACAATGAGCAATTAAAGCAGCCTTACTTTTAGCACTATCAATGCAATCGACCACATACGAAAACCCCGTATGAACCAGATCACGCATGTTCTTTTCGGTAACAAAATCCATCACGCAAGTTACCTTACATTCTGGGTTAATGGCTTTTAAGCGCTCAGCCATTGCCTCAATTTTAAGCTTGCCGGTATTACCATCCATTGCCGGTAATTGACGATTGATATTGGTCACACACAGGTCGTCCATATCAATTAACGTAATCGCACCAATGCCACTGCGAGCAATCGCTTCTGCCACCCAAGATCCAACACCGCCAATACCAATGATACAAACGTGCGCGTTGCGCAAACGCTCTAAGCCTTCGCTTCCATATAAACGGGCAATGCCACCAAAACGGTCAAGATAGTCATCAGACATGAAAAAAAGAGGCCTCAGGATAATTCAACAAGCATTCATTGAAGGTTTAATCAAAGCTTAATAAAACAAAGCTCCAATGAAAATATTCGATAACAAAAATCGAATTATACCTGAACACTTGTCAAAATGAGGTAGAAATTGAATGCAATTTACGCAGTGCTGCTTAGTTAATCGCAATTCTTTCATTTCTAGCCAGAGCGCGTCTGCTCCAGCGAGAAATTTCGGCAATACGAGGTAAGGTAGGTTCTAAGCGTCCAAAACGTATCGCTATATTTGTTTGATCTCGAAGTTTTTGATGCCCCATCAAACCCGTTTTCAATGCTTGCGTAGGCGGGTGCTTACCCACAAGGCTTTGCACCAATGTATCAAGGAAGCTTTCTGACAACTGCGCCAGATTATGATAATTCAAGGTAACATCGGTTATTGGCAACCCTTCTATTTCACTGCGTGAAATAACCAGAGCATCCCCTTGCTTTAAAGGACCTTGCAGAATATTGAAAAACTCGGTCATTTCAGCCTGTATTGAGTCCATTTTTTCTGGGCCATGCTCAACCACTAGAGCATCAAGCCATAACTGACGAAAACGGCGTTGACTGAATTTTTCGGTAACAATTTTAATTTCTAAACGCTGAGGCGTGGGGGTTTGTGATGCATCTTCGACAGCATCGCTATACAGCGCCAATAACATCCAGTCTTTATTCAATTGACTGAAGGCTCCATAACCTTGCAGCTCAGCAGCTTCTGCATCACCCGCGTGAGACGCAATACTAAAAGCGAATAGAATCAAAGAGATAGATAAAATAAAGGTGCGATGCATGATTTTCTCGGCAGGTGTCAATACAAGACAATAGTGCATTCTCTCAATAAAAAATAATAGCGCACAGTTCTCACTTTAAGCTTAAATCGATAATTTTAAAGATTAACCAGTTGAATTCGCTGTAATTGATTAACAATTTGGTGGTGCAGGGTATCTTGAACATCAGGGTTGCGAATATCATCCAGCGTGATATCCCCTAAAACACGCAGAAGCAGGTCATTAATACCCGTCCAATTACTCGCTAAAGAACACGATTCAGTGATCTCACACGTATTATCATCCGCACTGCATTCCGTTAACGAAACCGGCCCTTCAAAGGCCTGCACCACATCCAATACGCTAATTTGAGCAGGTGCTCGCGCAATACGATAACCCCCTTTTGAACCACGCTGAGCAATCACCAGTCCAGCATCCACAATCGCCTTCATAACCTTACGCACAGTCGCAACCGTTAAGCCCGTTGCCTGCGAGATATCATCGGTTGATTGCTTAACCGCCCCCGCAAGGGCCAACTGGTTTAACACAACCAAACCATAATCGGTTAATTTGCCAATTCTGAGCATTACATTAAGAGTTCTTTTAGTGATCGTACTGATAATATGAGTATTCATACTATGAACATTCATCATATCAGAGCTTTTTAAATAATTCTCACACAACGGTTTCTAAATACCGACTCTTGATACCGAATAAAAACCGCACAAATAAGACCCATTCGTATCTAGGTTAAAAGTATCAATTATATTGGTCATAAACTGCCCACTTTGATAGAATGTGCGCCCATAATTTACCAATCAATACCAGTTTGGTATTGATTATAATACCCTACCAAATTAGTATGGTATTACAAACCAAGATCCAGGCCTGCCACTATATTGAGCATTGCAGTTTAAAAATGCATTAAACCTTAAATAGTGTCTCCCAATGGCCGCAGACGATGATAGAGATGAGAGTCGTTCCTATGACTGATAACGCAGAAATCGATCGCCAGATAGGCAGAGAATACGAAGCCGGTTTTACTACCAACGTTGAATCTGCAACCTTAGCCCCTGGCCTAAACGAAGATACCGTCCGCTTTATCTCAGCTAAAAAAGGCGAACCAGAATGGTTACTTGAATGGCGCCTAAAAGCCTTTGCTGCGTGGAAAGAAATGACTCCGCCAAACTGGGCACAAGTTCAACATCTTGATATCGACTTCCAAGAGGTATCCTACTACTCAGAACCAAAGAGTATGGAAGATCGCCCACAAAGCTTGGACGAAGTTGACCCAGAATTATTAGCCACCTACGAAAAGCTTGGCATTCCTGTTCATGAACAAGCGGCTCTAGCCGGCGTTGCCGTCGACATCGTATTTGACTCAGTATCACTTGGCACGACTTTCCGTGAAACGTTGGCTGAATCAGGCGTTATTTTTATGCCTATTTCAGAAGCGGTTCACAAACATCCTGAGCTGGTTCAAAAATACATGGGCAGTGTTGTCCCACAAAAAGACAACTACTATGCAGCACTTAACTCGGCTGTATTCAGTGATGGCTCGTTTGTTTACATTCCTAAAGGCGTTCGCTGCCCAATGGAATTATCGACCTACTTCCGTATTAACGAAGAAAAAACAGGTCAATTCGAACGTACTCTTATTATTGCCGACGAAGGTTCACACGTAAGCTATTTGGAAGGCTGTACCGCACCGATGCGTGATGACAATCAGCTGCATGCGGCGGTAGTAGAATTAATTGCTCATGACGATTCTGAAATCAAATATTCTACGGTACAGAACTGGTACCCAGGGGATAGCGAAGGTAAAGGCGGCATTTACAACTTCGTAACCAAACGCGCTATTGCCCATACCAATGCAAAAGTATCTTGGACTCAAGTTGAAACGGGTTCTGCTATTACTTGGAAATATCCAAGCTGTATTTTAAAAGGCGATAACTCTGTCGGTGAATTCTACAGCGTTGCCTTAACCAACAATTATCAAGAGGCTGATACCGGCACGAAGATGATTCACTTGGGCAAAAATACCAAGTCGACCATCATTACCAAAGGTATCTCGGCCGGTAAGAGCCAAAACTCTTATCGTGGTTTGGTAAAAATGGGCCCTGGTGCAAAAGGTGCGCGTAACTATACCCAGTGTGACTCATTATTAATTGGTGATAAATGTGGCGCACATACTTTCCCTTATATCGAAAGTAAAAATCCTAGCGCTGTTGTAGAGCACGAAGCAACCACGTCAAAAGTTTCTGACGAGCAATTGTTCTTATGCCAACAGCGCGGCATCGATACAGAAAAAGCAGTATCCATGATTGTTAACGGATTCTGTAAAGAAGTATTTAAAGAATTGCCAATGGAATTCGCCGTCGAAGCCGGCAAATTATTAGAAGTATCGCTAGAAGGATCAGTAGGGTAATTCGGCGAGAGCAACAAAGCGCAGCTTTGTTCGCCGAATTACGACTGAGCATGGATGCTCAGGCCGGCAGCCGTACAGGGACGTAAGTTAGTTATATTGTGATCGCGTAGAGTCTTTAAAATTTCAATCTGACTCCGCAAAATATTACTTTGCCCCACATAACAAAATTAAAAAATTTCAGGAACATTAAAAATGTTAACGATCAAAGATTTAAAAGCCAGCGTTGAAGACAAAGAAATCCTAAAAGGATTGAACCTAGACATTAAACCAGGCGAGATTCACGCCATCATGGGGCCAAACGGCGCCGGTAAAAGTACTCTAGGCAATGTTCTAGCAGGCCGTACAGATTATGAAGTTACTGCTGGCAGCGCTGAACTAGAAGGTACTAACTTATTGGATTTAGATCCAGAAGAACGCGCGCGTTTAGGTTTATTCTTAGCCTTTCAGTACCCGGTTGAGATTCCTGGCGTATCAAACCTAGAATTTTTAAAAGCGTCAGTTGATTCTGTGCGCGCTGCTCAAGGTAAAGACGCCTTAGATTCTGTTACTTTTTTAAAGCTTGCTCGTGAAAAATGCAAACTGGTTAACCTAGACCAAAGCTTCTTGAAGCGTGGCGTTAACGAAGGTTTCTCTGGCGGCGAAAAGAAGCGTAACGAAATCATGCAAATGATGTTGTTAGAGCCAAAAATCTGCATCCTAGATGAAACAGACTCTGGTTTAGATATCGATGCTCTACAAGTGGTTGCAGAAGGCGTAAACAGTTTGCGCGATCCTAATAGAAGCTTCATCGTCGTTACGCACTACCAGCGTTTACTTGACTACATCGTACCTGACTTTGTTCACGTATTGGCTAACGGTAAAATCGTTAAGTCTGGCGGTAAAGAGTTAGCACTTGAGCTAGAAGAAAAAGGTTACGCTTGGTTAGAAGATGCGGCTGAGAACGGAGCTGGCTAATGACTGATTTTCATAAAGGCCTACTTGCTGTTAATGATGAAAACCTTAGCAAAGAAAGTTCAATACTTTCAGCCATCACTGCCTTAAATAAAAGCGGTAAAGAAAGTTTTTTACAGCAGGAAATTCCAACGCGTAAAACAGAAGCGTGGAAGTTTACGTCTTTGTTTGGTTTCACTTCAAACGAAGAAGGTTATGGTCGTTTAGCGGCCTCTTATGATGCGACTGGTTTAGAAGCAATTACGACAATTCCTGGGTTAGACGCTCAGCGCTTAGTATTTGTTAACGGTCAGTTTTCAGCAGATCTTTCTTCTAAAAAGAGCCTAACAAACGTAGTTCGTTTTAGCGACGCTAACGAAGCGCAGCAAGCGATTATTGCTGGCAATTTAG
>CAWVSY010000033.1:0-39820 GCA_963933055.1 uncultured Oleispira sp.
AATAATGCTGATGATTCGTGGTTTCAGGCTATTTTTCTACAGCCTGAACGCCGCGTTAACCGGAGTAGTAATGGTGGCGGCTGTTTTGCGTGTTTTTGCAAAACAGGTGACAGCATTTCAGAGTCCGTGTTGAACGCTTTGTTATATTTAAGATTTAATGCCACTGGCTCTGTCTAGCGCTTGTTCCGGTGTAAAAATACCCGCACCGATAAATAAAAGCATTAACAAGCCTACCGCGACTATTATTGTTACTGTATTTTCTTTAAATCTCATGTGAGCTGACATTGTTGCAATTGTTGTAAATAGCAAGCCAATTAAGAAAACAAAACTATTCATTGCTGTGCTTAATGGCGGCGTATAGAACTTAATAAGCGCAATACTAGCAAGCACCAATAACATACTAAAGCCCATAGAATACAGTGGATAATCTACAGCCTTTTTAGTATTTCTTTTGGTTTCAGATGGCACTACCTCTGCTGTTAAAAAACTACTATCAAAATTGTGGTTTTCAGCAAAATTTTGAATTAGTCTGACATCGTCGGCAATCTTGGCTATTTGGTCAATTGGTAGTTTGTTAGTCATGTTGCTTCCCCCCTTGAGAGGTAGAAACAACACGTTGAACATCTTCCATTACAGCAGTACCAGACCAATTTACTGGGTCATCTTCGCCTTTTATAACAAGTATTCGGTCTCCCTCTAAATAGAGATTTGTGCCACCAAACTTAACTCCACCGATATTACCGCTAACCATCCTTTGTGGAATGTCCGAGAGAACCGAGCCAATTGAAGGTCGAACTTTGTCAATTGACTCAGATGAATCTTTTACTCTATTAAAGAGAAATTCAAATACAGCCCCTTCGCCTTCAACAGGATAAATTGTTGTTTTAATATTTACGCCAGGAGCTAAAAACTGCTTAATATTTCGTTTAAATAGCTCGACATATTTTTTTAATCGAGTGGACTTTTGCATTAAGACTCCTTTCTAAATATAACGCCCGCAGCTCACAGGAGAGCGACTGAAGGGAGCGAATCCTGTGTAGCTGATTGTTATGTTTATTTTTTCTTTCGCACATCTTTAACCAAGTACGAATTACCTGGACCCCGTTTTAGTTCAAATAAATCTATGGCCTTAATGAGACTGCTTAGATTTTTATAACCATAGTTTCTGGTATCAAATGAAGTTTTATTTGATATATGCGCACCGACAGGCCCTAGAGCAGCCCAGCCACTATCTTCTTCCGTTGCTTCAATAGCTTGACGAAGTAAATGTATTAACTTTGTGTCCGATTTTATATTTTTGATTTCTGATTGAGCTGTATCATTGTTAGTAGGCTTTTGATCTAAAAACAAGAACTTAGAACATGCGTTTACGAAAGGTGTTGGTGTTTTTCGCTCTCCAAACCCTAGTACTACCTTGCCTTCTGCTAAGGCACGGGTGACCATCGGCGTGAAGTCGCAATCAGATGACACAAAACACATTACATCTATATCCTTTGTATACATTACATCCATCGCGTCAATAACAAGTGCTATATCTGATGCGTTTTTTCCTTTCGACAGGTCGTATTGCTGTATTGGTTGAATAGCATATTCATGTAAAAGGTCTTCCCATGCCTTTATGGAAGGTTTTTTCCAATTGCCATATGCTTTTCTTATTGTTACTACACCGTATTTTGCAACTTCACTAAGAACGTCTTCGAATTTGTTCGCTGGTGCATTGTCAGCATCAATGAATAGTGCAATTTTTTGTTTTGAATCATCCATTATTTTCATCTTATTCAAAAACATAACATTTTAATCATAGGCATGCGCATTTGCACGGAAGTAAGATTTCACAAAGAAAGCTTCTTTCGTACAGCAACTATTTGATTTTATTCGATAATTTACGACATCCATTTCCAAGCTCCATTTTTCTTTCCAGAAATACGCGCATGCGCATTTACCTAAATAACGAGGGTCTCGTTATGTCAGGCTCTGCTTTCATAATTTACTGATTTTGCACGAGTTTTTTTCATACTACCAGTGTAAATAGGCATGATTACAAATTCTTTCGTGCAAACGCGCACGGATTGTCCTCCCCCTCAAACATAAACTGTATATTCATACAGTCTTTTAAAATGCAGTTAGAACAGATACTCTGAATATCTATGGAGACTTGACGTATCCACAACGCAAATTTATACCCACGTTTTAGGCCAGCACTTTGCAGGTACGAATAGTCCGTTTGATAGCTTAGCTTTATCCTTAATGAGGAAGATAGCTGTGCTACCTAATAAAAAGGCTGAGGCTCTGGATGTAGTTGAATTCCAAATTTTTTCATAACATCAGCTTGAACGGCTTGCTGAATGTTTAATAAATCTTGCTGACTCGCACCAGGCTTTAGTGTTAATACCAACGCTTGCTGGTCATGCATTTTTGCCAACCCTAACGACTTACCTTTCCAGCCACATTGATCAATTAACCAACCTGCTGCAACTTTAACAGCATCATCGACACCGCCCTCAATACTGCCGTGAACCGAATAGACGGGTATATTTGGAAACTGTTTCAATAATTCATCCGCTTGGGATTTTGAAATAATGGGATTAGTGAAAAATGAACCTGCATTGGGAATTTTTTCCGGATCGGGTAATTTACTATTACGAACTTCAATAACCCAATCGGCAATCTGTTGTGCTGATAACGATTGGGCATCAACATTAGCGTCAGTGCAGAACTGCTCGGCCATTTGTTTCAATGGCACATAAGACGTTCGCGGTTTAAATATTTTTGATAATTTAAAAATCACTTGTGTGATTAAAAAATCATTTTTAAATTGAGTTTTAAAAATAGAATTTCGATAAGAAAAATCGCATTGTTCAGCAGAAAAAGACATCCACTGCCCTGTCGACAACTGAAGCCCACGAACTTCTTTAATTGTTTGGCCAACTTCAACACCATAAGCTCCGATATTTTGTATCGGAGAAGCACCTACGGTGCCTGGTATTAACGCAAGATTTTCTAAACCATACGCCCCCAGCTCAATCGATTTTAAAACCCATTCGTGCCAATTCAATCCAGCATCAACCGCATAAGTAACCGAACAATCATCTTCTGATAATTTTTGAATAGCGCACATGGCACTTTGAACCACTAACCCGGTCACTTTAGGCTGCACAATCATATTACTGCCACCGCCCAAAACTTTAATACTTAATTGTCTTTTCTTAGCATAAGCCAATAAAGTTAATAATTCTGAGATGGATTTGAAACGGCAGAAAAACTGGGCACAACTCGATAGTGAAAGAGTATTAAGTTTTGATAGATCAAAATCAGCGACTGGAGTAACTGATGGCTGAATACTTAATTTAGACGGCATTATTTAGGCTGCATTATAGTTTTGATTTAATATCTAAAATCAATTGATCACACGCTTCTTCAATCATATCTAAAACGGCTTCAAAACCTTTATCACCACCATAATATGGATCAGGCACTTCTGTTAAACCATTAGCTTTTAAAACAGGTGTTGAATAAGCCTCAAGAAATAATTCTGGCATTGTTTTAGCATTATTTAAAGGAGCGATTTTTTGTAAATTTTCGAGATTTTCATTATCCATTGCGAGCACATAATCAAATTCCAGAAAATCTTCGGAAATTGCTTGTCGTGCACGCAAGTGAGATAAATCATAATCACGTTTTCTAGCGGCTTCTTGAGATCGTATATCAGGCTGTTTGCCAATATGCCAAGCGGCCGTGCCCGCACTATCGACTTCAACAATATCCGATAACCCTACCATCGCCAGCTTGCGCTCTAATACTCCATGGGCGGTTGGCGAACGGCAGATATTTCCCAAACAAACAAATAGAACTTTAATCATTAGCTTTGTGCTTTTTCTAACTTTTCTTCTTCGCTCATTTTGCGCGCTTCTTGTTCAAGCATAACGGGGACACCATCGCGTACTGGAAACGCTAAACCATCAAACGTGCATTGTAGTTCTTGCGCTTCGTTATCAAACTTTAATTTACCCTTACAGTTTGGGCAAACCAACATAGCGGCTAATTGCTTATCCATTTTAAAATCCTCATTTATTATTAACGCTTCTTTATTCAAGCTTTCGCTATTAACGATTATTTTGAACCAAAGCCGTTAAGTCTTTCATTAATTTTTGCTCTAAGCCAATACTTAAACTGGCATTCACTTCGAGATACCACATGCTATCACTAGCAAATTCTGCGCACTTAACCCAATCTTTTTCTGTCATGACTATGTGCTTTGAATAGTCATCGGCAACGTTTAAGTCTGCCGCCATAAAAGCGTGGTGATCGGCAAATACGTGCGGCTTAAATTCTACCGATAAAGAATTTAATGTTGTAAAAAATCGCTGGGGATTACCGATACCAACAACAGCGTGTAATTTTTTTCCTGAGAAAAAATCCAATGGCTGTCGCTCTCTAGTCTTTGCATTGACCCAAGCCGATGGCACTATTCCCATGCCATATTCTTCATACTCAATATTATTCAACGATTCGCTTTTATCTAAACGTTCAGCGCCGTTTAAAATAACTGTGTCCACAGTTTTTAAACGCCAATCACCTTCCCGTAAAGGTCCCGCCGGTAATAACCAGTTATTTCCTAATTTTCGCTTTGCATCTAAAACAACAATTTCATAATCGCGCGCCATTTTATAGTGCTGCAAACCGTCATCAGACAGAATTAAGTCAACATCCTGTTTTGATAATAATTTAATCGCTTCATTGCGGTCAGGGCCAATGACTATTGGGCAATCTAAACGATCACGCAATAACTTGGGTTCGTCACCCACAATACTTGCGGATTCACCTTTCTCTAAAGCATATGGATAATGCGGTGCATTACTTCCATAACCACGACTAATGATACCCACCTTGATCGATTGTGCATTTAGTAGTTCAACCAAACGACAGGTTAAAGGTGTTTTACCCGTGCCGCCGACATTGATATTGCCGATAATAACCACTGGAATTTGATTATTCTTACTGACTTTAGCAATATCTGTCAGCCATATCCGACGAGCATGACTCATCAAAAAGAAAATGGCACTTAATGGCAGCAACCAAATGTTCCACCACTTATTCTGATACCAACTTTTCTCAATGCGAGCACTTAATCGTTCAAGCATGATGATTAAGCTTCAACATCAAACTTCATCTTCATGAAACTGAAGATCGTGTAAATTTGCATAAGCACCTTTAGCGGCAAGCAGCTCATTATGCGAACCCCGCTCAATAATTTCTCCCTTTTCCATCACCCAAATCTGATCAGCATTTTCAATCGTGCTTAAGCGATGAGCTATCACAAAGGTCGTACGCCCTTTCATAACTTCCTGCATGGCACTTTGAATATGGCGTTCAGATTCAGTATCAAGAGCCGACGTTGCTTCATCTAAAATTAGAACCGGAGAGTTTTTCAAAATAGCACGTGCAATGGCAATACGCTGGCGCTGGCCGCCGGATAATAAAACGCCGTTATCACCTACAATGGTATCGTAGCCGTCACTCATCTGAACAATAAATTCATCGGCATGTGCCGCTTTCGCGGCGGCAATAACTTCTTCTCGCGGCTTATCTTTCAATTCACCGTAGGCAATATTTTCTAATACTGTACTATTAAATAGCATTACCTGCTGACTAACGATAGAGACATTACGGCGCAAACTGGTCAGTGTTAGGTCTTCAATCTTATGCCCATCGAGTAAAATATTACCCTGCTGAGCTTGGTAAAAACGCGGTAGCAAACTCATTAAGGTGGTCTTGCCGCTTCCTGATCGCCCCACTAACGCATAGGTTTTTCCAGCCTCGGCTTTTGCATTCAGCGATTTTAACACCCAGTCTTCAGAGGTTGGATATTTAAAGCTCAAACCTCTTACTTCAACGTCGCCTCGAGCGCGTTCAAGCTCAATAACGCCATCATCTTGCTCGCCCTTACTATCTAAGACAGTAAAGATCGATTCTGCGCCAACAAGACCTTTTTGAATAATGGAGTTGATATCGGTTAATGAACGTAAAGGTTTTGCGATGAGTGATGCCGCTGTAATAAAGGTCATAAACTCACCAGCACTCATGGTGCCGTTTAGAACACGCTCAAACATCATGTAAACCATAACCCCTAGACCCAACGCAATAATCTGTTGGTTTAGTGGTACGTTAATCGCGTTTGTTAAGGCAAACTTTAGCGCCTGTTTACGATTTTCTTGACTGGCTTTTTCAAAACGCGCGGTTTCAAATTCTTGCCCACCAAAGGTTCTGACTTCACGATACGCGGTAATCGTTTCATTGGTTACTTGCGTAACATTACCGACCGATTTTTGAATGCGCTTGCTGTATTTACGGAAAAACTTACTGGCGAAAGAAACAAGTACACCAATAATGGGCGCAAGCGCTAAGAAAATAAGGGTCAGTGTCCAATCAAGGTAAATTAGATAACCCATTAAAAAAACAACCGTCAGGCCGTCTTGTACCATGGTGGTCAAAGCTTTTGTCGCAGCCCCTGTTACTTGATCAACATCAAAAATAACGCGAGAAATCAAACGCCCAGTTGATTCACCATCATAATAATTACTGGGCAAAAGAAGCATATGATTAAACAGTACCGTCCTCAAACTGTGCACCACACCACGGCCTACGCGGGCAATGAAGTATTTGCCCAAGAAGGTTCCTAATCCCCGATAAGCAAAAATAACGACCAATGTCATAATTACAAAACGGGCATCTTCTGGCTTAGGATTTGCCAATACCTCAGTGATTTGTCCCATCATCCAAGATAACGCTGGCGCTGCTGAAGCGAATAATACAAAACCAAGTATTGCGATAAGAAAAGAGCCGATGAAAGGCTTAACATAAGTCAGTAAGCGGCCATAAAGTTGGCTTACTGATACCGTGTTTGACATGCTAACGTTCCGCTAAAAAATTCGTTTACCAGCGCTGCTACTCAGCACTGGCCTTACGAGTAGTAATACTAAGATTGACGAAGCCTGTTTGCCCTGCGGCATCCATAGCACGAACAACGGCTTGATGTGGCGTATTGGCATCGGCCGTAATAGTAACAGGCAATCCTGTTTCACCATTGGCTGCTTTTACTAAACCACGCTTAAGAGTATCTAACTGATTATTGACCAACGTTTTATCGTTAATCGAATAATTACCCGATGCCGTAATGATTATTTCTAATCGATTTGTCGCTACCGGTTGCTGCTCTGCACTGGCTTCGGGCAAATCAATACTAAGATGATTTTCTTTAGTAAAGGTCGTTGAAACCATAAAGAAAATTAGCAATAAGAATACGACGTCAATCAAAGGAGTTAAATTAACGTCTACCGTTTCTTTATTTTGACGTTTAAAATTCACAATTAAACTCCAACTGGTTGCTTACTCTCAGACTTTTTGTCTGGGCTGTCGGCAACTTCACGCTCGCCATGCAATACATCAACAAGCTTAAGAGATTCTTGCTCCATAAAAACAACCACCTCATCAACGCGACGCTGCAGCATGCGATGACAAATTAAGGCAGGAATGGCAATAGCAAGACCACCTGCAGTAGTAACAAGCGCTTCTGAAATACCGCCCGCCAACATTCCGGCTTGGCCGGTACCTGCTAACATAATTTCAGAAAATACTTTAATCATACCGATAACCGTACCTAACAACCCCATCAGCGGTGTCACCGCGGCGATGGTTCCTAAGGCATTTAAATAGCGTTCCATGTCATGAATTTCATGACTGGCTACTTCTTGAATGCTTTCTTTCATGATGTTGCGGCCATGCTTTGAATTCATCAATCCTGCCGCTAAAACACGCCCTAAAGGAGAGTTGTCACGCAACTCTTTTATACGTGCCGCATCCAACTGGTTATTTTTCATCCAGCCCCATACTTGCGCTAATAGATTTGCTGGGGCAATTTGGCTAGTACGTAACGTCCAAAAACGCTCTCCGGCAATCGCGGCTGCCAATATTGAACTAATGATGATGGGTATCATCATCCAACCACCACTTTGAATAATCTCAAACACAGCACAATCTCCTAACAACATAGACTTATTATTAATGGCGCTACTTTAGCACAACGACTCAGGTATTCTCTATACTCAGATGCAATTGAATCCGTGGATCAAATCACAATTGTCGCCAGATTGGAGGATTTCGCTTGCGCCACTCGATAACTGTTGGTTTTTCAGCCAGCTCAAGCTCTATAGCGCCTGAAGTTGCGGTATTATAAAGCGGAATAGACAGGCGTCTGAATCGCTCAATAACCGAGGCATGAGGATGCTTAAAAGCATTATTAAAACCGCTCGATAGGATGGCTATTTTCGGGTTAACCGTTTGAATGAACTCTTCACTAGAACTGGTCTTGCTGCCGTGATGGCCTATCAGCAAAATATCCGATCGCAATTGCTGCCCAAATTGATCGATCAAAAGCTTTTCGATTTTTCGCTCTGCATCGCCCGTGATCAGAATTCTCCGACCAGCAATATCGAACTGCACAATGCAAGATGAATTGTTATCGCTTGATTCTGCTTGATCGACCCCCACCACATTTAATACGCGCCATTTCATTCCATTGCCTGCACGCCAGTCTGAATTGAGCGTATGACAAGGCTGATGCTGTGCTTTTGTTGGCTGTCCAGCAAAGGTATTGCTCACCTGAATTTTACGCAGCAAGCCTTCTTCACCGCCAGCATGGTCATTGTCTGAGTGGCTAATAAACAACAAATCAAGCTGTTCACCCGAAAGCGCTAAAATATTTTTTGCTGCGACAGCATCTCCTAAACTAAACCCTGACCGAAATTTTGCTCCGGTATCATACAACCAATTTGTCATCCCTTTATCAGCAAGAACAGCGTGATCAAGAGCAACCTGACTTTGCCCATAAACCGATAACCCCTGCCCCACATCCAGTACCAACAGTTTATTCTCTGTCGCATGAATAGGTAAAAAGAAAATACTGGCAAGCACGACCAAACTGGTATGTTTAAAAGGAAACCCTTTAAACATAAGAGCAAAACCTAGCAAAGGGATAACGGCATAAATCCAAAAACCACTCGCTTTATAGACCAACCAAGAGCTTTGCTGCGAAAGTTGATGCAGAGAGACGAGCAAATAATCTAAAAACGTATTGAATAGCGATAGCAATAAAGGATCAGGCACAAGAAAAGAAATCAGAGAAAGCGGCAAAATAACAAAGGCCAGTAAAGGAATCGCTAGCATATTCACCAACAATGAAAATAACGAAGCGGGCTGCTGAAAAAACCAAAGCAGGGGTAAAAGCGCTAAAAAGACAATCCACTGAGGTCGATAAACAATGGCGATTCGACCACCGAGCAAGGAGTTCTTAAAGGTTCTAATAATCCCCGCATGAGTTAATAGCAAACTACCAACCGCCATAAAAGAAAACCAGAAACCTACAAACAAACTCACCATAGGATTGATCACTAGGACCATCCACATAACCCATAACCAAGAGTCAAACAGCGACCAATGATAACGAGAAAAACTCACCACAATGGCCATTGCCAACATCAATCCCGACCGTTGCACTGCAACTCCCATACCCGCCATATAACAATACAACAGGCACGCAGCCAACAAAACGATCGGCGTTAAACGCAATAATAATGACTGAGATCTGGCAAAAACGAAGACTTCTAGGCGAATGAACTGCCGCCATATCAGCATTACCAATACAATAAGAAACCCAATGTGTAACCCACTAACAATTAATAGGTGCACCGTTCCCGTCATTTGAAAATCCAGCCAGGTATTTTTATTCAAATAACCACTATCGCCAAACAATAAAGCGGGAACAATTTCTCCCGCTTTGCCTGGCAGGCTAGCAGCTCGACGAATACCCTCTTGCCTAAACTCAACTAATTGAGCCTGAAACGAATCATCTACAGATAATATTTCATAGCTAAGCACATAACCGGAGGCATCAATGCCTCGGCTTAATTGCCAAGCTTCATAATCAAAACCATAAGGATTAATAAAGCTATAAGGCGCTCGCAATTTCGCGGTGAATTTCAGTATTTTGTGACAGCCGATGATTTCTTTCTGTTCCGCGAGCCCCGCCTCCAAAGGATCAGCACCGTATTTACGACGCTGTAAATAATGATTGAGGGTTATTTGCTTGAGTTGCTGCAGCTGTGGGTTGGTAGAATCAAGTGAAAGGAGCTTCAATCGCAACTTTTCTACCCCAAAAGTTGAGTTATCACAATTAACCACGCGAGCGGTACCCGATACGACTACCGAACTTAATTGCATAGGCAAGCGGCTGGATAAGCGTTCATCCAACCAATAATTCACATAAACGAGCGACAATAGAAAACTGATAAGAAGCAAAATACGGGCTACAATTTTATGAGCCACTGAATAGCGAACTGATAAAATCAAGGCACATAAAATAGCGATCACAGCCAACGTAACGGTCAAATTAACGTATGAATGCAAGTGTATTGACACAATTAGCGCTAAAATTGAACTAACTAAGCACTGCCTCATTGCCACCCCTGTTCATTATCGGCATAATCCAGCCCCATAATTAGCATGGCAGATATGGCCGAAACTACAAAAGAATCGATAGAATGCCAAAGAAAAAGCTCCAAAAATTTTTCCCAACGCCTGATCAAGTGCGCCAAAACAAGTCACTTTCTTTTTTAGCGCCGTTAATGGGAAAAGCCAATCTGTGGCATTTAAACCGCCGCTCTGTTGCTCAAGCCTTCTTTATCGGTATTTTTTGTGCCTTTATACCCATGCCTTTCCAGATGGCTCTGGCTGGCGTGCTCGCCTTCTATTTTAATTCAAATTTGCCGATATCAATTGGTTTGGTTTGGTTAAGTAATCCGGTCACGATGCCACCCCTGTTCTACGCAACCTACAGTTTTGGCGCTTACATTCTCGACATTCCCGCACGAGAATTTAGCAGTGATATGACCCTTGATTCTTTATTAACCGAACTGAATGAGATTTGGCTGCCGCTGTATCTGGGCTCTATTCTTGCGGGGCTGATTCTTGCGAGCATAAGTTATGTCGCAATGAGGGTGATATGGCGGATGCACGTTGTATCACAATGGGAAAAGCGCAGAGAGCAACGCTTAGCAAACAAAGACTTGCCTAAGTAGATAAGCAAGTCGCTGCTAATCTTACGTTAGCTCAACCAACGTAAGATCAGACAGCTTATAATGTCGATTAGCACGTCCTGCAAGCGCTTCGTCATGGGTAACAATCACAAAAGCCATCCCCACGGTTTTTGACAATTCCAGCAGCACATCTTCTACTTGCTGAGCCGTTTGCTGATCTAGATTTCCTGTCGGCTCATCCAACAAAACCACCTTAGGCTGACCAACCAATGCCCGGGCAATGGCAACACGCTGACGCTCACCGCCAGACAGCTCAGACGGTTTGTGTTCTGCTCGATGCCCAAGACCGACTTGAGTTAAGCAGGTTAACGCCCTACTTTTTGACGACTTTACGTTATCACCACGAATCAGCAACGGCATCATCACATTCTCTAGCGCACTAAACTCTGGCAAAAGATGGTGAAATTGATAAACGAAACCTAAATCTCGATTACGTAGCTTAGTTCGCTCATTTTCAGCTAAGGCATGAATACTGTGCCCCGCTAATGTGACCTCGCCACTATCAATGGCATCTAAACCACCAAGAGCATTCAGCAAGGTACTTTTACCAGAACCAGAAGCCCCAATAATAGAAATTGTTTCACCGACGCTAACCTGCAAATCAACGTCTTCCCAAACAACGACTTCATCAGGCCCTGTACGATAGCTTTTACTCAAGCCAGTCGCATTTAAAACCACATTATTTAAAGAAACATCATTCATAACGCAGAGCCTCTGCTGGTTGAATTTTTGAAGCTCGTACGGCGGGATAAATTGTCGCTAAAAAGCTTAAAACTAAAGCGCTAGAAGTGATCATAGCAACATCAGTCCACAACAATTGAGAAGGTAAATAGCTAATGAAATAGACATCGCCATTTAAGAACTGGACACCAGAAATACGCTCAATCCAAGCGATAATATCCGATATCGAAAGCGCTGCTAGTATGCCCAATACGGTACCAATAGCCACCCCAACAAAACCAATGGCCAGCCCTTGCACCATAAATATTTGCAGAATAGTTCTTGGGCTTGCGCCCATTGTTCTCAATATTGCAATATCTGCCTGTTTATCGGTAACAACCATGACCAATGTGGAAATGATGTTAAATGCCGCTACCGCCACAATAATTAACAGCAATAAGCCAATCATTGTTTTTTCCATTTTAATCGCTTGAAACAGATTGCCATGAGTACGAGTCCAGTCACTGCCAGAATAAATGCCTTCTAACTGGCTCACCAATTCCCAAACAATTCTAGGGGCCTGAAACAGATCTTCCGTTTTAACCCGTAAAGCTTGCGCCTGCCCAGCTAAGCGAGCCAGTTTGCGGGCATCTTGAATATGAATAACGGCCAAATTAGCATCGAGCTCTGCACCAACCGAAAAGATGCCCGTCACCGTCAAACGCTTAATACGCGGTAAGATTCCCGCCGGTGATAGCGTTGCCTCTGGTAGCATTAAAGTGACTTTATCACCCATGGTAAGGTTAAGTCGGCGCGCTAGAATTTCTCCTAGTACAACATGAAAGCTACCGTCTTGAAGCGATGATAATTCACCCTCAACCAAGTGATTTGGCAATATAGAGACGCGCGCTTCAGCACTCGGTTCAATGCCCGTTACCATGGCACCCTGAACTCGCCCTTGATAAGCAAACATACCTTGCAAGCGAGTCAACGGTGCGGCCGCAATAACCCCAGGGAAAGTTTCGACTTTTTTAGCCAACGCTTGCCAATCCTCAACCCCGCCGCGCTCATAAATAACCCCGTGAGGGACCATTCCAAGAATGCGTTCTCGAAGTTCGCGGTCAAAGCCGTTCATAACGGATAACACCAAAATGAGAACAGCAACACCCAAGGTCATTCCAACCATGGAAGATGCTGATATAAAAGAAATAAAGTGATTTCGGCGCTTGGCTGCTAAGTAGCGAAAGCCGATAAATAGAGGCAGTGATTTTTTCATGAGCGGATTAAAACACAGCTTCAATTGAAGCGCTATTATCCGATGAAGAACCACGTTCAAATTAAGCTTACAGACGGCGATAACCCCCTTTTGTCTTATTAGATGTCAGATTGGCGTAAAAACCCTTGCTTCTAAACCATCCTTCGCTAGGATTAAACAATCACCTGCGATTAAATTTTGGATAACTCATGAGATACAGCTCGCTATTTTTATTACTCGCCAGTACCAGCGCGTGGTCTGAAATCAGTACCTTAACCCCATCTGAGTTAACCGATACTTATATTAAAGATACCACCGTGATTGTGAGGCCGACACAAACCACACAAGAGGCCAATGAACAAATAAAAGTTAAGTTAAAGGTATCTCCGTTAGAAGAAACAGCAAGCCTATTGCCACAAACTTCCGAAGGTGAATTTTCTGCCAGTTTAATGAACAGTGAATTAAACAGTTATACGGAACTGAATGAACAAGCAGCGCTAAGCACAAATTTGCAACCAGCCGTGCCTTTAGCAACGACTGAATTTCTTACACGCCCTCCATCCGATGCTGCTCTCAACCAAATTCGCACGGCGTATGGTCTTGACCGTGGCGCGCCTGTCGACCTAACAAGCCTAAGCTTTTTACCCGCACTGCTGCCAGATATCGACCTACCTAATCCAGGTAATGCTCAATACTCAACCACTCCAGATTCGTTTACGATCAGAATTCCTAACTCTGGCAACTTTAACTCACAGAACATTAATAGTCCTAATGGCGAAATAGGCATTAATGTCACTCCCAGTCACATTGAATACACCTTAAACCTGCCAAAATAGTAACAATCTGCATTAAAAATACGCCTCGTAAAAGTACGTCATTTTGAGCCAATGGACTGGCTGTTATCAAAAAATAAGAAAAACTCCTTATATTTCAACGCGCTATACAACTTTTTTACGACTCTTTTGATTTCGTAAAGATATGCTACACCTGTAGATATCTGTCTATAAATGGCGCATAATTCTTCGAACTATAAGAATAAATATAAGAAGTTGAGATTGCCCATGCAGTTTTCTACATTCGAACCAAACAGTCTAAAACAAGCCCCATGCATCCAAATGATAGGACGCTACAAGCTTGAATTTCAAATGTTCTCCAAGCCAGAAAACATACACCTAACACCGGTTGTTTTTCTTGGTGGTGCATTTCAAAGCTTCACCTCTTTCAGATGCGAGGTTGAACTTGTCTATCAATCGCACCCTGTTATTTTATTAGACCTTCCTTCACAGGGCAGTAACGATCAGCTTGTTCCAGAATTGGATCTAAAAGATTTTTCGTCGCTTCTTAAAGGTTTTTTTGAAACGCAAGGCATCGACCAAGTCATGATGGTAGGCATCAGCTATGGATCTGCAATGGCGACATTGTTTGCAGCTGAATACCCTGGTTTTGTTCAACGCCTATTAGTATCAGGCATCACCTGCTTTCGCCGCGAAACATTAGTGACCTTGTTGGAAGATTCACTGAACCTACTCGCTCAAGGTGAGCTAAAAGCCTTTGCGACTACCGCGGTTTCCAACCTCATTAACCATAATCGCATGCAAGAAACGGAAGTCGGCAAAACCTATCGCCGCTTACTGTACAGACAAGTTGCGCGCTTAAATGCTAACGAACAATTACGTTACGCACAAAATACTCAGCGCCTATTATCTTTTGATGGCTTCACTAAGTTTCCTACCTGCCCAACGTTAGTCGCAACAGGCGAGTATGATAATTTTACACTGCCCGAAGAAAATGCCGCCTTTGCCGCAAACTGTTTAGATGCACAATTCGCCGTCATTGAAGATGCTGATCATCTGTCACAATTTGAACGCCGCGACGTTACTTCTGAATTATTCTATCGTTTTATCAAAGCGGAAAATATAGAAGGTATTAAAGGGGCTCACCTTCATGCAGCCTCCAGTTATTATGCTCAAGAGCGACGCTTGCAACCACGCTTAGTACTTGAAAATGATCACGCTATTTTGCTTGATAAAGATACTGGCATTAAGCATGACATTCGCATTATTGATATCAATTTTTCTGGCTGCCAGATTCATTTAAATCACAATAACCTAACGCTATCGGAAGGGTCAAAAAACCTTCAAATTCAAATCGCAGGTATGAATAATCCCTTCCACGTTCGTATTATGGAACGTTCTCAAAAAAACCTACGCTGCATCCTTATCCAACGTGATGTAAAAGCGGCAGACGAGCTGATTGAGTTATTAGAAGGAATTGAAGAATACAATACACATAACATGCCGGCTTTACTCGACAATTTACGGCTAGCATAAATTACGATCAGCCTAAAAAAATACCCGCTTTAAGCGGGTATTTTTTTAGGCTGCGCACGCATTTTAGCATCAATACAATTGACGTTTAAAAGGCGGTAAAGCATCCAATAATAAACTGCCATAACGACTCGCAACAATGCGCTTATCTAAAATACTAATCATACCAACATCATCTTCTTTACGAATTAATCGACCCGCTGCCTGCACAAGTCGTACCGACGCCGCTGGCAGTGTTAGCTCCATAAATGGGTTTCGTCCTTGGCTCTCCATCCATTCACTGGTTGCCGCTTGCAAAGGATCATCAGGCACCGCAAACGGAATTTTCACAATCACTACATGGGTTAAATATTTACCCGGTAAATCAATACCTTCTGCAAAACTTGCTAACCCAAAAATCACACCGCCTTTTCCACCATCAATTTTCTCTTGATGGCGCTTAACAATTTCTGATTTTGGTAAAAAACCTTGTACTAATAATTCATCACGCCACTCTGGATACAAAACATCGTTACACGCTTTCATTTGTGCCCGTGAACTGAATAAGATCAGCGTACCTTCTTTTAAATTAACATTGTCTCTTAACCAATTATTTATCTCTTCTTGGTAGCCTTCGGCTTTAGGATCATGCTGTAACTTAGGCACTCGAATCGTACCAATATTCGGATAATCAAACGGCGATACAACTTGCTGAAAATTAGCCCATTTTGGCAATCCGGTCTCAATCGCTATTTGATTAAACGTATTTAATGCTGTCAAAGTCGCAGACGTAACCACCGCTCCATAACAACGCCACCATAAATTTTTACGCAGTTGTTCGGCAACGCGAATAGGTGAAACGCATAATTGAATATCCCAATCTTCACCGTAGGCTGTTTTCGACATCCAGCGCGCGTAAGGTGTTGCATCAGCGGCCTCTTCAGCAAGCAACCATATAAGTCCGTCCCAGAGAATTTCCGAGCGAGAAAATAAAATACCAATAGGCGCCTGAAACGTTTCTGCGACCGAACGCTCAAACTCACCTTCCTCTTTAGGGTCTAAAGATTTCTGCAGAGCCTCATTGAGTTTATCCAAACACTGCAACAAAGGCTGCAACGGTGTTTTTAAATTTTGCAGTATCTCTTTTAGTTCATCTGGCACACGACCAAACTCAAAACGTAAACGCTCCTTTTCACCCAGCATTTCTTGGACCATTGGCCAAAGAAAGGTCAAACTCTGAAGACACTCATTAATCTGCTCGGGTGCCATTCGAATGCTATGCAGCATGGAGCTAGGAATACCACCCTGTCCTATCAGCTGCTCTAACGCTTTTTCTAATTGCTTCAACCACTGGCGCTGAGCACGCACTCCAATTTCAACCTTAAAGTGATTCAAGGCCTTATCGGCTAAATGGTGTCCTTCATCGAACACATAAATAAGCTTTTCGGGCGGTGGCAGTACGGCACCGCCTCCTAAAACCAAATCCGATAAAACCAAATCATGATTAGCAATAATAATATCTGCGGTATCCAGCTCGCCACGCGCTTTATAAAAAGCACAGTTTTGAAACTGCTCACAACGACGATTAGAGCATTCTCTATGTGTCGCCGTTAAATGACGCCATTGGCTCGGCTCAATTTCATAATCAAGCCGATCTTTATCACCATTCCAGTCACCTCGACCATAAGACGAGAGCAAATCTTCATACAAGCTTTGATCGACGGCTTCTGGGGCCTGATCAAATAAATCGACTGTCGATAATAAACCTGATATTTGCTGCAACGCTTTATCAAGTTTTATTAAACATAAATAACGTCCACGCCCCTTCGCCAAAGCATACTTAAAGGGAATGCCTGAATTTTTACGAAAAGCGGGAATGTCTTTATCAAGAATTTGTTCTTGCAGCGCAATCGTTGCCGTCGAAATAAGCAGCTTTTTTTCAGCGGCCATGGCCATTGGCAGAGTTGCGGTTAAATACGCTAGGGTTTTACCCGTTCCCGTGCCTGCTTCGACCACTACGATTCCTGCATCATTGCAACGCTCTTCTTTGTCATCTTCTTCGATTGCGCCTAGCGATTTAGCAATTTCGGCAATCATGACTCTTTGCCCCATGCGCGGGGTCAATTTCATTTTTTCAACAAGCTTGCGATACAGGGCTTGGATTTCATCTTTCGATTTTTGCGATAACATTGTATTAACGGTTCCACCCACGACTACGACTTACAGCGAATAACAAACCATCAACGTTCAATATCATGCCTTGATGAGTAATTTCTTTAATTTGCACTTGGTTAGCAACATAATCCCCTTCGACTAAGCGTTCATTATTAATAACGATGCTACGACGATTCGCTTGAGAGCTATAGATATGACTGGTAATAATTAGACTCGGAATTTTTATTAACTGGGCTTGGTCAGCTTGTTCAATATCGATAACTTCTACGGTACTTTCTTCGATAACAGCAGCGCGAACGGCTGTCGGCTCGATGACAACATGTTCAATGGCGGCACTTTCAATGACCTCATCACGCTTTAATACTTCATGAGTCGAAGGCTCCGCTATGATTACACTCTTATCTTTCAAAGAATCATGTATCGAAGAGTCTTTTATCGCAGAGCCACTTATTGCAGAGCCAGAAGCTGAACTGAATAATTCTTTATAATCTAATAGCCAGTAGCTCAACAGAACGATGAGAATAGCCATCACAAAAAGACTAACGGAGGTCATATTCACCACACGAGTCTCAGAAGAAGCACTTAATTCATAAGGCTTCGACCGTGCAGAAACCTGTGCAGCGGCTTTATCGTCAGAATCGGTTTCTAATTGCTTGCGCTCAAGCTCGGATTTTTTCAATGCCGCTAAAATATAAGACATTTTATAGATCCTGCGACAAGTGAGTATCGGTGCTAATCTCAGGGGAATTTAACACCCTATAATCCTGTATCGCTAGTAACGTTTTCAAACCAATAATTCGATCACTTTTAAGCCCAATACGCTGCTGAAAACTAGCCACCTTATTTGCTAAAATAGGGTCATAATAACGATCAAAGCCGCTAGAGTCAGACCCTGTGGGTGATATAACCTGCCACTCAGCCTGGCTTCCTTGCTCACCTTCATTTTTTAATAATGGGCGCAACCAAGCAATTAACGGACTGCTTTCACCTGGCTTAATCGCCCGCTTAAACCCTTCTGTTTCTTGCCATAAAATTAAGGCTTGCTCTGGTTTCATCATCAATTCCTGAGGCTGGCGTATCTGCCATTCATTACCATCATAAACAGCAATGGGCCTGCGCAAACGCTTTAAATCAGTTAATGACCACTCCAATACCAAGCACTGAAATTCACTGCTCTGCTTGATACTCAAACACGTATCGTAAGACTGACCCATGTCCAACTCATACGCTTTGGCTAATTGCTGGTAATGATTTTCACTTTGCCAAAGATCCATTACAGAGGAATCTTTCAAGGCAAAACCAGCTAATAAAAACAGGGCTATGCCGGTTACGCTAGCCAGGAGTCGTATGAACAATCTAGGAAAAATACCCGATTTGCGCTTCGCTTTATGTGTGGCGACAACCTCGCTGATGGCTTGCTTTGCAATAACCCGGTTAACGGTTTTCCGACCGGTTGCATAAGCCCCCAATAATGCACGATCCGCGATACTGTTAATCAACCGAGGAATACCGCCACTGCCTTGCCAAATAGCCGTAATGGCTGAAGAATCAAATAATGAATGATCGCACCCTGCTTGATTTAAGCGGTGTTGCAAATAAGGGCCTAACTGCTGCTTGGTCATTGCAGGCAAGTGAAAGCGCGCGGTAATGCGCTGATCAAGCTGACGAATACTATGTTGAGCCAATGTGGCTTGTAATTCAGGCTGGCCGACAAGAATAAGCGTTAGCAGTTTGTCGCGGCTGGTTTCAAGATTGGTTAATAAACGAATTTGTTCCAATAGCGGTGCAGGCATACTTTGCGCTTCATCAATAATACAAATGACTTTGCGGCCATTACTGTGGCGCTCAATAAGAGAGGCATACAGCAGATCAATCAACTGTTTATTGCTCAGCTCGCGACCATGCTGATCGGCTTCACAAGGGATTTCTAATTCATTACAGATAGACTGCAAAAGCTCAGGAGCCGATAGCATAGGATTAAAAATGTAGGCAATATCAACATACTCTGGCGCTTGTTCAATAAAGGCACGGCACAGGGTTGTTTTACCCATCCCTACCTCTCCGGTTAAACAAATCAAACCGCCATGGCTAGTTAAGGCATAATTAAGGTGTGCGAGGGCTTCATGGTGCGCTGGGCTGAGATACAATAAATCAGGATCGGGGGCAATCGAAAAAGGTAAACGCGTTAAGCCAAAATAATCTAAATACATGCTACCAGTGCCAATTAACGCCCATATTAAATTGAATATTACGCGCTTGAGAAAATTCTAGCGTATCGGCACCGAACTGAAAATTAACGTAGTCCGTCTGCCAAGAAGCCCCAACCAGACGAGGATGATACAAGAAAAGTGCGAATCGCCCTAGCGCTGTCTGCTGACCTTTTTCAATACCAAGGCGGTTATAGCGATCATGCTGATAAGCATGTAACGAAATATCAAATTCTTTATTTCGTAACAAGCCGCTATAACTCATAGGGATAGACTCAACAACTTCTTTTTGATCTGAACGACCATTACCACCGCTATTTTCACACACAGCGCCAGTACCCGCCGATGTTTGCAAACACGCGACCGTCACCCCCGCATTTCGCCAAGAAAAATGAGCATACAGGTCACTCGCCTCAATAGCGCCAAACCATGATTCAGATTCGGCGGTTAAGGCGGCATCAAACGAATAACCTATCCCCTTATCAACTTCATAAGATTGCTCATCCTCTAACCAAGGCAGCTTAAATTGATCGTAGTGATATTCTAACGTAGCTGAAAAATCATCGGCGGTTGGTGAAAAAGCAATGCCTTTAACTTTGCCAAACTGCAGGTGACCCGGTTGATATAAATGATTGGTCAGCTGGAATGTGTATTTTATCTTGTCTGAATAGATTCTAAAGTCTGGAGTGGTATAGGACAGCGAAATACTGGGGCCCTCAAAATGCTTCACTTCAAGATCAAGGGTTTTATTGCCCACCAAGTCTAAACCTTGCTCCTGAGCACGATAATAGTCCGCGGTTTCTTTATCAAACTTTAAATAGTAATAAATGCGGTAGCCACGAGAAATACGCGCCTTGCCAAAATCATCCCCCCCTATCTCAATCGATTTTGCAAAGCCAATATCCCAAGTCAAATTTGCATAAGCTAATTCACCACTTTGATAATCGCCATCCCAGCCTGTTGCCATATCCTCAATCGGCACCGGTTCAGAGGTTGCCAATACAGAAAAACGCGCATCAATTTCATTCTCAGAATAAACGCAAGCACAGTAAAAATACACAAGTAAGGAAAAGCTGACAAATCGCATAATGAAGTTCTTATATTTTTTGACAGTTTACCCATAATTCTTGTATTAAGAAAATAGCCGACGATTAATTATTTATACGGAAGCATAAGCCGTTAGGCAAAAAAAAGCCCAGCAGAGCTGGGCTTCTTTTATAACTCATTAAGCATTCATTATGAAATATGAGTTATGAGCACGTTATTACTGAGCTTTGTACTTCAAGCGGTAAGCGTGAAGTAGTGGTTCAGTATAACCGCTTGGCTGAGTCTTACCTTTGAAGATAAGATCCGATGCCGCTTGGAAAGCGATACCGTCAAAACCAGGCGCCATAGCAATGTACGTTGGGTCATTAGCATTTTGACCATCAACAATCGCCGCCATACGCTTCAACGACTCTTTAACTTGCTCTTCAGAACACACACCGTGCTCTAACCAGTTAGTTAGGTGCTGAGAAGAAATACGCAATGTCGCGCGATCTTCCATCAAGCCAACGTTATTGATATCTGGAACTTTAGAACAACCAATACCGGCATCAACCCAACGAACAACATAACCCAATAGACCCTGGCAGTTGTTATCAACTTCCGTTTGAATTTGCTCAGCAGTCAACGCGGCTTTAGCAGCATCGTCCATTAGAGGAATCGTTAAAATGTCATCTACAGAAGCGTGCTTGCGAGTTTTTAGCCCTTCTTGAACCGCAAATACATCTACCTGATGATAATGCATCGCGTGCAATGTAGCGGCAGTTGGTGATGGAACCCATGCCGTGTTAGCGCCAGACTTAGGATGAGCAATTTTCTGCTCCATCATCTGACCCATTTCGTCAGGGATAGGCCACATGCCTTTACCAATTTGAGCTCGACCAGAAAGGTCCGTCTCAAGACCCGTATCAACGTTCCAATCTTCGTAAGCACCAATCCAAGTTTGCTGCTTCATGACAGATTTAGGTACGAAAGGACCCGCTAGCATAGACGTATGAAGCTCATCACCGGTACGGTCTAAGAAACCTGTATTAATGAAAACAACACGATCAGCAGCAGCACGGATACACTCTTTCAAGTTAACCGTGGTGCGACGCTCTTCATCCATGATACCCATTTTAACGGTAAAACGAGGAAGACCTAATGCATCTTCAACCGCGGCGAAGATATCGTTAGCAAACGCAACTTCTTCTGGGCCGTGCATCTTAGGTTTAACGATGTTTACAGAACCCGTAGTAGAGTTCTGGAACGGTGCATTACCTTTAAGGTCGTGCATCGCGATCATGACCGTCATCATGGCATCCATGATACCTTCAGGCACTTCAGCGCCGTCAGCTAATAGGATTGCTGGGTTAGTCATCAAGTGACCAACGTTACGAACGAACAACATAGAGCGACCTTTCACAGAGAAAGTTTCGCCATTTAGACCGGTGTATTCACGATCTGGGTTCATCTTACGAGTGAAAGAGCTTGCGCCTTTTTTCACTTCAACCGCAAGATCACCTTTCATAAGACCCAACCAGTTGCCATAAGCAACTACTTTGTCTTCGCCATCAACACAAGCAACAGAATCTTCACAATCCATAATGGTTGTTAATGCAGATTCCATCGCGATGTCTTTCATGCCAGAAGCATCAGAAGAACCGATTGGGCTAGTTGCATCAAACTGAAGCTCAAAGCGTAGGCCGTTATTCTTCAACAAAATGCCAGTAGGAGCCGCGGCATCGCCTACAAAACCTTGCAGTTTGTCAGCGTCTTTAAGACCAGTCTTTGAACCGTCTTTTAGAGTAACCTGCAAAGCGCCATCAACGATTGCGTAGTTAGTGCTATCAGCGTGATCGCCAGTCGCTAAAGGAGCAGATTCGTTTAAGAAGCCACGAGCATAAGCGATAACTTTGTCGCCACGAACCTGGTTGTAACCAGGACCTTTAGTTGCGCCATCTTCTTCAGAAATTGCTTTAGTACCATAAAGTGCATCGTACAAAGAGCCCCAACGTGCGTTAGAAGCATTCAATGCAAAACGGGCATTCATGATCGGTACAACGAGCTGCGGACCCGCCATTTGAGCAATTTCAGGTTCAACATTAACCGTCGTTGCTGCGAAAGCTTCGCCTTCAGGTACTAGGTAGCCGATTTCTTGCAAGAACGTTTTGTATTCAGCTGCATTATGAGGCTGACCAGCGCGTTCGGTGTGATACGCATCGATTTTAGCTTGTAAATCGTCACGCTTTGCTAAAAGCGCACGGTTTTTAGGGGCTAATTCGTTAGCAATTTTATCGAACTTAGCCCAAAAATCTTGTGCTTCGATGCCTGTACCAGGAATCGCTTGATCGTTAATAAAATCGTATAGCTCTTTGGCAACTTGAATGCCACCACTTTGAACGTACTCAGTCATTTTATAGCCTCAAAAACTCAATTAAGTCAGCTTCCACATAAAAACCTAGGAAACAAGGATAAAACAGCGCCCCAAACAAACAAGAAGCGCATGAAAATTGTGGCGCACATTATATAGCAAAAAAACGTACGCTTCCACGGCCAGCCCTCAGTTTCAAACCAACAAGCAAAGATGCACAAAAATGTCGCAGTCATTTGATTATTCAAAAAGCTTGACTAAGGTTCAGTTATAACAACCAAAGAGAGACAGTAAGAATAATGGCTATGAAAACAAAAAAATATTGGACTCCATCATTATTGGCCCTCGCAATTGCATCCCCCGCAATGGCCAGTGATTTAAACATAAATGGCTTTTTAAGCGTCGGCGCGAGCATGCTAGATAAAAATGACGTTTCAATTGCAGGCGCTGATAATCAAGGAGGATTTAAAAACGATACAATTTTGGGCCTACAAATCAGCAAGCAAGTTAACGATACCACTACCTTAACAGGCCAACTAGTCTCTCGCGGCAGTGACGACTATTCGACCGAAGCTGCCTGGGCTTTTGTTACTTATGCTGCAAATGATGACCTAGACTTACGTATGGGTCGTTTACGCATCCCTGCATTCTATTATTCAGATTTCTTAGAAGTAGGATATACCTACAATTCCATTCGACCAGCAGAAGAAGTATATCGCATACCATTCTCGTCTATTGACGGTGTTGATTTAGCTCAACGCTTCAGCTCTGGGGATATCGATGGCACAGTACAGATATACTACGGCCGTTATCAAGGCGATTTTGAATCAAACGGTACTGTTTATGACGCTGATTTCAGAAATGTTACTGGTATTTCAGTATCAGCGAACATGGGTAATTTTGGTTCAAGACTGAGCTACAACCAAGGTGAACTCAATCTTGGCAGCCCCGCCCCTGCAGGCACAGGTCTTGCTGTAGTTCAAGGATCAGCAAATTTTCTTGCTTCTGGTGACTTAAATGCAGCAAAAGATTTCAACATAAGTGGACAAACCTCAAGTTTTATAGAGGCTGCCTTAACTTATGACGATGGTACCTACAGTGTGTTAGCTGAATGGACTGCATTTGATCACGAAACATCTGTATTACTTGATGATCAAGCATGGATGGTGAGTGCAGCTATGCGCATGGGGGAATTTACTCCACACGTAAGATATTCTACACAGAAAGATGAATTTGATTCAGGCGTTGAAGGTGACATTCAAAAACAACTTGGCTTAGAAGCAGATGAATCTAGCATCACTTTAGGTCTGCGCTATGACTACGACAGCTCAACAGCATTAAAGTTTGAAATTCAAAACAATGATGAAAAAACAATAGAAGGCGCTGATGGCGATTCAGCAATCCTATACAGCGTTGCTCTAGACCTAGTCTTTTAAGAGGTAATTATTATGAAATTATTTAAAGCTTCATGTTCAGCACTTCTTATTAGCCTAGCAGCCAGTGCCGCTTTTGCGGAAACGTCTGTCATTGTAAGTGCAAGCAATCCTAATGCAGCCATGGATCAAAACACGGTGAGCAAAATTTTCTTGGGCAAAGCGAAAAGCTTTCCAGATGGATCTCAAGCATTACCCGTAGATCAAGATGAAGGCTCTGCTGTTCGCGATGAATTCAATAAAAGCATATTAGGCAAATCAGACAGCCAACTAAAGTCTTATTGGTCTCGACTCATTTTCACAGGTAAAGGTACACCTCCAAAGCCTTCCGGAGATGATGCCGCGGTGAAAAACCTAGTAGCCAATAGCCCTAATATCATTGGTTACATTGACTCAAGTGCTGTCGATAGCAGCGTTAAAGTCATCTATAAATTTTAAACACCCTGCCTAGTGCATGCCGTAACGGCTGCACTTGGGATTAAAAAATTCCAGAATTTAAGGATTTAAAATGAATAAAACTTCAGCACTCTCCCTATTAACCGCAATGGCGGTACTCGTGCCAACAGCACACGCAAACGATCTGAATATCAACGGCTTTTTGAGCGTTGGTGCGAATATTTTAGATGATGATAAAGCATCTATCGCTGGCGCTGATAACCAAGGCGGATTTAAGCAAGATACCGTTCTAGGCTTGCAGGTTCAGAAACAAATCAATGACACAACTTCAGCAACAGGCCAACTAGTCTCTCGCGGCAGTGACGACTATTCGACCGAAGCTGCCTGGGCTTTTGTTACTTATGCTGCAAATGATGACCTAGACTTACGCATGGGTCGCTTACGCATTCCCTTCTTCCAATATTCTGACTTTCTCGAAGTTGGCTACGCGTTTAACTGGGTTCGCCCACCAAGTGAAGTCTATCGAGTGCCCTTTTCATCATTAGATGGCATCGATTTAACTCAGCGTTTTAGCTCTGGCAACATTGATGGCAGTGTCCAAGTTTACTATGGTCGATTTGATGGCGAATTTGATACTGGCGACGATCAATACAATTCAGATTTCCGCAATTTCGCTGGGGTCGCTTTCTCAGCCAATATGGGCAACTTTGGCACACGCCTTAGCTATCACCAAGCAGAAATCACCATGGAAACGGAAGATACTACAACCGTTCTTGGAGGCGCTGTTGCCGCAGCAACGGCTATTGGCGCAGTTCCTAATGGTGTAAATGTCGGCGCAGCCACATCAAATCCAAAACTCGCGGGCTTTACTGGCGTTGGTGATTCAAAAGCAACTGAAGATTTCAATTTTTCCGGCCAGACCAGTTACTTTTATGAAGCGGCACTGACCTATGACGATGGTACCTACAGTGCCGTTGCCGAATGGACGAAGCTTGATCATGGTTCATCCCTATTTCTAGACGATCAAGCCTGGTTAATAGGCGTTGCAATGAGAGCTGGAAATTTCACTCCCCACTTAACCTATACAACAGAGAAAGACAGCTTTGACTCAGGCACAGAAGGAGACGTTCAAAAGCAGCTCCCCCTTAAGGCAGACCAAAGCAGCATAATAGTTGGTCTACGATATGATTATGATTCATCAACGGCTTTGAAGTTTGAAATTCAAAACAATGATGAAAAAACAATAGAAGGCGCTGATGGCGATTCCGCAACTTTATACAGCGTTGCTGTTGACCTAGTCTTTTAAGGAGTATGCAAATGAAAAGAACTCAATACGTTTTAATCGCCCTACTGTTATCCGCACTATCCACACTGGCTAGCGCAGAGACAGCGGTCATTGTCTCTGCTAGCAATGGCAATGGAGCGATGGATAGTACGACTATCAGTAAAATTTTCTTAGGAAAATCTAAAAGCTTTCCTGACGGCTCACAGGCTGTTCCGATCGACCAAGCTGATGGAAATCCTTCTCGCGAGGCGTTTAACGATAAGGTTTTAGGAAAGTCTGCCAGCCAACTTAAATCTTATTGGTCTCGCCTAATCTTTACCGGTAAAGGCACACCTCCTAAGCAGCATGCTAACGATGCAGCAGTGAAAGCAGAAGTTGCAGCCAATCCTAGTATGATTGGCTATATTGATGCATCTGCAGTAGACGGCAGCGTAAAAGTTGTCGGCAAATTTTAACGTTCACATAAATACCCATAACGGGCATTAGCATGATTTTAAAGGCGATGACTTATTATTAAGCATCGCCTTTTTCTTTTGCCGCATTTAGCACTACAATACTGACTTTACATTCTAACAAGGCAGATCCTGTGGCTCAGCAAGATAGCGCTACCCATCAAAAGAAAAGCTTCGGAATTCTAATGGTTAACTTAGGAACGCCTGAAGCACCCACACCCAAAGCCGTCAGAGCTTACCTAAAAGAGTTTTTATCCGATGTTCGAGTTGTCGATGCACCAAGGCTTATCTGGTGGTTTGTACTTAGAATAATTTTATTGATTCGCCCCAAGCCTGTTTCAGAAGCCTACCAAAGCATATGGACAAAAGATGGTTCGCCGTTATTGGTTATCTCTAAAAAACAGGCAGCAGCGGTTCAAAATCGATTACAAGAGATCACTGGTAGCGACATTCCTGTTGAGCTTGCCATGACCTATGGTAATCCTAGTATATTGAGTGCATCGAATGCGCTTCGTAGTAGAGGCGTTGAGCGCATATTAATTCTTCCTATGTATCCGCAATTTTCGTCATCAACTACCGCGGCTATTTATGACAAGCTCTCTGACCTGCTAAAACAATGCCCTCACCTTCCTGAAATGCGCTGGATCCGTGATTATCATGACAATGCCGATTATATAAATGCTTTAGCGAATTCGGTTAAACAGCAATGGGAACAAAATGGACAGGCTGAGAAGCTATTAATGTCATTTCATGGTGTACCAGAACGCTACACCAATAAAGGCGATCCTTATGAACGCCATTGCCGAAAAACCGCTGCGCTATTAGCCGAAAATTTGAATCTGTCTGCTGAACAATGGCAGTGCTGCTTTCAATCACGCTTTGGTCGTGAAGAATGGGTTAAGCCTTATACCGATCATACCCTAAAGCAATGGGGCAAAGAGGGGGTAAAAAGTGTCGACATTATTTGCCCAGCCTTTGCGGCGGACTGTTTAGAAACACTGGAAGAAATTCAGGTTGAGAATAAAGAGTATTTCTTAGAAGCTGGTGGCGAACGTTATAACTACATTCCTGCTTTGAATGATAACCCTGACCATATCGATATGCTGAGCCAGCTTATTATTAAGCACAGCCAAGGCTGGGATTAACCTCATAATAAGGCCACGTCAATCGACAGTGGCCTTATTAACGTACAACGCTCTCAAATGTTAACGACCAAGTTCGAAGCCTGCCCTTTTTCTTTTCTAAAATAACGTTCAATCCAATAGTCAATACTGACTACTTTTCCTGCGCCAGTAAAAAACAGAGAAAGCAGCATGATTAAATACGTCACCCCAAATTCAATGCCATTATTAAGAATAACAAAATTTCCTTTTTCAGTTAGCCAAGCATAATTTCCGTGCTCTTGCAGAATGCGCTTTGCGGCGCCAACTCGATCAGCAATACCAGGATCTGTTGCACCATCAGCAATGGCTGCCCAGCCATACGGCCAATGTACTGAGAAAATAGCGACCAACATAACAATCATCAACGGTATGGTGATATAGCGCGTAGCAAAACCTATTAATAAGAAAACAGCACCAACCAGCTCGGTTGCCGTCGCTAGAAAAGCCATCACCAGAGGAAAAGGCAAACCTAGACCGTGATCAAACCAAGCTACAATGTTGTCAAAACCGTTAAATTTATTCATTCCACCCACCCACAGCGGAAAAAATAAATACAACCTTATGGCCAATGGCCCAAGCGCATCAAGTTTTCGAGCACTGTCCAGATAATCGTGCACCTTATTCATTATGACTGTTATCGACATAAGCAAACCTCTCCTATTATTTTATAACTATCCTGCTAGCGTTTAGAGCCAAAGATAAGCCCTAAGCTATGCCATTGTTGTAACGTTTCAATGCCACCTTCGTAGGCAGCTTGACTGCCTTCGAGACCTGATTGTTTTAATAAGGTATTAACCAAATCATTTCCCGTTGAAAGCTGATCTTTGAGCAATAAAAACAACTGCAAAGTAAAAGTATTAGACTCAATAAAACCAATACTGTCGTCAACCTTACGATAAACAATCAATGCACTAGGCGTCGGTTGAGGATTGGCATTTTCAGCGGATATTTTATGCACTGGGTATTGATATACCACACCTTCAGCAACAGGAGACAAAACAGGTATTGCGGATAAAAGATCCGTATCATCATCAAGCTCTACCGCCAACTCTTGCGGTTCTACATCCACAAATAGCTCTAGCCATTCATAGTGCGCTAACTCATACAGATACTTTGGATCACCTGCTTGGGCCTCATATTCGCTTTCTAAATAACTCAAAAATTCTCGAGATATTTCGAGAAAATAAGGTGTTTTATTATGATGGCGTGAAAAAAAATCACGGCCAATTTCAGCCCAGCGCGCCTCCCCCATTATCTCGGCTAAAACAGGAAAAGTACCATTGAGAAACCCCATCACATTTTTAAAAAAAAGATCCCGATAAATAGCCATATGCCGATCATCAACATCTTTTGGGCGATCAATAACCTCTGGATTTTTAATATGATCAGCAAATGAGTGCTGAACGCGCACGAAGCTAGGCTGTTCTGACATGACCTACCTCTAACCGATGGCTATTTTGCGCTTGTAACAATTTAATCCGGTCAATTTCAGACATTAAATCAGCAACACTTGGAAGATTAAAATCTCTTTCTAATAAAGTAGGAAGGGTTCCATGCTGCTGGTAGGTATAAGCCAGCAAGTCCCAAACATCCTGTTTTACACTTGCACCGTGCGTATCAACCAATAAATCATTGGCTTCTTCATAATGGCCAGCAATATGAAGATATGAGATTTTATCGGTGGGGATTTGATTCAGATAATCTTTCGCATCAAAACCATGATTGGTACTGTTGACGAACACATTATTGACATCCAGTAGCAAGCGGCAATCTGATTCATCAATAACGGCCTTTAAAAATTCTATCTCACTCATCTGCTTACCCGGCTCAGCGTAAGAAGAAACATTTTCAATAATTAATGGCTGCTCAATAATATCCTGAACAATGCGAATGCGATCTGAAACATGACGAACCGCTTCAGAAGTAAAAGGGATTGGCATCAAATCATACATGTGGCCTTCACTACTGCAATAACTTAGATGCTCGCTATAAGCCTTAATACCATGTACTTTCATGAAATCACGAACCTGCTTAACGAACTCAATATCGAGTTCATCAGGGCTGCCTATAGACAAGGACAACCCGTGGCACATGAAATCAAATCGCTCGGTATAATGGCGAAACTCCTTACCAAGACGGCCACCAACACCTATCCAGTTTTCAGGCGCAACTTCCATAAAATTAATGTGTTCAGGCGTCACAGACGACAACGGGCCCAAAAGGGCCCGTCTTAGTCCGAGACCTGCGCCACTAACAGGGTAGCTTGGCATTTAGATCTCCTATTTAACAATCCGTAATGGTTGGCTTAACCGCCACACTTACCTTCACCGCACTTACCTTCGCCAGCAGATTTCTTCTTATCACCGCCACACTTACCTTCGCCGCACTTGCCTTCGCCGTCAGCTTTTTTATCTTTATCACCACCACACTTGCCTTCGCCGCACTTGCCTTCGCCGCACTTGCCTTCGCCGTCAGCTTTTTTCTCGCCACCGCATTTGCCTTCGCCACACTTACCTTCTGCTTTAGAAGCGACTTTATAGCCAGTTTTCAACTCTGTCGTTGCAAAAGGATTTTCAGCAGCTTGAGTTGCTGGAATCTGCGCCATTGCCGTTAAAAATGCACTACCCAAAAGGGCCGTTAAAGGTTTCATAGTTGATTTGGACATACATACTTCCTTAAATATTCGGTGTCAGTCTTATAGTAAAGCGAATCATTGGCAGCTAACAATAAAGCAGCGATGCTCACCTAGTTTTTTATTAGTTCAGCAGAAATCTAAAAAGTTCATTCTTTTTAAACCGTCTCCGGAGCCTGTACACATCTTTATTACGAAACGTACATCTATAAAGATAGATTCATTTTGATTTCATTCCACTTTTGGCGCAATCGTTTGTTCGATACTGGCTCATTTGTACCTAAGGGTTGGGCAAAAAGCGACATGCGCAATTCTTGCAAGAGCCAATAAAAATGCATTAAGTCAGGATTGGCATAATAAGGAATACCCAATTGCTTTACCCCAGCCTGATGCAGCGACGCCAGCTCTTCGACTTCTGCAATACGAAGTCGATCTCTTTGCAGTTGCCCTTGAAGCTTGTCCAATCGATATAAAATGCCATCCAAGTATCGAGGATAGTTTTTCAAATAGTGCCAGGGTGTTTGCACAATAAAATGCTCAGCAAAAAGTTCACCTAGCTGAGCTTTAATATCACTATAAGCAAATGCTCGGTCAATGGTTGTCTGACCCTTCATTTGTTTAAATATTTTATGCCGCGCGGGTAAAATACGCTTTAACCAGTCTATGATTTCAACAAGGGTTTTGTGCAATTCTGAACGACGTTCTAAACATTGATTAAACTCAGCTTCCGTTCTTGGTAGTTCATGATCACTAAGCAAACACAGGTTATAACACGCGTCTAAAACATCATTATAAAGTACCTGCTTTGAGGTTAGTCCTTGCGCATAAGGCATTACCGGATCTAACAATCTAAGCTCTTTACGCAAATCTTTATCAAGGCCAGGTAAAGACAATCTCAATAAACGAATAATACCCTGTCGAGTTGATAACTCTGCAATGCCTTCATCAGAATGCAGAGTCATATCAACATGGGTTTCTTTATCTATCAACATCGGATACATCCGAACTTTCAAACCATGCAGCTCACGTTCAGTAACCTTAGGTAATGAAGAAAAGTCCCATTGCGTTATGTCTAAACGATCAAATTCTTTATCCGTTAATACCGTTGCCTGCGCTTGGCCAACCCCCTCGTACTCTTCTAAAAGTAGAGAGAGATCTCGCCCCTGACCAATGACCTTATCGCCATCAATAACCTGGTAATTCATTTTAAAATGATCATCAAGTTCAATATTACGTAACTCTTCTAATTCAATTTTAATACGAAAGTTATTGTATAAAAATTGCACCATTTGTATTAACAAACCGCCATCGTTTTGCGACGCTTTTTTTAAAAACTCATCAACTGTATTAGGAACAGGAACTAACTGCTTACGAATAGGTTTAGGCAGCCCTTTTAATATCGCAATGCATTTTTCTTTAATAAAACCAGGAACCAACCAATCTGTTTGATCGATTGAAATTTGTCCTAATACCGATGCAGGAACCGTCATTGAAACACCATCATCTTTCGCACCAGGCGAAAACGCATAACTTAAAGGAAAGCTAATGCCCTCAAAGTTAAAATAACTTGGATAAAGTGCATCGGTAACGCTGTCTTCACTTTGCTTTAATAAATACTCTTTTGTAAGGTATAAAGATTTTTCTTCGGCGGGAGATTTTTTTAACCAAGCCCGTAAACTAATAACAGAAGCGACATCCGTAGGAATATGTTCATCATAAAAGTGTCCGACTACGGCATCTTCCACAACATAACTGCGCGTCCGTGTTTTCTCTTCCAACTCGGCAAGCTCAGCAATCAATGCAATATTATATTGATAAAACTTGGCTTTTAAATCGATATCATTCGTTACTAAGCCTTGCTGAATAAAAAGGTTACGAGCTTCAGGAAGATTTATGCGACTAAAATCAATCGCTCTTTTAGGATTAATAATTAACCCATATAAACTGGTTTGCTCAAACGCGATGACCTGCCCACGTTTTTTACTCCAGTGCGGCTCAAAATAACTTTTGCGCAGCAAAGGTTTAGCAAGATCTTCTAACCACTCCGGATCAATTTTAGCGACGGTTCTTGCATACAAGCGAGAAGTCTCCATCAAGTCGGCCGCAACAATCCACTTAGGACGCTTCTTATACAAGTTAGAAGCTGGAAATATCTGTAATTTACGCTGCCTTGCGCCTAAATATTCTGCGCCCTCGTCTTTTTGAGCAATGTGACTTAACAGCCCTGCTAATAATGATTTGTGAACATTTTCGTAACTTGCAGGCTCAACATTGAATTTGAAATCCATTTCACGGCATAAAATAGTCAACTGTTTATGAATGTCTCGCCACTCGCGCATACGCATATAATTAACAAAACGCTTTTGACACCACTTACGTAATTGCGAATTGGTTAACTCTTGGCGCTGTTCTTCAAAAGCATCCCAAAGATTTACGAACGATAAAAAATCAGACTCTTCATGAGCCAGCTCTTTATGTTTTTGATCGGATGCTTGTTTTTTATCTGCTGGGCGATCACGTGGATCTTGAACACTTAATGCAGAGGCAATAATTAATACTTCTCGCAGTGCATTTTGTTTCTTCGCTTGCAATAGCATTCGCGAAATACGTGGTTCAACCGGCAAGCGTGACATTTGGCGGCCAAGTTCTGTTAAGGCAAAAACAGACTCTTTACCTTGCGAGGTTACGGCTTCTAACTCTTGTAATAAATTATAACCATCTTTGATAAATCGAGAGTCTGGTGCATCAACAAATGGAAATTGATCGATATTACCTAACTTAAGAGAAATCATTTGCAAGATCACGGCGGCAAGATTGGTTCTCTGAATTTCAGGCTCAGTAAAAGCAGGACGAGATAGGTAGTCTTCTTCAGAAAACAGTCGAATACAAATACCATCCGCAACACGGCCGCAACGACCTCGTCGCTGATTTGCACTGGCTTGTGAAATTGCTTCAATGGGCAGTCGTTGAACTTTCGAGCGATAGCTGTAACGACTAATGCGCGCAACACCAGAATCAATAACATAGCGAATGCCAGGAACCGTTAAAGATGTTTCAGCAACATTGGTCGACAATATGATTCGACGACCAACCGATTCGGTAAAAATTTTACTCTGTTCAGCGGGCGTCAAGCGCGCATACAAGGGTAGAATTTGGCTATTGCGTAAATCACGATCTGTGACGATGACTTTGCGTAAATATTCTGCGCACTCACGAATTTCTCGTTCGCCTGGCAAGAAAACAAGAACATCCCCTGCTTGCTGGTTCATTCGATCTTGCTGAGCGAGCTCTTGTAAACCATGATAAATACCTTCTTGTACCGTTAAATCGGTATCATCTTCACTATCGCGCACAAGCGGGCGATATCGATCTTCAACGGGAAAGGTACGACCCGATACCTCAATAACCGGCGCATGATTAAAATGATCACTGAAGCGCTGCAAATCGATGGTGGCTGAGGTAATAACCACTTTTAAATCGGGGCGTTTAGGCAATAGTTGCTTAAGAAAACCTAATAAGAAATCAATATTCAAGCTACGTTCATGGGCTTCATCAATAATGATGCAGTCATATTCTGAAAGAAACTTATCATGTTGAGTTTGCGCTAATAAAATACCATCAGTCATCAACTTAACCCGAGTACGCTCGGTTGTTTGATCACTGAAGCGAACTTGGCAACCCACCTCTTGTCCCATTTCAACTTCAAGTTCTTGTGCAATACGACTCGCGACAGATCTTGCCGCTAAACGTCGAGGTTGAGTATGGGCAATGGTTCCCGCCTGCCCTAGTCCCAATTCTAAACATAACTTAGGCAGCTGCGTCGTTTTACCAGAACCTGTTTCACCGGCAATAATAATAACTTGGTGAGCACTTAAGGCGGCCAGAATCTCTTCTCGCTTTTGGCTAACAGGTAATGTTTCAGGATACTGAATTTTTAACGGCGATTGTCGTAAAGCTAAAGCCCGCTGACTGCGTTCGATATTTGCAATCAACCTCGCCAGTTTTTGGTCAACTGGCTTACCTTGCTTTACTAAACTAAAAATAGCCTGCAAGTCTCGATTAAAACGAAATTTATCTTTGGCTAGACATTTCTGCACGGCTTGTTTAAGTGCTTGGCGATCAAACTCGTTATTCTGGCTCACATGCAACCCAATATTTTATTCATTCAAATACACATTTAAGAGACGTTAAAAATAGTAACGCAGAAACAAAAACGCCCTACTAATAGCAGGGCGTCATTCTAACAAAATATAGCGAAGGCGTAAGCTTTAGAAAAGCTATTTAGACTTAGCTATTTCTTCGTCACGTAATTCTCGACGCAAAATCTTGCCTACGTTTGTTTTAGGCAATTCGTCACGGAATTCAACATGCTTTGGAATTTTATAAGCGGTTAGACGCTCACGAGCCCACGCCTTAACATCGGCTGCGGTTAAATTTTCATTGCTTGATACAACGAATACTTTAACGGCTTCTGACGTTTTCGCATCTGGAATGCCGATAGCCGCCGCTTCTACGATGTCAGGATGAGTAACAATCTCATCTTCAACTTCGTTTGGATAAACATTGAAGCCCGATACGATAATCATGTCTTTCTTACGATCAACAATCTTCATATAACCTTCGTCATCAATTACCGCAACATCGCCAGTTTTCAACCAACCATCACTATCAATCGATTCTGCTGTTGCTTCTGGGCGCTGCCAATAACCTTTCATTACCTGAGGGCCTTTAACACACAATTCCCCAGCTTCTCCCACCGGTAACTCATTACCGTTATCATCGATCACCTTACAGTTAGTACTCGCAACCGGCAGACCGATGGTCCCTAATTTGATATAACCAGGAGGGTTGAAAGACACAACAGGCGAGGTTTCTGTCATGCCAAAACCTTCAGCAATATCGCAATGAGTAACTTTTTTCCAAGAATCAGCCGCATCTTTGGTGAGAGCCATACCACCAGAGATGGTTAATTTAAGACCACTGAAATTCAACGCTTTAAATGCTGGTTGATTACACAAAGCAACAAACAACGTATTTAAACCAACAAAACAAGAGAACTTGGTCGTTAATAATACTTTGATGAAACCAGGAATATCACGAGGATTCGGGATCAATACGCTGTGATTACCGGTTTCAAGCAATACCATGCAGTGAACAGTAAAAGCATAAATATGATACAGAGGTAATGGCGCAATCGCAGTTTCTTTACCGGTATCCAAGGCCATTGAGAATAAACCATGACACTGCAACATATTCGCAATCAGGTTTCCGTGGGTAAGCATCGCGCCTTTAGCGACACCCGTAGTACCACCGGTATACTGAAGAACAGCAACATCATCTTGCTTTATTTCAGGTGTTGAAAACGACTTACCGTGGCCTTTTGCCAACGCTTTACGCAAAGAGATTGCATTAGGAATATTAAATGCCGGTACTTCTTTTTTAACGTATTTCACGACGCTATTAATCAGAATACGCTTAAGCGTCGTATTCATATCGCCCACTTCAGTGACGATAACCGTTTCGATAGACGTATTCGCTAAGATATCCGCGGCTTTAGAAGCCATGTTAGCTAAAACAACCAAAGCCTTTGCACCAGAATCATTAAACTGGTGTTCCATCTCGCGTTCTGTATACAGAGGGTTTGTATTAACAACCGTCATGCCTGCGCGCATTGCACCGAAGACAACAATAGGATATTGAAGAACGTTTGGCAGCTGAACAGCGATTCTATCACCGACGACTAAGTTTGTTTCATTTTGCAAATAGGCAGCAAAAGCAGCACTTTTTTCTTCAAGCTCAGCGTATGTCAACGTTTGGCCAAGACACGTAAATGCTGGATTATCAGCATACTTAGCAACAAACGTATTAAAAACCTCAATTACAGATTGATACTTAGTGGTATCAATTGTTTTAGCAAGACCTTCAGGATACTTATCCTGGAAAAATGCTTCGTTCATATCAACTCCCAATTAGATTCGTACAAAATTCGTACTAAACGCGAACTTATTATTTATGCTTCGGCTTCTTTAAAAACCCAAACACCTTTTTTTGGATGAAATATGGGCCAGAGACTACCAGTTTTTGCTAGTTCGGGCAAAAAACCTCGCTTAAAATATGCAAAAAAAGATGAAATAACAGTAATCTATCAGTGTATTGTATAAACCTATAATAAAGCCTCAAAAACGGGTCAAAACATGAACAATGAAACAACGATAGTCACAACTGAAGACGGTCGTCAGATTAAGGTAATTAGCTGGACCCCACCCCAAGCAAAAGCCTATCTCCATATTTGCCATGGAATGGCAGAGCACATTGAACGCTACAGTGAATTTGCACAGTTTATGGCCAATCAAGGCTTTATGGTTATTGGCCATAATCACCGAGGACATGGTGACCATGAAATACTCGGCCATTACAGCGACCATGATGGTTGGCTAAAAACAATCAGTGACATTGATGCCGTACAACAATCGATGTTTAAAGATTCAACATTGCCCATCTTTCTTTTTGGGCACAGCATGGGATCGTTTATTGCACAAGGTTTTGCGCTGCGCCATGGTCATAAATTAAGCGGATTAATTTTATCGGGCAGTAATTATCAAAATCCGTTGATGTATCACGCTGGACGATTAATTGCCAAGCTCGAGAATAAACGCCTAGGACTAAGAAAACCTTCTTTGCTTATGGACAAGCTGTCTTTTGCATCATTTAATAATCACTTTAAACCCACGACAACAGAATTTGATTGGTTGAGTAGAGATACAGATCAAGTAGATCGCTATATAAACGATCCTTTTTGCGGTTTTCCCTGCAGCGGAGAAACTTGGAATCAATTACTGACGGGCCTGATAGAAATAAGCAATCATCAGAACCTCGCAAAAATTCCAAGCCAATTGCCTATCTACATTTTTGGTGGCGATAAAGACCCCGTTGGGCGGTTGGGCAAAGGAATTCCGGCATTAGCTGAAAAACTACGACGATCAGGTCATGACAACGTCACAACTAAGCTTTATAAAGAGGGTCGTCACGAAATGCTCAACGAAATTTGTAAAGCACAGGTCTATGCCGACATTTCTGACTGGATTTCATCTCAATCAATATAATTTAAGCTGTAATAAGGAAGTTCCATGACTCAAATTAGTAACCGTCCCTTTAATACCATAGAAATTGGTGATTTTTGCAAACGAACTCATCAGGTCACCAATGAAGATTTATTATTATTTGCGCGCGCAAGTGGGGATTTAAACCCTCTACATCTTGATGAAGAATATGCGGCAACAACCCCCTTCAAACAACGCATTGCTCATGGCATGTTTACCGGTGGTCTTATTTCAGCGGCCCTGGCGATGGATTTACCAGGACCCGGTACTATTTATTTATCGCAAGATTTGCAGTTCAAGCGCCCTGTCTGTATTGGTGATGAATTAACAGTGATCTTAACCGCCACTGAAAAGCATGCAGAAAAACCGATCGTAATACTGTCTTGTGAAGTAACGAATCAAGATGGAAAACCTGTTGTTATTGGCACGGCAAAAGTAATGGCACCCACAACCAGTATGACGGTAGAAGCGGCGGATTTAGATAAGCTCTAAACCGTACCAAAATGAAAGACAGTTACTCAGCAGTAACTGTCTTATTCAAAGGGTGCATCCAACTGATTCAACCTGCCTGAATAATACTGCCCAGCTTTAGGTACTCGAGCGCCTTTCTCCGTGATCAATTTAAATGGAATAGACAAAGCACCCTTACCCGAGTTATAGCGCATAACAAAATGCAGATGAGGCCCTGTTGAATACCCCGTATTACCAATTCTCGCCAATACCTGCCCCTGCTCTACCCGCTGCGCTAAATTCACCGCCAAGCTGCCGTGTAAAATATGGGCATATACCGCATAGCTGCCATCGTCATGCATTACCGTCACATGGTTTGCTTTGTCTAAAAAATAATTCGCAGCGCCGCCGATTGAAAAATCATCACGAGCATCTGCAACAATACCTCCTTTAACCGCTAATATATTTTCACCAATAGGCATCGCAATATCTAAAGCATACCGACTGCCTCGGCCAGTATGACTAAAGCGCCCATTAAAACCTTGGCTAATAAAAAATTGCTTTTTATTGCTGTAAGGTGGAGAGATTAAAACGCCTTCCGGCTTACTCATTGGCTCGCCTATTAAATAATAATGCTTAATATCGACATCTGCGCTTATAGAATAATCACTAGGTGACAGCAGCAATGTTTCGTAAGGCTTTGCTAAGACAGACGTGAGCATAGAGTCACCGTTTTTTATGAACAGCCCATGCTGAACGGTTACCGGCAGTGGATTCATTAGCTGCCACGTTGTTACCCAGCCTTCTTTCGTTTCATTTTTTATAGATTCAAATGTCGGTCTAGGAATTTTTTTACGCGTATCTTTAATAACTAATTTTTCTACCGATGATTCATTTATTTTAGCGCGATTGAGAGATTTCTTATCACCAAAAACCCATCGGCCATTCTCATCCTGATAACGGTATAACTCTGAGGAAAGGCTAGGAAACGTAAACAGAAGAATAATCGAACATACCAGCAACCGAAGCATAATAATATTCCAAGGGTTTTAGTCAGTGTAATATAAATAGCGCTCATAAAAAAAGCCACCCGAAGGTGACTTCTAATGTACGAGTAAAACTCAGGTGCTTAAGGAATGAATCGAATAGGAAATTCAACCACGGTAACATCCAGATTGGGCCGATTTTCAAAAGCAATCAAACGACAACGCGCCGCTAGACGTTTATGCAGTTTTTTATCATTCAGCTCACTCGTGGCAATCGAGCATTTAGAAACCTTACCATCAGGCTGAATTTCTAGCTTAAGTGTAATACTGCCCTCTAAGGCCTCATTACTGCGTAATGCTTTACGATACAAACGATCAAACGATGATTTATGCTGTTCAAACACTAAGCGTAAACCCTCTTTCGAACGACTACTCGCCGTTTCTTCTAAAGCAACTTCTTCACGGGTTAATTCAATAGCCGTCGTCTCACGAGCCGAAAGATCCTCGCCAACCGTTTCTGTTGTCAACGCGGCAATACTAACACCGCCTGACCCACGACTCGCCGCATTGCGATCAATAATAGATCCTACATCGGTAACCTGACTGCCTTTATTGGAAAGACCGCGACTGCTGGTATTCAACGCGCCGATGGGTACAGAGCCTTGAATACTGCTTAACGCCGCTAATGCATCATTACCAAATGCTTTTTTAGCACTTTCTTTTGCGGCAGCGCGTTTTTCTTTAGACACCTCTTTTTTCACTTTGGGTTTAGG
>CAWVSY010000034.1:0-38127 GCA_963933055.1 uncultured Oleispira sp.
CGTACAAACCCAAGGTTGGAACTAGAGAATAGAAGAGATTTTGGGAGATTCAAGCTGCTTAAAGATAAAAGCAGAGACAGCTTGCTGTGCGCTGAATTCGGTATTTCTCTCTTCGCCACGCTGTGAATACTTATAAAATACATCCTTGTATTTTCCCCTACGGGCAGCTTCGCTGTGCAAAACCCGCTCCTGCGGTTTTGTCCATGCAGGCTCAACCCCCGCCTCCCTACGGGAGATGGGCTTGAGCGAACCACCGAACACAGCGCCCAGAAATCTATGCAGATTATAGATTGATACTAAAAATTGAAAACGACGAAATAGGGAATTCTTTTTAGAAGGCTCTTAAATTACTAAAAGCTTTATAAATAGGGCTTTATTTTAATTTGGAAAGCTGTGAGTGATTAACGGTGAGCGATGGGGATTAATTTTAAAGGGCTTCTATGGGAGGGATCCCATAGTAGAGCTTACAGGGAGGTACTTGCAGCGTCCCGCCTAAAATTCAATCTCCATCGGGAACGCAAGCTAGTCACGCTTTGAAATCAGATTAAATAATCTGTTGTTTGAATTTAGAAAGCTGCGAGTGATTAGCGGTGAGCGATGGGGATTAATTTTGCAGGACGCCTAAAAGAGGGATCTTTTAGCCGAGCCTCCAGGGATGGATTCACGGCGTGCCGTAGAAAATTCAATCTCCATAATGAACGCAAGCTAATCACGGTCAAACCACCAGCATCCCGCATTTTAGGTTCAGAAATTATTTTGAGCGCCCCAACCTTTGAGCACGATACTCGCGCGGCGTTATACCCATCCATTGTTTATAGGCACGAGTAAATGCACGCGGTTCGCTAAAACCTAACCGTGCGCCAATTTCTGCAATAGTGATACCGCGATCGCGCAATAGCCGATTGGCTAAATCATTACGCAGATTATCTTTAATCTGCTGATAACTTGTTCCTTCTGCCGTCAACTTACGACGAAGTGTTTGCTCACTCATTGAGAGCTCTTTCGATAACTCAACTGAGCCTGGTACAACAGCCCCCTTATTTAACCTAGGCTCCAACAACTGATAAATACGTGCGCTTAAACTGCTGTCTTCACCCGGAATAGTTAATAAATCAATTGGCGCTCTGCGTAAAAATACCTGAAGCTCACGCTGACTTTTTATAAGAGGTTCATGCAGATAGTTTCGATGAAAGACTAAACGGTTATATTTACTCTTTAAATAGGTAGGACAGCGGAACAATAAATCATACTCAGCCTTATCTAAAGGCGTGTAATTAATATACGAACCTAATAACTTAATAGGCTTACCAATATACCAGCTGGCAAAACGATGCCAGATGACATGCCAGTACTCTATATAGAAATGCTCAAAATCTAACTCAGGACGGCGAAAGACCGTAGTAAAATAAACATGATCACCTTCATATTCTAAAGAGATCTGAACCTCATCGGTGATTTGATTATAAAAACGAATGCCCTTTTGCAATAACTCCTCAAGATTCGAAGAGTAGCTTACCCAATCGGCCATCAGTGCAAACGTACCGACTTTTAAAGAGTTCTCGGTAAATCCCATAAATTCATCGTTAAGCTCTTCAGCAATTGAAGAATAAAGCTTAGCGACCAAATCCACATGCACACGAGCATCAGGGTCATTCATCTGTTTATCAGATATACGCGCCTTTCTTAATAACGCACGCGTATCAATACCTTTTGCTTTAGCACCACCCAACGCTGTTTTAATATAATGCGAGCCAACCGTTGCCATAGTTTATATCTCAAACACTTAATACACATCCACATCGTGCTGAAGTAACAGCTTAGGCAAAACCTCATCCAACTGATCCAGATCGCTCTCATTAAGTTCAATCAGTTTTAGTTTAGCCGCATGATAAATTTCTTTACGTGCCAATTTACGTTGAATATCAGCAGGGCTTTTTTCTTGACCCCAGTACTCGATGTAGACATGCCCATTCGGCAAATAGAAATCACAACTGATACTTTCTTTAATTCTCTCTGAGCCATGATCTAACTCCGTCGGTATTTCTCGACGATAAGCATGATTAATTCCTGAGATGTAAAGCCAATTATCAATTTCGGCTAACGCAGCAGACTCAACTTGGTGCCCATCCAGACATCCACACAAACGACCATCGGCAATAAAAAAATCAGCTTCTTTCGATAAGTGTTCATTGTGCTGTGAGAGTTTTTCCAATGTCGCTTTAAATTGTAAATTATGGCGAACCTGTTCTGGCCACTGCGCATAAGGCATGCCCGTAGTTTCATGTTCAACTTGCTGACCACCAACCGCTTGCCCTAATGCCGTCAATTTCCAACCATGATGAAAACGTTCAATCCAGCCTAATTCCGACAAAATAAGATTCATACGCTTTGCCGCTATTTTATGCGATTTCCCTAACTGAGAAGCGGTTAGAAAGTTAAACGTTTCACTATTAAACAAGCGATGAGCTTTGATCTCTTCTGGCCATACAATGTATTCACCAAATTTTTCATGCTGAGTATAACGACCACCTTCAAATTCTCCCTTAGTCGTTAAACGCCACGATCGTCCTTCACGCTTAATCCAGCCACGTTCAGATAATAAAGAAAAGACATCTTTAGCATCGCGATCAAGCTTTTTTGCTATTTGAGTAGTTGAAAAAAAGTTTACCGGTTTATCAACCATGATTAAGTGCATGCCCTATTTATACTATGATGAGTTATGTGATTAGATCCTTTTTAAGGAATAATGACGATCTAGCTCCATTATGCCGTGCAGTTAACGCGCTGTATATTTACAATAGCAGCTAATAGTAATTTCCCTACCGTTCTACTTATAGATCTTGTTATGGATCTAATTAAAATCAAATCGAGCACCAGATGACCCGCCCAAGCGATCGTAACTTTGATGATTTAAGCAAACGCTTTAAAAACAATATTTATGGCACCCCCAAGGGAATGCTGCGTTTGTATGCACTAAGGGAAGATTTTTCCAACGCTGAGATTGGCAACCAATACCCTCTTACTATTTTAGATGCTGGCGGCGGTATGGGCCAATTCAGTTCTGAACTGGCTGAAAAAGGTCATAAAATAGAATTATGCGATATATCCCATGAAATGTTAGAAGGTGCAAAATCACTCTTTTTCGAACAAGGCTTAATATCACAAATTAATCTGACTCAATGTGGCATCCAAGAGATTCCACAAAAATTTGATCAGCAATTTGACCTCGTTATGAATCATGCTGTTTTAGAATGGCTAGTCGATCCTGCCGAAGCACTAGCAATACTTTATCAACAGGTTAAACCGGGTGGCTGGCTATCGATCATGTTCTATAACATTCATGGTAGAACTTGGCGCGGACTAATGAACGGCAAACTGCATGCACCAGCCACCAGCACAGAGCGTATGGCTAAAGAAGGCATTGCCCCTCAACAGCCTTTGGAGCCTCAATGGGTACATGATTATTTAGTCGGTCTTGGTCTAGAAGTTAAATCTTGGCGTGGTATTCGTTTTATTTACGACCATATGCACCAAAAAATTCGTGACCGCGTTGGCCTAGAAGCCATTGCCGCTAGCGAGTCAGAATTTGGCTATCAAGCTCCTTATAAAGATCTTGCACGCTATGTTCATATACTTGGGCGCAAACCTGAAGCATGAATAAATAATGACTCAGCTCAACAAATAAGAAGTAATCTCATTTAAGTGCTTGCAAATGAAAATGATTCTCACTATCTTTAGTTGACCATTTAAAGTTATCGCTCCTCCATACAAGGAAGCGAGTAGGAGTTTTCATGCCACAACGCCACACCCCATCAAATCAAGCAGAGAAACTGGATCGCTTTCATCAATTAGAAAATACCATTCGGCACTGCACAACAGAGCTACGACAAGTCGCTCTGCAAAAAGCCAACTTAAATGAATATATTGATATTGGTTTAGACATGGCAACGAAGGCAGGCATTACAAATCACCCACAACTGCAAGAAAGCTGGCTCAAACGCGTTTATAATACGCTCTTTGAAACCACCAGCGATATGGTTGAACCAGAATACTGGCGTGAAGTATGCTCTGAATATCTATACCAACCGTTATTTGCACTAAAACATTTATATAGAAACCATCCTCACGGCAAGCGCAAAATTCAGATGCTCTACAAAGAACTGTCAGTCACAGCCCACTATCTGTATTAGTGCATGAGTTAGTTATTAGTCTTAGCTATCGATTTTAAAATATGATAGTTAAAAGCTAATGGTACGATTAAATAAATTCATTTTACCAACGCCTCATTATTGTCCATACTGAACTCAGTTAAATAAAACGAATTCAATAAATCCAACGAGAGGCAAGAAAATGACGACATTAACAGACCGCACTGGCTTGACCGTTCCACAAGTTACTTGGCCAACTCGCCAAGGAGATGAATGGGTCAACGTGACAACGGATGACGTTTTCAAGGGCAAAACAGTTGCGGTATTTTCATTACCAGGCGCTTTCACTCCAACCTGTTCTTCAACACACCTGCCTCGCTATAACGAACTTGCGAGCGTATTTAAAGAAAATGGTGTTGACGAAATTGTCTGCATCAGTGTCAACGACACATTTGTTATGAACGCTTGGTTAGCCGATCAAGAAGCCAGTAACATTCGTGTAATTCCTGACGGCACAGGTGAATTCACTGAAGGCATGGGAATGTTGGTTGATAAATCTGACATAGGTTTCGGAAAACGCAGCTGGCGCTACAGCATGCTAGTAAAAGATGGCGTGATTGCACAAATGTTTATTGAACCACAAAAGCCTGGCGACCCTTTTGAAGTTTCTGATGCCGATACCATGTTAGGCTACATTAATGCCGACGCAAAGGCACCCGCTTCCGTTTGTGTTATTAGCAAGCCAGGCTGCCCTTTCTGCGCGAAAGCAAAAGAGGATCTAAAAACAGCTGGTATGTCGTATGAAGAAATTGTATTAGGAAAAGACGCTAGCCTGACCTCTTTACGCGCGGTGTCTGGCAAAGAAACAGTACCTCAAGTATTCATTGCTGGCCAATGCATCGGTGGCAGTGAAGAATTAGCGGCTTACTTAGCTAAATAACCTAAGCCAATAATAAACGTGATTAGGTCAGCTTAATCACTGAAAAAAACCGCTATAAATGATATTTATAGCGGTTTTTTTATACCTATTTTATATCTGTGGAGACAATTAGATTATGAGCGAGCCGCTAAGTCTTTTTTTGCTTCACCTAATTGATAGCGGGTATCTGCCAGCTTTTGTTTAAGCTCTTTGTTTTGCTCTTGTTCTTGTTGATGCTTAACCGCAAGTTCATTCAAGGCTTCTTTCACCTCTTCAACTTGCTGCTTCCAACGATTTGAAAGAATCAACGCAGCTAAGCCACCGCCCAAAACAACCCCACCTAATGCTGCTAAAATAAATGCCATATATAAACCTTTAATCCTGCTGTAATAAATCATCAAGTTGGCGAATCAAAACAAGAATAACTTGATCAGCCTCTGTATTTTTATAGATTTCACTCGCCATTGGCTCAAGCCCCTGACCTTTTAACAAAACAGGCAAAGCTTGGTTATTATCAATAAGTGCCTCAATATTAGGAATAAATACAAACTGCAGCCATTGGCTAAAATTCATTGTATCCAAACAAAATGGCTGCTGGCTAGCCAATGCATCAGCACTTATTTCGCACTCAGACCAGTGGCCTCTATTCATCAACGCGTTCTGCAAAGACTGTAAAGCCAATAATACCTGCTCATGCTGTACCATCAATTTGCCCATACCCTCTATCAAGATCATGTATCTCATCAGTGAAGTCAGCCACATTGTACGATATCTAATAGGATATAAACATTCAGCTCTCGATACCCTAGAGGCAATCCGCTAGAATAGCGCCCTTATTAAACATCCTGTTCATAACTACCTTGGGGTTCGCTCGTGAGTATCAGTAAATTCGTTGAAGAAACCGGTGCGCAAATGCGTATTTTTGATCTAGGGCGCCGCATTCAAAAGATCTCAAAAGCCGACTTTGCTGACATAGAAGACCTCAAGAAACCTTACCCATCTCCTTATCTACAGCATGCCTGGATTGGTATTTTAACCTGGAATCCGAAAAAAGCAGGTAACCACAACATTTGGTTTTTGAAATTGCCACTTGATGAGCAAAATTTTATTCAGCCTGGTGACCGCGATGCATTCTTGAATCATTGGTTAAGATGTTTACAATTTCCAGATAAAGAACACGGTGAAGCGCCTTGCTATTATAAGCCAGACCAAAATCGCATGGCTTATTTTCACTCTTTAGCACTAGCAACACTCGGACAATCACATACCGATTTTTACACCACAACTCGCGCCTATTTAAGTGGTGATATGGGGTGGGAAAATTGGCAACAACTCGGGCTGCAAGGTATTGCTGAAGTGGTTGTTAATATCGACAAAGATAAAAACGCCAAGCTTGTCTCACAAGGCATTGCTAACATGCCCACTACACCCTTGAATACACTACTCGGCTTTTTAGAAAACATAGAACCCGACCTTGAACTGTCGGTAGCTATTAATGATCGCTTAGCTCGAGTCATTAAAAACGGGGCAGAGCCTGCGGATTTGGCGGCTTTTGTGAGAGCGCTATCTCACAGCCAAAATGTCGAGCAGCGTAAAATGCTGATTGAAGTCATTCTACTGCACCCAAAATCTACCAGTATCGAAGTATTAGCATCCATGGCAAGCCGCTGCTGGCAAGATCTACAAGGTGAGCTATTACTCGCTTTCTTGAATGTTCTTGCAACTAATGATCAAGGGCAAGCAGCGTTTAATGCACTGGTTGCTGACCTAATGCCACTGCCAAACAAACGAGAGCATATTTTACAAGCATTCCGTAGCGAAAACCGCAGCGAGGCTTTAATGTCTGCAATTGGTAAACTGATGAAAAGCGTGCAACAAGCAGGTTAATCGACCATGAACTCTCAAGAAGTTTGCTCATGTGGCTCTAACATTCCTTACGATCATTGTTGCGAGCCTTTACACAATGGAGCGCCGGCAAAAAATGCAGAAGCGCTCATGCGCTCACGTTTCAGTGCATTCTCTCTTCTGCTTGAGGATTATTTATTAACAAGCTGGCATCCCATTACTCGACCTAAGTACATTGAATTGGATAGCGATACACAGTGGAAGCGACTTGAAATCATCGATGCAAATAATGATGAGACTGAAGGGCGCGTCCATTTTAAGGCCTATTACCAAGAGCAAAAGCAATGGCACTTACTAGAAGAGACGTCTAAGTTTCTATTTGAGAATGGCCATTGGCTGTATCTCAGCGGTGATTATCAACCACAAATATTAAAGCCGAGCCGCAATGACGAATGCCCTTGTGGAAGTGGTAAAAAATTTAAGAAATGCTGCTCATAATACAAAAGCCAAAAGCCAAAAGCCAAAAGCAAGAAGTTGATCAACCAAAGCGATCAACTTTTGCAGGCAACCTAACTACGCATCGCGCTGCATTCCACGCTGAATCATTGCCACCGTCATCATCACAGACCCGATCACAGAAAAAATTAACATACTGTTCACAAACAAGGTATGACGAGCATAATAAGGTGAGCGAACGTTTTGTTTTTCGTCAACACAGGTCTCTAGCGCAAAGCTATAGCTCATCCCTTGATCAATACAATCATTAACCGTTGAAAGCTCCCAACCATAAAGGCTTAACAGCAAAATGACTGGCAACGAAAAGATAATTGAACCCCAACGCATCATATTTTTTTACCCCTTTTCTCTTACTTTAACTTGACATTAAGCGCTAATCTTTTCATCTTAGGCCATCTCTAAAGTCCATCTTACAATAACAAACAGGCACTTTTAGCTATTATGAAGCACATATTTATCGCCGCAGCTCTTGTTCTCAGTATGAATAGCCAGGCTGCAACGCAAGATCTCGATCAACTATTAAGTAAAATCGAAGCCGATATCAAAGCCCAACGTTTAGCAAAACCTGCTGGCAATAATGCGCTTGAAGGTATCGATGCATTTAAAGCGCAAGCCCCCTTTGATTTCCGCATCACACCTTTGATCTATAAGTTTGGCGAATCGTACGTGTCTTTAGCCAATAAAGCCATTGCTAAAAAGGATCAGACTCAAGCTCAAGGCTACCTCGATATTGTTTGGCAAGTGGCGGCATTAACCCCTGGTTTAGAAGAAGCACAAGCGAAAAACGACAAACTTGCCTCAGGTAAATCTAAGACAGAAGTGGTTCAGAAAGGCCCCACGGCGGCTGAAATAAAACAGCAAAAAGCATTAGCCGCTGCCGCTGCCGCTGAAAGAAAGCGCATCGATAATGATCGCAAAAAGAAAGCTCAAGCCGATAAAAACGCAAAAATTGCGGCGGCTAAAAAAGCAAAAGCCGATAAAAAAGCAAAACAAGCGGCTGAGAAAATACGTCGATTAGCCGCCGCTAAAGCACAAAACGAACAAAATAAAGCCGCAGAAAATGTGGCTAAAAAACAACAACTAAATAAACAGCTGGCGGCCGCACAAGCTGAAAAAGCAAGATTAGAAGCTCTCGCTAAAAAAGCAAAAGCAAAATCAGAAGCAAAAGCGACTGCCCCAGTAGCCGAGCCTGCAACCATTGAAATCAACTCAGCTGAAGAAACATCGTCTCCTATTGCTAGCTATCCACTAGCTCAGGACAAAATCAGCAATCGTGATCGTGGGATAAGTGAAGACCTGGTGCCTATCTGTAAAGCGGTTATCGATAACGAAGCCTCAATTGTACTGCATACAAGTACGAAAGCAGATTATCGCTGGTTAACTGTACGCTTAACGCTTTGTACACGTCGTTTGGACCCAGGCTTCCGCCTACGCCACAGTTTCCAAGAAACGGATACTGACGAGCCATTCATGACCTTACACCCATATCGTAGTACAGCACTCATCAACGAACTGTAATCGACCAACAATACGACTCAGGCCAATTTCTTGGGTCGTATTTTTACTGTTTAATCTTCAAAGTAGTCAGAAAACATCCCTAATAGCGCTTCTTTTTCGTCAGAATTAACGGCGGCCTCTACTGTTTTTTCAGCGCTGTGGAAGAATACTTTATTTCTGCCACTGTGCTTTGCTTGATACAAACACTCATCCGCCTCTTTAATTAAACGATCAGCACTGCCGCGCTCATTCGCTAGCCGCACAGACAAGCCAATACTTGTGGTCACTTTTAAAGCTTGCCCATCAACATCCATTTCCGCATGTTCAATTAATTCACGCAAACGTTCAGCCACCTGACTGGCTAATAATAAACTGGTCGACGGTAAAATAACGACGAACTCTTCACCGCCGTATCGGCATTGAATATCAAGTTGGCGTGTTGCTTGGCCAATCAACCGAGCCGTCATTTTTAGAACATGATTACCAACTTCATGCCCCCACTGGTCATTTACTTGCTTAAAGTGATCTAAATCGATCATCATTAAAGCCGTAGGCACACCAGAACGCAGAGTACGCTCTAACTCTTTATCCAAGGCAGAACGAAAATGACGAACATTGAATAAGCCGGTTAAAGGATCCGTAATAACCTGCTCACGCAATGCCAGCAATTCATCTGCTAATGGGCTGTATAAACCACATTGAGGGCACTCAAATTGTTGAATATCAGGAGCTTGATTTAACGAGGGTGAATTTTGTGACATCGAGCCCATTGTTCTCCAGATCAAACTAAACAGAATTTATGTATTTAAGTTTAGTGGAATCTGAAAAAAACAAAGGACTTTTTAAGTAGATCTATGTAATCGCTAGTAATTTTACCCAGTAGACTGATTATAAACCTTCATTTTTAATGGCTTGCTGCCACTGTTCATCCTCATTGAGCATGCTATAGACTTGGTAATCAATCCACTGTCCTTCAAACTCGATAACGCTGTTTAATTGCCCTTCATACTGAAATCCAAATGCCTTTGCAAGTTCAATGGTGCGAGCATCAGAGGCTTGCAATAGCCACTCAATACGATGCAAAGAGAGATCTTCATAACCAAGAGTTAATACGGCGAATACAATTTCCGCAACATGCGCAGGTATTTTATAATCAGGAAAAATATCCAGTACCAACTGAGCACTGGCATTAACCCAATTAAATTTTTGCAAACGAATACGGGCGATCACTTTACCGCTGGCTTTCTCTTCAACCAACCAAAAAGCGGCTTCTTTTGCCTCAAACTGCATCACCATACGGCGCGCTTCATCCATTGCTTGCGCTTCAACAACCATAGGACTTTTAGGATGATGCTTTACAACCCCCTTGGTACTTAACAACGCGTAGATATTTTCAATATCGTCTTCATGAGCAAAGCGAACATAATAATGTTCAGTATTTAGGTTCCAGTTCATTATTGTTCACCTGCGGTCGATTCCGTGAGAATCAAATTAAAGACTAAGATGTCAGAAAATTCTGTTTGACTGGTACGTCGAAAATCTCGCAAACGTGCCGATTGCTCAAACCCTGCAAGTTTAATCACATCAATAATTGCGTCTTCACCTTCGGGTAAGCATTGAAAGGAAAAGTTTCTTAGATGATATTTATGTGCCAGATAATCAATACCTGAATGTAAAGCATCTACTTGATGCTGTTGATCTAAGTTCGGCAAAGCATCTAAACGCATTAGGGTTTTCAACGAGGTTGGCTGCCAGTCATAAAGACTTAACATGCCGAGCATTTTGCCATCCACTTCAATTGCCCACATCAAGCCACGTTGAGTCGCGGCCATTTGCACCGAAAGCTCAATTAAGCGCTCAGCATGCTCTTTACTCGCCGCTTCGCTTTGGCCCGCTAAGGTTTGTTTTTGATAAAGCTTAATAATGGTATCGACATCGGACTTATCTAACGGGCGTAATTGACCGCCGTTAAAATCGACATTAGCAACAAATTTCATGTGGGGTAATACCTAGAATGTGCATTTTTAAGGTGTACATTCTAACATTCAGCAGACTTTTCAGAAAGCTCATACCTATCGAAATAATACCTATCGAAATCATACGTATTGCGCAGCGGCCCAACCGCTTGCCCAGGCCCACTGAAAATTAAAACCGCCTAAATGCCCAGTAACATCCAGCACTTCCCCAATAAAATAGAGGCCTTCTTGATTATTCGCCATCATGGTTTTTGAGCTGACTTCATCGGTATCAATACCGCCAAGGGTTACTTCCGCGGTGCGGTAGCCCTCTGTACCAGAAGGCGCCAACTGCCAAGCATTAAATTGATTGGCAATGGTATCCATTTGCTCAGCATTTAATTCCGCTAAGGTTTGCGGCATGTTTGAGAAAAAGAATTCAACGAGCTGTTCTGACATTTTTTGTGTTAGCCACTGCGCAATAAATTTTTTCACGGACAGCTTCGGCCGCTCATGCTGGGTTTCACGTAAAACTTGTGCGAGATCGATGTCAGGCAGCAGATTGATGGTCAGTGTCTTTCCCGGCTGCCAATAAGACGAAATTTGTAATACCGCCGGGCCGCTTAAGCCTCTGTGCGTAAAGAGCATATTCCCCCGGAAGCTTTGATCCCCACATGCCATCGTCACTTCACACGAGCTGCCTGAAAGCGCAATACACACCTCTTTTAACTGGTTGGTAATCGTGAAAGGTACAAGCCCTGCACGAGTCGCGTAAGTTTTTAACCTAAATTGTTCAGCAACCTGATAACCAAAACCGCTTGCTCCTAGTGTAGGAATCGATAAACCACCCGTAGCAATGACTAAAGATTCACAGCTATAGTCAGCGCGATTATCCTCTCGAGTAGTCATCAATTTATAACGGCTATTATTATCCACCTCTAATGCTAATGCTAATGCTTCAATGGAATCCACAGAGGTTTTAAGTTGAATCTTAACCCCTGCTTGATCGCACTCAGCCAAAAGCATTTCAAGAATATCACTGGATTTATGATCACAAAATAATTCACCCAGCTGTTTTTCGTGATACGGAATATTGTGCTTATCGACAAGGCCGATAAAATCCCACTGGGTATAACGACTTAAAGCACTTTTGCAAAAATGAGGGTTATGACAAAGATAGCGATCAGGTTCAACATAGTAGTTGGTAAAATTACAACGACCGCCTCCTGACATGAGAATTTTTTTACCCGCCTTATTAGCATGATCTAGCACTAAAACAGAGCGACCACGCTGGCCGGCAATCGCAGCACACATAAGACCTGCAGCACCGGCACCGATTATAATGACATCGTATTTCATAAGGCTCACCTTTTGGTATTAGCGCAAAGCTGTCGAGCTAAAGCAGAGTTATTCGAATTAACTATGAGATTGATTTTTTGAAACAATAGAGGAAGACTAATTATTCGCTAATAGTCTTTTTACTGGACCATAGGTTTTACGATAAATTTCGCAAGGCCCTAATTTTTCTAGGGCTTCAATGTGTGCCTTAGTAGGATAACCTTTATGCTTGGCCAAGCCGTAACCTGGATATTGCTCATCTAAAGCAATCATCTCATGATCACGCTGAACCTTGGCTAAAATAGACGCTGCACTAATGGCGGCAACCAAAGCATCGCCTTTAACAATCGCGGTGCCTGGCATATCTAATTCGGGCAAACGATTGCCATCAATCAAGGCATACTCAGGTAACTGTTTTAAACCCTGCAGCTGAAGACCACGGACCGCACGTGTCATGGCGAGCATACGGGCATGAAGAATATTAATACTATCAATTTCTTCAACACTTGCGCGAGCAATGCAATAGCTTAACGCTTTTTCTTTTATTTCAGGAAATAATGCTTCGCGTTTTTTTTCGCTTAACTTTTTTGAATCGTTTAACGCCGCGATCGGATTATTAGGATCCAAAATAACCGCTGCGGCAACAACATCTCCGCAAAGAGGGCCAGCCCCAGCTTCATCAACGCCACAATAGACAATGCGCTGTTCAATTAACTGAGCTTCAACTTCTGTTAAAACATTAAACCTTTCTAGCAGATCAGAAGCGTGTTCAGCAGACTCAGACATTACAAATCATCCGTATGAGTATTAATTTTTTCTACGGGAATCGAGTCAGAGACATTCTTCGCATGAGGGTCTAATAAATTTTTAATCGCTAGTGCGGCTTGCTCATTAGCGCCGCGCTTAAGTTGCTTATGAATAAACAAAAAGGTTTCTTGAAGCTGATGAATTAAATCTTCATTCTCAATACGTTCAATCACCGCACTGGCCAGATTATCGGGGGTAGCCTGCTCTTGAATGATCTCAGGAACAACTTCACGCCCTGCTAATAAATTTGGCAGTGAAATAAAATCTTGTTTTAACAGTCGACGCATAATCATGGCCGTGATCGGCGATACAATGTAACTGACAATCATCGGCTTTTTAAGCAGCATACCTTCAAGCGTTGCCGTCCCTGACGCTAATAAAATAACATCCGCTGCTTGCATGCAGGTTTTGGAGTGACCATCAATAACATCAATTTTTACTGAAGGTTTTATATCATCAATAACGTGTTCTATCTGTTGCTTACGAGCCTGATTAGCCGCCGGTAAAATGAATCTTACGTTCGGATTATGTGCATAAATCAGTTCAGCCGCGCGAATAAATACAGGGCAAAGCTTCTCTACTTCACTACCACGACTTCCTGGCATTAAGCAGACGACTTTTTCATTTTTTTCAAAATGAAAAACCTGACGAGCATCTTCGGCATTATTTTCAAAAGGAATGCTATCGGCCAAGTTGTGACCAACAAAACTGACAGGAACATCGTGCTGTTGATAAAATTTGGCCTCGAAAGGAAACAAGGTCAACATCAAATCAACGGATTTTTTAATCTTGTGAATTCTTTTAGAACGCCATGCCCATACAGAGGGACTCACATAATGAACGGTTTTAATGCCAGCGTTTTTTAACTTGTATTCAAGCTGAGTATTAAACTCAGGTGCATCAATACCAATGAACACATCTGGAGGATTTTTTTGCCAGTGTTGAACCAGCTTTTTACGTACTTTTAACAGTTCGAATAATCGGCCTAATATTTCTACCAAGCCCATGACAGCAAGGCGCTCCATAGGAACAAACGACGTAAAGCCTTCGGCCTCCATTAATGGGCCTCCTATGCCTTCAAACGTCGCATCAGGGTATTGCTTTTTTAAGGCTTTCATCAAGCCAATGCCCAGCATGTCACCGGAGGTTTCACCAACAACAATAGCAATGCGCATTAGCGAATAATACCGCGCGTAGCTTGCTCAATAGAATCTAATAAGACTTGCACAGCATCATCTTGCTTAGCCAATACTCTGATTTCGACTAAAGCCTCTTCTAAGGTCAGGGTTTGACGGTAAAGTGCCTTATACGCTTTGCGTAATAATTGAATTGAAGCTTTTTCAAATCCGCGGCGCTTTAAACCTTCAATATTAATACCGTGTGGCTCTACCGGATAGCCATTACAAATAACATAAGCCGGTATGTCTTTTAGAACAACGGAACCAGCCCCCGTCATTGAATGGCTGCCGATCTTACAGAATTGATGTACTTGGGTAGCCCCCCCCAAAATAACATAATCACCAATATGCACATGGCCTGCAACATTGGTATCGTTAGCCATAATACAGTGATCACCCACTACAACATCGTGTGCAATGTGAGTATTCACCATAAATAAGTTATTACTACCGACTTTGGTGATGCCTTGATCTTGCGTCGTTCCACGATGAAACGTGCAGGACTCACGAATTATATTGTTATCGCCAATAATGAGTTGAGTCGGTTCATCAGCATACTTTTTATCTTGGCAGTCCTCACCAATGGATGAGAACTGAAAAATTTTGTTATTTTTGCCAATTGTAGTTGGCCCCTTAACAATAACATGCGGCCCTATTACTGTTCCTTCACCGATTTCTACACCTGGTCCAACCATGGACCAAGGACCAATCTCTACACCCTCTGCAATAACTGCACTAGGATCGATTACGGCTCTGGGGTCAATCATTTTTATATATCCTTCTCAGCACAGGTGACTTCTGCACAACACACGATATCACCATCAACACGGGCGCGGCATGAAAACTTCCAAATTCCGCGCTTATTATTAACATATTCAGCTTCTAAATTGAGCTGATCCCCAGGCACCACAGGCTTCTTGAAGCGAACATGGTCAGCACCAGCAAAATAATAGCTAGTCTTTTCAGTGCGCTTCTCACCCAACATGTGCAAACCTAAAAGACCGGCAACTTGGGCCATCGATTCGACAATCAAAACCCCCGGCATAATAGGATGGTGTGGAAAATGACCATTAAAAAATTCTTCATTAATAGTGACATTTTTTATAGCTTTGATGCTTCCTGCATCAGGCCCTTCAATATCAATAGAATCTACACGATCGACCATCAAAAATGGATAACGATGAGGGAGTAGCTCTTTAATACCTTGGATATCCAAAGCTGGCATTAGGATCACCTATTGGTTTTGTTCTAATTTCTTTAATCGTCGAGCCATATCATCTAGCTGACGGAATCGAGCGGCACTTTTACGCCACTCAGAGGCAGGCATAATTGCCGTACCTGATGAATAGACACCTGCTTCTTTAAGCGATTTAGAAACAAGTGACATTCCAGTAACATGAACACCATCGGCAATATCGACATGACCTACAATGCCAACACCACCGGCAAGAGTACAATTTTTACCCAATGTGGTACTGCCTGCAATACCCACAGTGCCTGCGATGGCACAACCATCACCAATGACTACGTTATGCGCGATCATAATTTGATTATCAAGTTTTACGCCATTGCCAATTTGAGTATTGCCTAAAGCACCGCGGTCAATCGTGGTATTGGCACCTACCTCAACATCGTTGCCAATGCGAACGCCGCCTAGCTGAGCTATTTTCTCCCAACTACCCGAACTAGGTGCAAAACCAAAACCATCGGCACCAATGACGCAACCAGAGTGTAAAATACAATGATCACCTATCACCACATCGTGATACATAACAACATTGGCATGCAATAAAGATTTCTTACCGATAATAGAGTGGGCATTAATGACGCAGCCCGGACCAATGCGCGTATCTTCACCGATTTGAACATGCTCGCCTACCACCACATTGGCCGCAATCGATACACCATCAGCTATTTCAGCAGAGTCAGCTATGATTGCAGAAGGATGAATACCTTGTGTTTGTGGTGGAAGGTTATTGAACAGTTGTGATAATTTGGCAAAGCCCATGTAAGGGTTATTCATCACCAATGCAGCAACCGGACATTCATCTTTCAAATCAGGATGAATGATAACCGCAGCCGCTTGGGTATCCGCAAGCTGCTTGCGATAGCTGGGGTTGGCTAAAAAAGAAACTTGCGTCGCATTGGCACTTTCTAAAGTACCAATGCCTGAAACCGTAACGGAACCGATAGACTGACTATTATTTGCGACCAATTCTGCCCCAATTTTTTCTGCTATATCAGTCAAAGAAATCGCAATACTCGTCATTTTATTATATCGCCTTTATTTTGCAGCGTTCAAACGTTCAAGCAATAGCTTAGTAATATCAGTACCTGGAGCATTATAAATAACCATTTCAGGACGTACGACTAAATCAAATTTCTTTTCATCGATAATTGCTTTCAACGCTTTTTGCATTTTTGGCTCCATGGCTTGCGCAAGTGCCTGCAATTCTTGCTGTTCAGCTTTTTGCATATTTTGGCGATGAAACTTATAAGTCGTCGCTTTCTCTTCAAAGCTATTTTTTAGCTTACGACGCTCATCTTCGCTCATAATTTCGCCATCTTTAGCGATTTTATCTTGAATAGCTTTTAGCTCTAATTCTAAGGTAGTAATGGTATCAATTTCACTTTGCTTCTCAGCACGAAACTTTTCTACTGCAACTTTAGCTTCATCCGATGCTAATACAGCACGCTGCATGTCTACCACGGCAATGCTCATTTCTGCTTGTGCAAATGAAGCAACCATTGTTAATAAAACCACATTTAAAAAACGCATAATATTATCTTCCTAATTGTTATTACTGTTTATATTAAAATTTAAAAAACTTGCCCAAGAGAGAATTCAAAGCCTTCGGTTCTGTCATCTTCTTTATCATTAAGTGGGAAAGAATACGTAAAGGTAAGTGGACCAATGGCCGTTACCCAAGTTAAGCCAACACCCGTACTGAATCGTAACTCGGATAAATCGATCCCCTCATCACAATAAGGGTGGCGATTAAAGTTCGGAATTTCACGATCGTCAGGGGTATAACATTGACTACTAAAGACATTACCCGCATCTAAAAATACAACACTGCGCACTGAGCTTTGGTCTTCGATAAAAGGTAAAGGGAAGATTAATTCAGTACTTCCCTCAATCAAAATATTCCCCCCCATCGCCTGTGCTGATTCAATATAGGCTGGTGCTTTTACAACCGAACCATTACTTGTTTCGTACAAAGGAGCATACTTGGCATCGTTCGTTGCCCGTACAATATCGCCATCGGCATCATAATAATAAATATTAGAAGGCGCACCACTATCAACCACTGGACGGCCTAGGTTATCCGTTTCAAAAACTGGATTACCACTGCTATCAGTCGTCACAACATCGACTAAGTTATACTCAGGCAAACCTTGAGGCCCTAATGAACTTGTTCTATAACCACGCACCGAACCGACACCACCGGCGCGGAAGTTCTTATAAAACGGAAGTACATCTAAATCGCCATATCCATCACCATAGCCCAACTCAGTACGGAATCGCAGTGACCAATCTCGCTGTATTTCTAAGTAATAATCCGCTTTATAACCCAGTTTGAAATAAGTTAAATCACTGCCTGGAATTGCCAAATCAAAGGATATACTTTGCTGAGCACCAGCAGTAGGAAATAACCCACGGTTTAAATTAGACCACTTCCAACTAGAACCTAAAGAATACTCTCGGTATTGATCGCCATGCTCATCAATAAAATCTGATATTTCAGCAGGCACTAAATCACCTTCAAAAATATCGGTATCAGAAATACCCAAAGTGAAAGACAAGCGCTCACGATTACTAATCGGATAGCCAAAAGAAACGTTTCCACCCAAACTATTGGTTTGGTAATCACTGGTAAACGACTGGTTCGAAAAGTCAGTTTTTCGTTGATAGAAGTTAAAACCGCGACTAACGCCATCAACAGTGTAATAAGGATCCATAAAAGAAAAGTTATAAGATTTTACGGTATCGTTCTTTTGCAGCGATAATGACATACGGTTACCCGTACCTAAAAAGTTATTTTGGCTAATGCTAGTACCAATAATAAAACCACTATCACCGGCATAACCAACATTAAAATTCAAACTGCCACTGAGCTGTTCTTCAACGCTATAATTAACATCAATTAAATCATCCGTTCCACCCACCGCAGGCGTTTCAACATTCACTGTTTTGAAGTAGCCTAATTGATTTAAACGTTTTTTACCGGCTTCAATTTTTTCAGTCGATGCCCAACCGCCTTCCATTTGCAGCATTTCACGGCGTAGAACTTCATCCAGTGTGGTTTCATTACCGGCGAAATTAATTCGACGGACATACGTTCTTTTACCGGGTTCAACAAAGAACGTTACATCAACTTCTTTTGTTTCATCATCAATATCAGGAATACCATCAACCTTAGCAAAGGTATAACCATCATTACCTAAGCGCTTAATCATCAAGTCGCTTGTCAAAGTTACTTTCTGACGAGAAAAGTCTTCATCTTTCTTCAGGATATAGAAGCGCTCAAGGTCTTCCGCTGGTACAACCAAATTACCCGCAAGCTTGATGTCTCTAATGGTATAGATATCGCCTTCACTCACATTGATGGTGATGTACACTCCCTTTTTATTAGGAGAAACCGATACCTGAGTAGATTCGATATTAAAACGGATATAACCGCGATTGAGATAATAAGAACGAAGGGTTTCTAGATCGCCTGACAATTTTTCACGCGCGTATTTATCATCACTGGCATACCAAGACCAAAAGTTGCTGGTTTGCAGCTGAAAGGCCTTTAATAATTCTTCGTCTGAAAAAACATGATTGCCAATAATATTCACATGTTGAATAGAAGCCACAGTGCCTTCATCGACGTTAATCACTAAGCCAACACGGTTTCTAGGTAATGCGGTGACTTCTGTTTTAATATTGGCGTCATAACGACCTTGAGCAACGTATTGACGCTCTAGCTCTAGTGATATTCTTTCTAACGTTGATCGTTTAAAAACCAACCCTTCCGCTAATCCCGATTGCTTTAAACCGTCTTTTAGCGCCTCACTGGTAATCGCTTGGTTGCCTTTGATTTCTAATTGCGTAATCGTTGGCAGCTCAACAACATTAATAATAAGAACAGTGCCATCACGCTTCAGCGTAATATCATTAAATAATGCGGTTTTAAATAATCGCTTTGACGCCGATGTTAAACGCTGACTATCAATTTCATCACCAACGTTAATAGAAAATGCTTCAAAAACACTGCCTGCCGAGACACGCTGTAAGCCCTCTACACGAATATCACTAACGATAAATGTTTCAGCCGCATGGGCGTTGCTAAAAAATGCCAATAAAAATATTAAATACAAAGCTCGCATATGCGATTCAATTCCAAAATAAGGCCGATTACCTAAAGGGTGCGCAAAGCGCAAAACTATAAGCGGCTAATGTCATTATAAAAAGCGATAATCATAAGACCTAATAACAGCGCCATGCCTACCTGAATTGCAATAATCTGAGTTTTTTCAGACACTGCTTTTCCTCGAACTGCTTCGATGGCATAAAATAAAATATGACCACCATCTAAAACCGGTATCGGTAATAAATTCAAAACTCCAAGCGATACACTCAATAAAGCTAAGAAACCAATAAATGCCTGAAGGCCGTTACTTACCGAAGAGTCCGCTACTTTAGCAATCGTAATCGGTCCACTCAAGTTTTTCACCGAAACATCCCCTAAAATCATTTTCCACAATGACTCTAGCGTAAATGCGATAAGCTGCTGAGTTTTAGCAATACCTTGAACAAAAGCATCAACAGGGCCTAGCTTCACCTCTGTTAACCATGCCTTTGGCATCTCAGGAATAGCACTTTGATGCAAACCAATACCCACAAAGCCAATGGTTTTATTATTTTCTATTTCTTTTTCAGCAGGGATTAACTCTAGCTCTAACGGTTGGCCATTTCGTTCAATGAATAAGATCATCGGCTTTAAAGGATTAGCACGAATAAGCTCAACCCATTGAGTCCAATTATCTATGGGCTCAGCATTGGCCGATAGAATAACATCCCCAGAGGCCAAGCCGGCTTTAGCCGCTGCACCATTCGCGACAATCTCACCAACTATCGGCTCTAAGACCAAACGTCGAGGCTCTATTCCTAAAGCCTTCATCGGATCCGGCGCTTCTTGCTGGGTTAACCACTGCTGCACAGGAATAGTAACATTACGCGGCTGATTATTTGAATCAACAACCGTTAATTCTATATCAACTGTTTCACCAATATAAGATATTAACTGCCAAGATACTTCTTGAAAGCTATTTACCTCTTTGCTTGAGATCGCTTGAATACGATCACCAGGCTGCAAACCTTGCTCATAAGCCGGACTATTATCGACAACATTACCGATGATAGGTACCAAACCTGAAATGCCCATCATAAATAAAGAGCAATAAGCGAGCACGGCAAAAATAAAATTAGCAATAGGACCCGCACTAGCAATTGCAATGCGCTGCCAAACGTTTTTTTGGTTAAACGCTTGGTGTAATTCTTCAGGCTTTACTGGACCTTCACGCTCATCCAGCATTTTAACATACCCGCCAAGAGGGATAGGTGCGATTGAATATTCGGTTCCTAATTTATCCGTATATGACCATAGCGGCTTACCAAAACCGACCGAAAAGCGCAGTACTTTAACGCCACAACGGCGGGCTACCCAAAAGTGACCAAACTCATGAATAACCACCAAAATGCTGATAGCTAAAATAAAAGATAATACTGTACTCATACCTGATTCACCGGTTGGAACTTATTTTTAAATTCAGTCAAGGCATCATTGGTCTTATTTCTAGACCATTGGTCGGCGGCTAAAACATCTTCTAAGCACTGCACATTTTTATCTGGGCATTCGCCCATGACTTTTTTAATTAACTCTGGGATAGCTAAAAAGCTAATTTGTTCCGCTAAAAAAGCGGCAACCGCAATTTCATTGGCTGCATTTAATACCGCAGGACAGATGCCACCACGTTCGAATGCTTCTTTTGCAAGATTCAAACAAGGAAAGGTTTCATGATCTGGTTCCGTAAAATCCAAACGTGCAATAGCAAACAAGTCTAGCGGCTTAACACCCGCGTCAATACGTTCAGGCCACGCCATGCCATACGCAATCGGCGTACGCATATCGGGCTGCCCCAGCTCTGCGATAACAGAACCATCGCAATATTGAACCATAGAATGAATAACACTTTGTGGATGAACAACCACTTGAATTTGTTCAGCAGCGCAGTTGAATAAGAAGCACGCCTCAATCAGCTCTAAGCCTTTATTCATTAAGGTGGCTGAATCGACTGAAATTTTCGCCCCCATTGACCAATTAGGGTGAGCCACCGCCTGTGATGGTGTCACCTCAGCAAGCTCAGCTTTGGTTTTATTACGGAAAGGACCACCAGAGGCCGTTAACAGAATTTTTTCAATACCATGCTGAGAAAAGTCACCACGATAGTTAGCAGGCATACTTTGAAATATCGCATTATGCTCACTATCAATCGGCAACAGCTCTGCACCATTATCACGAATTGCTTGCATGAATAATGGCCCAGCCATGACCAAAGCTTCTTTATTCGCTAATAAAACGCGTTTACCCGACGTTGCCGCCGCGAGCGTAGGCACAAGACCCGCAGCGCCGACAATAGAAGCCATCACCATATCGACCTCCGCATCGGAAGCAACTTTCGCTAAAGCTTCTTCACCAACCAGTATTGTGCAATCACTATGAGTCGATTCTTGTGATTCAAACAGCGCCTGAGCTTCAATAGCGGCTTGCTCGCTAGGAACAACAATATATTTAGCAGAAAACTCAACCGCAGCTGCGACAAGTTCTTTAATACGAGAAAAACCCGTTAACGCATAAACGCGATAACGAGCTGGGTGACGGCGAATAACATCTAGGGTACTACTACCGATCGAGCCTGTTGCTCCAAGCACGGTAATCCACTGACTCATATTTATTCGCTCACCTTCATTACTAAAATGATCCACAATAAGCAACTTATGCAGCCAACTGCCAACCGAATAATATCATTAAGAAAGCAAAGACAGGCACTGCCGCCGCCATGCTATCTATTCGATCTAAAACACCACCATGCCCGGGTAATAGCTGAGAACTGTCTTTAATACCACGATGACGCTTCATCATACTCTCTACCAAATCCCCCATCACTGACATGATTGCAGTAATAAAAGTAATCGCCGCTAATAACAAAAAATCATCCATGGTCACAGGGCGTAGCCATTGGTTAACCAATAAGGAGAAAATAATAGCAATCAATCCGGTCGTCGCTAAACCGCCCCAAAAACCAGCCCAAGACTTACCTGGGCTCACACTTGGCGCAAGCTTAGACTTACCCCAAGTTTTACCTGCGAAATAAGCCCCCGTATCAGCCCCCCAAATCAACAACATAACGTAGACGATAATTAATGAACTGTGCTCTTGACTCTTAAGCGTCATAAAGCCAACCCACATAGGAAGTAATACCAAGAAACCTAATAACGCGCGCACCGGCTTAGCTTGCCATAACGCTACTTTTTTCGGGTATTGAATGACCAATAAGCACGCAACAAACCACCATATCGCACCAATCGCAAGAATGATGGATGAAAGCTCTGCATGCTGACCCATAAAATAGGCGACAAGAAATATGCTTGCAGCAACGCTGCCAGCATACCCTATACGAACAACTGAAGAACAGTAACCCGATAGATTAGCCCATTCCCAAGCAGCAACAGTGACGATAAACCCAATAAAATAAGCGAACTGCTCAATAGGTAAAAAGAAAATGCCGCCAATCATTAGTGGCGCTAAAATTAATGCTGTAATAAGACGTTGCTTAAACAAACTACTACCCTTTTGTTAACTGATCATCAGTCCGACCAAAACGCCTAACTCGGTTAGCGAAGGCAGCCAATGCTTTTTTATATTCTTGTTGTTTGAAATCAGGCCAAAGTGCCTCTGAGAAATAGAATTCAGAGTAGGCTGTTTGCCACAGCATAAAATTACTAATACGCTCTTCCCCACCCGTACGAATCATCAAGTCAGGTGCTGGAAATTGGTTAAGCCATGTATATTTATGAAACAATTGCTCATTAATATCTTCTGCTTTCAACTTACCCGCTTCAACATCTAAAGCGATCAGTTTTGCTGCATTGGCAATATCCCACTGGCCACCATAATTAGCAGCAATAACGAGCGTCATACGATCATTATCAGCGGTCAACTGCTCAGCTTCAGCAATAAGGTTTTGAATCTTCTGCTGAAACGCCGTCTTATCACCCATGACAATAAGACGGATATTGTTTTTATGCAGTTTTTTTACTTCACGTTCAAGCGCGACAATAAATAACTGCATTAACGCATTTACTTCGATTTCAGGACGTCGCCAATTTTCACTGCTAAAAGCAAACAGTGTAAGTACTTCAATCCCTTGTTCCACTGAGGTCTCAACAACAGCTCGCACTGCATCAACACCCGCTTTATGGCCAGCAACACCCGGCATAAAACGTTTTTTTGCCCAGCGATTGTTACCATCCATAATCACTGCAACGTGGCGAGGAATCCCCCCCTCCACGGCATCTTTATCAGAAATACTTGTCGACATTATTTTGTCCTAAAGATTTGATGCAGGTTAAACCTGCATCAAATCTTTTTCTTTACCCGCTAATACAGTTTCAATTTCTGCAACGTATTGGTCGGTAATTTTTTGAATTTGGTCTTGGCCACGGCGCTCATCATCTTCAGAGATTTCTTTATCTTTTAGAAGATCCTTAATCATGCCATTCGCATCACGGCGAATATTACGGATTGATACACGACCTTTTTCAGCTTCTGAGCGCGCTTGCTTAATAAATTGCTTACGCGTTTCTTCTGTTAAAGCCGGCATAGGAACACGAATTTTGTCCCCTGTCGTCGATGGGTTAAGCCCCAAATCAGACTTCATAATGGCTTTCTCAATCGCGGGGATCAAAGGTTTCTCCCACGGAACAATCGCTAAGCAACGACCATCTTCAACATTAATGTTGGCAAGCTGCGCCAATGGCGTTGGAGAACCATAATAATCAACCATTACACCTTCTAAAATAGAAGGATGTGCACGACCTGTGCGAATTTTTTTAAAGGCATCAACCATAGCGCCAATGCTTTTTACCATGCGTTCTTGCGCATCGTTTTTAATATCATCAATCATGATTAGCTTTCCTCGTTGACAATTAGGGTACCTAAATCGCTACCCATAATAATTTTTGCTAGATTGCCCGCTTCATGCATATCATAAACACGCAAAGGCATGTTGTGATCTTGCGCTAAACAAATAGCAGTCAAATCCATTACACCTAACTGTTTTTCCAATACTTCGGTATAGGTTAATGTATCGTATTTTACCGCTTCAGGATCTTTTTTAGGATCAGCAGTATATACGCCATCAACATTAGTTCCCTTAAGAACCACTTCCGCATTAATCTCGATACCACGCAAACACGCAGCAGAGTCGGTAGTAAAAAATGGGTTACCGGTACCCGCTGAAAAAATAACAACCTGGCCATTACTTAAACCACGCATAGCTTCACGACGATCGTAATGCTCAACAATACCACTCATTGGAATGGCAGACATAACGCGAGTCGTAATATTTGAACGCTCTAATGCATCTCGCACAGCCAACGCGTTCATAACGGTCGCCAACATTCCCATGTGATCACCCGCCACACGGTCTAAGCCGGCTTCGCTCAGTGCTTTACCACGGAACAAATTACCACCACCAATTACGATACCGACTTGTACACCGATCCCCACAAGCTGACCAATTTCTAACGCTATACGGTCTAAAACTCTTGGGTCGATACCAAAATCCATCTCACCCATTAGCGCTTCGCCGCTTAATTTAAGAAGAATACGCTTATATCTTGGGGTGTTTTGTTCAGCCATAGCCAACTCCAGTAGGTGTCATCAATATATTTTTTTGGGGTAGACAAAAACCATTTCAGGCTTTCAAAAAAATGCCGGGTTACCCCGGCATTTCTAGAATTCTCTCACATTACAGGAAAGAATTCCCAGTCAATTCAATCAGAATTAACCCTTAAGTTGAGCGGCAACTTCTGCTGCGAAATCAACTTCAGCAACTTCAACGCCTTCACCAACAGCAATACGTTGGAAAGATACGATTTCAGCACCGGCTTCTTTAGCCAACTGACCAACTGTCATATCTGGGTTCTTAACAAAAGGCTGCTCAGTTAAGCTAGACTCTTTCAAGAACTTCTTAATACGACCACCCATCATTTTTTCAACGATAGCGTCTGGCTTACCCGCCATATCTGGCTGAGCTTTAATAATGTCTTCTTCTTTAGCAACAAGCTCTGCTGGCATATCAGCAGCATTAACCACAACTGGGTTCAATGCAGTGATGTGCATAGCGATGTCTCTTGCTACGTCTTCGTTACCGCCTTTAAGAGCAACTAATGCCGCTAACTTACCGTTAGAGTGAACATAACTGCCCACAACATCAGACTCTAAAGAGAAAATGCGACGAACATTGATGTTCTCGCCAATTTTCTGAACCAATGCTTCACGAGCAGATTCAAGTTCACCTGCCATTACTGCAGCAATGTCAGTTTCTTTAGTTTCAGCAACTTTAGCAACAACCTTGTCAGCAAAACCTAGGAAGTTAGAATCGCCTGCAGCGAAATCTGTTTCAGAGTTAACTTCAACAGCGAAGATAGTATTGCCATTAGTCGCAACAAATACTTTACCTTCAGCAGCAGCGCGGTCAGCTTTTTTAGCGGCCTTAAGACCAGAGTTCTTACGTAGGTCTTCGATTGCTAGATCGATATCACCTTCGTTAGCCGCCAAAGCCTTTTTACATTCCATCATACCCAAGCCAGTGCGCTCGCGTAGTTCTTTAACAAGTTGTGCAGATATACGTGCCATGAGAAATCCCTCAAGATCTAAAAATTAAATAAATGCTCAAAAAAAAAGGGGCAAGCCCCTTTTTTTATGATGAAGCTTAGAAATTACTCAGCCGCTGGCTCAGCTTTCTCTTCAGCAACTTCGCCTTTATCAGCAGCAGTTGCTTGCTTGCCGTCAAGAACTGCATCAGCAACAGCAGTTGCATAGATCTCGATTGCACGGATCGCATCATCGTTACCAGGGATAACGTAATCGATACCATCTGGGTTAGAGTTAGTATCAACGATACCAACAACTGGGATACCCAACTTGTTTGCTTCTTGAATCGCAATACGCTCATGATCAACGTCGATTACGAAAACAACATCAGGCAAACCGCCCATGTCTTTGATACCACCGATAGAACGCTCTAGCTTGTCCATTTCACGGGCACGCATCAAAGCTTCTTTCTTAGTTAACTGCTCAAAAGTACCGTCAGCTTTTTGAGCTTCTAAATCGCGAAAACGCTTAATAGATTGACGAATAGTTTTGTAGTTAGTCAACATACCACCCAACCAGCGGTGAGCAACGTATGGCTGACCAGCGCGCTCTGCTTGTTGTTGGATGATTTTGCTTGCTGCACGCTTAGTACCAACAAATAATACTTTGTTGTTGCCAGAAGTGCGGTTTTCGATCAACTTCAATGCATTGTTCAATGCAGGAACAGTGTGTTCCAAGTTGATGATATGAATCTTATTACGAGCACCAAAGATGTACTTACCCATTTTAGGGTTCCAGTAACGAGTTTGGTGTCCAAAGTGAACGCCTGCTTTAAGCAGGTCACGCATACTTACTTGCGCCATAGTATAACTACCTTAATATAAGTTTGGGTTGGGCCTCCACACATCCAATACCGCGACCTTTCGGCACCCCGCAACATCGTTATGATGTGTGTGTGTATTATTTACTAACCAAGCTATCAAGCAGAGCATTTGAGAGACAATCAAAAACACTAAAACAAAACAGGCTTAATTAGCCGCGCTTTATACCATTTACACCAACAAAAATAAAGTCAAATATGAATAAATTGCTTGTTTATTGACAAATTTGCCCCATTTATAAAAAACTAAGATAGGCGTACAATAATGCCATTAATCGGTCATATCATGAATGTGAGCCATACCTATCGTAAAGCGACAGCACAAGCGAAGTAATATGTCTAAATTTGTAAAAACAGCAGAAGAAATCGAAAAGATGCGCATTGCCGGTCGTTTGGCTGCAGAAGTCTTAGAAATGATTGAAGAGCATATCGTAGCCGGTGTCACCACCGATGAGCTTAATACGATTTGCCATGACTACATCGTTAATGTTCAAGGCGCTATCCCTGCGCCCTTAAATTATCATGGTTTCCCTAAATCCATCTGTACTTCGGTAAACCATGTTATCTGCCATGGCATTCCAAATGATAAAGCACTAAAGAAAGGCGATATCATTAACATCGACATTACCGTTATCAAAGATGGTTATCATGGCGATACGAGTAAAATGTTCTTTATTGGTGAGCCAACAGCCCCGATAAAGCGTTTAGTCGATATCACACAAGAAAGCATGTATAAAGCCATTGCTTTGGTTAAGCCTGGCTGCCGCTTAGGTGATATTGGTGAAGTTATTCAAAAGTATGCCGAAAGCAACCATTACTCTGTAGTGCGTGAGTACTGTGGACACGGCATTGGCAGTGAATTCCATGAAGATGGCTTCCAAGTTCTGCACTATGGCAAAGCAGGAACTGGCATGGAGCTACTACCCGGCATGACCTTCACCATTGAGCCAATGATCAACTTAGGCAAGCGTTTTAACAAACAACTACCTGATGGCTGGACCGTTGTGACCAAAGACCGTAAGCCAAGCGCGCAATTCGAACATACGTGTCTTGTGACTGAAGACGGTGTCGACGTATTAACGCGTCGCAAAGAAGAAACTCAATTCTGGTAGCCAATGCGATTCAATCCAACCATATATGAATATTAGCAACTCGTAGGTATAGATTTTGACAACCATCGCCGCAGATAACACAACCGTTGAACTTCCAACTATTGATAATCAAGTTCTCATTCAACAATTAGCTGCGGCGCCCTCACCTCTCCCAATAATCAAACCCTTACTCGCGAACATCAAACAACAATGCCATGAATACTTTCGCCAAACCCTCGACGCAACCACACTTGTTGCCCATCGCAGTGGCTTAATTGATCAAATTTTATTCTGTTTATGGCAATACTCTGGCTTCAACTCCGGTACAAACAATATCGCCCTACTGGCTGTTGGTGGCTATGGTAGAGGCGAGCTGCAGCCACACTCAGATATTGATTTATTAATTGTCCTAAAAGATGAAGCGGCATTTGAACAACACAAAGACGCCCTTCAAAGCTTTATCACCCTACTATGGGATATAAAACTTGATATTGGGCACAGCGTTCGTACATTGGATGAATGTGTTAGCGAAGCCGCTAAAGACCTAACCATTATTACCAACATGATGGAAGCAAGAACCCTTGCAGGAAATAACGACTTACTAAAACAACTCGAAGCAAAGACGGATTCTCGCATTATCTGGTCGGCACCCGATTTTTTTGCAGCCAAATGGGAAGAGCTGCATAAGCGCCATACAAAACACGAAGATACCGAATATAATCTTGAACCCAATGTAAAAAACTCTCCCGGCACCTTGCGCGACATCCAAACCATTAACTGGATGGCCATGCGTCATTTTGGCCACGATGAAATTGAAGAATTAAGACAATATAAATTCTTAACTCAATTCGAATTAAATCAATATCAACGCAGTACGCAGTTCTTGTGGCAGTTACGTTACGCTTTGCACATGGTAACGAATAGAGAAGAAGACCGATTATTATTTAATCTGCAAAAAGATATTGCAGAAATATTGGGCTTTACTGACGATGAAGAAATGCTCGGCGTTGAGCACATGATGCTGCAGTTTTATCGTCACCAACTTGCGCTCACCGAATTAACCGACATTCTTCTCTTCCACATCAAAGACGATATTTTTGGTGGCTCGAGTGAAGACATCATCGAGACGATTGATGACGACTTCTACATTTGCAATGGGCACATTCATTTAACAGACCCCAAACGTATCGCTGAAAAACCTGAATTACTATTACGCATCTTTGTTGAATTTGCCAAGCGCGATAATATTGAAGGAATGCATTCAAGCACAATCCGGGCAATACACGACAACCGTGAATTAATTGATGAAGATTTCCGTATAAACGAACAGCATAATGATTTATTCATGCAGTTTTTAAGGAATAACCTTCGAATTTCCAGCACACTAAAACGCATGATGCGCTATGGAATTTTAGGACGTTACATTCCCGATTTCGGTAGCATCATTGGTCATATGCAATATGATTTATTTCATATTTATACCGTCGATGAACACAGCTTACGCATGGTCCAAATGTTACGCCGATATCGACACGCAGATGAAAAAGAACATTTTCCTGTGGCCCATAACCTAGTCAAAAAAATTAAACGTAAAGAAGTGCTCTACATTACCGCTATTTTGCATGATGCTGGAAAAATGCACCGCGGTGAACATGAAATCGCAGGGGCTGAAATTGCCAAAGAGTTTTGTAAGCAACATAAACTGAACCAGTACGACGCCGATATGGTGGAGTGGCTTGTTCGCAACCACCTAGTCATGTCACAAGCATCACAACGCATTGATATTAACAACCCTGAAGACATTCACCAATTCGCTTTAGAAGTTGGCGATATAGACCATCTACAACACTTATTCTTGATCTCTGTTGCCGATATATACAGCACCAACCCAAAACTTTGGACAGGATGGCGCGCAGAGCAAATGCGCACCCTGTATTACAATACCAAACAAGCTTTTCGTCGCGGCCTTAATAATTCAATGGGCAAAGATCAATTCATTAGTGCGATCCAATGCGAAGCCATCTACGAACTTGAGCAGCTAGGCATCAGCGAAGCCAAAACACGAGAGATCTGGGCAGAGCCAGGGGATGATTACTTTTTACGAGAAGGTGCTGACAATATTATATGGCATACACAAATCATTACCGAGCATGGCAATAGCGAATCTCCTTTAATAGCTATTCGTGAAACGAGCGATACAGATTTTGAAGGCGCTACTCAGATCTTTATATTTATGAAAGGTCACCCAAATCTTTTTGCTGTAACAACCGCCACACTCGACCAACTTAATCTTAGCATTCAAGACGCACGAATCATGACATCCAATAACCGCAATGCGGTTGATACCTATATTGTACTGGATGAAAATGGCGACTCTATTGGTAATGACATTGCCCGCATCGAACAAATAAAAAATACGCTTACAAAAGCACTATCGACACCAGAAGAATATAACAATGTTATTCAGCGTCGTACCTCGAGACAACTAAAACACTTTCAAGTGCCTACTCAAGTCACGTTGAGTAATGACCCTGTTATGAAGCGCACATTAGTAGAAGTCATCGCGGCTGATCGCCCTGGATTACTCGCCCGCATGGGAGAGTTTTTTATGACTCACGATTTGCTAATGCACAGCGCTAAGATTATGACGGAAGGTGAGCGAATTTCAGATATTTTCTTTATATCGGATAGCGATGATAACCCCATCAGCGATCCTGATTTATGCCTACTGATTCAAGAAGGAATATGCAAAGTGCTAGACCAGCAAGTCGAAGCACAGCAACAGGTTTGATAGTTTATACATCTATCTTATACATCTATCGGTTCGAGCTGAAAATAAAACGAAGCACCAGCCGATGATGAATCAAATTTAATTTGACTCCCTAAGCGTTTCAAAGCGACATCAACAAACCTCAATCCCAAACCGATACCCTGTGCTTTCTTGGTATTACTATCATCCCCTCTCTGGAAAGGCTTAAATAGGCTATCTAACAAGTCTACAGGTATTCCCGGGCCTTCATCTGTGACACGAACTTCTAATAAACTCACGGACTCTGCCGTCAGCAACTGTTGAATAGATATACATACTTCGCTTTCATTAGGACTATATTTAATCGCATTACTCACTAAATTTAACAAGATTCGCTCCAACAGATCGCCATTCGCCATCACCCAGCATTCATCCAGAGACGTAAAATTTAACGTAATATTTTTATCTTGTGCCTGATGATAAAGACTATCAAGTGAGTTTTGACATACCGAATAAAGATCAACCTCATACAGTTTGATCTCTTCTTCAGCTTCGACTTTAGCCAAACTTAAAAATTGCTCAGCAAAATCCAACCCTCGCTGACTGTATTGATCGACTTTATTAATAATATCAGTGCTATTAACGCTATCGCCTTCTGGCATAGTCCTGACCTGATGAACAAGGGCCTGTAACGATGCCATAGGAGATCGTAAATCATGCGATAAGAAATCAATCATCTCATTGCGACTACGATGAGCCTGCTTAATCAAACTAATATCAGTCAGATTAAATACCAATAAAGGTGCAATATTTTCTTGCCCATCTAAACACCGAACACTGATGGATAAATCCCTTAACTCTGCTTTAGCTTCAACCCTCATCGATTGCTGCAAAAAAATAGTCTCTCTTAAAATGGCCAACCAACTGCCTTTAAGCAAAGAAATAGAAGTAAAGAATTCTTCCAGTTTATTAACCGGTTTATTCGTAAATTCTTTAAGAGCATAATTTTGAAAGAGGACTCTACCAGAAAGATCGGCAACCAGAATACCTGCAGCAATCCCCTCAATACTGGCTTCAAATAATGAGTGGTTCATTGTCATTTGCTGCTGATATATATCAATCAATGAAAGCTGCTGCGAAAACACATCGGAACGCACACGGTTAGAATCTTCGATTTTTGATAAAGGCACTTCTAAATCGAATATTTTATTTAACAAACTCAATTTTCGACGCTCTAAATCGGTAAATTTATCAAAATGTATTAGCAGTGTCTTTTCTTGCTGAGCAATACGCACCGAAAGTGACTTTTCAATCGTGAGTATTGACCGTTCATTAATGCTAGGCTCATCCAAAATACGGTAATTATCTATTTGCATCAAAGATAAGGTGTATTCTAAATCGGTATCACTATTCAGCTGAATATATTCTGGCAAACGAAAAGATTCTTCCGACTGTTGCAATTTAAGCAGGTTCAATTGCTGACGAAAGTACTGAAATAAACGACTCAGCCTCAATAAATTCCAGATAAAAGGAATGATCAATAAGGCCATCATTAACCCTGCACTTTTATACCAATAACCTAACCTTAAAAAAGCATAAGTTAAAAACCAAGCACCGACCAAGCAGAGTGTAATTATTATAAACTGCTGAATACCAGACAGTCGTGGAATTAAATATAATATTAAAAAAATAACAGCTGAGTTAATCAGCCCCGATGAAATCATCGGTAAAATATGAATTAAAGTATCATGCTTTAACCCCTGGTAAATATTCGCATTGATATCAACTGCGGGACTTTGTCGCCCTTCATCACTTACCGGTGTTAATAACGGATCGCCCATTGATGTGGCCGTCATGCCAACAAAAACAGTGTGTTTAGCAATTTTTTCAATGGGCACAAGCCCCGTAAATACATCAACAAAAGAAACTCTTTGATAATCGCCACGATTCACAAATGGGATGTAAGCTTGCTCTTCAACAGAATAGCTGACATTAAAATAGGGAGAGTTAAATAGCAGACTAGCAAATGAAAAATGCGGCCAGGTATTTTCTGAGAGTCCATCCATTAATCGCACAGATCTCAGTGTGCCGTCAGAGTCGAGATAGCTATTAACGTGACCTAGGCTGGCATGCTTACGAAAGGAAGGGGCAGGTAATACCTCAGTCACGTTACCTTGATTAAAAAGTCGATCAAAATATAATGGAAGAATTGTGCGATCGCTTTTGGTAATAGCTTCCGCTAGCAGCACGTCGTTTTGATCTTTTAAGTCTTCATTAGAAAAAACAATATTGTAAGCAATAACAGAAGCATCTGCTTGGGTTAGCAGCTCTATCATTTGCCCATGATAACTTCGAGGCCATGGCCAATCTCCAAGCAGAGATAAGCTCTGCTCATCAATTTCAACGATTAAAATTTCATCATCAGGATAAGCAGGTAATGCATTAAGGTGTTTATCATAGATAAAATAATTCGCAGCTTCAGTCCAGTTATTGATTTGATTTATATGCACTACACATAAAATCACTAGACCTAGAAGTATCAAATGCCAATCGAAAGAAAACCCATCTTTTTTCGGGCTTTGCAATAAGCCCTTTACATTATTATTTTTGCGTTCAACCACGCTCATATTTGGATTTTCTTTATAATATAGGTTATATCGCCGGCGCAGACAGATCTAGATTTATACGGCGATTTCTACCCTCAAAACCTTGATCATCAATGCCACGAATTAATAATTGATATTGCCCGAACTCAACATCTTCAATCAGAAACTTCGGGGCTTGTATTGTTTTTTCCCATACCTGAGCATTCTGCGTCATTAAGGTCACTTTATAAAAAGCGGCCTTTTCAATTTTTTTCCATTCCAGCAATAAAGGAAGAGCTCCACTCGTGGATTCATTAATCGTCACTAAGGGACGCGGTAACAATCTAACCGGCTCTGAAACCCCCTTACCCTCAACAGCTAAAACTCCCTGCCCCGAAGTAATCGATTGCTGGTTGTTATCTGATTTGACGGTAAGTGCCCCTGTTAATAATTCTGTTCTCATCTCTACGGCATCGCTACTCGCGCTGGCTTTTCGTTCAACCCTAAAGTCGGTACCTCGAACGGCAGCCACAGCAGCAGGTGTTGAAATTTCATAACGACTGTCTTTATTACTAAGCTTTTCTACTTGCGCTTTCACTCGACCTTTTAAAAGCTCTACTCGTGTACTCACAAGCTGAGTTGCATCATAGAATTGCAAATTAGCCATACGAATTGTGCTATTTTCTTTTAATAGTAAACGAGAATTATCAGCAAATTCGATCATTGCGCTACCACCTTGTGATTTCACAACATCTTCTTGATTTAATAAATCACCGACATGCAAAGCATCTTCGCTTTTACTATTTTGACGAAAAACTAAGACATCACCTTCTAGTGCGATCACCAATGCGGTAGCTGTCTGGTCAATCAACCAAGACTTAGGAATACGAATAATGGATTTTGGCGGAATGTATTTAGGATTTTTTAATTGATTGAAGACGACCAATTTTTTCCAACATAACGGATCTGTAACATACGTTTTACAAATACCCCATACCGTATCATCTTTCTTAACCGTATAAAGAAACAGCTCATCTGCGTCTACTGAGCCATCATTAACGACAGCAGCATTCACATACAGAGAAAGCATAGAGAATAAAACGATAAAACCAGCACAATAATTTCTTTTTAACGTTGACATAATATTCCTTTATAAATCACCAATAATTGATTTTATTCAACTTTTTCTAGTCGATACCCATGCTGATAAATTGTTTTTACCCTAAAACCACTTTCAGGAGTAATGCCCAACGCTTTGCGCACTCGGCTTACGTGAACATCGACTGTTCGGGTATGTAAATCCGAAGAGATTCCCCAGACCGTTTCTAATAAAAAACTGCGTGATAAAATACGCCCAATATTATCAAATAAGCAATTCGCGACTTCAAAATCTTTATCTGTCATTTCAACAAGCTGACCATTTATGCATGCCGATCTATTTACTTGATCAAAGCTATAAGGTCCGTGTTCAATGATATTACTCGTTTGAGTACTTTGCGTTCGCCTTAAAAGTGCATGCAAACGCGCCTTTAATTCGATGCGTAATAAAGGCTTACGCATATAATCATCCGCACCCAACTCAAGGGCTTGAACAACATCCGTTTCAGTATCGCGCATTGAGCAAAAAAGGATAGGAAGATTTTGGTGGTATTTACTGCGAATATGTTTGATTGCTTCTAAACCAGACATTTCTGGAAGTTCCCAATCTAATACGGCAATATCAAAACTTTTATCTTTTAAACGATTCAATAAGGATTGAGCACGAGTAAAATGCTCATATGCATATCCGAATTCATCAAACCAAGCTGTTACCATCTTTGCTTGCTCGAGGTCATCCTCTAAATAGGCAATCGCCAATAATTTATCTACCATTTTTTCCCTTAGCTTTAAATGATGCTTAGTATTAATTCGAAGTGAACTAATACTAAGCAATAAGCGTTTTTATTGAGCTTTAATAACAAACTCTACGCGTCTATTAGCGGCTCGGCCTGCCTTCGTTTTATTATCTGCAATTGGTTTTTCTTCGCCGTGGCCAATCGCCAACAAACGATTTCTGCTTATTCCTTGCTCACTTAAATATGCGACTACGGACTCCGCACGTTGCTGGGAGAGCTTTTTATTATATACCGCACTGCCCGAACTATCGCTGTGCGCATGAACCTCAAGGTTCATCGCGGCATTAGAACCCAATTTACGAACAACATCATTTAAGGCGAGCTTGGCTGATGCGGTTAATGAAGCTGAGTTCAATTCAAACTGCACGCTTGATATCACTTCACTGATCGGTTCTTTAGTAATAGAACACCCTAAAGAATTAACGGTAATACCTTCTTCAGTATTGGCGCATTGGTCTTCATCGTCAAGAACACCATCTAAATCTGCATCAAGAACCAGTGGTGTAAGAACAATCACCTTTGAAGGAGTTACAGGTTTAGGAGGTGCTTCAACGACGGCTATGACTTTTTCTTGCACGGGCTTTTTAGATTGAAAGCCAAAACGCTTAACTAAATTCAAAGAAAGTAGTGCGGCATCCGTATCATAAGATTCTATTTCAAAGCGAACGCTGAATTGGCGAGGCAAATACATTTCTGCACCAATACCGCCAAACAACTGCATTTGGTTATTAGATTCGTAATCAACATTTTTACCGTTATTCGTCATGTGGTTTAAGCCTGCTTTAGCATACAGGGCAATACTTCCTTCTTTGCGCTCTAAACCCCGCACCCAGTAATGCAGCATGGCATCTCCACCGACCATTCGATAAGCTATCTCAGCACCGGGATCGAGCTCTACACTGCCTAAATCGGCATAATAACCTTCGATTGAGATATGGTCATTCCAATCCCAACCGGCGGTTACTTTCCACGCATTGTCTGTATTGTCATCAATACTATAGCCCGTTCCGCCAAGGTCAGGGTCTAAGTAACTTTGACCCAACCCAATACCTGCATACAGATCCATTTCATCCCACCACTCTGCCTGACTAGGCAATGATGCCAGTAACATAGGCAAAGCAATGATAGCGGTAGATTTACGACGCAATACCATCAATAGTGAGAGTAATAATGCAAATCCATAATGGATACTACCTGCACCACGTACGCCAGTTTTAACTTTGCCTAATTCTTCTTTCGTCATTTCTTCCTCACCAGGAGTAGAGCCTGAATTATCGGGTGAAGGATCTACAGCCGGTGAAGAGTCTCCATCCAGATAGTCCGGTAATCCATCATTATCGGTGTCTGCACAGTTAGGCCAGCTGCTGCATTCATCTGCATCAGATACGCCATCACCATCACTATCACCGCCATTTTGACCTTCACCACCATTTGTTGGATCAGCAATATCTGGAATGCCATCACCGTCGGTATCTTGTGGATTTTGTGGGTCGTCACCTACCTCATTTTGGTCATCAATACCGTCATTATCTGAATCGCTATCCGTATAATCTGGGATACCATCACCATCCGTATCACGGCAAGGTTGGCTATCACACTCAACATCATCTGGAATGCCATCATTATCGGAATCGCCAGCACCATTGGTACCATCATCATCCGCATCGATCACATCAGGAATCCCATCATTATCCGTATCCTGACCTGCTGGATTACCTTCTGTTTCGTCACTGATACCATCGCCATCTGAATCAGTATCTAGATAGTCAGGAATGCCATCACCATCGGTATCACGAGGATTCGTTGCTGGATTATTATCACCATCCAGGTTCGGATCTTCATCGCCATCAGTAATGCCATCATCGTCAGAGTCATTATTATTATCTAAATAATCTGGCTTCCCATCATTATCAGAATCTGGGCAGTTTGATGGATAGTTAGGACATTCTTCCAAATCTGTTAGACCGTCGTTATCACTATCACCACCACCAAGTTCACCACCTGTTTGATCAGCACCATCGTCAGGATCAACGACATCTGGTATTCCATCATTATCTGAATCTTTAGGATTATTAGGGTCATGAGGCGTATTCACTTCATCACTGTCTAAAGTACCGTCATTATCAGAATCTGTATCTCGATAATCAGGAATACCATCACCATCAGAATCTTTAGGGGTAGATGTTGTATCACCACCGTTACCAGCAATACCATCAGCCTCTTCATCATCAGAGATACCATCATTATCTGAATCTGTATCTAAGTAATCATAAATGCCATCATTATCGGTATCGAGACAAGGTAATGGTAATGGTAATGCTGCACCGCACTCGGTTTGATCATCGATGCCATCATTATCGCTATCACCAACACCTGGGCCATCAGAAGCAGGATCTAAGTAATCAGGAATTGAGTCACCATCCGTATCATCCTCAAGCTCATTTTCATCAGTAATGCCATCACCATCCGTATCCGCATCAGGATCTGAATTCACATTAGGCATACAGCCAGCAAATGCCTCTGTTTTAGGCATTGCCTTAATACCATCGCAAATACCATTGCCATCTGAATCTGGATTCAGTGGGTCAGGGTCAGGACCTGCAGAGCAAATATTGTTAACAGCAAGATCACCATCACAAATACCATCGTTGTCTTGATCAGGATTCAAACTGCCTTCGGCCGTTTCATCTTGGTCTAGTACACCGTCGTTATCGTCATCGTTATCTAATACATCCGGTATTTTATCGCCGTCTGTATCTGTTGGCGTATCACCCGCATCGTTTGGATCAGTACC
>CAWVSY010000035.1:0-37598 GCA_963933055.1 uncultured Oleispira sp.
AGCATTTGGCCAAGAAGTTCTAATTCATCTTCATCTAAAGCTGGGATCGATAACAAGTCAGACATACAATACTCTCCAATAATTAAGTGAATTATAACAGGAATAACAAAAGAAGATGAGCCCGCAGAGACAATCTGTTAACCATAACAAAACGACGCAAACCTCTATGTTGATTCAAGGTAGAGAGGTTCAGGTAATTATTCGCTCGATGAAGCGAAAGTCTTTGCGTCTTGGGGTAACAGAAAAAGGTGAAATAGAGGTGAAAGTGCCTTTTTATTGCCCACGCTACGAAGTCAGCGGTTTTTTATCAAAACATACTGCGTGGTTGGAACAGCGCTTGACGCAATTTGAGCTTAAGCAAAAAACGCAACTGCAACAATTGCAATATCTAGGAAAGTGCTACCGTTTCCAGCGCAGTGAGCAGAAAAGTAGGTCGCCCGTATTAATTGACGATGTTTGCTATTACCCGCAAAGTTGGCATGAGGAAGACTTAATCAGCAAGATTGAATTATGGCAGCGGGGGCAAGCGAAAGTTGTTTTTCAGGAACTGATTGATCAGTGGTGGCCGCATTTTTATCAAGGTGCTTTGATTGGTCGCCCCGTATTAAGAGTTAAGAAAATGCGTAGTCGCTGGGGGTCTTTGTCGAGCAAGGGCTATATTAATTTGAATATAAAGTTAATGGAGTTTGATCCCGCCATCATCGAAATGGTGGTGGTTCATGAGCTGTGTCATAGCCATTATTTTGATCATAGCGCGAACTTCTATCGTTTAATGGCAGAAAAACTGCCAAATTATAAAACCATAGAAGCTCAGCTAAAACTGATTGAAGCTGACAGTGCTTATTAATAACCTTCGTCTGAAGATAAACTCATCTGCCAAGGCTGAGAATACCAATAATAACGTCCAGGTTGACTACTAGGAACGGTACAGTTATAGCGGCTTCTCGCGCCTGTTAAAGGCTTCGATGCCTGAGTCGTCAGTATGATTTTCTGATTATCCGTTGTCACAACGGTATCAATAGCCCCTTGTTGGCTAGCAAAGCACTGCAGGCGTTCAGGGTTATAATCTGCAGGGATTAACTCTAATGTCAATGTAGGTGGGTTATTGTCCGTTGTCAGTACAGGCTCTCGAAATTGGCTCGATGAAAGTGGCAGTGCCAGGCTTAGCAACTTTGTCTTTAACGTTTGCGGGTTGGCATAAATGCCAGCGGCAGGAAAGCGAGATAAGGCTTGTGGGTGACTTAGTGGCCCAATAGGTCCTGATTGCTGACCAAAAGCCAGTATGTCTTGTTTTTCAAACCACGGCAGCATTGCAAGAGTGAATTCTCCATACGGATAAGCAAACATCGTACTTACCTTGCTTAAGCGCGTCTGTAACTCTTTTTGCGCCTGTAATACTTCCGCCTCTAACCATTGCTCAAGACTCATCGCTGGTGGAATGGACGGCAGATGTGCATGAGTAGAAGAATGGTTAGCAATCGTCACCCCTTCATCGATTAAGGTTTGCAGCTGTTGCCAGCTCATCAAGCCTCGGTGACCTTGGTTTACCGCTTGAGTATTAACGAATACCGTATAGGGCCAGTTGCGGCGCTTTAATTCAGGGTGAGCATGGGTGAATATGGAATCATAGGCATCATCAAAGCTGATCGCGACTTGCTTCGTTGTTTTGTCATACTCATTTGTCGCTTTAGGATTAAGTAACGCTAATGTCGCGCTTTCTAAATCGACGACTTCGAATCCTAAATCTTCAAGCAATTGCATGTGTTCAATAAACTGGCTTGGACTTAGGCTAGTCGAACTGGGAGTATCCTCACTGACATGATGATATTGCAATACGACCAAGGCTTGCGCAGGCATAAAGAACATCAGTAAGCATAATGTTATAAATGAAGTTTTTAATTGAGTCATAAAAGCACTTAGTTAGATAATAAATTGTATTGTTTTAGCTGGTGAAATGCTTGGCAGATTTTTTTAAAATGCTCACTATCGCCCCCTTTATCTGGGTGGTGAGATTGGGCCAAGCGCCGATATTGTACTTTTAATTGAGGGGTAGGAATAGGGCTATTAAGTTCCATAATGTTAAGCCATTGCTGAATGTCAGTCTCATTTTGTGGGGTAAAAACTTTGCGCCAGAAACTGTTTAATAGTTCCTCAACCTCTTCGTTGCCGGTCTTCGAGAAATGTGACCAATCCAGATAATATTGAGCCAGTGGATCGCTATGCGCGAGTATTTGAAATTGAGCATTCGTGGATGCTTGAGGGGAGATTTTAGGTGTTGTTGCGGTATAGGGGGATTTTATGATCAGCATGGCCGAGATGTGTAACTCTGCTTGCTGAGTAGTATGCCAGCATTGCTTTAAACGATATAAACAATGAAATAATAAAAAATGCGTTTGAAACAATACTAATGGATCGCGCAAAGCATCTTCGGAAAAGAATTCGTACGGTGCTTGCTGTAATAACTTCAGTAGCTCGTGCTCACTAAATCCTTGAGGGGCGTCGTGCAAAAGCACGGTTAATAAATCAATCAGCTCGGTAATTTGTTCTTCATGGGCCGATAACAGGCTATGTGTTTTTACGTGATTGATCGGTATTTCTCCCTGTGGCCAAAATGAGTAAAATAACAAGAAGCTGTTATAGTAAATACACTATGATTTTAGAAGTATATGACAAGACTCGCAATGACCGAAAATAAAGAAAAGAAGCCTCTGCCGAGGCGTGCGCATTTGATTACCCCAAGAGGCGAACAGCAGTTACAAGATGAGCTTGATTTTCTTTGGCGTAAAGATCGACCGGTTGTGACACAGCAGGTTTCGGATGCCGCCAAACTTGGCGACCGTTCTGAAAATGCAGAATACATTTATGGTAAAAAACGTTTGCGTGAAATCGATCGCCGAGTGCGCTATTTACGTAAGCGCTTAGAGATCTGTGATGTCATTGATCGCCCACCATTAGATGTTGAGCGAGTCTATTTTGGTGCTTGGATTGAGTTAGAGGATGATAATGAAGAGTTATACCGTTATCGAATTGTTGGCGAGGATGAAATTGATCTGCCGAATGATTACATCAGTGTTGATGCGCCTTTGGCCCGTGGGTTGCTCGGAAAACGCTTAGATGATGAAGTTGACGTGATGTTACCTAAAGGCCAAGTGACCTATTGTATTGTAGCGATACATTACCAAAAGCCAGAGTGGGATCAAAAAACCTGGTATCAAGCACCCTCGGTATTAAAATTTAATAGCTGAGTCTTTTCGCTCCTTCATCTTTCTATATAGCTGCTAATCTTAAGGTAACTCGTACCGATCATTTGAGGCCTTATATGCCATATCGTTATTCTTTGATGGCGATGATTCTATTACCGTTTCTATCGCTAACCCAGACTCCTAAAAGCTTTGCAGAAGACCTTTCACTGCAAGAGCTGTATAAAATGTCGCCTAATATTATGACCGTCAAACAGGTTTGTCCTTGGCGTTCAGCCACTACGAAAGGCATTATTCGGTTAATGAAAATTGAAGATAAGGGGGCGCATAAGCTTTATGTTCAGTGGTTGCGTGAAGGTATTGCCGGGACCAATGAAGCGCCTATGTCAACGATTGCCATTAAAGAAGTGAATGAAGAAGGTTATTATCGTTTTGAATTGCCTAACGGTAGGCTGTTAGCGGGGGCTTGTTCTATAGAAACGATTATGGAAGATATTGTTGATGAACGCCGTATACGATTAACGTTGTATTTAACGGGGCCAGGGAAGTATGAAGTTCACCTGACCCGTTTATTGGATGGAGGCTTGAAGCCTCAGAACCCAATTTTAGAATAATACTAAGGCTGAAAGCTTTGCACAGAATTTTCTAGAGACGTTGCGGCCGTTTCAATCATAGTATCGTCGGCGACCTCTAGGGACTCTGCCTGGTCTAGATTAAAGAGCGGTAAGCGCTCACCCAGATGGGATTTTTGTTGTTGCTGTTGCAGGCTCTTGAAATCAAACAGCTCATTATCGGCCAGTTGCGAAGGTGCAATATTGGCAATAGAGCGGAAGATGTTTTCAGTACGCCCTGGTTGAATTTTTTCCCAGTCGATCAGCATTTTCTTTATATTCTGACGCTGTAGGTTTTCTTGTGAACCGCATAAATTACAAGGAATAATCGGGAATTCTTTTAATCGTGCGAATTCTGCGATGTCAGTTTCTTTGCAATAGGCTAACGGGCGAATAACCACGTTTTTCTTATCATCACTAAGCAGTTTTGGTGGCATTGATTTCATCTTTGCACCATAGAACATGTTCAAAAATAACGTCTCAACGATATCATCGCGATGATGCCCCAAGGCTATTTTATTCGCCCCGATGCTTTCTGCATAACCGTACAAGCTACCACGACGTAGGCGCGAGCATAATGCGCAGGTTGTTTTACCTTCAGGTACTTTTTCTTTAACAACGCTGTAGGTATCTTTTTCTAGAATGTGATAATCGATGCCAAGGGTTTCTAAGTAAGCGGGTAAGACATGTTCAGGAAAGCCAGGCTGTTTCTGGTCCATATTAACAGCAACGATGTCAAAATGAATGGGAGCGCTTTTCTTTAAGCTCAGCAATATATCAAGCATCGCATACGAGTCTTTACCACCCGATAAGCAAACCATTATTTTGTCGCCATCTTCAATCATTTTATAATCTTCGATCGCTTTGCCAACATTCCGGCGAAGGCGTTTATTGAGTTTAATATACTCAGTACGTTGTTTTTGATCCAAAGATTCAATTACAGATGCTGTTGATGGTTGCGACATGCCTACTCCAAAAATGCGTGATAGCGCAGAAGGCACGACTTATAGCAGAATGAGGCGAGAGAGACTAGTTTTGTTTTGTATTTTACCCATAAGTCGGGTTGCTTATGCCGCCGCGGTTTGCTCTGCAACATACAGGGTGACGTTGTCACTGAAGCCTTCAATGTTGAGTTTACTTTTAGGGTGATAAAAGCGTTTCCATAAATACGCTAATTCACCCACCGTAGCATTTTTAGGCAAGACAAAAGCGTCATGGCGCGCGTACATAAACCAAGCAATAGCGGTTGCGTAAGATAAGTTAGTCGCTAATTCAGCATGAGGTTGTGATAGAAAATCTTGCTGGCTAGCGAGACCTCGCACTCGGCTTGCCATGTCACTGTGGAGGGCTAGGTGGTCATCCCAAATATGGCGGTGAGCAAGACTGTGTATCTGATAAATGCCGAGTGCACGCTGACCCGCGGGTTTTAAGTGTGAGCCTAGTCCTGATTCTTGCGCCGCCGTTGCTAATAATAAGTTTTCAGCGGTTTTACTGTAAACACCCAGTCGCTTAAGTGTGGGCTTAATCACGAGCAGGCGAAGTTCTTCTGCACAAATTCCCATCAGTCTCTCCATGTATCGTACTTTCCTTCGTAGGCAGCACGTATCGGGCCAAAGCCTTGTATTCTCTATACCTTAGAGCATGGTTTACTAATTTGCGTAATTATTATGCGAAAAAAGTTAATAAAAGGCGGATTTTGATATTGACACTTGAGATTCTAGCAAGGAAAGGGGCGCTGGAGGATATTCTATGGGATGTATTAGTAAGATTAAGCCAACATCAGGAAAAAGTTCAGCGGCAATAATACGTCAGTATTAGCCGCTTCTTTCATCATTAACGCTTATTTTGTCTCTTCGTGTCCGCATTCTGGACGTACTTCTTCAGCACAGCCTGCGAGCTCGAACAATGTTTTAGCATCTAATAAGGTTATTTCTTTTCCTTGGGTCGCAATAAGCTCTGTCTTCTGAAAGCGGGTGAAAACACGGCTAACGGTTTCAACCGCGAGACCTAAGTAGTTACTAATATCGACTCGAGACATGGATAAGCGGAACTGCGAATGTGAAAATCCTCGACGGACAAAACGTTCAGAAATATCAACTAAGAACGACGCGATGCGCTCTTCCGCATTTTTCTTACTAAGCAACATCATCATATTCTGATCATGACGAATTTCACTGCCCATGTTACGCATTAACTGACGGCGTAAATCCGGTAATTCATCGGCCAATATATCAAGCTGAGAAATTGGGATTTCACATACCGTTGTTGTTTCTAAAGCTTTTGCAGTCAGTGGATAAGTGCCGCGATCGTAGCCAGACAAGCCAATAAGCTCACTTGCTAGGTGGAAGCCAGTGATTTGTTCTTCTCCACCGGTTGCCAGAGTATAGGTTTTCAATGCGCCAGTGCGAACCGCGTAAACCGATTGAAAAGCTTCGCCTTGCTGGAAAAGTATCTCGCCTTTTTGAATAGGGCGGCCACGACGAATAATATCGTCGAGTCTATCCATGTCATTATCGTTCAGCGATAACGGCAAACAAAGGGAATTCAGTGCGCAGGTTTGGCAGTGCGGTTGAGCGCCGCGGGTGATTCTCATGGCTGGAGTTGATGTTGGCATGTGTTTCCTCTTAACATAGAAAATGCCTTGCGTAATACAGGGTATTCTTTGCCCTTATAATGGATTTCATAGCAATCATTGTCAACGATTGTCATTATTATTAATAAGCGTGGATGACTATTATTTTAATGCATTGTTGATGTTATTGTGAATTAAGGTTGGTACCAAATTGCCGCGATTGTCCAGCTGCCATAAACCATTAATAGCACTCCGGATATTTGGCGAAAGTGCTTGTGTTGAATATAAGCACTTAGTTGGCGTGCAAATACTCCGGCAGCAAGAAGACCTGGTAAAGTACCTAAGCCAAAGCAAAACATGGTTAATGCTCCCATGCCTGGTTGAGCATTGGCCGCGACCCAAGCAAGGGTGCTGTATATAAGACCGCAAGGAAGCCAGCCCCATAATAGACCTAAAGAAAGTGCTTGGGGGCGTGTGCGAATCGGTATCAGTTTGCGGGTAAGTGGTTGTATGAAACGCCATAGTAACTTACCGGCGGATTCTAAGCGCGTTAATACCATCCACCAACGGGCGATGTAAAACCCCATGAGGATTAACAAAACCCCAGAAATGCTGCGTAAAATTTGCTGCGCGACGATATGGCTGTCGGCTAACCAGAGGCCGAGCCATGAAACAATAAAGCCCGCAAGTGAATAGCTTAAAATGCGGCCCAGGTTAAACAGTAAGAGGAAGGAGAAATCCGTTTTGCCTGAGTTTGAACTGCTTGCGGCAGCGGCAATGCCTCCGCACATAACTAAGCAATGGCTTGCGCCCATAAGGCCCAATAATAAGGCGGTAATTAATGACAGCGGTTCGATCATTTTTCTATTGGATCTTTATTGTCATTCTTATCGTCATCGAACAGGATCCTATGAGCGGGTGAATCCATATCATCAAACTGCCCACTTTTAATTGCCCAGAAAAGAACCGTAACAGCAAAACTAATCAGTACGATCGATAGCGGAATGAGTATGTAAATAATATCCATAAAACCTTCTATTCGGTTAAGTTAAAGCTCATAAGCTTTTCTTTGCGTAGACTTTTTGTCGCTAGACAGGAGGCGTAGTGCATTGCCAACAACAATTAATGAACTTATTGACATGCCAATGGCGGCGGCCCAAGGCGGAATAAACCCTGCTGCGGCTAAAGGAAGCGCTAAGATATTATACAGCAATGCCCAGTAAATATTCTGGCGAATTATTCGATTTGATTTTTTGCCTTTGGTAATGGCATACAGCAACGTAGCTAAGCTGTTATTGGTAATAACCGCATCGGCATTTGTTTTGGTCAGATCACTGGCTTGACCAATGGCTACGGCAATATCGGCTCGGGCTAAAGTAGGAACATCGTTAATACCATCTCCCACCATCATTAAACGTTCGCCTTGTTGCTGCCAAGCAGAAGCGATTTCAAGTTTTTGGGCAGGGCTAAGGCCTTTATGCACATCGGTAATACCGAGTGCTTGTGCTACCGCTTCTACTTGCGAGCTTGGATCACCGGTCAGTATAGAAACCTTGATGCCCCAGTGTTTAAGCTGCTTGATGGTATTACCAGCGCCTTGGCGTAGGGTATCTGATAATGCAAACCAATAAAGTGGTTGCTGTTCATCGGCGAGTAATAACCATTGGCGATCATCGTCAATAGGGGGGGGGGAGGCTGCTGTGGAAAAGCAAAGTCAGCACGGCCAATGCGATAGATGCCATCAGCACGTCCCTCAAGGCCGCTTAAATAACCTTTAACGCCTTGAGCACTGACCTGCTCAATATCATCGATGACTAAATGGCTAGGCGTATCAAAAGCACGGGCTATTGGGTGGTTGCTGTATTGTTCGAGCGAAGCCGCGATTTGCAATGCTTGCTGAGCGCTCAGCGCTATATCGTTCCCCGCAGGAATGGATTCTTCTAAGCTTAATTCTCCGCGGGTTAGCGTTCCTGTTTTATCAAATACAATGCGATCGATTTGATTTAACCCTTCTAATACGTGACCTTTACTGATCAAAAAGCCTTGTTCTCTTAACGATGCCGTGGCCGCGGTAAGTGCAGTGGGCGTTGCTAATGACAGTGCGCAAGGGCAGGTGACGACTAATACGGCGAGAGTGATCCAGAAAGCTTGGCTAGGGTCAATAAACCACCAAGTGATGCCAATGCCGCTGGCAATGATAAGAACGGCTGCAACAAAGCGAGAGGCCACTTTATCAGCAAAAATCGCGATAGCGGGCTTCTCTTGCTGAGCGCGATCCATTAAACGCATGATCGTATTCAGTTCAGCATCGGCTCCAGTGGCTGTGACGCGCATTAAAATTTGGCTCTCTACATTGTGGGTGCCGCCAATTAATGGATCACCTTGCGTTTTATCAATCGGTAAATATTCACCCGTTAACGCGGCTTCATCAACGGCGCTGATACCGGATTCGACAATGCCGTCGGCCGGAATTTTTTGTCCGGGTTTAATAATTAATAAATCACCCACCTGGATATCACTGCTAGGGATAACAATATCCCCTTCGGGGGTTGATTTTGTGGCGACAGAAGGCATTAAATCTAACAAGTTATTGCCTGCTCGCGTCATACGGTGGCGAGCCCGCATTTCAAAGAAACGACCGGTTAGTAAGAAGAAGGTAAACATACAGACGGAATCAAAATAGATTTCGGGGCCTCGGTTTACCGTGCTCCAAACACTGGCGAAATAGGCCAGTAGTATGGCAATGGATACTGGTACATCCATGGTCAGATGGCGGCTTTTTAGATCGCGAATGGCCGCGCTAAAAAAGGGGCGTGCGCTGTATAAAACAACGACGGTAGCAAACAGCATGGAAGCGGCACGAATAAATACTTCGTATTGAGCCAAAATGCCTCTTAATTCGCCGATGTACAGTGGCACGGCTAACATCATGACCTGCATTGTTGCAAAGCCAGCGACGATTAAGCGTCGAAAAGCCGTTTTGCTTTCTTGAACTCTTTGCTGTTCTGCTTGAGTTGCTGAAAAGGGGTGTGCTTGATAACCCAGTTGATGGATTTCTTCTAAGATTTGAGACAGTTTTATTTCATCGTCTAACCAACGCACCATAAGGCGGTGGGTCGTCAGATTGAGATTGACGGATAATACGTGTTTAAGTTGGCTTAAGCGGTGTTCAATTAGCCATGCGCAGGCCGCACAACTGATACCTGAGATAACCAGAATGGCTTCTGCTTCTACTTTTGATGCTTCATTATGAATACGTTGAACAAAAGATTGCTGAATAGCGGGCTCGTCGTAAAGCATTAATTCGCTGCGTACTTCATTGTTCGCATTACGCTTTTGCTGCGGCGATACTTCAGGCAAGGCTGTTCTGTGGCGGTAATAATCTTTTAGGCCGCTATCAATAATGGTTTCAGCAACGGCTTTGCAGGCAGGGCAACACATTGTTTGCTGCTGGCCATCAATTTCTAAACACCAGCGATTGCCCTCGAGGGCAATCTCACCACAGTGAAAGCATAGATTTTGACTCATGACTTAAATCTCTGCCACTTGAATTTATTGGCTAAGATTCAGCAGTTTGCCATTTTCGATTAAGGCTTCATCCTTAATCATCCATTCTTGTTCAGGACTTTGCAGCCACATTTTACGTTTGCCCAAATGGTTCTTATCTGCCAAACCTAAATAGCTGCCATCATCCATCTTTTGCAATAAAACAGTTTCGTCTTCGGTTTCAAGCGTTGGATGAATGATTTGAAGGCGTAAAAATGATGGATTTTCGTCTAAATAGCCAGCAATGGATGAGCGAACTTCACCATCGTTATAAGTGACCGTCGCCGTCAACTGCAGGCGTTTTGCTTTGTTGCGAAATTCACGATTTTCCGTGTACGCCATGCCATCTTTATAATAGCTGTCGCTCACTAAGGAATCTTTACCGTTAACGGCCAGAGTGACGATGACAACGCCCCAAAGAATAGCAGCAATTGGCACGCCCATAACAAGAAGCATCCAAGGCTCTTTATACCAATGTGTAATAGGCTCTTCAGAATTTTTTAGCGGGGAATTCATAGCATTCTCGAAATGTGTGGCATGAGGTATATATCAAGCTGCCAAGTGTAACCACTTGGCAGCTTTGGCGCTAGTATAGTTGCGTAAAGATACGCGAGTCGCACACCGGGTTAACGATTAATTAAGCGGCGCAATAAAACGGCTTTCTTCACGTGCAATCTCTGACCCAGTTGCGGCCTCTGTCACTACAAACTCGATGTTTGTTTTACTGACGCTAAGATTTGCAGGGTCCATTTCGATATTGATCGGGAAAGAACGCATCTTATTACTTTGCAGCGTTACGGTGGCTGGCATATCCGTAATAACGTTTTCTAAACCTTCAATTTTGATATTGTAGCTCAGCTCACCCTGAGACATATTCATCAATTTTAAGGTGTACGTATTTTGCACGGTATCGTTTGCGGTTACTTGGTATAAAGCACCACGATCGCGGATGATATCCAGTTCAAACGCCGTGCGAGAAACCATTGAATAGACTAAGCCTGAAATCATTAAGCCTAATACTAGGGCGTAGCCAACAAGGCGAGGGCGAATGAAGTGCGTCGTACCACCTTCTAATTCATGCTCAGTGGTATAGCGTACTAACCCAGGCTCGTAGCCCATTTTATCCATGATTGAATCACATGCATCAACGCACAAGGCACAGCCAATACACTGATATTGCAAACCATCACGAATATCGATGCCGGTAGGGCATACTTGCACGCATAAAGAACAATCGATACAGTCGCCTAAACCTTCAGCTTGAGGATCAATGCCCTTTTTTCGAGCTCCGCGGCCTTTTTCGCCTTCACCGCGTTTCTCATCATACGAAACAATCAAGGTGTCTTTGTCAAACATCACTGACTGAAAGCGGGCATACGGGCACATGTGAATACAGACTTGCTCACGCAACCAGCCGGCATTCAGGTAAGTGGCTAGGGTGAAAAAGCCAATCCAGAACGCTTCCCAGCTATTCAAATTAAACGTTAATAAATTGGATACAAGTTCACGAACAGGGGAGAAATAACTAACAAAGGTAATCCCTGTTGCAAGTGCTAATAATAGCCACAAAATATGTTTAGCCCCACGGCGTAAAAATTTTTCTAAGCCCATTGGCGCTTTGTCCATTTTCATGCGCTTATTACGTGAGCCTTCCGTTTTCTCTTCAATCCACATGAAAACAAAAGACCAAGAAGATTGCGGGCAGGTATAACCGCACCAGATGCGTCCGGCAAGGTTGGTAATGGTGAATAAACCATACGCAGCGATGATCAGTAGGCCTGATAATAAGAAGAAATCTTGCGGCCAAAAAGTAATGCCAAAAATATGGAATTGGCGGGCAGGTAAATCAAATAAAACAGCTTGTCTATCACCCCAAGTTAACCAAGAAGTTGCAAAGAATAATGCCATTAAGCCCCAAAGACTATAAGAGCGAATCTTTTGAAAGAAACCGTGTACTTCGCGTACTTGAATCTTCTCTCTAGCAACATATAGAGACTTTTCTTCGGGAGTTACATTTTTAACCGGTATCTTGCTCATCGTGCACAGGCCTTAGTGGTGGGAGTAAAACTATATAACTGCTGGATTATAAAGCGCGATGTGAAACTCGCAAACAAAAAAAGCGACCCTAGGGTCGCTTTTCTTTAAATACTTGAGCTAGCTCAAGATTTACTAAGTGTTTGATTACTTAGCGTCTTCTTTGTGTGACAAAGAGTATACATAAGCTGACAGCACATGAATCTGTTCTTTAGAGAAACGTTCTCCTTGAGCAGGCATCATGCCGTTACGACCATGGCGGATTGTAAATGCAATCTGCTTAGTCGATCCACCGTATAACCAAACTTTATCCGTTAGGTTTGGTGCGCCTAGCATTTGATTGCCTTTCGCATCAACACCGTGACATGCAGTACATGCTTGGGCGAAAACGCCTGCGCCTGCTTCTGCTAGCGCTGCGTCATGCTTAAGGTCAGACAAGCTACGAACATACTGTACAGTCTGATCGATTTGCTCGTCAGTCATTGAAGGCATTACACCTTTTGCTGGCATCATACCGTTACGACCATAAGTAATGGTTTTAACGATATCTTCAGGCGTTCCACCGTATAACCAATCATTATCGGTTAAGTTAGGGAAGCCGTTAGAGCCTTTTGCGGTTGAACCGTGACATACAGAACAGTTGCTCGCAAAGATGCGTTGACCTGTTTGTAATGCCGCTTCATTTTTAATCAGTTCAACAATCGGTGTAGCGGCATATTCAGCATAAAGTGGAGCAATTTCGATATCGAATTGCTGAACTTCATTTTCCCATTGAGCTGTTTGGCTCCATGGTACTTGCTTGCCATCAACTTCTACTGTTAAGAAACCATTCATGTTGCCCAAGCCGTAAGCTGCGATGTAGCCAACAGCAAAAACGATGGTTGCCCAGAACATCATTACCCACCAGCGAGGCAGTGGATTATCAAGTTCTTGAATACCATCGTATTCATGACCCGTTGTTTCGTCAGTTTCTTCATTATGAACCTGAGTTTTGCTGCTGTATTGAATCAGCAAGCCACAGGCGATTAGGGTGCCAAAGACAATGGCAAATACCCAAAAGTTCCAAAATGTACTTAAAGCACTCATATTTTTACTCCGTACCTTTATCGTCGTGCGTTTTTTTTGTTTCTACACTGTTATCAGTACTTTCTTTGTCTGACGAGTCGTTATCTTCTTTGAAAGGAATCATCCCATCATCCTCGAAACGACCTTTGCGGCGTGAGCTATAAGCCCACGCAACAATGCACAAGAAAGCAAACAGTGCGAAAACAGTGCCTAAACCACGTATGACGTTAATATCCATGGGTTATTGCTTATCTTTCATGACGGTGCCTAATTGCTGTAAATACGCAACTAAAGCTTCAATTTCACGAACGCCATCTACAGCCGCTTTTGCACCTTCGATGTCAGCATCAGTGTAAGGAACCCCTACAATGCGTAATGCTTTCATTTTCTTAGGTGTATCACGACCATCAACAGTATCTTCAAATAACCATGGGTAAGAAGGCATAATTGACTCAGGTACTACATCACGAGGATTGTACAAGTGAGCACGATGCCATTCGTTTGAGTAGCGACCACCAACACGCGCTAGATCTGGACCCGTACGCTTAGAACCCCAAAGGAATGGATGCTCATAAACATGTTCGCCAGAACGAGTATAGGTACCGTAACGCTCGGTTTCAGCACGGAATGGGCGAATCATTTGCGTATGGCATACTGCGCAGCCTTCACGCATGTAAATGTCACGGCCTTCAAGTTGAACAGCATTTAAAGGTTCAAGACCTTCAACTGGCTCGTTCGTATTATCATCCCAAAAAAGAGGAACGATTTCAGCCAAACCACCCCAAGCAATAGCGATGACGATCAAAACGATCATCAAGCCAATATTTTTTTCAATAATGTCATGATTCATATCAGCAGAACTCCTTATGCTTGAACTGCAGCGGCAGCTTTTTTGCTGTCACTAACAGTGCGGTAAACGTTATAGGCCATGATCAACATGCCAATTAGGAATAATGCGCCACCGATAGTACGAACCACATAACCAGGGTGTGATGCTTCAACAGACTCGATGAACGAGTAAGTTAATGTACCGTCAGCATTTACTGCACGCCACATCAAACCTTGCATAATACCGTTAACCCAAAGCGCCGCAATGTACAAAACAGTACCAATTGTTGCTAACCAGAAGTGAGTATTAATCAATTTAGTTGAATACATGTCGCCTGACTTACGGCCAAACATAACAGGAATCAAGTGGTACATTGCACCAATTGTAACCATGGCAACCCAACCTAACGCACCCGAGTGAACGTGACCAATAGTCCAGTCAGTATTGTGCGATAATGCGTTTACCGTTTTGATCGACATCATTGGGCCTTCGAAGGTAGACATACCGTAGAAAGACAAAGAAACAACCAAGAAACGCAAGATAGGATCGGTACGCAATTTGTGCCATGCGCCAGATAACGTCATCATACCGTTGATCATACCACCCCAAGAAGGCGCTAATAGAACCAAAGACATAACCATACCGGCAGTTTGTGCCCAATCTGGAAGTGCAGAATAGTGCAAGTGGTGAGCACCCGCCCAAACGTATAGAGAAATCAACGCCCAGAAGTGAACAATAGATAAGCGGTATGAATAAACAGGACGCTCAGCTTGTTTAGGAACGAAGTAGTACATGATGCCTAAGAAGCCTGCTGTTAAGAAGAAACCAACAGCGTTATGTCCGTACCACCACTGAACCATCGCATCGACAGTACCAGCATAGACAGAATATGACTTAGTAAGAGTAACTGGAATTGCTAGGTTGTTACCAATGTGCAAAACAGCGATCATAATCATGAACGCGGCAAAGAACCAGTTCGCAACATAAATGTGCGGCTCTTTACGCTTCATAATTGTACCGATGAAGTTTACGCAATAAGCAACCCAAACGATGGTGATCAAAAGATCGATCGGCCATTCGAGTTCAGCGTATTCTTTTGTAGAGGTTAAGCCCATTGGTAGCGTAATAGCGGCCAATACAATGACTAAATTCCAACCCCAAAAAGTGAACGACGCTAACGTGTCAGAAAACAAAGGCGTCTGACAAGTGCGTTGAACAATATAGTATGAAGTTGCAAATAGTGCAGAACCACCAAAAGCAAAAATTACCGCATTAGTATGCAGTGGGCGTAGGCGTCCAAAAGACAGCCAAGGTGTATCAAAGTTTAGTGCAGGCCAAGCAAGTTGGGCAGCAATAAGTACTCCGACGGACATTCCGACGATGCCCCAAACTACAGTCATAATGGCAAATTGTCTTACCACTTTGTAGTTATATACGGGGTGATCAAATGCAGTGCTCATGATCAGATTCCATTTAACAGCGAGGATTGAGGGGTTAAAAAACGGCGCAATTATGATCTTTCGTACACAACTTTGCAAACGAAGGATGATAAAACGCTGAACTAAAACAATAGCTTAGTGCATAAGTTTTGGTTCTAGGTCAATTAATGAACATATTATTGAGAGAACTTCACCGAACGACCCTGTGCCAGTAAATTCAAATGTGCCAAAAATCACCTTAGTTATGAATAATAGAAGGCTTTGCCAAGGTTTTCTTGATCTAAGACAATTTTTGATTGTTAATTGCCGTAATTGATCTAATTAAGAGTAAATTGAGTGGAACTTATACAAACTGGCCCCATGAATGGCCCTGTTTACGTGCTTGCCCATGGCGCAGGTGCTGATATGAATTCTGAATTCATCACGCACGTTGCCGAAAAGTTGGCTGAAAAAGGCGTGAGAGTCGTGCGCTTCAATTTTCCTTATATGATTAAGCGGGCCGAAGATGGCAAGCGTCGTCCGCCAGATCGTGCGCCTAAATTACTGGCCGCTTATCAGGAAGTGATTGAACAGCTGAATTGTCCTGTGGTTATCGGGGGGAAATCCATGGGAGGCCGAATGTCGTCAATGTTATTGGCAGGCAATGCTTTGCGAGAGGCAAGCGAGCGCTTGCCAATATTAGGCAGTGCGTGCTTAGGCTTCCCTTTTCATGCGCCAGGAAAAGATCCTAAAGATCGCTTAGACCATTTAAAAGCACTCACTGAGCCTCTGCTAATCATACAAGGCACTCGAGATACTATGGGCTACCAAGAAGAAGTTGAGGGGTATCGCGGATCAGGACGTATAAATCCATCCATAACGTTGAGTTGGCTAGAAGATGGCAACCATGACCTGAAGCCCAGAAAGGCCTCAGGCTTCAGTCACCAGCAGCATATTGAAAATGCGATTCAGCAAGTGGCTGGTTTTGTACTGAAATTACATCAAACGCATACTAGGCGGTCAGAACAGTAATTTTCTCTTGGCGCTCTAAGATAGGCTGAATAGCGGCAATGACTTTACGTCGCTCTTCTGATCCTTGCCATTTTTGCCAAGCAACAAGGCTGATCCAATTGGTAATGATAACTCGGTGGTTTTCATCGACGGCATCCTTGAAATTGGCGCCAGACATGTAGCCAGGAGCTTCTAAGATGGCACGAAGCGTATCTTTAATTGCGGCGTCGTAAGTAGATTCCATGCCAAGAGCAATTTTGCGCTCTATAATTACCTTAATCATTGTCCTACCTTAGTGAAAAATTATTATATAAAAAGATGTCATCCCTATGGTATAGGGGTTGGGGATAAAATTTCAATCGTTTAGTCAATAATATTGGCTTTATGGCGTAAAAAACAGCCCAATATACGTGTTATAAAATGGTAATCATTTAGCGGTTTAGTAGTGACTATGACATAGGCCAATAACCGGGCCTGTATATTGATCTCACGCTAGGATTTCTGAGTAAACATCTGTATGCTGGCGACAAATATTAATGAGGCTTAGTTTATATGCTGTTGATTTTTCGTTATTTCTTATTGGCGTGCCACTTTGTGATCAGTTCACTGGTTGGTTTTGCTATTATCATTTTCAGACCGTTCCATCATAGTAATAGCCGAATATTGGCACAAATATATTCTCAGATTGGTCGTCGCATCATTGGCGTGAACATTGAGCATCATAATGCCGACATTATGAAAAACCACGAAGCTTGTGTGGTTGTTGCCAATCACCAAAGTAATTGGGATTTGTTTATTGTCGGCTCGATTGTTCCTAAAAAGATGGTAAGTCTAGGCAAAAAAAGTTTGAAATGGTTGCCGTTTTTTGGCCAAGTTTATTGGTTAGGCGGTAATATTTTAGTTGATCGTGGAAACCGCAAAAAAGCGATGGAAGCGATGGAAATAACGAAAACAGCCTTAACGACAAAAGATACCTCGATTTGGTTTTTTGCAGAAGGAACCCGCAATCATGGTAAAAATATGCTGCCGTTCAAAAAAGGTGCCTTTGTAACCGCGGTGAATGCGGGTGTTCCTATTTTGCCCGTATGCACTAGCAGCTATCTAGAGGGCTTTGATCTTGCTAATCTTGATAACGGCACAGCTCACATTAAAGTGCTAGAGCCTATTGAAACTAAAGGCCTCACCCTAGACGATGTTGATCAGTTAATGCTTGATATTCACTTAGCAATGATGGACGGTATTCAAGAAATGGATCAAAAATCACGTCAGTCGCGAGCTTAGTAGGTAGTAGAATACAATGGATATTGAACACATACGCAGAGAATACATGCGAGCTGGCTTAAAGCGCAGCGAGTTAAATGTCGACCCTATGGTGCAGTTTGAACAATGGTTATCTGTGGCTACTCAAACCCCTATGACTGACCCTACAGCGATGAGTGTGGCAACGGTAGGGGAAAATGGTATGCCTTCATTGCGCACGGTATTATTAAAATATTTTAATGAAAAAGGTTTTGTATTTTTTACTAATCTTGATAGCCGTAAAGCGCGTGAGCTCAAGCAAAACAATAAAATTGCTTTGTTATTTCCTTGGGTGCACCTTGAACGACAAGTGATTGTGACAGGTGAAGTTGAGTTTATTTCAACAGCAGAATCAATGAAATACTTTTTGAGCCGTCCTAAAGATAGCCAAATAGCCGCACTGGCTTCACGCCAAAGTCGTCCAATTAATTCTCGTGCATTATTAGAAGAGAAATTTCTTCAAATAAAAAACAAATTTAAACATGGCGATATCAGCTTACCTTCATTTTGGGGCGGAGTACGCATTAAACCAGTACAAATCGAGTTTTGGCAAGGCCGAGAGAACCGCTTGCACGACCGTTTTATGTACACCAAAAATGATAACGGTGAGTGGACGGTAGAACGTTTAGCGCCTTAGTCGACTCTCTGATTCACCAGAATGACCGATTAATCGTCTTTTTGGTGGATAGTTCGGTATACTGTCTTATCCGAACGATGAAAATTCACTTTATACAAGGAGCACCTTGTAGTGCAGAATAAAATAACCCTTATAGTCGATTACATAAACGAAGTGAAAACTCGCTGTACATTCAATGCTGCGGCTGATGCTTTAGGTATTACGCCACAAGCACTTAAAAAAGAATTGGGTGAAGCGCGTCCAGAAGTATCTTGGTTTGTTAGCCCAACGTCAGGCGAGCCTATGCGCTATTCCGATGAAGAGAAGCATCCAGAGCTTTACCGTACAACGCGTATTATTACGTCTGCAAAAGTCTTAAAGCGTAATCTAGATTTATCTTAGCGTTACCTCCGCTAGCCGGTCATTCAAATATTCACATTTAATAATTCGTTAAACATGCTGTCTTATTATTTTAGGAACCCTCATGTGTGAGCTGCTTGGCATGAGTGCCAATACCCCGACTGATTTATGTTTTAGCTTTACCGGTTTAACCCAACGTGGTGGCAATACGGGCCCTCATAGTGATGGCTGGGGGATTGCTTTTTATGAAGGGAAGGGGATTCGTAGCTTTCATGATGCTAGCGCGAGTGCTAAATCGAAAATCGCCAATATGGTTCAAAGCCATCCGATTAAAAGTGAAATAGCACTGTGCCATATTCGCCAAGCCAATGTCGGCGACGTATGCTTAGCCAATACACACCCCTTTATTCGTGAATTATGGGGACAGAATTGGGTATTTGCACATAACGGCCAAATTAAAGATTTTGTCCGCCGTGATGGCATATACGAACCGATTGGTGATACCGATAGTGAAAATATTTTCTGCGATTTGATGAACCAAGTTCGTCAGAATTTGACTCGCGATGCGCTGGCCGATCAATTGGCAGATTGCTTGGTCGTATTGGCGCGAGCATATGCTCAGCAGGGCGTATTTAATTGCTTGTTGAGTAATGGTGATTGGTTATTTACTTTTTGCAGTACTAAATTAGCGTGTATTACTCGACGCGCACCTTTTGGGCCTGCCTGCTTAACCGATGCTGATGTCAGTATCGACTTTGCCGCCGAAACAACCAATAACGATGTTGTTAGTATTATTGCAACGCAACCTCTGACCTCGGATGAGGCTTGGGAAGTTTACCAGCCTGGTGAGTGGCGCCTTTGGCAATCTGGTGAAGTGATTGCTAGCGGAAATGTATAGCGTTCTTTAGTCATCCTCAGCTTCAACCTCAGACGCTTTTAAGATACTAATTGGCTTGCTGATTTTCTGGTTCTTAGTATAAAGTTTTATTCTGACCAATAGTGCTTCAGTAAGCTCAGTGCCTTTGGCCAAAAGCGTGGAATGGTTATCGGTCACCATATCTTCAAGTAGTACCATTCCTGGTAATAAATTATTAACATTGACGGTGCTTACATTGTCTTCATTATTGACCTTTAAACTGCACAGTTGATCGACTAGCTCTGGGCGAAACGAGTCATCATGTTTAAGCAGCTCAATGGCGGACTTGTTATTGTGTCCAGACTCAAGCAGTTTATCGAACTCTAAGGCAATTTTTAATAAATCGGCACCGCGTAAAATTCTCCCCTCAATCGCGCCGTTATCACTATGAATGAGATGATTAACCTTGTCTGATAATCGAACCATTTCGGCAATATTTTCTAAACGTGGAATATGGTTAATTAATTTACTACTGATTAATGGCACATCTTGTAGGGTGATTTTTTCATGAGCGGTTAACTCACAATTCGGTTGCAATACTTTTTGAATTAAATCTTCGGGCAGCGTGAGGTAGCCTAAACTATAAAGCATGCCTGCCACTTCAAAATCCCAGGTATCAACCTCGCCAATCTCTTTTGCCATGTGACGAATATAAAATTTTATTCTGTTGAAGTTACTGAATACATTCGGCTTTACGATAGCGAGTAATTCACTTAACAGTTCAATAGATCCTTTCACGGTATTTTGTAATAAGTCTTTCTCACTATTAATTAAGCGATATTGGCGAATTGCGCTCTTTAAAGTATCTTGCAATACTTCTTGCGGGCAAGGCTTGCTTAAAAAACTGAATATTTGACCTTTGTTGATTGCAGAAATTGCGGAATCTAAATCGGTTTGACCGGTTAATAATATTCTAATGCTATTGGGGGACTTCCTTCTTGCTTTCTCAAGAAATTCTGCACCATCCATAATAGGCATTCGCATATCGGATACGATCACGGCAAATTCACTTTCACTATCGATTAAATCCAGAGCTTCTTGGCCGCTGGTTGCTGTTGATATGTTGGCCTTTTTTCTAAATTGTCGTTTAAAAGAACTTAGAATGTCGGACTCGTCATCAACAAATAATATTTTTTCTGGAATGCTCACGATCTTATCCCTGTAGTTATTTCTGGATCTTTATAAGGTAATTGTAGAATAAAGGTGGTGCCTTCGCCTGGAACAGTTTCGAAATACAAGTCGCCGTTATGGCGTTCTTTTATGATTCTATAAGAAAGTGAAAGGCCTTGGCCTGTGCCTTTTCCTACATCTTTTGTGGTAAAAAATGGGTCAAATATTTTTTCTTGAATCGCCAAAGGAATACCGCCGCCATTATCACTTATTCGTATTTCAGCAAAATCATCTTTGTTTAGGGTTTGTATTTTAATCATGCCTTTCTCGATCGCTTTATCTTTTTCCATTCGATCTTTAATAGCATCAGCCGCGTTAACAATGAGATTTAATATAACTTCATTAAAAGGGCCTGGGTGGCACATAACTTCGGGCAGGTTAGGATCTAGAACAACATCAATATCAGAATGATACTTCCAAGTATGTTTGGAGATTATGATGGTACTTTGAATACTATTATTTAAGTCGGTAGCGACCTTCTTATCTGAATTAGGATGAGAGTACTCTTTCATTGCTTTCACAATACCGCAGACTCTGCTGACGCCTTCGGTGGTTTGATTAAAGGCGAGAGGAAGCTCTTCGCTAAGGTATTCAAAGTCGGCTTCTTCAAAAATATCAGCCAGCACTTGTTCGTTTAACGTTTTATTTAAGAGACACTCTTTGATTGTTTTCACGGCTTTTGCAGTATCGGTAAAAGAATCTTTTAAAAAATTCAAGTTGTCACTGATGTATTGCATCGGAGTATTAATCTCATGGGCGATGCCCGCCGATAATTGGCCGATTGATTCTAAATACATCGACTGCTGATGGCTTTTTTCGAGATGTTTCTTTTCCGTAATATCATCCAGTAATAGTAAATGGCCGGTAAAAGAACCGTTTGCTTCTTTGAATGGCGTAATGGCAACTGAGAGAATACGATCTTCTTCTGTATCGGCTCTTTTATAAATAAAATCAAAGCGTTCAGAGGTGATGTTTTTATTTGAACTCTCGTATAGCTTAGATATTAATGTAGGCCAGTCACACTTTATGTTTAAGTCAAACAGCCTCGCGCCGATGGCTTTATCACTATTAATGTCAAAGTATGTTTCCGCTTGATGATTCCAGTGAGTCACTAAATCATATTTGTCGATACCAATAGCCGCAGAGCTCATCTCATGAATAAGGCGAACGTTCTGCTGGTGTATTTGTTCAAAGTGTTCTCTTTCTTGAGCTAACAAAAGTATCTCGGAAAGTGTTGCCGACATATCTTTATAGTAGTGGTGTTCTTCGGCAGGATGAACAATGCCGTATTCAGTTTCAATTTTAAGAAAGGCAAAAATTGAATTTTTATTCCTTAAAGGAATAGAAAATTGATGTCTGTTTTCATTTCTTACTTTTAGGTAATGAAAGTCTTCTTGAAAATCACTCGAAGATTTTAATCTGTAGATTGTTTTTTGATAGTCAAAAACAACGTCTTCGCAATCCTCAATTCCAGAGTGGGCGATGCAATCTATTTTATCTTCATGGAGGGTATAGATACTGGCGGAGCTGTTGCTGAAATGTGAGTTTTTGGCATTGATGGCTTGGCACGCTGATTGGGCGACCTTGATAAGGCTTTTTTTATCTAATAGTAATTTTAATAATTTATTGCTGATAAGCTTTCGTTGATTAGAAGTATGAAATAAATGGTAATTTTTTGAGCGTTGAATCGCCGAGGTAACGACGCGCAATAATATTGCTGGCGTGATGATGTTTATGTCTAAAATATCGTCAAGACCAATGTAAGCATAGCTTTCTAAATCCACAGTCGCATCGCTACTCCATGTTGTACTGTCAGAGATGGCAAGAATAGGCGCGAAAGAATAAATGCTTCTTAATTGGATGCAGTCTTCTTTATAATTGTGAAGATTAATGGATGAAATATTAACAATCACAATGTCCATGGTGAAACGACTAATGGTTGCAACGGTATCGCGAAAATTATCGTGTTCATGAAGCGATAATTTGATGTGCTGATTTTTTGCAGTCGATAGTGGAGAATCATTAATATGATTGAGTGCGCTAATAATCTTAGCCCTAGAGGCGGGATTATTATCTAGGATCATTATATCAATGTTCATTTAATAGCGGTCCAGGTGTCTAACTCAATATTTAAAGGTTAGTCTAAAGATGGCTTACTTCAACGCTAGATTGGATGATTTGTATGTTTAAGTGGTGGGTATTATTAACCCTGTATTTGACTCAAGGTTTACCTCATGGTTTTTTTGGACAAGCGCTGCCGACATTGTTACGTCAGCAGGGAATGAGTTTAGAAGCCATCGGCTTGATGTCTTTAGTCTCTTTACCTTGGGTATTAAAGTTCTTATGGGCGCCTCTATTAGATCATTACCAGCCACTAAAGTGCCTGACGGGTGGGCGTATTGATGGTCATATTCGTAAAACATGGATTATTACGGCGAATGCTATTGCTGCTCTTGTGCTCATTTTTATCGCATCAATACCTCTAGAATTTTGGATCAATAAAGCAGCACTTGGGTTAGCGTGTGCGCTGATTGTATTAACGGTATTTGTGGTTACTCAAGACATTGCGACCGATGCACTCGCGGTAGAAAACATTCCTGCTCACCAGCGTGGCTTAGGTAATAGCCTGCAAGTTTCTGGGTATCGTATCGGCATGATTCTGGGGGGCGGTGTCTTGTTAGCTGTTTTCTCACAATTGGGCTGGCAGGGTACGTTGTGGGCGCTTTCAGGCTTAATGTTATTAGGATTGCTGCCTTTATGGTTTTGGCAGCCCGCGGTGGTGAACGTTGATAAGCAACCGGTTTTCAAACACTGGCTAGGTTTCTTTAAGTTATCCGGCGCTGGCCTTTGGTTATTGCTACTGCTGACCTACAAGGTAGGGGATGCGTTTGGCACCGTGATGATTCGACCACAGCTTGTTGATTTGGGGGTGACTTTAGCCGAGTTTGCCGAGCTGCTGGGTATTTGGGGAACGATTGCAGGTTTAATCGGTGCGCTATTGGGAGGCTTGTTATTGAAGGTATTGCCTCGCATGTCAGCCTTGCTGTTATTTGTATGCTTAGAAGGTATTGCTATTGCGAGCTACTCTCTTGTGACCTCATTAGACTGGCCGTTGATTTATACCTTGGTCGTTACGGAACACATTACTGGAGGAATGGCGACGGTGGCCCTATTTACCATAATGATGGATCGTTGCCGCGAAGGCAGTGCGGGTTCTGATTATGCATTGCAGTCTTGCTTGGTAGTATTATCAACCTTAGTCGCGACAAGTTTAGCGGGATTTTCTGCCGCAAATTTTGGTTATGTCGCCCATTATTATTTAGCTGCGGTATTATGTGTTATTGGCTGTTTATGTTTAGTGCTAAATAGAAATAATATCGTGAAAGAAACGTAGGTAAATCGACGTATGTCAGAAATAGAGTTTGAACACCAGATGGATGCAAAAGGCCTTTTTTGCCCAGAGCCTGTAATGATGCTGCATGATGAAATACGCAAGGTCGCGGTTGGAGAGCGTATTGAAATTCAGGCGACAGATCCTTCGACAGCGAGAGATTTTATTAAGTTTTGCAGCTTTTTAGGCCATGAATTGGTATTAAATGAAGAGCGCGAAGGGGTGTTTTTTTACGTGATTAAAAAAACCAGTTAAGACATTAGCGCCGATACCTATTACTTGGGTATCGGCGCTAATAATCGCTAAAGACCTTTTACTGCGGCAAGCAGAGCTTGGTTATAGCGTTGCTGCCAAACGGGGTCGGCATTGAATGCTAGCCACTGATTGACTGAGTTAGCAATCTGCTGCTGTAGAGTACCTGCTTGACCCAAGCCTTGAGCAAGGCGCTGAACCTGAAAGGCCATGCGGGCTTGTTGATCTTCTGCTGGCGAATCAAGTTCAGCAATGATTTCTAAACCAATGCATGCGTCGCGCAATGCATCGTATGCACTGAGCTCTGTTGCACCTTCATTCCACTTGCGTTCAATCAATGACTTATCAATATCGTGAGGCAATTTCACAGCATCGTCTTCCGGTTTGTACAAAGCTTGCGCTTGCTCTGCATCGGTTGGTTTTAAGCTGAGAGCCATTAATTTATCGGCTAAAATTGTCCATGATTGCTGCTTCTTAGCCAGTTTAGCTTGGGATAAAGACGCTTCTTGTTGCTGTTGAGCATCGCTTAAACGCTTACGCATTTTGGCATAGATGGCTTTAGGCAAACCTAGCTCGGCAAACTCAGCTTGGCACTGTTGCAAGAGCGCCTTACTTTCTAAACCATCGGTTTTAGCGGCATCTTCTGCCTTAGCAACAATGCTTTCAGCCAGCTCAATGTTCGCTTCTATTTGCTCTTTATTTTGCTGGCGCTGCGCATCGCGACGAGAGAATACCGCATCACAAGCGACGCGGAAGGCTTGCCAGAGTTTTTGATCGGCCTTATTCGGCGTCATGCCAATGGTTTTCCAATCCGCTTGCAGTTGCTTGCTTTGCTCGATGGCTTGGTTTAAATCTTCAATTTCTTGCAGATTTTTAGCCGCTTCAATAAGCGCTTCTTTTGCTTCGATATTGTGCTGATATTCCGCTTTGATATGCGCGTAAATTTTATCAGAAATCGTTTGCAAGCTGGCTTGGCTATCTTTGTGTTCATGACGATCAACAGGAGAGAAGCTGCGGAATGTTTCACGAGCTGCATCTAAGGTTTTTTGTACAATTCCCCAGTCAGCATTGTCCCAATCCATATTCGCTTCATACTCGGTTAGTTGAGCAATCAGCTGCTGGCGGTTAACTAAATTTTGCTGACGCTGCTCTGCCATATTCGCGAAATGCGCTTTACAAGGTAGATAGGCTTTATCAGCGGCGGTGCGGAAACGGTTCCATAGAATTTTGTCGTCTTGATGAGCAATAGGCCCAATCGCTTTCCATTCTTCTTGCAGGGTATGAATCTTATCCGCCAAGATCGCAGGATCGATGGTACTGTCAACCAAGGCTTCCATACTTACGCAAAGTGCTTCTTTTTTCGGAGTGGCTGCAAAACCTTGCCAGTCACGAATCTCACTTAATTGCGCGGTTAAGTTCTGGAATTGACGCTGAAACTTTTTGCTTTCTTGCTGGCTGATTTTCTTCAGTGCTTGCACCGTTTGCTGGTGGCACTTGTTGGCATCTTTTAAATGGCCAGCTTCAATATGCTGCTCTAGCTCAACCAATAATTTCGCCAGTTCTTTGCTGCTATCGGCTTCGTGTGCCGTTAGGTTTTGATTGTGCTTAATAATGGCTTGTAAAGCTTGATCAAGTTCAACCAATAGCGCAGGGGTAGGAAGGCTGACATTGACTGCGGCAGGCTTCCAAGGAAGCTGTTTGATGAGCTGAGTAATGTCTTTTTGCAGAGCTTGGCTTTTGCTTAAGCTTGTTTTTTCTAATTGCTGAGTCTGATTGATCAATTCTTGCAACTGAGGTTGCTGCTCAACCAATTGGCGGCGACTATTATCTAAGCTTAACCAAGCTTGGAAAGTCGTATCAAAGGTTTTATTTTGCTCTGCGCTTGGCTTACTAACGTGCTTGGCGGCTTGCCAAGATTGCTCTAAAGCGATGAGCTGGTCATGGATCTCATCATTAAATTCAAGCAATTCAAGTTGAGCTAATACAGAGATAAAGCTTTCTTGAGCCGCCTTTATTGCCGCAATTTTATCTTGAGCCGCTTTTTCTTCAGCAAGATGAGCCGCTAATGTTTGTTCGCAAGTAACCAGCGCAGCATCAAAAGCTTGTTGCTGTTGTGAATTTTTATCACTAAACGTCGCCCAGTTTTGTTTAAGCAACTGTAGACGGCCATTGTATTCAGGCGAATAAGCACTTTTCGCTAAATGTTCGGCGCTGGCGATGGCACTGTGAATGTTTTCTTGTAACTTCTTAGCACTTTCTTCTAATGCTTTGCTAGCGCTCAATTTGTCTTTACAGAAACGGTAGAGCGCTTTGTCTTTTCCTTGAGCAATACTCATTAGGGTATTTAATGCGCTGCTATTATCAATGCCTTGTGCTGCGGCCAGGCGTACTTTGGCGACGGGGTTATGACAAGCAATATCTAAACGAATACTTTCATCGGTAATTTTATTAATGGCGGCAAGACGAATGGCATCATCTTGGGTATAGCTTGCAATGCAAACAAGGTCGTTATCGTTACTGATAGCGGCCAAATCGTTAAGATTTTGGTTTGGTAATAATAGCGAAAGATGCTGTTGTTGAGCCTGTTGGCGCACATCAGCTTGCTCGCTGACTAAAAACGCCGCTAAGTGTTGTTTTGATTGAATCTTACTTAAAGCGAATAAACGTACGGATTTATCGCGGTCTTCGGTTGCGACTTGAATTAAAATTTTCTCGTCAGTCAGGCTGCTAACCGCCTGTTTGCGCACTGCGGGGTCTTTGTGCTGCCACTTTGGTTTGAACAAAGAAGGGTTTAAAAACTTTTCTAATAACGCCATGTAAATCGTCCTGAAACTATTGCTCAAAGGGCTTAAATGTAAAGAAGCTCTATTCTACAACTAATTTCTCTATCATTGAATTGGGTTAGAGTAAATGCTGTGGTAAAGTCGGTACATTCTATCGTTCAGAATCCTAAAACGAAATAATTATAAAAAGGATATATCGAAATGAAGTGGCTAAAACTGTTACTTATTCCCACCTTGCTGGTATTACACGGTTGCTCCTCAATGGGGATTACCGCACAACCTTTATCGGAATTGACCGAAAAATATACCGACAAAACGTCTAAATTTATGGCGGTTGATAATCTGGTTATGCACTATCAAGACCAAGGTACAGGGCCAACGCTGGTTTTATTGCACGGCGTAGCTTCATCATTACAGACTTGGGATGGCTGGGTAGAGCGCTTAGCCGATGATTATCGAATTATTCGAATTGATCTTCCGGGTCATGGATTAACCGGAAGCGATCCATCAGTAGAGCGTTACGATACGGCTTACATGGTCGATAAATTAGAAAAGTTTCTAAACAAATTAAAAATTGATGATATTTATATCGCAGGCAATTCGCTAGGGGGCTACGTTGCTTGGAATTACGCGCTGCACCGTCCAGACCGTGTGAAAAAAATGGTATTGCTAGACGCCGCCGGTTTTCCGCAGGACTTACCTTTTATTATGAACCTTGCTGCAATGCCGGTGATTGGCGGAATGAGCAGCCTTATGATGCCAAAATTCATTGTTGGTATGAACATCTCTGCCGCTTATGGCGACGATGACAAAGTTGATGATAAATTAGTACAACGGTATTTCGATCTAACCATGCGCGAAGGCAATCGAGAAGCGTTAGTGAAAGTCTTTCGTACGATGAAGGAACAAAGCAGCAACCCGCACCTGGGTAAGAGAATAAAAGAAATTAATGTGCCGACGCTGCTGATGTGGGGAGACCAAGATGAATGGGTACCTCTGGAAATCTTGGCACAGTTTGAAGAAGCGCTAGAGAATTCACAAACCATTGTTTATGAAGGTGTAGGTCACATGCCAATGGAAGAACTGCCTGTGCAAACGGCTCGCGATGCGCACAGCTTTTTTCTCCAAGGAAAAATAATTGCCGCCCCGTTAGCGGTTGAACTTTAATCGCCAGTGGTGGTATTAACATGGGGCTTGGCTCTGCTAGAATAACCGCCTGATATCTTATTTATAAGCAGGTGCAATGAGCAAGTCCATCATTTGGTACGATTACGAAACCTTTGGCGCCGATCCTTCTTTTGATCGGCCCGCTCAGTTTGCGTGCATTCGCACAGACGAAGATCTTAATGAAATAGAAGAGCCGGTTCAGCTTTTTTGCCGGCCTAGTGCTGATTATCTTCCTCATCCTCAAGCGAGCATGATCACCGGAATTACCCCGCAGCAATGTCTGCAAGAGGGTATTCCAGAAGTCGAGTTTATTGATCACATCAATCAAATATTTTCAGTTCCTGAAACCTGCGCCGCGGGCTATAACAGCATTCGCTTTGATGACGAAGTGACCCGTTATACCTTGTATCGCAATTTTTATGATCCGTATGAACGAGAATATAAAAACGGCAACTCGCGTTGGGATATTTTAGACGTAATGCGTTGTGCGTATGCGTTGCGCCCAGAAGGCATTAACTGGCCCAAAAATGCCGAAGGCAACGTCAGTTTTCGTTTAGAGGATTTAACCGCCGCCAATGGCATTGATCTGGGGAAAGCCCACGATGCAGTGGTCGATGTAAGAGCGACGATTGCGGTTGCTAAGTTATTATTAGAAAAGCAACCAAAATTATACCGTTATCTTTATGCAAATCGCAGCAAACAAAAACTGCTTGATCTAGTCGATGTTGAAAGCCATAAACCACTGGTTCATGTTTCGGGAATGTATGGTGTTGACCGTGGCTGCATGGCGATTGTTGTGCCTATCTGCTGGCACCCAACCAATAAAAATTCTTTCATTGCATTTGATCTTTCTACTGACCCAGCTACTTTATCGGGTTTAAGCATTGAGCAAATGCAGCAGCGTTTATTTTCTAAGCAAGCGGATTTACCTGAAGGCATCGAACGTTTGGGTTTAAAAGAAGTGCATATTAATAAAAGTCCTGTGCTGGCGCCTGCGGCAACCTTGACCCCTGATCAAGCTGCGCGCTGGAATATTTCGGGTGATGTATTGCGTGCGCATTTAGGAAAGCTGAAACAACTATTGGCTGAAGACTCGACGGTTTTGAATAATCTTCATGGCGTTTATACTAACCGCGATTTTGAAGCCAAAACCGACGTCGATTGCATGCTGTATAGCGGTGGATTTTGGAGTGGGATGGATAAAAAAGCCATGGCGCAAATTCATCAAACCTCAAAAGAAAAATTGGCCGGGCATAAAGCGCAGTTCCAAGACCCGCGTGGCGATGAAATGTACTTTCGCTTTCGTGCGCGTAACTATCCAGAATATATGGAAGATGATGATCACGAGCGCTGGGCGCAGCATTGCCGTGATAGCTTATTAGGCAATGGCCCTGGTTTAAACTTCGAACAGTTTTCTAAGGCGCTTCAACAAGCTGCGCAAGAATATCAGCACGATCAAGATAAAATGTTTATCTTGCAAGAGCTGCAACTGTACGCGGAATCGATTTATCCAGGTGATGATTTTTAAAGACAGCCCAAATAAAAAAAGCCCCTGTTAGTAATAACAGAGGCTTTTTGTCTTTATGATCGGCTTAGGTGTTCGTAAAAGTTAAACCTTCACTTCAGCCCATAGATCGTATTCATCAGAATGGGTGATCTCAACTTCAACAAAATCGCCCGCTTCGCAATCAAAGAAGTCATTTAAATAAACCATGCCATCAATGTTTGGCGCATCGGCAACCGTTCGACCAACAGCACCTTCTTCATCGATATCATCGATCAATACCGTCATCGTCTGACCTACGCGACGAGCAAGTTTACGTGTGCTAATTTCTTGAGCTTTCGCCATGAAGCGTTCCCAGCGATCTTGCTGAAGTTCTTCAGGCACATGATCCGGTAACGCATTCGCACGAGCACCTTCAACAGGGCTGTATTTAAAGCAACCTACGCGGTCCAATTCTGCTTCGTCTAACCAGTCTAAAAGAATTTGGAAGTCTTCTTCGGTTTCACCTGGGAAGCCAACAACGAAGGTTGAACGTAATACGATGTTTGGAGCAATCTCACGCCATTTTTTAATACGCGCCAACGTATTTTCGGCGTGAGCAGGACGTTTCATTAACTTCAAAACAGCAGGGCTAGCGTGCTGGAATGGAATATCCAAGTACGGCAATATTTCATTTGCAGCCATCAATGGAATAATGTCGTCAACATGCGGATAAGGATAAACGTAATGTAAACGTACCCAAACCCCCATCTTACCAAGCTCTTTACACAGCGTTAATAAGTTGGTTTTAACCGGCATACCGTTCCAGAAACCCGTGCGGAATTTCATATCAACGCCATAAGCACTGGTATCTTGCGAAATAACCAATAGCTCTTTAGTACCGGCATCAACAAGGCGCTTAGCTTCTTCTAATACATCACCAATGGGGCGACTAACGTGCTTGCCGCGCATATCTGGGATGATGCAGAACGTACACTTGTGGTTACAGCCTTCCGAAATCTTCAAGTACGAATAATGACGTGGCGTCAGTTTCACGCCCTGAGCTGGAATCAAATCGGTGAACGGGTCGAAATCGGGATTCGGTGGCACCCACTCGTGTACAGCGGTCATCACTTCTTCGTAGGCGTGAGCGCCAGAGATAGATAATACGCCAGGATTTTCTTTCTTAATTAACTCAGCGTCAGCGCCTTTGCCCATACAACCGGTAACGATGACCTTACCGTTAGAGGTCATGGCTTCGCCAATCGCGTCTAAAGACTCTTGCTTAGCGGCATCAATGAAACCACAGGTATTCACCACCACAACGTCAGCATCTTCATAGGTATTGGTGATGTCGTAACCGTCCATTTTTAACTGGGTAAGGATACGTTCACTATCAACACTGTTCTTAGGGCAGCCTAGGCTTACAAAGCCAATTTTGCCGTTGCTATCGTGCTTGCTGCTGGCGAGAATTTCACTAGCGGCCAGTGCTTCTGGGGGAGTCGTATTATCTGACATTATGGGCTCATCAAGGGTAGATCTAAATATGGGCGCGATTTTAGCCTAATCGGAAGGAATAGGCTAATCGGCTCGTATTATTAGCATACTCTACTGCTGATACTCTTTACGTTATCGTGGCGACACCCTAGGATGTATATTGAAAGTTTCTTAACAACTTGAAAGGTCATGAAAAATGAAGAAATCTGTACTCGCATTGTGTTTTGCAACACTGCTTTCAGGCTGCTCTGATAACGAAGTTGGTGATGTTTCGTTGGGTTTATTTACATTAAAAGATATCAAGGTATCAAACCTGGATGACGAAAAAATCCCAGGGGTGACGTGCCATATTGCATCAATTGAAGCCGATTTTAGTTTTTCTGATCCTAGCGATAGCTCTATTTCTTGTCGTCAAACAGGGCATATTACCCCAGAAATGATTGCTTCTATCGACAAAAGCAAATCAGGTGAGGTGGTTTTCAAACAATCTAAAAGCATCTTCTTCAAAACAATGAAGGTAAGACGCATCTATGATGCGAAAAACCAGACTTTGCTTTATTTATCTTATACAACCAAAGAAACAGAAGGCAGCTTTAAACATAGCTTATCAACGGTTCCGTTATGGGGAACCAAAGCTTATATCAGCTTTTGATGCGGGCTTAAGAAAAACATTCTTTTCCAACCTTGGCTTTCCATCGTTGCAAGCCAAGGTATAGGAATAATCGACAAAATTGAATAATGTAGGTGGGGTTGTTTCCCCGCCGCGTTGCCAGTATCACCGAGCGTACCTATGTGCTTATTAATGTTCACTATATCGCCAAGTACTGCGCTATTTTCATTCAAATGAGCATAATAATGTATTCGCCATTTGGGCCCTAATATAGCGATGGCATTGCCTCCTTTTCCTAAAACACCAGAAAAAATAACAATGCCACTTGTCGCGGCAATAACAGGTGTGTTTTTTACTCCAAAAATATCTATTCCTTTGTGTACGCCTGATGTTCCCCAAGGCTGATACCAAAATGTATTGTGATTCCAGTCACTCTTAGTAGCACCTTGAACAGGAATAACGATTTCTTCGGGCACTAAAAAACCAACCAACAACAGAATTCCTAGAGCAGCAACAAAATATTTGAACGTTTTTGTAAATTTGGCCATGGTATTTCGTATTTATCTAAAATTATTTTCACTGTGTACGTTTGTTGGTTTGCTTGACCAGCCAGTATGATACACCCAGTGCAAGTGTGACGAGAGCAAGGCCAATAATTTGATCTGCAGAAACAGCTTTGAGATCTAATACAATCACTTTACGGGCTACCGCCATAAGTGCCGTGGCAATCACTAATTCCACCGGAATAATGTTTGATCCGAGATACAGCCGAATATTGATAAATATTTCAACGGCGATTAAAACAAGCATGAAAGCAGCGAAAGTTTGTAAAATATCTTCAACATCAAGTAGAAAGTAGGGCGGTGATATAAGCTTGGTATACAATACGTATATAACGTCTGCAATGCTCCAAAAGATGACTAAAACCATCAGGACGGCAAGTATTCTAATCGCAAATTTGATCGCTCTGTGCAATACCTTCAATAACGGGTCAGTATGATCTTCTGGCAGCTCTTCATGCTTCATGATATTTCCTGTGATGTATATCATTATGAAAAAATAAGGGATTAAAAATCTGGTGCGTTGAGTATGAACTCCTAACGTGAAAGCTTAACCGTAGGGTCGTCAATATCATGAGCACATTGATAAATATATTAGATGTTAATTGCTAGTGAATGGCAAGGGCTAGCTACGAGGAAACCCCTTGCTAATTGACTCCCAGTAGTAGCCCTTAAAATTTCAGCGCATGGTTAGTTGATTAATTTAAGTATAATAAAAAGAATATCAGAGCTTATACTTTTTTGGCACATACTTGTAATGACCTGAAATAGTATATGAAAACAGCATATCCTCTAGCTCTGGGCCTGAACCAATATTATGGACAATAAGTGGATTGCCAGTAATTTTAGAATACTGATTAGTCACAATGCCTATGTGGGGTAAATTACCCGGTAACATCCATGTAACTAAATGCCCAGGCTTATAATTTTTAGCATTGGAACTTACGGGTAACTTATTGCCATGGCGAGTAAAATAAGCTTGTAAGTTAGGTACGCGTCTATGGTCAATATTTTTATCAGTTCTTGATAATCCCCAAATTCGTTTGGATGGATATTTATCAAAATTTTCAGACATATCCTCATGAACCAACAACTGAAGATCTTCACCCAGTTCACGATAAGAGCGAATAATCACATCAGTACAGACACCTATATTTTTAGGTACATCGCCATTCGGATAGATTATAGAAAAATAAGACCCATCATAGGTGACATCTTGAGTTGTTCGATAAACGGATGCTGCAATTAGATCATCTTCGAAGGACTCTGCTAGAGCATCTATTGATAGTAGATAGATTAATGATAGTAAAATTATCTTCATGATTTCTCAGTAAATATAACGTCCGTAATACGACCGAACGAAGTTAGTCTCGCCAACTTGTTGTAGATTGTGTTGATGCTGTGTACGACCAGCATGAGTATGAATTAATGAGGTGAAAGCCCTCTGTAGAAAGGCCACCATCCTTAGCGATTTTAATATCACTATTAGATGTTAACTGCTAGGGAATGGCAAGGGCTTAACTGCGAACTTGGATCTGTAGGGCGTAACGCTGTGAATACCTACAACGGTTGGGATGGCGCTAGAAGCGTCTCAGTACCGCAGGTGCTAACACCAACTTTTTGTTAGGCAATTCATTATTCATGGGTTGGACTCTTTGGTCGGCATATTCTGAATGGATGGAATTTTAGACACTTCTGATTTATGAAATTCACACGGCGTGATGCTTGTCTCTTTAGTCTCAGAAGACACTGGGAAATCTAATTTATAATTTACAATTGTGATGATTTTTTTACCCTTTAAATTTTCATATCTCTTCGATTTAAATATAACTTCATGGTGATAATAATGAACAATGTCATAACATTGATCCTGATTTGAATCGACAAGATACGCATAGATAGTTCCATTTTTATACGCATGTCTTGTTTCAAAAGAACCATCAAAGTCATCATCACTGGCTCCTGATAGAGGCCAGTCTGTGTGTGAATCATATTGAGTGTGTAGATCTACAACACCATCGTAGTTTCGATCTAGATTCAGCAAGTAACTTAACTCAGAGTATTCATACCAAATATCTTCTTTACCATCAGCATTGAAATCCCAGTAACGTGGTATTTCATCTGCTAAAACAGAGATTGATAAAGTAAAGAATAATAGTGCATGTATAACTTTCATATTAATTAAATAACTATACATTTTGACCAAACCGCCACAATACACCGCTAGGATCATGAACAACGAAATCTAGCATACCCCATGGCTGTTTAGTGATATCCGAGACATTAACATGATATTTATCTGCCACACCCGATTTTGTAATCTGATTATGCCAAGATTCGATATCTTCGACAAGCAGGTGCATCATCAGGTTTTCAGCTAAAGATTTATCATAAAAATCTTGGAGTAGAAAACTGCAACTACCAGAGTGAAAATAGGCAATTCCACTTTCATCAGAGGCTTTTGTAAAACCTATTTCTGAATAAAAACTCTTTGACGTGTCAAAGTCTTTTGAAGGAATAAACGCCTTTAATTCTACCGTTTTCAGATTACTCAAATCATCCTCCTTGTGTGCATTGTTGAACGAAGCTACTACGCGACAGAAAAGCAAAAAACTCACCACCAGCAATAATTTCTCTATGCACTCATCCCCGAGTGCGACTGCTAGAGGTTGGACCTAACAAAGTAAGTTCAATTCACTTTACCAGAAGCATTTTAGTGCATTGCAGCGCCAAGGCAAGGTTGATTCAACGGTTGATGTTTATTCTCGTGCTGTGCGCCGCATCACCGAGTTTTATGATCAATGCCCGATAAGTTAACACTCGCCAGTTGAATGATACTTGTATAAAGGTGTTATCAGCAATCGCAATATCATTGCAAATGACTGTGAATATATTACCGTTCAATATACCAATAGTAATATGAAAAAGTTAATGACCTGAAAACTCAAAGGTGAAGACTTTATTGCTTTGGTTTTACAGCACACCCTACCAAAAGAATTTTGGCGGGCAGGGGGTTGTGGTTTTCTACACGGCAATGCCAAAATAGAACTTGAAAGGCCAAAATTCATCTGTAAATGCTACTGCTCACCAATGAATATCATCTCTATTCACTTCGGTTTTGAAATAGATAAATACTATAAATAGAAGCGCAGTGAGCCTGAATTACCGGGCTCGTTCAACAATAGGATAGGTCGCTGCTTCGCGCGACTTATCCTTAGTCGTTAGATCGCCGATTTTTTGGCAGTTGCTCCGAGACTTCATTTTTAATTGCTCCAGATGCCGCTAATCCGAGCAAGCGACGAAACTTAGGGCATTCCATATGGCTCGGAGCAGAACAGACAGCTGCATGCCTAAGCCCATCGCGCATCGCTATCAGCTTTTGGATGGTGCTATCCAGTTCATCTGCCTTTTTCACCAGCAGCTCTCTATCAATATTTGGGCTTCCATTAGCTCCCACCATTTGAGCGATTTCATCTAGTGAAAATCCAGCTACTCGCCCCAGAGCAATCAATGCAAGCCTCTCCAAAATATTGGCTCCAAATACACGGCGAAGTCCTTGCCTGCCAACAGAATTGATCAATCCTTTTTCTTCATAGAAACGCAATGTGGAGGCTGGAACCCCAGAACGCTTGGCTACCTCTGCTATATCCATAAATAATTCTTGACCTCAAGTCGACTTGAAGTAGTACGCTATCACTAGTTCGAAATCGAAACAAGCAAAGGTGATACTTATGAATAATCTAGTGATTGTATTTTTTATCGGAATTGGAGCAACTGGTGTGATGGACTTATGGGGCATATTGAGGAAATCACTGCTCGGAATTCCTCCCCCAAATTATGGAATGGTTGGGCGCTGGTTAGCTTACATGACGCACGGAAAATTTCGTCATGACTCTATTGCAGCATCTGTTCCTATACAAGGAGAGCACTTTATTGGATGGATCGCCCACTACTTGATAGGTATAGCTTTCGCAGCCTTGCTGGTTGGCATCGCGGGTAAGGCTTGGATTCTCAATCCAACAATTGGCCCAGCGCTCGTTGTTGGTTTTGGGACAGTGGCAGCGCCCTTTTTATTAATGCAGCCGGGTATGGGAGCTGGCATTGCCTCATCTCGAACACCAAAACCAAACTCTACAAGACTGCATAGTGTTATTAATCATGCTGTTTTTGGGCTTGGCCTATATGCATCAGCATGGGCACTAAAATTTTATTGTTCATTATAAAAATCAGTACTAATAAACCATACTCAGGAGAAACATATGTATATTCCCGTTCGTTTTGCCCCAATTCTTTTCAGCGCTTTGCTCTCGGCCATAATGGTCTGTATCGTGTCCGCTGTTGTACTTTTTATCTCTCAAGGGATTCATTCAGGATTTGCTGGGCAGTGGTTCAAAAGCTGTATAACGACATGGCCAATAGCCTTTCCTACAGTTGCCATTGTCGCCCCAATGGTAAGAAGAATAGTTGAAAAGTTGACAAGATAAATTAGGGGGTAATCTTCTAGGGGGGGATTCAATGACCGCCGCTGTCCAGATGTGCGGCGGTCTAACGCTTTTGTTGTGGGGCGGTGAAACGTAGCGAGGAACGAGTGAAGTGGAAAACGTCTCAGCCACGAAGTGGCGCTCACCAACTGATTGTGTACGCCCAGCATGGGCATGAACTAATGAGGTGAAAGTCTTCTGTAGGAAGGTGACCTTAACTGCTAGGGAATGGCAAGGGCTTAACTGCGAAGTTAGGTCCGGAGGAAGCCGCTAGCAAAACTGCGAGCTGATGAACAAGAACATCATATGAGGCGTAGGCTGGAGGCGAGTTGGCACAAGACGAAGCCATGTGCTGCTTTTTATTAAAGAGTAGGGCCACCTTAAATGATGCAGTTGCGCAGGGAAAGTTCATGTCTCCGATTTATTTATAAAGAGTGGGGAGATCTGCTTAACATGCGATCGGAAATCTAAACAGTTCTAAGCTACTGATTTAAACAGGCTTGGTAAACAGATTTCATCACATTGTTTGAGCAAATTTGATGGCAGATATATTGCTCCTGCAATATCTGAATTTCCACCATCCTTGGTTATTACCGAGTAAATCATGATTTATTAATGACCCACCTAAGCTATAAGCTGAAGGATAAAGAGTTGTTAAGATTAATCTCAAAATATTTGCGCGCTGGGATTATGGATAGGAGGCATTTTGTAGAAAGCCGAGAAGGCG
>CAWVSY010000036.1:0-37438 GCA_963933055.1 uncultured Oleispira sp.
CTTTTTATACCCTCTCTATTAACGAATCATAGTCACAACCTTATATATTTGAGATGATGAATATTCTTAGTTATTTCGTTGGTTTTTTTTATGTCTTCAATTAATACCGTTCAACAAGATCTGCAAAGTGATGAAGCTTTGCAAAATAAAATTAATGCGGCTCGAATCGCGGTGAATGTGATTACTATTTTTACTGTTTTTATTGCCGTGTTTATGGGAGTGATGTTAGGCGTGTTCAACGCCGCAGAACCCGCTGAAGGTGTGTCTGAGAATATGAATTTTCTAATGGGATTTTCAGCTATTTTCTTTACGATTGCGATTCCCAGTTTGCTGTTTAATTTTCTGGTAAAGCGCTCAATTGCTGATAAGAATCTGTGGAAGCAGGCGTTGGTATGGGTTTTCTGTATTTTCTTATTTCCAATGTTCCCTATGGGAACAGCCGCTGCCATAGTGATTGTATATGCACAAGTCAGTTGGATGCGAGCGGCGAAGACGATTTAGACGAAAAATAAACCTATGATACAAGCCACACCTAATCCCCAAACGGCGGATCTTAAGAGTGCCAGATCGGCAATGTATAAGGCGCCATAGACGATTCTAATAATAATATAGGTAACGGCCAGCATATCGATATTATCTTGGTTACCGCCCATTTGATGAGCAATCACAACCGCTGCCATAAAGCCTGGGATGGATTCAAAAGTATTTTGCTGTGCCCAGTTTGAACGTTGGCGCCAGCCTGATAGCCGCTCTAAATAGGCGCGAGGATTGTGGTTGTCTTTTGGTCTAAAACCACTGGTGAATTTTGCTAAGCCTGTAAATAAAACAGGCATTAAAATAGCGACAATAACGCACCAGTAAGCGATCGTCAGTGTCGATGTGGTTGTGGGGATCATATCATTTCCTTCTTATCATTATTTTTGGGTGGCGTTAAAACAAAAAAAGCTGCTAAAGAGTAGCAGCTTTTGAGTATCGAATGAAATAATCGTAAATGACTTACTCTGCTTCAATACCAACAATAACCCAATCAGCATTTTCAGTACTTAAATCGCGCTGTAAGTGCCAAATATCAAAAATGCCATCTTGAGACTTTTCTAAATCATCTTTACAGACACCGCGGAATAAAATACTGATTTCAGCGGAATCACCCGCTTGATCAGCACGAACAATTTCTGCTGTTAAATCTAAAATTTCAGTCTGTGGTGGAACCATTAGCTTATTGCGCTGCTTAGAAAGCGCTGCAAATAGCTCAGGGCTGACGTACTCTTCAATTGTTTCTAGTTCGCCTTTATTCCAAGATTCTTGAACGGTGCGGTAGTGGCTAAGAGATCCTTCGATAAATCCTGGCTGATCAAAACCTTCAGGCAGATTAAATGGAATTTCATCTTGGTTGAAGCCCGTGGCTTGTGTCGCTGGAACTTCTTGTGCAGCCCCCGTTTGAGTGCCTGCGTCTTGTGGCATTTCAAAGCTTTGACGCTGATGGGTCTGATTACCGCCAAGTCCGGCAACGGAAGGCTGTTGTCGGCTACGAGCTCCACCTGACATGAAACCCTTGAACAGTTTAAAAGCCAAGAATGCTAAAGCAGCCATAATGACCATGTCCATGATCTGTAAATCCTCAAAAGCACCACTGCCTAATAAAGCGGCGAAGAGTCCACCGGCTAATAAACCACCCATTAATCCCCCCATCATGCCACTTTTCTTTTGGCCTGCCTGAGTTTGTTGTTGGTCTTTTTTAGCCGGAGTGGCTTTCTTGGAAGCAAAAGGAGAGGTTTTATAGCTTTTGCCAAAGCCACCACCGCCAAAACGTTTTGCGTCGGCTTCGCTGACCATTGCAAACATTAAAAAGAAGGTCGTGAAAGCGGTAATAATTGATTTCATATGTTTCTCATAATTATAGAATTACTAACATGTTAAATCGTTGGCGCAAGGTGTCAATGGAACTTGTTTGTAAGAGTGTATATAAACGTCAGATCAAAACTTTAAGGGCGCATATAGGAACCTTTTTAGTCGCGACATAAACGTTTTGCCGTGCCAATGATTCCGTATTTAAAAATGATATAAACAGCCATTTTAGGTAATGATTTTATTGAACCATACATAATACATACGTATTTGTATTCACCAATAGGTCCTTCATAGATAATGTTGGGAAGAGAGCTAATCTGTACTTTAGGGAGAAACTAGTAAAGCTCTAATAAACGTTTCAACTGCTTGTATTTTAATCACTTTATTTCAGTATTAGATTAAAAATAGAACATAAACCTGATAGGTCTATGTTCTCATTCTGATATAAATTTTAATACTGTTCTACTTTGTAGCCTTTGTCCTTTAATTTTTTCAGTAATCCATCTTCTCCAATTAAATGCATTGCCCCGACCAGAATAAATTTGCCTTCAGGGTGCGCAATTAATTTTTCTATTTTTGTGATCCAATTATTATTGCGTTCAACCACAAGACTTTGATAAATCTTTGGGTAGTCTTCTAACATAGGCTTAATGCCGTTTTCAAATAAACCGTCATCGTCACCTGAACGCCATGCGGTGATCATCGCATTAAGTACTTTGGGTAAGTTTTGCATGTCTTCGAGGGTCTGCAAAACTAGGCTGCTTTCGTTATTTTCTCCCATGGTCGATATGTAATGAATTTGATCATCAATACTTTCAAGTTCTGTGACCATTTTTTTGTCGGCCAACGCTTTCTCACCAATATAATTATCTACGCCTTCTGCGGTTAGCCCTAACTTTTTAAGTTCTTCTATTGTAATAATCAGTGCAACCATTTGGGGTTTGAAGCGCTGAAAGCGCGCAATATCCATTTGGTTTTTAGCAGCGTAGCGTATCAATTCTGCATAGGCTTCTGAGGAGAGGTGGTCGGCGAGTATTTGCCCTGTGGGCAAAGTCATAGATTGAAGGAATTTATCTTGAAAATAGGGGCTTGCCAGCTGTGTTATATCGGTTTCAAAGACTAGCCAATTTACTTTTTTATAAACCTGTTCAAATTCTATCGGTAGAGGATAATCACTAGGCTTTAACATATGAAACGTGCCACCCAAATAAACAGTATTTTTGCCATTACTCACACTCCAAATACTGGTTTGGGCATAGCTAAGGCATGAAAAAAGAAGGGTGGTAATCATCAGGGAGAGACGAAAGAGTGTCATAAGCACTAAACCTAGGCATAAAAAAACCAGTCTAGCATATTTGCTAAGACTGGCTATTATTCTCTCTTATGCCGATTTTTTTGAATTCAATGCCTCTGAATTAAGAATCTGCTGCGATTACTTCGATGAATTTACCTGGAATGTAATCGTTGGTATACGCTAAACCTAAACGAGTAAGGTAAATCATACGGTCTGCTTTTGTTTGATCAAAATCATCTAGGTCTTGGCCATTCGCGATGAATAGATCTTTAACGTAAATAATATATTCATTACCGGGTTCCATAATCAAGGCGGCGCCGCCGGCATCAGGATTTACTTTGGCATTATCATCTTCGTTAAGAGTAACTTTAATAACAACAGGCGTCTCATCTTTCTGGAAGTATACATTGCGTGAGTGAGCACGCTGCTGTGCCCAGAAATAAGCCAACTCTTTACTTTGGGTTAAGAAAACAGGATCTTGGCTTTCAAAAGTACGGTTGCCAATCGTTTGCAAAGTGCCTTGGGTGCGCTTGATCCAAGCTGCATCGCCGCCACCATGAAGGCCTTTGCTTTTTATACTTTTTACTAAGCTAGAGGCTGTACCGTGATACCAAACATTTGAAGTGGCAATGTTGCCATCCTCTAACATTAAAGAGGATAAGTCTTTTAAATAATCTGGTGCGATAACATTTTCTGTGCTCATCTTTTTCTCGTTTCTCTATGTTTAAGTTGGTATTAAAGTACGCGCATGCCAGGCTGTGCGCCGTCGTGGGGTTCTAAAATCCACAAGTCGCTGCCACCAGGGCCAGCTGCGAGAACCATGCCTTCCGACATGCCAAATTTCATTTTACGCGGAGCTAAGTTAGCTACCACGATCGTTAACTTACCTTCAAGATCTTCTGGCTGGTAGGCCGCTTTGATTCCTGAAAATACGTTACGAGTTTCGCCATTACCAATGTCTAAAGTGAGCTGCAATAATTTATCAGCGCCCTCAACATGGTCAGCTTTTACAATTTTAGCAATACGCAAATCGACTTTAGCGAAGTCTTCAAACTGAATCTCGTCAGCGATGACTTCGTTACCGTCTTCACGTAACTTAGGCGCGTTGGCTAATTGTTCAGCGGCGCGGCGTTCTTTTTCAAGTTTTCTACGTTCTTTATTGCTCAGCTTTTTTTCTTCTGCTTGTGGCGTAGCTTCAGCAGTAACTTCTTCTGCGGCTTCTAAGGCAGAAAGGTCGCCGTTCAAGATCGCTTCTTTACGAAGGTCATCTTTAGTTTCTTCTAAGATGGCTTCAACGTGCTTCATCTCAGCTCGACCAAGCATCGGCTTAAACTTGTTGATCTCGTGATCCAATAAGATATTGGTGCGCGCATCCCAATTTAAAGAGTCTAGGTTCAAGAAAGCTTGAGTTTTTTCAGCAATGTCAGGCAATACTGGGGCTAGGTAGGTAATTAACTGACGGAATAAGTTAAGTGCAACCGAACATACTTCGATCACTTCTTGCTGGCGGCCTTCTTCTTTATTCATGGCCCAAGGGGCTTTTTCTTGAATGTATTCGTTAGCGCGATCGGCCAAGGTCATGATTTCTTTCATGGCCTTACCAAATTCGCGGTTTTCGTAATACTCGGCAATCACATCACCTTGGTCGATGAAGTGCTGCACCATGTCTTGTTCTATACAGTTACTGCTTAATTTACCGCCGGCTTTGAAAACAAAGTTACCGGTACGGCTAGCAATGTTAACTAGCTTGTTAACCAAATCGCTGTTTACGCGTTGTACGAAGTCTTCTAGATTTAAATCGAAATCGTCTACTTTGTTGCTTAATTTTGCCGCAAAATAATAACGTAAATAGGTTGGGTCTAAATGATTTAAGAAAGTACGGCCTTTAATAAAGGTGCCACGAGACTTAGACATTTTTTCGCCGTTCACAGTAACAAAACCGTGAGCATTTACCGCGGTTGGTGTGCGGTAATCGGCTGCGGTTAACATCGCAGGCCAGAATAGGGCGTGGAAGTTGATGATGTCTTTACCGATGAAGTGGTAAACCTCAGTTTCAGTCTCAGAGCCTGGCTTCCAATATTCGTCAAAGTTTAAGCCTTGGGCTTTGCCTTCTTCGCTATTGCAAAGATTTTTGAAGCTAGCCATGTAGCCAATGGGTGCATCTAGCCATACGTAAAAGTATTTGCCTGGAGCATCTGGGATTTCAAAACCAAAATACGGTGCGTCACGGCTGATGTCCCATTCTTGAAGACCTGAGTCTAACCATTCGGCGAGTTTGTTAGCGACTTCTTCTTGTAAGGTGCCTGAGCGAGTCCAATCTTGTAGGAACTCTTGGAAGTCAGGAAGCTTAAAGAAATAATGTTCAGATTCTTTTTCAACTGGGGTCGCGCCCGAGATGGTTGAGAAAGGTTTGATCAATTCAGCCGGTGTATACGTTGCGCCACAGCTTTCGCAGTTGTCGCCATACTGGTCTTCGGCATGACATTTTGGGCATTGGCCTTTCACGTAGCGGTCGGCTAAAAACAGTTCTTTTACAGGATCAAAAAGCTGTTTAATTTTACGAACAGCAATGTGGCCTTTATCGCGACAGGCTTTGTAGATTTCTTCGCTCAGCTCGCGGTTTTCTTTTGAATGAGTCGAGTGGAAGTTGTCGAAGTTTACCTGGAAACCGGCAAAATCAGCTTCGTGCTCGGCTTTAACATTAGCAATCTGTTGTTCCGGTGTTAGGCCTTCTTTTTCGGCACGCAACATGATGGCGGTGCCGTGTGCATCATCTGCACATACGTAGGTACATTGGTGTCCACGTAATTTTTGAAAGCGTACCCATATATCAGTTTGGATATATTCCAATAGATGGCCAAGATGGATTGAGCCATTGGCGTAGGGAAGTGCGCTGGTTACCAGTATCTTACGGCTTTGGGATGCTTGATCAGTCATGTTGCTACAGGCTTAATTCGTGGCTAAAAGAAAGGCGGCGATTGTAGCACTTTATTGGCGCTAAGTTAAAACGTCGGAGAGTTGATATTTAACGGGAAGTTGGTAATTAAGGGTTTTGGAAGCGGAGCTGAAGGCCGTTTTTAACGATGCAGTCTCTAAAGACTGCACCGATGTACGGGTAGCTACTTATCAAATACTCGAGAGAGCTTCACCAAGTTATCTTCAACTTTGATGATTTCTATGCGCTTACCTTCTAGCGTTAAGCAAGCGGGCGCATCAGGAATGGTTTCTAAATACTCTACAATCAAACCGCTGAAGGTTTTTGGACCGTCGGTATTAAAATCCCAGCCAAGTGCTTTATTAATGTCGCGAATATAGGCCGTTCCATCAATAACAGTACTGCCATCATTCAAGCGTTTGAAGTCAGGGTTATCAATGGCCGCGGTATCGGTAGTGAATTCACCAACGATCTCTTCAAGAATATCTTCTAAAGTACACACACCTTGAACATCACCATACTCATCAACCACTAAGGCAATTCTGCGCTGCTGTTTTTGAAAGTTAAACAGCTGAGTATGCAGCGGCGTATTTTCTGGAATAAAGTACGGGTCTCGACATTCTTGTAAAATATCGCTTTTATTGAAGTCAGGGTTGGTTAAAAAACGGCTCGCATTACGCGTATGCAAAATACCAACAACGTCGTTGATATCACCACGATATACCGGTAAGCGGGTATGTTGAGTAGACCTTAGTTGCTCAACAATTTCTTCAATATCATCTTCTAGGTTAATCGCCATGACTTCATTGCGAGGCACCATAATATCGTTCACTGCCATTTTTTCTAAATCTAGAATACTGATCAGCATGTGCTGGTGGCGTTTCGGAATCATGGTTCCGGCTTCATTAACGACGGTACGCAATTCTTCAGTACTTAAATGATCGGGTGTCGCATTTGTATCAACTTTAACCAGCTTAAGCAGCGCGTTAGCAATGGTATTAACAAACCAAACGAACGGTGTCAGTAACCACTGAATGCCCACCAATATTCTTGAGGCTGGAAAGGCGACTTTTTCAGGATGAATGGCCGCTAGGGTTTTGGGTGTTAATTCTGCAAAAATAAGCACAACTAAGGTGAATAAAATGGTATTCACAAAAACGGCTAAATCAGGATTATCTGGCCATAAACGCTGGCTAATAATCGTGGCTAAGGCGGCGGCCGCAAAGTTAACCAGGTTATTACCCGTAAGAATTGTACCAATGAGGCGGTCAGGCTTGGCTAAAAGGCTGGATGCTCGCATCGCTCCCTTATGCTTATTCTTGGCCATATGACGCAACCGATAGCGGTTGAGCGACATCATGCCAGTCTCAGAACTTGAGAAAAAACCAGAGAAAATGATCAGTAAAGCCAGTATGCCAAATAGGATACTGAGGGGGACGTCGTTCAAGACGAGTTCCTTGCGTTATTTTGGGAACGCAAGGATACCAAAAAATAACCTCAGAGTACTAACTCCAATACAAATTTAGAGCCAAAATAAGCCAAAATTAAGAAACCTGTCCCTACTAGCGTCCAACGGCTTGCGGTTATACCTCTCCAGCCGAAGTTGAAACGTCCAAATAGCAGCGTTGCATAGACTAACCACGACATAATACTGAGCGCTGTTTTATGCAATAAATGCTGTTCTTTAATGTCTGTAATATACGGCCAGCCAATCACAAATGCGGCGGTCAGCAAGACCATTCCGATCCAGATCATTTCAAATAATAATGCATCCATCGTTTGTAATGGTGGTAACGCTTTCACCAGCCCTGAAGTATTGTGGCTTTTAAGCTGTTTGTTCTGCATATATAGCAAAATTGCTTGAATGCCGGCGATGATTAAAATGCTGTATGCCAAAATTGATAATACAACGTGTAATCCTAATCCGCCGGTAAGAGGGGTTATCTTTTCTGAATTAGGCAGTAGGGCATCCATAAAAACAATAAACGCGGCCATTGGAAAAACACCAATAAGGAGATTTTCTAAAGGCTTGCTAGCGCTGCTAATAATCACCAAAAGACTAATGACGAGGGTAATTAAGGTGCCAACATTGAAGAAACCAAAATTAAACCCTCCGTGTTGAACAACCGAGCCCGCCAATAATAGGGCGTGAAGAATGCCAGCAATTAAACCCAGTGAGAGCACTAAAGGTTTATTGGCAGATTTTTTTTGCTTGAGTGTTTGCCATTGGCGATAAGCCGCCAATAAATATAAAAATGCGGCTGGAAAAGCAAAAAAGGCTGCGCTGTAGGTTCCGCTCATGCCCGATTATTCCTTTAGAAGATGATGAGAATGTGTTGAATAGGGCAAAAGTTTCTCACAACAAAGAGATAACGCCAAGCTCGGCTAGCTATGTTGTGCCGATATTTGTACAATCGGTGACTTTATTATTTAGCAGTGATTGACATAAGCCCATGTTTGATAGTTTAACCGACCGCCTGGGTGGTGCCTTAAAGAGCATTACTGGCCAGGCCAAGCTGACCGAAGAAAATATTAAAGACACGATGCGCGAAGTGCGTATGGCGTTATTGGAAGCCGATGTAGCTTTACCTGCGGTTAAAGCATTTACAGACCGCGTAAAAGAGCGCGCGATCGGTTCCGAGGTGATGACCAGCCTAAATCCAGGCCAGGCTTTCCTTAAAATTGTAAATGATGAATTGCGTGATGTGATGGGTGAGGCCAACGAAGGTCTTAACCTAGCCGTTCAGCCACCTGCAATTATCTTGATGGCTGGTTTGCAGGGGGCGGGTAAAACCACCACTGCTGCAAAGCTGGCGCGCTTCTTAAAAGAGCGTGATAAGAAAAAAGTGATGATGGTATCTGCCGACGTTTATCGTCCTGCAGCGATCAAGCAGCTTGAAACGTTATCGACCGAAGTAGGGGCGTTATTCTTCCCTTCTGACGTAAGTCAAAAGCCCATTGATATTGCTAACGCCGCCATTCAAGCAGCAAAAACGCAATTTGCCGATGTATTGATTGTTGATACTGCTGGTCGACTAGCCATCGATGAAGAGATGATGGCTGAGATTAAAGATCTTCATGGTGCCATTTCTCCGCAAGAAACATTATTTGTTGTAGATGCCATGACGGGTCAAGATGCGGCGAATACAGCTAAAGCCTTTAACGATGCCTTACCGCTTACCGGTGTGGTATTAACCAAAGCCGATGGTGATGCGCGTGGTGGTGCTGCGCTTTCTGTTCGTCACGTAACGGGCAAGCCGATTAAATTCATGGGGATGGGGGAGAAAACAGAGGCGTTAGAGCCTTTCCACCCAGATCGTGTTGCCTCACGTATTCTAGACTTGGGTGATATCATGACCCTTGTCGAAGAAGCTGAGCGCAAAATCGACAAGAAAAAAGCGGATAAACTGACCCAAAAATTAAAAGCCGGTAAAGGTTTTGATTTAGAAGACTTCCGTGATCAGCTTCGACAGATGAATAACATGGGCGGGATTACCTCTATGTTAGATAAGCTTCCAGGTATGAGCGGCATGGCTAACATGGCGAAGCAAACCGATGCAGCCGAAAGCCAGTTCAAGCAAATGGATTCTATTATCTGTTCAATGACTCCGATGGAACGTCATTTCCCCGATAAAATTAACGGCTCGCGTAAGAAACGTATTGCACGGGGTTCCGGTACTCAGATTCAAGACATTAATCGATTGTTGAAGCAGCACAAGCAGATGCAAAAGATGATGAAGAAGATGACAGCCAAAGGCGGCATGAAAAAAATGATGCGCGCTATGGGTGGAATGACAGGCGCTGGTGGCGGCGGTATGCCTCCAATGATGCGTTAATAATAGACATTGATTTGTCTATAAACTAACCGCTAAATAAGAAGCGACTTATATTATTCAATATGGGTCGTTTTTTTTTGCTTAAAAAATTTTTATCCTATACAGCAGATGAGTTTGCTTAATATTAGATTGCTTGTAATATCGCTGGCTCAGTTTCGTTGATAATGTTGTTATCTTTGCTAGACTTGCTCTGAAATATGATAAAGAATGCAAAAAAATTAAGACGACCTAGCACTTGTGGGCCCGTTTTATAAAAATGTTAATGCCGGTAGAAATTTTAAGATAAGGAAACGAAATGGCTTTTGATTATGGCTCGATTAATCTGGGCGTAAAAAATCCGTTCAAAATAGAAGGGACTCTCTCTGCGATTAGAGGCTCAATCATATTAATAATAGGATTGTATTTATTAATTTCAGCGGCTGGAGAAGTAAAAACAGATCCTGTTACTGGCTGGATCTTGATGGTGTTTGGCATTGTTATTCTGGGTACAGGCCTTAAAAATGCTGGTCAGGGTATTTATGCAACGTTGAGATATTTTGTCGGCCGCAGCCACCCAGCATCACTTGCGCGAAATAAAAGTGGATCAGAAAGTTCAAGTTCTGCCAGTGAGGCTGGTTATACGGCGTATACTGATAAGCAATTAGAAGAAATGCTTATGGGTCGTAAAAACATCACCTTTACTGAGCCTCAAGGTTTTCTATCGCGTTTGCTTCATACATTAATTCCTAAACTGTTATTTGTCCCTTATCCTATTCGTAATCTTGCCCAACGTTTATTTGGTGCTTGGGTTGCTACTGTGGTTGCCTTGATTTCTTATGCACTTGTTGCTTTTGTTTCTATTATGGGGTTTGCAGGTGACGCGGGTGAATTAGCGTTCCCCGTTTATTCTATTTTTTTATTGCTGTATTTATTGATCTCTTGGCGTTCTGCTAGCCGACCTGTTGAGCGAGATGCTCAAAAAACGGTTGAAAGTCTTGGTATGGGGTCACTCGTTAAAATCATTACCTTGTCGTTGATTATGCCCGTTGTGGTAGGGCTTGCTGCATCTTGGATTATGGCACAGCTGGATATATCAAAAGTGGATGTTGATGCTTATATTGCGGGTCTGCCTTCTTTATACGTGAGCTTGTATTTACTGGGTTTATTATTGTTGGCTGTAAGTGCCAGTGCTCTGATTTTTATTATGCTGCAGAAACGTTTGCGATACGCAGAACCTGCCGCTGAAGTTTCAGAATTAAGAGAAAATTGGCAGGCTTCTATTCATCCTAATGAAGTATTCATTAACTTAGATAACTTAGTAATGGCAAATCGTCGTTATAAAGAAGTGCCGAACCGGGTATATCGTGAAATAGATCCAACGCTTGTTGAACAATCCGATGGCAAAGGCTCTTTTAATGGTGAACTTATTCAGGAAGTTCAACCCGTTATTAAACCTATGGATCTTGGGCCTTTGTTTGGCAAGGTGCGCTTACTTTCTTTAGCGCTTGGTAATGTACTATTTGTAGTGGCCGCTTGTTTAATTATGGCATTTGCTTATGGTGTGATTGATGTTTATGCATTTTTTCAAAGTATTAATTATGCCAGTATTGAAAGCTTTGCTGCTTCCGAAGCTTCAGTATTAGAAGGTGCTGGAATTCTTGTTGCTGCGCTGCATTTCTTATTAATAGGATTTTTGATTAAAAGCTTTGCTCAGTTATTAAGTAATAGTGCGCATTTATTTTTTGCTGAGATGCAATTTGAATCGTTATTAGTCTACTTTAAATGCGAAGGTACTTTTAATGAGTCTAAGCTTTCTACCGGCATGAGTATTTATGACAGTACGCGTTCAGAAAATACTGTTGTGCGCAGCAGTATTACGCCGTGGGTAGTTGTATCGCGTCTGACCACCAGTATATTTGCAGCAACGGGTATTAGAAATTTGGAGTACCCAAGACATATTATGAGCTTAAATAAAGATGATAGAGAATTGTCTTCTATTAAAGAGGATGTAATCAGTTTCTTAAATGATAGAGAGTCTATTGCTTCGATTACTAATGAGCGTGATTTAGGTAATGCATCGCAGATGCATCAGTTGAATCAACAAACCCGTTCAACGTCAGAGCCTTATGCGATAGAAAATACTGAGGCAGAAGAAGCGGCTGGCTACTTAAGAAATGAAGAATCTGTTAATACGGATTCTGATTCTTCGAGTGTAGATTCTGATTCTATTGAAGAGCGTTAACATTCGAACCTTAATAAAGATTAAAATGTAATGTTTAATTAAAAACGACTTTTTCCGCTAAGGTAAAAGTCGTTTTTTTAAATATCTTAAAAAGAAATTTCAATCTTGCTTTCCATACTTTTCAGTCACCCATTCAGGGTGTTTGTACAGAATTCTTAAATCTTTGTACTTCCATAAATCTTTAAAAATCGATACCAGTTCATAAACCTGAATGTAAAAAGGATTCAGTGGTTTAGCTGGCATACGGGTTACCCCGTATTTGACTTTACCTGCTTCACGCTCGTCACGAAAGGTACCAAATAACTTATCCCAAATAATAAATACACCGCCAAAGTTACGATCGATTTGAGCAGGGTTACTGCCATGATGAACTCGGTGGTGGGATGGTGTATTGAATATTTTTTCGAACCAGCCCAAACGGCCAATCGCTTCTGTATGGCAGAAAAACTGATAGAGCAAGTTGGTTTCAATGGCGATTAAAATCCAATCTTTATCAAAACCAATGAGTGATAGTGGAACCCACATTAATAACCAATTTCCGTTCAGTGCATTCAAAAAGTTTTGACGGAGCGCGGTTGAAAGATTCATATGTTCAGACGAATGGTGCGTAACGTGGGTTGCCCAAAACCATCGGAACTTATGCATCGCCAAATGATTGAAGTACATGCATAGATCGGCAAGTACAAATAATATGGCAAAGGCCCAAATAGAAGGTTCGGGGTTCCAGCCAAAACCATACGGATTGATCATGTCTGAAAAAGCCGTAATGAATAGGGCGATAGCAATACCATCAACAATTTTATAAGAAGCGCCTGTGGTTAAATTGGCAAGAGTTTCGCCAAAACGGTAGTTGGTATCACCTGTTTTGCGGTGCAGGTACCAAGCTTCAAAAACCATCATGGCCATGAAAACGACCCCTGCGGCTAGAATGAAGCCAACTGCACGTATTAAATCTTCCATTTATCTCTCCGGCGTTTACTTAAATTTTTATAATTATTGTTCAATCGACTTTGCTGAATCATTTTGCTGAATCTTAGTATCTCTGGGTACTAAGGATAAATATTGACATTTCGAAGTTCATTTTTGACATTTCCCGCCAGTAGGGCAATAGTACAGTCTTAAAGAGCAATACTTCGCCTAATTTGAGAAAGACGTATGTTAGTGAATTTTAATGTCGCTGGAGATTTGGCGAATCTGTTATTGAGTTATCTGGATGGCAATCCGCTGGCAGATAATGAAACCGAAATTGCGGCTCTACGAACCAAGCTCTCTCACTATAATGCTAATTCTCGCATGCCATTCACGGATTGGTGGCACGCTTTAGAGGTTATTGCTCGCATCTACCAAAAACCCTACGTCGGTTTGGAAGTGGGCACTTACATACAGCCCAGTCATTGTGGTGTTTTGGGCTATCTAAGCTTGTCGTGTGAATACCTAGCAGAAGCACTGCAGCGATTTGAACGTTTTCAGCGACTGCTATATGAAGGTAATGAAGCTTTTACTCAGGTTGAAGGCGATTTCATTACTTTTTCTTGGCCTTTTGATTATGGCTATTCTACTCGAGAGTCGGACGAAACATTAATTTCTAGCCTGCTTGCTTATATAAAATTGTTAGTAGGGGATGAAGGATTAAGGCCAATCAATATAGGCTTTGTTCATGCAAAACCGGTTAATAGAGCGGCATATGCAAAAATATTAGGCTGCGATGTAAGATTCGAGTGCAAAAATACTCATATTACTTTTCCTATTGCAATGCTTGCATTAAAAGTTAAGCAAGCGGATCCCGCACTGCGCGCTTTATTAGATCAGCAAGCCCATGCGTTATTAGATGTTTTGCCAAATGGTGATCATTTTGAGCAGCAATTTTATAAGTATGTTCTGCGTTCGATGCAAGATGGCAAACCAACCATAGAAGAAGTAGCACGCTATATGGCAATGTCATCACGAACTTTGCATCGCCGCCTTGAAGAACGACAGTTGATATTCAAACAATTATTACAAAAAACTCGGCAGCAATTAGCGCAACAGTATTTAAAAGAAGGGCGCTTAACTTTGTCAGAAATTGCCTTGTTACTAGGATACTCAGAGCAGAGTGCATTCACTCGCGCCTTTAAAGTATGGCTAGGTGAAACCCCTTTGCGCTTTCAAAAACGTATGCTGAAAGAAAGTTAACTAAATTAATAGTTTATAGCGCTATATAAGGCTTTCGGGTCTTTACACTTAACAGTCTGAGGGGTAACCTCCTACGTCTAAATTTTTGTGTTGTTGCTTTAATAAGTAACAAATTTGCACGTCACGTGGCCTTTGGTAGGGGCCACCACTGTGAAAGGATAGTTTAATGCCTGTAATTACCCTCCCTGATGGCTCCAAACGCGAGTTTGATCATGCTGTAACATTGATGCAAGTAGCTGAAGATATCGGACCTGGCCTTGCGAAAGCAACCGTCTGTGGTCGAATCAATGGCGAATTAGTTGATGCTTGCGAACTGATTGAGCACGACTCAGACATCTCTTTAATCACGGGTCGTGATGCTGAAGGTCTAGAAGTGATTCGTCACTCTTTTGCCCACCTTATTGGTCACGCCGTTAAGCAGCTTCATCCAACGGCAAAAATGGCCATCGGTCCTGTGATCGAAGATGGTTATTATTACGACATCGAATATGAACGTCCTTTCACACCAGAAGATTTGACTGCGATTGAAAAACGCATGAAAGAACTGGTTAAAAAAGATTATCTCGTTAATAAAGTAATGACGCCTATAAAAGATGCGCGTCGTATTTTTGTTGATCGCGAAGAAGATTACAAAGTTGAATTGATCGACGACCTTATTACTAAGGGTGAAACAGCGGTTGGCTTGTATCATCACGAAGAATATATCGACATGTGTCGTGGTCCACACGTTCCTAGTACTAAAAGTATGCGTATCTTTAAATTGATGCGTGTCTCCGGTGCTTATTGGCGTGGTGATTCTCAGAATAAGCAGCTACAGCGTATTTACGGTACGGCTTGGAACGATAAAAAGGACATGAAAGCGTATGTTCATCGTTTAGAGGAAGCTGAGAAACGTGATCACCGTAAGCTGGCTAAGCAATTGGATCTTTTCCACCTGCAAGAAGAAGCGCCAGGTATGGTTTTCTGGCATCCAAACGGTTGGACTATTTACCAAGCGCTTGAGCAATACATGCGTAAAGTTCAAAACGATGCTGGCTATCAAGAAATTAAGACACCTCAGGTTGTAGATCGCGCCTTGTGGGAAAAGTCTGGGCACTGGGAACATTATTCTGATGGTATGTTTGTTACCGAATCAGAAAAGCGTACTTATGCCGTAAAACCAATGAACTGTCCTTGTCACATTCAAGTCTTTAATCAAGGCTTGAAGAGTTACCGTGACTTGCCATTACGCTTGGCTGAGTTTGGTTGTTGTCACCGTAATGAACCATCGGGCGCATTGCACGGCATTATGCGCGTACGTGGTTTCACTCAAGATGACGCACACATTTTCGCCAGAGAAGATCAGATCCGCCAAGAAGCGATTGATTTTATTAAGCTGACACTTGATGTGTATAAGGATTTTGGTTTCGACAACGTCGAAATGAAGTTGTCGACTCGTCCAGAAGGTCGTATCGGTGATGACGCTCAATGGGATGCAGCAGAAGCCGCATTAGAAGACGCCTTAAACGATGCGGGTCTTGATTGGGAATTACAGCCAGGCGAAGGTGCTTTTTATGGACCTAAGATTGAATTCTCATTACGCGATTGTTTAAATCGTGTCTGGCAGTGCGGTACGATTCAGTTAGACTTTATGTTGCCTGAGAGATTGGGTGCCCAATATGTGGGTGAAGATAACGATCGTAAAACACCCGTAATGTTGCATCGTGCAATTTTAGGATCTTTTGAGCGCTTTATCGGTATTTTGATTGAACACTATGCAGGGGCTTTCCCAGTTTGGTTAGCACCTAAACAGGTCGCGATTTTGAATATTACGGATAATCAGGGTGAATATTGTACTAAAATTGAAGAATCTTTGAAAAAAGATGATATTAGAGCCTCTGCAGACTTGAGAAATGAGAAGATTGGCTTTAAAATTCGCGAGCATACTTTACACAAAGTACCTTATCTAATTGTGGTAGGGGATAAAGAAGTCGAATCCAACACGGTAGCAGTGCGTACTCGTAAAGGAGATGATCTAGGAACAATGACCCTAGACGCCTTTAAAGAGCTATTAGCGAAAGATATCGCCCGCCGCGGCCAAGTTGAAACGGAGTAATTTAACATCAGACGTGATAATAAACGTGGTGCTCGTGCTGAGCGCCCATCGATCAATGAAAATATTAAAGCAAAAGAAGTACGATTAATTAACGCAGATGGCGAACAAGCCGGCGTTGTAAGTATTGAAGATGCTCTAGTAGCCGCTCAAGCAGCTGGCTTGGATTTGGTTCAGATTTCTGATGGCGATCCAATAGTCTGTAAAATTATGGACTATGGCCAAAAGCTATATGAAGAGAAAAAGCAGCGTAATGCTGCTAAGAAGAAGCAAGTACAGACTCAGGTTAAGGAAATTAAATTCCGTCCTGGGACTGAGGAAGGCGATTACCAGGTAAAACTACGCAACCTGGTTCGTTTCCTAGAGAACGGTGACAAAGCGAAGTGTTCTTTACGCTTCCGTGGTCGTGAGATGGCTCACCAACACCTTGGTATGCAGTTAATGTTGCGTCTTGAGAAAGATCTCGAGGCATATGGCACCGTTGAACAGCGTCCTAAGATGGAAGGCCGTCAAATGATTATGGTGCTTGCACCGGTCAAAAAGAAGTAGTTAGGTTTTCAAACGAACCGCTTTTCCCTAGCATTCGTAGCAATACGACGCTGGGGTTCTGTACGTTCTACCTGCTGCTGTTTATTAACAATGCGAAGTGGTAAATTAAAATGCCTAAGATTAAGACTAAAAGTGGTGCTGCGAAGCGCTTCAAGAAAACGGCTAACGGCTTTAAACACCGTCAAGCACACCGTGCCCACATCTTGACCAAGAAAAGCACTAAGCGTAAGCGTCATTTACGAGCTAACCTGATGGTTCACGCCTCAGATGTAGCAACTGTAAAACGTATGTTGCCGAACCTTTAATAAACCCTTGGTATAATTTGTAGGAGAGTCATATGGCTCGTGTAAAACGTGGTGTTCAGGCGCGTAAGCGTCACAAAAAGATTTTAAAGCAAGCTAAGGGTTACTACGGTGCTCGTAGCCGTGTATTCCGTGTTGCTAAGCAAGCGGTAATTAAAGCGGGTCAATATGCATACCGTGACCGTCGTCAAAGAAAGCGTCAATTCCGTCAGTTGTGGATTGCACGTATTAACGCTGGCGCACGTGTTAATGGTTTGTCTTACAGCCGTTTCATCAACGGTCTTAAAGTTGCTTCTATCGAAGTTGACCGTAAGATCTTGGCTGATCTAGCTGTAAACGAAAAAGGCGCTTTTGCGGCTCTAGTAGAAAAAGCTAAAGCTAGCCTTTAATAAGAATGTAATGAGCTAGAACTTCTAGCGACTGATCATTTTTAGACAAGCCAGCAATAACAGTTGGTTTGTTAAAATAAGGGAGTGGCTTTGCCACTCCCTTATTTTTTTGCGTTTTATTTAAGAATTAAGATTTACTAAATTTAGGTTTTTACGGAGTAAACGATGGAAAACCTCGACGCGCTGGTTAATGAAGCGCTTGCCAAAGTTACCAGTGCTAGTGAAGAAAATGCGTTATACCAGGTACAGGTTGAATACCTTGGTAAGAAAGGCACAATTACCTCTTTGTTGAAAACGTTGGGTAAATTATCCAATGAAGAACGTCCTAAAGCGGGTGCTCTAATTAACGAAGGCAAAGTAACCGTACAAACCGCAATCAATGTGCGTAAGACCGATTTACAGACCCTTGCTTTGGCTGAAAAATTGGCAGCAGAAAAAATTGATGTGACCTTGTCGGGCCGCAATCAGCAGGGCGGTGGTTTGCACCCTGTTACGCGTACGCTTGAACGTATCGAAGCTTTCTTTACTAACGTCGGTTACAACGTTGCCGAAGGACCTGAAGTTGAGGATGACTTCCACAACTTCGAAGCTCTAAACATTCCATCGCACCACCCAGCGCGTGCGATGCATGATACTTTCTATTTCAATGCAAATACCTTGTTGCGTACGCACACATCGCCTGTGCAAGTTCGTACTATGGAAACGCAAGAGCCACCGATTCGCGTAATCTGTCCTGGCCGTGTATATCGTTGTGATTCTGATATTACCCACACGCCTATGTTCCATCAGGTTGAAGGTTTGCTGGTTGATAAAGATGTAAGCTTTGCCGATCTTAAAGGCACGGTTCAGCAATTCTTAAAAGTATTCTTCGAAAAAGATTTAGCCGTTCGTTTTCGTCCGTCTTATTTCCCATTCACAGAGCCATCGGCTGAAGTGGATATGGAATGTGTGATGTGTTCGGGCAAAGGCTGTCGCGTTTGTAGCCATACAGGTTGGTTAGAAGTGATGGGCTGCGGCATGGTTCACCCTAAAGTATTTAAAGAGTCGGGCGTTGATGCTGAAAAGTATTCTGGTTTCGCTTTTGGTATGGGTGTAGAGCGTTTAGCAATGTTGCGTTATGGCGTAAATGATTTGCGTTTGTTCTTTGAAAATGATCTGCGTTTTTTGCAGCAATTTAGATAGTTTGAGGTCATTGCGCGGACACAGCACCTTTTGTTTTTCTTGAGGCAGCACGCTACAAGTACTTCCCTGTAAGCTCTGCTATAACATCCATGTTATAGAAGGCCTTACAAGAATAACAAATCTCCTGTTGCGCAATGACGAGTTAATTTATTCCCAGTGTTCAAAGAATACTGGTAGAGCAAAAGATCGAGAGTAGCTTTGGTGATTGCCTCTGCCGGCCATCCACCGCAGGGATGCGGTGGCTGAGCTTACAGGACGTATTTACAGCGTGCCAAAGAGGTAACACCAAAGGTGCGAAATCGATCTGAGCAAGAAACATATTCGGAAGGCAGGTAAATAACATGCAGTTCAGTGAATTATGGTTACGAGAGTGGGCAAACCCAACTCTTGAAACACAAGAATTAGTCGACCAAATCACCATGGCGGGTTTGGAAGTAGACGCAATCGAAGCCGCAGCAGGCGAGTTCAGCGGAATCGTTGTTGCGCAAATAGTAAGCTTTGAAAAGCACCCAGAAGCCGACAAACTGAATGTTTGTAAGGTAACGGACGGTAGCGAAGAATTTCAAATCGTTTGTGGCGCACCTAACGTTCGCGAAGGTATGGTTATTCCTTTCGCAAAAATCGGTGCAGTATTGCCTAGCGAAGATGGCAAAGGCTTCAAAATTAAAAAAGCCAAGCTACGCGGCGTAGAATCCTTCGGCATGTTGTGTGCGGAAGAAGAAATGGGTATTGCCGATAAGTCTGATGGCTTGTGGGATCTTCCAGCAGACGCACCATTAGGTGTTTGCATGCGCGAATACCTTGGTCTTACTCGTAACGGCCGTGACGACAAAATTATCGACGTAGACCTTACGCCAAACCGCGGTGACTGCTTAAGCATTGCCGGTTTGTCACGTGAAGTGGGCGTATTAAATAAAGTAGATGTAACGGCTCCAGTTATTGAAGCGGTTGCACCAACGATTGATACTGCGATCGACGTTCAGCTACAAGCCCCTGATGCATGCCCACGTTATGTTGGTCGTGTAATCAAAGGCATTAACATCAAAGCGGCTAGCCCACTTTGGATGCAAGAAAAGCTACGTCGCAGTGGCATTCGTTCAATTGACCCAGTGGTTGATGTAACGAACTTCATCTTGCTAGAGCTTGGTCAGCCAATGCACGCATTCGATCTAGCCAAGCTAGACGGCGGCATCATTGTTCGTAAAGCGACACAAAACGAAACCTTGGTTCTGTTAGATGACCAAGAAATTAAATTAAACAGCGATACTCTAGTGATTGCTGATAACAGCAAAGCATTGGCCATGGCGGGTGTGATGGGCGGAGCTGATTCTGGCGTCAATGCAGAAACAACTCAAGACATCCTACTAGAGTCGGCTTACTTCAATCCAATCGCGATTGCCGGTAAAGCACGTAACTACGGCTTACACACAGACTCTTCACACCGCTTTGAGCGTGGTGTTGATTTTGAATTGCAGCGTAACGCGATTGAACGCGCAACGGCTCTATTATTAGAAATTGTTGGTGGTGAAGCAGGCCCTGTGGTTGAAAAGATCTCAGACGCTGATTTACCAAACTGTGCAGAAATTACATTGGTAGAAGCAAGCATCGAAAAGATGTTGGGCTTAACTATTGAAGCCAGCGAAGTTGAAGAAATCCTAGTTCGTTTAGGAATGAATGTTTCGAAAGTAGACAACGGCTGGAAGGTGATTGCACCGAGCTACCGTTTCGACATGGCGATTGAAGCAGACCTAATCGAAGAACTGGCGCGTATCTACGGCTACAACCGTTTACCAGTACGCACGCCAATGGCCGCAACGCCATTATTGCCAGTACCTGAAAACGAACTAGCAATGAAAGACGTTCGTCGTCAGCTAGTCGGTCGTGGTTATCAAGAAGCGGTTACTTACAGCTTTGTTGACCCAGCGACGCAAAAATTATTAGACCCTGAAGTTGCTCCGTTAGCACTTGCTAACCCGATCTCAGCTGATCTATCAGTAATGCGCACGAATTTGTGGGCAGGTTTGGTTCAGACTGCCGTTCATAACATCAAGCGTCAGCAGCCTCGTGTTCGTTTGTTTGAAACGGGCTTAAGCTTCGTGCCTCAGCCAGGTAAAGATCCAAGTAATCTAGACGAAAGCTTAGTGCAAGATCCTAAGCTAGCGATGCTATTGACCGGTACGCGCACTGAGCAAAGCTGGTCTGAAGGCGATGAAAACGTTGATTTCTTCGACTTAAAAGGCGATTTCGAAAGTTTAATTGCTCGCACTGGCAGCCAAGCACGTTATGCGTTCGTTCCAGCAGAGCATCCTTCATTACAGCCTGGCCAAACAGCTCGCATTGAACTGGATGGTATTGCCGTTGGTTGGATTGGCGCATTACACCCTAACTTGTCAAAACCTCTAGGGTTGAAGCAAGCCGTGTATTTGTTAGAAATTAGCTTAAAAGCCGTACGTCAGGTAGAAGTTCCTGCATTTAAGCCACTTTCTAAGTTCCCTGAGATGCGTCGTGACCTTGCATTAGTCGTTACCGATGCCACACCTGTTGCCGATGTTATGTCGCTAATTCGTGAAAAAGCAGGGGATTACCTCACGAAGTTAAACCTTTTTGACATTTATCAGGGCAAAGGTATTGATCCAGATAGAAAAAGCTTAGCTTTGGGCTTGACGTGGCAGCATCCTTCGCGCACTCTGAATGAAGAAGAAGTGAACGAAGCTGTTGAAAATGTACTCGCTCACTTGGCAGATAGGATTGACGCACAATTGAGAGGCTAATATGCGAGCTCTTACCAAGGCAGAAATGGCGGAACGCCTGTTTGAAGACCTAGGTTTGAATAAACGTGAAGCGAAAGAAATGGTGGATCTCTTTTTCGATGAGATTCGCCACTCTTTAACGCATAACGAACAAGTGAAGTTGTCAGGCTTTGGCAACTTCGACCTGCGTGATAAAAGTCAACGTCCAGGGCGTAACCCAAAAACGGGTGAAGAAATTCCGATTTCTGCACGTCGCGTTGTTACCTTCAAACCCGGACAAAAATTAAAAATCCGAGTAGAAGCTTATGCAGGAAGCGAGTCTCAATAACGAGCTCCCACCCATACCATCCAAGCGCTACTTCAGTATTGGTGAAGTCAGCGAGCTATGTGATGTAAAACCCCATGTTCTGCGTTACTGGGAACAGGAATTCACTCAGCTAAAACCTATTAAACGTCGTGGTAATCGTCGCTATTACCAACGCGAAGACGTTATTCTTGTCCGTGAAATTCGCAGCTTACTGTATCAAGAAGGCTATACCATCAGCGGCGCTCGGCAAAAGCTGAATGACCAAAGTGGTGACGAAACCGCAGCTCACTTTGATCGTGCTTTAATTAAAGATATGTTGGCTGAACTCGCCGAATTAAAAGATATTCTTGAAAACTGAACCGTTTTAGACAAACCTAAATGAGTAAGAAGCTTCCAATTATCAAGCACTTAGGTATAATCTGAAATACTTAAACAAAGACGCTTCTTTTCTAAAAGAACATTTGTTTGAGATTGTCGGAATGTAGCGCAGCTTGGTAGCGCACTTGTCTGGGGGATAAGTGGTCGCAGGTTCAAATCCTGCCATTCCGACCAATTTAATTTAAGTAAATCAATACCCTTCAATTTTCAGCAGTACACTTCTTCATTATCTCGTATATAAAGCTATTCAAAATCACCTAAATGCAGATTTTCATTGTCTATTCTATTTAATAGTTTCAAACTTTCTGTTCTTCTAGATTAGATCTACCATGAATAAGTTCAGCAACTTCATATCTAACTGCATACATGCCTTTATTAATGGCTGGTGTAAATAGCCAGCAGAGCATCTGTCAGAAAAATCTAATGAGGGTCATGATTTTAGCAATTTAATACGTAGATTTTTCTCCAAGCTAGGAAAGAGTGAAAAGCATTATAAAATATCGATAATTTTTAACTGCTTCAGCACTCTTTACACCTATTTTTTAGACGTCTGGCAGACGGTTTTGTGTACCTTGAGTTGGTTATTGCAGAGTATAAATAAAGGTCATTCTCTGTTTAATGTTTTGGCATAAGCAGGTGACAGGTTGATGTGTTTATAATCGTTATTAACAAAATTTAGTAATCGCTTATCCATAACGGCTCGCCATAGCGGTGGGATTAAACTAAGAAACATCATTAACGGGTAACCAGCAGGCAGCATGGGAACTTGTTGGTAATCACGCAGTATTTGATATTCTCGTGTGGCATTAGCATGATGATCAGAGTGGCGCTGAAGTTGAAGTGTCATGTAGTCACTGAACTTATTATTACAGTTCCAAGAGTAGCGTGGTTCACAGCGCTCGTAGCGACCATTGTCTTTCTTTTGGCGTAGTAAGCCGTAGTGCTCTAGATAATTCGCCATGGTGAGTTGAAAATAGCCCATGGCGCATGCTGCTAGTAGAAAGGGGATTGCCATAAGGCCAAATGCCCAAACCATTAAACCATGCATTATTAGGGTAACAGCTGCGGTTTGTAATATGTCGTTTTTCCAGTGCCAAAATCCAAGACCTAAGCGTTTTAAACGTTGGCTTTCTAGTGTGATCGCGCGCTTAAAGGTGCCTGGTAACTCTCGCACAGAGAACTGATAAACCGACTCGCCCATGCGTGCTGAAGCGGGGTCTTCTGGAGTGGATACGTGAACATGGTGGCCACGGTTATGTTCGATGTGGAAGTGGCAATAGGCGAACATGGCAATGGATATTTTAGCGCCCCAGCGCATGGGCCAAGATGTGCGGTGGCCTAGTTCATGGCTTACGCAAAATACACCGGCAAACATCGCACCAAGTCCTATTAATGCAGCAGCGATGTGATACCACGGTAAGTCTACGGTTAAGCATACATAAGTCGTTGCGACAAAGGCCGCCCAGTAGAAAGGGATAACGCCCAGCAGGAGTGCATTGTAAAAGCGGCTAGATTTTAAGGTCTCTTCTTCTTCGCTATTTGGGTTTATTGTATCTTTGCCGATAATTAAATCGATTAATGCGACACCAAAATAGAAAACGATAAGCATTAGCCAAAATGTGAGGCCATTTCCTGTTTGGTATACATGCCAAGCTGTCCATAGAGGAAGGAATGGGCCAACAAAGTTAGCTAAATAATAGTATTTTTTGCGCTCAAACCACTCTGAATTGTGCTCTATTGCTAAGTCAGTCATTATCGAACTCTCTAAATTGTATTATTGTTATTTTGTAGGACAATCTATAGTAGGTTGTATTCACTAGGGTCAGCAAGGTGCTTATTGGCCACTTTGTGGCAGAGTTTGACTTGGGCAGGGTTTATTTAACTAGGACTTATCCATGGAGCCTAGTTATGGAGCGGTATTGGTATTGTGCGGTTAGGCAGCAGTGGTCTTTAATTTTCTAATATTGCTCGCCTGGTCTCTAACGTTCTGTTTTATTGTGCTTGAGGACGTACGAGGATTATAAAGAACCTGTTTGATTTGTTTGCCAGCCGATTTTAGGTACGCTTCTACTGCAATATTGTGAGGCTTATTTCCCCAATCTTCACCTACTACGAAGATATCTGCATTAAGTTCTTTGCAGCCACTGACGTATTCAAGTTCATCATAAGGGCGCACGATATCTACGCAGCTTAATGCTCTTAGCATCTCCATGCGTTGCTCTAAAGGAATAACGGGGACGTTAGGCTTGTAAGAATTAACAACACGGTCGGATGCAACGCCAACGGCTAATATGCCCCCTAAAGATTTACAGTATTCTAATAAGGCTAGATGTCCTACGTGTAATAAATCAAATGTACCTACGGTATATACAATCATATTTTTCTTTCTCTTTTTCTAAAATTATCAATGCCGTTATTGAGCGGCATTTTGATTTATGCGAGTTTTAAGATATGTGTTTAGGTCATATTTTTATAAGAGTTTCCATGTGTAAACTCCCGTAATACACAAGGTATAAAACGCGAGAATGTACACGTTTCGAGGGTTGCCAGACAGTTTGGGGGTTTTAATTTGAGAGACGTTAAGAATCGCTAGGCTTAGTGCGCTGATATAAAATACAGCTGAGAAAACAGCGTTAGGTAATACGCTTTCGAAAAGAAAGATTGCAACCAATATAAGATTGTTATTATCCAATGCTAAGCCGGTATATTTTGCCTTATCCGATAAACCATAGGTGCTGAAATAACTTAGGCGAATGGCGCTAGCGGCTAGCATAATGAAGGCAATAGGCAATAACAGTGGATTGAGTTCAGCGTAACTTAATAAAAGAATTGCGGGAGTAACGCCATAGCTGACAATATCAATAACAAGATCAAGTTGGCCACCAAACATGCGGTCGTTGCCTGTGCGGCCTTTCATTTTTCGTGCGACAAGGCCGTCGGCCCAGTCGAATGCAACGGCCCAAACCATGCCAATCATTGCTGCATAAAACACACCTATAATACTAAAATAAATAGCTAATAGTGTGCAGAATAATCCTGCAAGTGAACATATATTGGGTAAGTCTTTTATATAAGAAACAATGGCGGGTTGTGGTGTATTTGTTTGTTCAGTTGTTGTCGTCATGCAGATCCTAAAAAATTATAAAAATTAGGCACCTAAAATTATGCACAAAAGTTACACGGTAAATCACGCATCAAGGTGATCGCTGTACAACCTATTAAGCACGTTCAAGTGAACGGTCTTTAATAGAAACGTTGCGAAAATTTACTGGAAGCCATCAATAATATAGTGATGCGAGAGCAGCAGGTGCTATGAACTCAATCTATTTGCAGGTAGCAAAGAGGGGGTTGATATGGAGGATAGCGGCGTGAGGCCAGTAGGCTCGATACAGAGTGGGGTAATGCAATGACTATACGCTGATTGTGGTGTTGGGCACAGGAGTATTATCAATAATGAAGGGCAATCATTCATTATTGCCCTGAAAATAAGCTATTTGGGATAAGTGGCCGTTAAAGCGCGAGTAGAGTATTGGCCGTAGTAATTGCACAAGGGGTCATAATAATTACGACAATTAATGCGATCTAATTCGAGTACTTGCTTAGCGCATTGCTAGAAGTATTCTTTAATGCGTAGGCCTTCTTTTCAGACTTTTCCATGTGAATCTTCCTTCCCTGTAAAATGATAGAACGCATAATACAGGAATAAAATAGTGCTGAATATCAGAAGAAAGGAGGAGTGACCAATTGAAAACTTATTCTATTCTTTAATAATCACTCGCTTGCAAGGACTGCACATGAGATTTATTCGATACCGTTCGTTCTTTTTTTTGATTCTCTGCGCATTTTTTATCTCTCCACACATGCAAGCGGAAATTTATCGCTATGTTGATGATCAGGGGCGGGTACAGTTTTCTGACAACCCCAATGCTAATTATAACGTTCAAGCCATTAGCAGTGGGGTCAGTACTTCACGTAATGAAGTCGATGTTGAAGCGCTAGAAAGCAAAGCGCAGCAGCTAAAGCAAAATCGGCTTGAGCGAGAAAAGCATGCGAACAAACTGATTCAGCAAAAGCGTAAAGCAAGGCTCAAATATCAAAAGGCGCTTGCCAAGAAAAAGAAGAAAGAAGAGGCGTGCGAGCTAGCCCGAAAAAAAGAGAATTTAGCCTTCAGAAATCGCAGTAAAAGTCGCAATCTGACCGCCATGAGAAAAGCCTTAGAGCAATATGAGAAAAAGCGAAAGATGAGAATCAAAAAGTGCCGTTGAATCTAACGCTGAAGAGGCGCCTTTATTGTATAGAATTGTCCTACCTCATGGCTTTATGAGGCTAGCGCGGTATAGTTGCGCAGTAATAAACAATTATTAAGAGATACTAATGAATCGCTCATTCCTCGTTCATACTCATCTAATATTCGCGGCTTTATTGCTGCCTGTTCTTCTAATGTTCGCCATTACTGGCGCATTTTATACTTGGGGCATTAAAGGGTCTTTTGAAACGACTGAATACGATATTGTATTATCTCAGCCTCTGCAAAAAGATCCTGAATATCTACAGCAATGGCTAGAAGATGTGCTTGAAATTAAAGGCATCGCAGTGCCTTCCGGTAAAGGCAAAATCAAAGGCAATAACAAAAACTACCATTATGAATGGACAGGGTCTGCTCGGGTCGTATCTGTTGCGCCAAGTTCTAATGCATTAATCGCACAATTGACCATTGATGAAAGCAGCTATTACCGCTATCTAGTGCAATTGCATAAAGGCAAAGGAGGCATCGTCTTTAAAGTCTATGCCGCGATCCTTGCGATCGGTCTGGTTCTAATTGGCATTTCTGGTGTGATCATGGCGTTGAGAATGCCTAAGTATCGAGTATTGACTCAGCGTTATTTGGCATTAGGAGCCTTGTTATTTATTATCCTGCTATTGCTAAGTTAGCGCGGCTACCGCTAAGTTAACGCCAATCGCGTGTGATATTTTGCTGTATTTTTAGCGTGTAGGATGAATGCCAGATAAACAATTATCTAAGGGATATGAAGCAGTACTAGCCTTGAGGCTCAGCTTTGATTAATCTAGATGGTTCAATTTAGCTGGCATTATTATTTGTATGTTTTTTGAACAGGAAAGAGGGCAATTTTTTCGCCCCTTAACGAGTAAATATCGCGCACAAGTGCTGGAGTGTCTAAAAGAGCTTTATCAGCGCCTTTATAGCAGCAGTAGCGCTGATTATGGCCAAGCCCTGCAGCGCGATGTTGTGATTGAGATATTCCAAGAAGCCTTAGTCCGAGCTCCGATATTAGCAGATGGTGAAGATGCCGATGATGGGCTGAAGTCTGGCCATAAAGGCAGCAAAGACATCACCAAAGACAGTCGTTTCCGTAATACTCGTGAGCAAGCCAGTTGGGTACTTAACCAATTGCTTGAGTTTGGGTGGATGGAAAAACAAGTTGATGAAGCAACGCTGCAAAGCACGTTTGCCTTCAGTCGCTATGGGCGCCAATTTGTAGACCCCTTTATTTCTGAAAGCCGAGCCTCTGCTCGCACCCGCCATAGAAATACCCGTAATACGCGTAACTCACTTGAAGCGTTTTTAGAGCGTGGTGAAGTCTATGATTTATTGGATGCTTACGAATATTCAGAACGTATCATTAGCGACTTTACCGACGTAATTTCTGAGCTTGAAGAGCGTAAACGTGATTTAGTGCGCGAGATGGATTCTAAAATGTTAGTCCAGCGTGCCAGTGAAGAATTCTTTGATTTTATGGAAAAACGTTTTCAGCCAGATTTGGCGGTGCGTTTATCGGCGGATAACGTTGAAAAGCATCGTGACCGCATTAGCGAGCTGCTTGAACAGATTCGTAATCGCAAAAAAGCCTTTAAAGCAAAAACAGAAGGCAGTCTGCGCGACTTATTGCCCGAGCTGGCTCAGCCTGGAACGTCTGTTTTGTGGACAATCTTAGACGGTATTGAACAGCGTATTCGCAATGCTAGTGATATTATGTTGCCTGCACTGCGTAAAGCCCTGCAAGGGTTTACCAAGCGTGCCGATATTATTATTCGTCAGATGAGTTATTTAGCATCCCAGCAGCATAATGATGTATTGAGCGTCTGTAAGCGATTGTCGGCACTTTCCCCTGAAGACCAAGATGCTCAACTGATGGCGGCAGGCCAGTTGATGAGTGTGCCTGAAGTTGCTTTGGTTGACCCTGCACAAGTGCGTTTAGCCCCACCTCGTAAGCGTCGAATTATTGAATCTGACTTGGATGAAGGTACAGAAGCTTTCGATATGGATGCCCGTAAAGATATTTATATTCAGCAAGTATTGGATCAAGCATTCTTTATCAATAATAACTCGCTGCGCAGCTATATGCAGAAGCATTTAATGGCTGGCAACGTTATCTCTACAAAAGATTTACCGATTGAAAATGCCAATGACTTTCTTGCCGTCGCGAATGCTGTCAGCTTGGCATCGACCAGCAGTCTATCGTCCGATTTCGAATTTGTGATGTCTTATGAAGCGGATGATCGCGGTGATGAATCCGCGACTGATGAAAATAGTTACTTTAGTAAGAAAGACCACTTCACGGTGGAGTTAATTAATAGCGGCCCTCGTAATCAAGCTGGCGCTCAATAATAGAGAGAAGAATAATGCTGCAATTTATTGAGCAGAAATTAGAAAAACAAGGCTTGGATATACGTGAGCTATCTGAATTATTAATTCGTTTATTAGATTATGGTGTTATTTGCCGTGACGAGAGCCAAGTAGAACAGCAATTGTATGATCGCTATTTACGCTTAGAAGAGATCGTATCTGATTATTTGGAATTGCTGGGTGTGCGTGTTCAGCATGATAAGCGTTTTCAGTTTATCCGTTTATACCCACCAGGAGCTCAAATTCCTGGTGTGCAAGACGAGCAAAATGCGATTCAAAGCCCAGGCTTGCGCATGCGCTTAAATCAAAATGAAGTTGCACTGATTCTAGTTTTGCGTGCTCAGTATGATAAAGCGTTGCGCGAAGGCCAAGTCGACGAGCAAGGCTGTGTCATGGTTTCGCTAGAGTCGCTAAGCATAGCGATGAAGAATCTATTGAAGCGTGCTTTGCCAGATAATATGACAGAGCGGAAACAATTGTTCCGCCGTTTAAAGCAATTACGCTTGATTCAAATTGCCAACGAAGATCGCTTAGACGATGGTGATATGTGGATGCGCATTCGCCCAATGATTATGAGCTATGTGAGCGAGCAGGTTTTGGCTGATTTGGTTGAAAACGAAGCGGTGGCTGAATTAGAAATAGCCCAAGACGATACTGTTGATGTCGTGGAAAAAACAGAAGTATTAGAAGAGATTGAAGCAGAAGAAACGGTTCAGAAAGAAGTTGAACTAGAAACATCAGAATCAGAAGAACCAGAGCAAGTCGTTGCTGAAACTAAACCAACCAGCTTGTTTTCGGAATAAGGAATAAATAGTGTTTTTAAAGAAATTTGTATATGTAAACTGGGGCAACATCCCGGCACTAGAATTCGACTTTGGTCCGATTAACTTATTATCTGGTGGTAATGGCTCGGGTAAAACAACCGCGGCCGATGCGATTCAAACTGTGATGACCGCTGCGCATGATACGCTATTTCATTACAACCCAGGTCAAGACGAAGCGACTCAGCGTGGCCGTGGTAAAAATGTACGTACTTTGGCTTCGTATGTTTTAGGCTGTGATGATGGCAGTTACGCGCGTCCGAACGGTGCGGTTGGTTATTTGGCGGCTATTTTTCATCCTACGGAAGGTGAAAGTGGGGAAGCGTTTACTGCAGTATTGGGTATTAGTGCATCGCTTGAAAAATCCGGCAATCAAACCACCGCGCGCCAAAATGACATACAATTTTATATTGTCGCTGGAGAGCAGTTAACACTGTCAGATTTTTTACAAGAAGATGCCGAAGGTAAGCGTCAGGTTATTGGTTTAGATAAAATTAATAATCATCTTAAAAGTCGTATGGAAGCGAATAATATCGAGAAATACGATACTAAAAAGCAATATTTACGTCGTTTATACGGTGCGTTACGAGGCCGTCATGATGCGGTTTCTGAACGAGAAGCGATGAATGCGGCACGTACGTTCTCACGCTTTATGGCGTATAAGCCGGTTAAAAGTATTAATGGGTTTGTGGCCAATGAAATCTTAGAAAAGAAAGATTTGGGTGATGCGATTCGTTCTGTTTCCGACTTAATGAAAACCATTTATTCAATGGAGTCGGATGCTAAGCGTTTGCAAGAAACGATTAATGTTTTGAGTTCTACCAAAGCGACGGCAAAAACCTACATTGATCAATGGATCGATTATAATGTGCTGGAATATACGGCGGCAAAAAGTCGTTATTTAAGCGACCAGCAAGTGTATTTAAAAGCGAAAGAAAAACAGCAACATTTGCGCGACGATTTATCCAATGCGGAGCAAGAGCGTGAGCAGTCTCAAGATCGCCGTAGCCAATTACGTGAACAGTTAATTGCGATGGAAGCGCAGCGTTTAGGCATTGATGCGTTGCAAGATAAGGATCAATTTGAGCAAAAAGTTGAAAGTGGCAAGCAGCAGTTACAGCAGCAAGCGATGTTGTTATTAGAGCAAGATAAAGCGTCGCAGTTTTCTTTACAGGCCACAGAAAGTTTATATAAAGCATTACAGAAATCGACCATCTCGGTTGATTTGCCCTCACTTGGTCAGCGCAAGCTGATTGAAATGGCTAAGAATGTTGCCGCGATTGCCAGTGAAGGCGCGGTGGATTTTCCAACGCTATTAGGCAAAGACTGGGTGGATTTAAGTCCACTCGAAGCGCATTTAGAAACGGCTCAGCAAAATCAGCAGCTAATGAATCAATGGCGTGAGCGCTGGTATAGTGGCGAGCTAGAAAGTTCTGGCATTCCTTTACGTGATCAATTAGCCAAGCTGGTAGATCGACGTGAGCAAAAAGTTCAGCAAGTTCAGCGTCAGATTGCACAAAAGCAAAATGACATTGATAGCTTAGAAGCGCGCGAACTTAATTACCCGCATTTTGTACGCATAGCCTTAGAAACGATTCGTCGTGAGTGCCCACAAGCAGAGCCATGTGTTTTGGCTGATTACGTCGAAATTACTGATCCTGATTGGCAAAATGCGATTGAAGGTTATATTGGTGGTGCGCGTTTTAGTATTATTGTTGAATCTGAATACGAAGCAGAAGCGGCACGTATTGTGCGCTCGATTCAAGGCGGCAGCCGTGCTCGAGTAGTGCAAGGCAGCAAAGCGAAGAAAGATTGTGATCGCATGAAGTTGGCTGATAATTCGATTATCAATTTGATGTCGTTTGAACACGCTACTGCACGTTATTATTTACAAGCAAGCTATGGGTCTGTTGAGCAAGTGCGTGATGTAACGGCATTGCGTCAGACTCGCCGTGGGGTAACGAAAGAAGGGCTAGGTAGCGGTTCTTATTCTATTTATCGCTGCGATTTAAATGATGCCGAATTAGTATTTGGTCAAGGCGCTCGTGAGCGGGCATTAGCGGCGAAACAATCTGAATTAGGCAGCTTAATTGATCAAGCGAATGACGCTCAGGTCAGTGCTAAACAGGTGCAAGACATTTTGCAGGCGGTTAATAATTTACGCCATGTGGTATTTGCCAATTCGATTAAAGAAATTTTAGAAACGCATTATCAAATTCAACAAGCCGAAGCGGCATTGGCGAAAGTCGATTTGTCTGACTTCTCTGCTTTAGAAGAAGAGTTTTTGGTCTTAAAAACTAAAGGCGATGAGCTTGATCAGCAAATTCAATTATTAGATGGGACAACCGGACGAATTGAGCAGCAGTTAAAAGATAGCGAGCGTTTGTGTAAAAAATTAAGCGACCAGCAAGAAGAAACTTCTTATATTGCTGACGGCAAAGAAGATAATTTACGTAAGATTGTGAGCGTTTGGCCAGAATTTGATTCCGAAGCACGATTAAAAGAAGCGGACGAAGAAGCGGCCAATAGCCCTGCGGACTCCATCGAAAATCATCGTAAATCTGTTTACAGTGAAATGAACTCTAAAGTTCATGAGATTGAACGTAATATTGCAGAGCATAATCAAACGTGTCAGACCATTGATGCCATTGTTTATGATCCGAATTATCGCGAAGAGCACGGTGTGCCGTTCTTTAAAGATGTATGTGCGCTGCAGCGTGAAGTTGATCGAGTGCATAACCGCTTGCGTAATAATATTTTGGTTGAAAAACAAGATAAGTTAACCGGCTTAAAAGAAAGTTTTAATAACGCATTTGTGACCAATCTTTGTCACTCTATTTATCAGTCAATTAATGACGGTAAGCGTGTATTAGAAGATTTAAACAAAGAGCTGGCTCATCACAAGTTCGGTGCTGATAAAGAAGGTTATTGGTTTGATTGGGAGTGGGTGCCTGAATACAAAGAATATTTCCAATTTTTTGATGAGGTTATTAAGTCCCCAAGTTTAGGTGATGGCGCGACGTTATTTGATGCCGGTCTTAGTAAAAATTCTCAGCGCGTGCGTGATCAATTAATGGCGATGCTATTAGATGAAGACGAAGTAAAAGCGATGCGTGAATTAGAGCGTATTTCTGATTATCGTAATTATCGCGCGTATGAAATTTATAAGCAGCCGTTGAACAAAGATCCGATTGCGTTAAGCCAATACGGCACCGGTTCGGGTGGCCAGTTAGAAACCCCTGCGTACATTATTCGCAGTGCGGCGATTACTTCTGCTTTCCGCTTTAATGAAGGTGATACCCATTTGCGCACGGTATTAGTGGACGAGGCTTTCTCTAAAATGGATGAAACTCGTTCAAAAGAAGTGATTAACTATTTAACGGAAGCACTTGGTTTGCAGCTTTCGTTTATTATGCCAACCAGTAAAGCCGGTCCGTTTATGGATTTGATTTCAAATCAGTTTGTATTCAGTAAAGTACCGCTTGCGGGTGGGGTTAAAAAAGGCGAGCTGCAAACTAAGGTGCTTGTTGATCGTCAAGAATGTAACCAAGAGCGCATTAAAGAGCTTTGGGCCAATCATAGACAGTCAATTCGTCATCAGGCGGGTCTTGATTTTATGGAAGAATTTGCGTAAATTTTTATGTGTAAATTCAATACGATGGCAATACGCAAATGTTGCCATTTTATGAAACTTACTCATCTGTGTTAATTAGGGACTAGCACTTCATAATTAGCATGGGTATGATGATTGTGTGAATCCTGAAATCTATTTCATGGACTGAACGATAGGATGTTGACTAAATTAAGTCAGCAAAAGAAATGATATCCCCAGTCATTGGGGCGAAAACGAAAAGCGAGGGACTTATGTCCGAGCAAACAAAATCCGGTACTGTAAAATGGTTTAACGATGAGAAAGGCTATGGCTTTATTTCTCAAGAAGATGGCGGCGCAGATGTATTTGTACATTTCCGTGCAATCAACGGCTCTGGTCGTCTTTCTTTGGCTGAAGGCCAAGCGGTTACTTTTGAAGTTGTAGATGGCCAGAAAGGTCCTCAAGCTGAAAACGTAACACCTCTTTAAATACTATCCTGCGGGATTTTTTAAAGTTGCAGTATAAGTCTACGCTTCTTAGTTGAAGTTAAAGGCTAAAAAAAGCCCAGGTTAAACTGGGCTTTTTTATGTCTGTTTTTTAGGGTTCATAGATGCAGTGATCGTGAATCTAGATCATTGATTTGTACTAATAGGCGCATTTTAAATGCCCCAATGTTCTATTTTTCACCATCAAGGGTGTAGAATGCGCTCAACTCTATAAGGAAAGGTCGTGAATGACTACGTTAATACCAGGACAGCAGGCAACTTCTGAGTTGCTGCAAACTAAAGCTTCTGATGCTGAGGCTCAAGGCAGTGCTCAAGCTGATATTGCAGAGAGTGCAACGGAAGTGGAACAAGAATCGGTTATCACCGACAGCTTTGCTCCAGATATTTCTGCTCCTGTGATTACTCTGCAAGTTCATCCGTGGCGCTCCTCCTTGTATGAAGAGCTGCATAACCGACCATCACCGATCATTGAGGGTGCTTGTCATATTACGCACTTAACCGTTATGTTTGGGGAAGCTAAACAAGCCGTTTATGAACATGTGGTTGATTTGTGTAAACGTTTTAGTATGCCTGCTCCTGCGGCGGATTCCTCTTGCTTATATTTAGATTTTGGTGGTTTTGAATTACGTTGGGAGCGCCATTTAGAGTTTTCTAATTTCACCTTTATTTGCCCGAATATCGCCCCTTTTTCGGCCGATGCTTTGTCTTTTATTCCGAAAGATTGGTTAGCGACGATTCCTGGTAAGGTCGTAGTGGCTTTGCACATGGCGTTAATTGAACATGAACCCTCAGATGAAGAATTGCATCAGTGGTTTGAGGGTCAGCGCTGGAACGGGGCTAATGTTGCTTATGATCGAGGTGCTGCATGGACGGCATTTAAACTTCATAGTGATGGCTTTGGGCGCATGGTGGCTCATGGCAATAAGCTAAACCCTTATCAGAAGGGGCGTTTAGTTCAGCGTTTGATCGAAATTGAAACGTATCGTTTGATGTCTTTATTAGGCTTATTGGTTGCTCGTGAATTAAACCCTGATATCACACAGATTGAAAAAGACCTTGCGGTGCTGAATCAGCGCATTGCCGATATTAAAAATGATGATGATGAACGTTTATTATTAAGTGAATTGTCGCAATTGGCCGCAAATATTGAGCAGCATCGATCGGATACGAACTTCCGCTTTTCTGCGACGAATGCGTATTACGACTTAGTCGGTGATCGCCTTCATCAGTTGCATGAATCTCATATTGATGGGGTACAGTCGTTACAAGAATTCTTAGACCGTCGTCTCAGCCCAGGTATAAAAACGTGTCAGTCGGTGCGTGATCGTCTGGAAGATTTGTCTCGTCGAATTCACCGCACAACCAGTCTGTTGAGAACACGTGTGGAAGTATCCATTGAGGCACAGAATCAGAATTTATTAACCTCGATGAATCGCCGCAGCCACTTGCAGTTGCGCCTTCAGCAAACGGTTGAAGGATTGTCTGTAGTCGCCATTGGTTATTACGCATTGTCTTTAATGGGTTATGGTTTTGATGCCCTGAAGGCTTTTGGTGTTCCAATTGAAAAAGATATCGCAACAGGCATTGCGATGCCGATTGTCTTGATTGCTATCTATCTAGGCATGCATACCATTCGTGCGAAGTTGACCAAGCAAAGTAAAAAAGCGGGTAATGCTAAAAAGCACGAAAACAATAAAAAATCAGGTAAGCCTAAAAACGATGATTAAGCGATTTTCAATAGGGCAATAATTTGCCGCTATTGGAAGCATCATGAAGGTGAGCGGCAAGATAATGACAGTTATACCGTTATCTTGCTTTTCCTATCCTCTGATTTTTTTGTATTAGCCTCCCAGTTTCCTTCTAAGTTATTGAAAAATAATCCTTTCTAAATATTGGTCTATATCTTGCTGAGTACTGAACATCTGTATTCAGTTAGGATTCATTCATGGACATTAATAATCAAGCTCAGTCTTATCAAGGCTTGCTTAATATGCTCAACGGTAAACCCGCTAGTGATCAAGCTGCTACCAGTCAGCAGCGTATTGTTGACTCTTTGCCTTATTCCAATTCGAGCTCTGGTGAAAGCGTTTCTCTGTCTTATAAAGGCGCTAAGCTGAGTATGATCTCTGCTGAGTATTTCTCGGGTACGGTTAAATCGAGCGATATTCCTGCGCTGACTGAGCGTTTATTTCAAGATGGTTTTATTAATGAATCTGAATATCGTTCCCTTGGGGGAGTTAAGCCTGATCAGCCGACGTCACAAATTGCTCAATCGGTTAATTTTCTCAACGATTTTATCATGGGTGAGGCGGTTGATGGCGATAGTGAAGGGGCAAAAAGTTTGATGCTTGCTGTTGATGTTTTGCAGAGAATGGACGAGGCCAGTACTGAACAATCGCGCCGCAAAGAATCTGAGGCCTATGAGTTTGTGAGCGGCTATACTGAATTATTAGAAGAAACCCAAGCACCAGCCGATCTAGTCAGTAGCTTTGAGAAAGTACTAAAGGTATTTGAAGCGTTAGATACCGTGCGCAAAAATGAACTACAAACTGGCGCGTTAGCCAGCTATGCGAGTGTGCAAGAGACTTATGATGAATATAATAAACCCCGTTAGCCGATCCAATGCTAGCCTAGTTCGATTCAGTCTATTACTCGCTTTGATGGCGGCGCCTGAGGCGAATGCCATCGGTGATAAAGAAGCTGGACTGAGTTTTCGAGGTGAGAATTTAATTTCGCTTGATTCTGGCCCAGGAAAGGAATTTGGTAGTAGTGAGGTTGCGTTAACGTTACCGCTGGAGGATCGAACTCGTGAGGATGAGTCGTTTACTTCTTACTTTCATCTTGATGTAACGAAATTTGATTGGCGGGGCACAACCGCTGCTCAAAATGACTATGTTTGGCTTTCAATGCCGATTAAATATTCTCAGCAACGTGATCGCTTTAATACGTTTTTAGTAACCCTTGAGCCTGGTTTGATGACGGATGGGGCTAACGTTGGTTTGGATACGGTTGGTATTAACGGCTCATTGCTTGGCCGTCGTTTGATGCGTGATGGTGCTTATTGGCAGTACGGTGTGATAGTTGATCGAGCCTTTGGTGATTATGATTTACGTCCTGTTATTGGGGTGGCTTTTCAAGCTTCAGCCAAAACTTGGGTAGAAATTGGGTTCCCTGAGGTGAATGTAAAACACGATTTTAGTCGAGGCCTGAAAAGCTTCTTTGCGATTAAGCCTAGCGGTGGAGTTTGGAAAGAAGAAATCGAAGTAGGTACCGATAAGCAAGAAAAGATGTTGCGTTACAATAACTGGCAAGTGGGGATTGGGGCGGATTTTCATTGGCGGGAGAAATTGTGGTTAAACGCCGAAGTTGGCCAGCTGATCAATCGCCGTATTCGTGCTACGGATGCCGCAGGGGCTGAAGTGAAAGGCACACCTGAGCAGGGGCAATACTGGCAAGTGGGGGCAAAGTTAAAGTTTTAGTCCTTAAATCGCTTTTTTTGCGATTTATTTTTCTGCTTTCTGGCTTAGTCTGCGCTAAGCCTTTACACTTCAACTTTTCATATTGTTAGTAGAAGTAGTTTCAATGTTAAATCTAGATGCGCTGTCTCAACTTAAGTCT
>CAWVSY010000037.1:0-37189 GCA_963933055.1 uncultured Oleispira sp.
ATTATTTTCTGCTACACTCACTGCATGCTAGATAAAAATGCTCAAAACCTAATTTCAAATACAGTGACGAATATTGATGCCCTAGCGGCTCATACTAAAGCAAGCTCGGACCCATTACGCTTGAATATTTTACGTATTCTTGGTGAGGGTTCGTTTGGTGTTTTAGAGCTTTGCCAGTTGTTTGAAGTCAAGCAAAGCAGCATGAGTCATCACTTAAAAATTTTGGCAAATGCAGGTTTGGTGACAACCAGACGTGAAGGTAATTCGATTTTTTATCGTCGCTCACTATTAAATGTTGCCGCTGCAAGCCTTAATCCGACTTGGTTTGATCTAACTGAAATTTTATTTCGTACATTAGATAAATTAGCTGTTTCAGAAACGATTACTGAACGCTTACAGGAGCTGTATCAAGAGCGAGCGAGAAATTCTCAAGAGTTTTTCACTAAGCACGCCGCCGAATTTCATGAAAAACAGGACTTAATTGCCTCTCATGAGCAATACGGTGAAACCTTAGAAGATTTAGTGGCTACGCTGAATTTACAGCAAACGCGTACGGCATTAGAGATTGGCCCGGGTGAAGGCGCTCTTTTACCTGCACTTAGTAAACGTTTTCAGCACGTCATCGGCTTAGATGTATCAGAAGCCATGCTAAAAAAAGCACGCTTAAAAGTAGCTGATCAGAATTTAGAGAATATTGAGTTAGTACATGGTGATTGCCAAGTCGCGCTAAATCAAGCGATAGAGGCAGACTTAGTTACCTGCAATATGGTATTGCATCATGTGCCAGCACCAAAAGAAATCTTTAACCACAGCGCTCAATTATTAAAGCCAGGTGGTTGTTTATTAATTACTGATTTATGCGCTCACGATCAAACTTGGGCGCGTGAATCTTGTGGTGACCTGTGGTTAGGGTTTGCTCCTGAAGATTTAACCAGCTGGGCCAAAGAAGCTCTGCTAATAGAAGAGCAAACACAGTTTTTAGCTTTACGAAATGGATTCCAAATCCAGTTCAGAACATTCCGTCGCGCTGAAGCATAAGGCCTCAGCTACTATCTCAAATAGGAGACACTAATGAGCGAATATTCGATTTTTACTTCTGAGTCAGTTTCAGAAGGACACCCAGACAAGGTAGCCGATCAGATTTCTGATGCGGTTCTGGATGCCATTATTGCCCGAGACCCGCATGCGCGTGTTGCCGTAGAAACGTTGGTTAAAACGGGCATGGCCGTGGTTGCTGGTGAAGTAACAACATCTTGTTATGTCGACCTTGAAGACATCGTTCGTGATGTAATCACAGGTATTGGTTATAACAGCTCTGAAGTTGGCTTTGATGGCGCAACGTGTGCTGTTCTAAACGGTATTGGCAAGCAGTCTGTGGATATCAACCAAGGTGTTGACCGTGCTAAGCCTGAAGATCAAGGCGCGGGTGACCAAGGTTTGATGTTTGGTTATGCCACTAATGAAACCGAGTCGTTGATGCCTGCTCCTGTTTATTACGCGCATTTATTGGTTCAGCGCCAATCTGAATTGCGTCGTAACGGCACCCTTCCTTGGTTGCGCCCTGATGCAAAGTCTCAGGTAACGATCAACTATGAAGGCGAGCACCCTGTTGTTGATGCGGTCGTTCTTTCCACTCAGCACAACCCAGATATCACTCTTGAAGACCTTCGCAAAGAAGTTTTAGAGCACATCATTAAGCCGGTATTGCCAGCAGAATGGTTAACCGAAGATACGCTTTACCACATCAACCCAACCGGCAATTTCGTGATTGGCGGCCCGGTTGGTGATGCTGGCCTTACCGGTCGTAAGATTATCGTTGATACGTATGGCGGCATGGCTCGTCACGGTGGTGGTGCTTTCTCGGGTAAAGATCCTTCAAAAGTAGATCGCTCTGCGGCTTACATGGGTCGTTATGTAGCGAAGAATATCGTTGCCGCTGAATTGGCTGAACGTTGTGAGATTCAAGTATCTTATGCGATTGGTGTTGCTCAACCAACGTCGATTTCTGTGAATACTTTTGGTACCGGCAAGCTGGGTGCTGGAAAAGAGGGCGATATCGCATTAGCAAAAGTGATTCGTGAAGTTTTCGACTTACGTCCATACGCGATTCAAAATCAGCTAGAATTATTGAACCCTATGTATCAGATCACCGCGGCTTATGGTCACTTTGGTCGCGAGCCATTTGAACATACCTACGAATATGAAGATCGTGGTGAGAAGAAGTCTAAGACTTTTACGGCCTTCACTTGGGAACGTACTGACAAAATTGATGCACTGAAAGCTGCAGCAAACGTTTAATTAAAAGTAACTATTTAGATAATTAAAATTTAAATGCACAAGATCCATTATTGGGTATTTGTGAAGCAAATATGCGAGGCATGGATGCCGATCTAAGGCTACAGGGAAGTATTTACGCCGTTTTGTGGAATAAATACCCAATCATGTATCGATTTAATAACTTACTGAATAGTTAAAAAACAGTATTAATAGAATTTAAGAGACAGAATATGACTACCTTTACAGATTATAGTGTTGCCGCAAAAACCCCAGAAGCCTTCAAAGCAGATGCTGAATGGGGCCGCATGGAAATTGATATCGCTGAAGGTGAAATGCCGGCATTGATGGCATTGCGTGCTAAGTATAAAAAAGCACAACCTTTAGCCGGTGCTAAGATCATGGGTTGTATCCACATGACAATCCAGACGGCTGTTTTGATTGAAACCCTAGTCGACCTTGGTGCTGAAGTTCGCTGGTCTTCTTGCAACATTTTCTCGACTCAAGACCACGCTGCTGCTGCTGTTGCTGCTGCTGGCGTTCCTGTTTTTGCTTGGAAAGGCGAAACTGACGAAGAATTCTTGTGGTGTATTGAACAGACTATTTTAGCCGAAACGGGTTCTGATAAAGTTTGGGACGCTAACATCATTCTTGATGATGGTGGTGACTTGACTGAAATGGTGCATAACAAGTTCCCTCAAATGCTGCCTGCTATCCACGGTATTTCTGAAGAAACGACTACGGGTGTTCATCGCTTATTAGAAATGATGGAAAAAGGCGAACTTAAGGTTCCAGCCATCAACGTAAACGATGCCGTTACTAAATCTAAGAATGATAACAAGTACGGCTGTCGTCATTCTTTGAACGATGCCATCAAGCGTGGTACTGACCACCTTCTTGCAGGTAAGAAAGCTTTGGTTATCGGTTATGGTGACGTAGGCAAAGGTTCTGCTCAATCGTTAAACCAAGAAGGCATGATTGTTCGTGTTTCTGAAATCGATCCAATCTGTGCAATGCAAGCCTGCATGGACGGCTTTGAAGTAGTTTCTCCTTACATCGACGGTATCAATACTGGCACAATGGAAGGCATCAACAAAGATCTTCTATCTAAGACTGATTTGATTGTTACGACGACAGGTAACGCCAACGTATGTGATAAGAACATGCTTCAGGCTCTTAAGTCTGGCGCGGTTGTTAGCAACATTGGTCACTTCGATAACGAAATCGATACGGCGTTCATGCGTGAGAACTGGGAGTGGTTAGAAGTTAAACCACAGGTTCACAAGGTAATCCGTGGCGAAGGCAACGATCATTTGATCCTTCTTTCAGAAGGCCGCTTGGTTAACCTAGGCAACGCAACGGGTCACCCAAGCCGTATCATGGATGGCTCTTTCGCTAACCAGGTATTGGCTCAGATGTACCTTTGGGATGCTAAATTTGCTGACCTTTCTGAAGCTGAAAAAGCTGAAAACATCTACGTTAAAGTACTTCCTAAGAAGCTAGACGAAGAAGTAGCGGCTGACATGGTTGCGGGTTTTGGTGGCGTTTTGACGACCCTTACTAAAGAGCAAGCAGAGTACATCAACGTTCCTGTTGAAGGCCCATATAAGCCAGAGTCTTATAAGTATTAAGGGGGTGAGCCTACCTTAAGTAGGCTCTAAGATAATTGACATAGAGGCAGCCCGATTTTATTGGCCTGCCTTTTTTTCCATGAATTGCTCAGCAATAAGACCATAGAAATCACTAGACTTTAATAGAACTAGGATTCAATGGCTCACAGTTCCCGAATATGTTAATTTGTAACCTATCCTGTCTGATTAATTCGTAGGCCTAATGTGAAATTTAGACGCATCAAAAAAATATTTTCTCGAGATAAATATGCAACACCTGCCTATGATTTATCTAATGAAAATACCCCTTTAGACTTGATTTATTCTGATTTTAAGGGTGATATTGCCATAGTACCGATAGAGAATTGTCGGTCATACATGCTTGGTTTTACAACGGAAGGGAATCCTTTCATTAAAACATTGAAAGAATATTCCAAAAATAAATCACATTATTTGGGCTCCACTTTAGAAAAATATTATAATAATTACTGTCCTAAATCCATGCAGGAAGTACTAAAAAGTAGCGATAATAAATTAAATAATTACCACCCTATGGCAACAGTACTACCTTGGAGTACATTGACTCCCGAGGAAAAGTTACCCAGAACTTGTGTTAATGTATCCGCTCAAAACCTCTTATCAAAAGAAGCGTACAAATTAGGTTTATCTGAGAAAGATAGCTATGGCTGGCAGTTTTTTGGCCCTGTATCAAAGAGCTTAGGCTTACAGGAATATCAGCGCCTAGTCACTACATACAATAGTATAAAAGTGAATGGCTATAAGCCCTTGGAACATGGCCATATAGATGGTCACTTTTTAATTTCCGACGATACTTGGGTATGGGTAAGCTATGGAGGAAAGCATCGATTTGCCTCTCTTGCAGCCTTAAATCTAAAACATCTTCCAGTCGCTCTTAAATCAAAATCGTCTGCATTATTTATTCGCCGTGCAGAAGTAGAATCATGGCCAAATGTTAAGAACGGTCTTTTTTCAAAGAGTGATGCTCTCAATATTTTTGACCACACACTAAAAGGAAACTCTTATCACTCATTAACCATTAACAAATAACAGTTTTTATAAGGAACTAGTATCATAATGAAGATTTCAGCCTTCCAAATTATGGATGAAGAGTCTCAATCATTTCTCACAACGAGGTATAGTGAATTAGTTCAACAATTCTCTTTAAATACTATATTAATAAACCACAAACCATCTTTGGTTGGAGTTTTACATGACTCTGATTTGGTTATTAAATTCATTAAAGCTAGAAGCTGGCACGAGTACCTTAAACTCATATGGAATCACAGCCGAGTAACAAAAGAAGTAAAGGGTACTGAGATACTAGAAGATCTAGGCCTAAATGTTCCTGTAATTCATCAGGTAGGATATGGTGTAATTCCTAGCTCAAGGTATGACTACCTTGGTTACTATATTATGGAGAATCTCACATTATCAGGGTATCAAGAGCTGTCTAAATTAATAAAAGATGGAGGGATTGATCTCATAATGAGAAAGAAAGTTATGAAAGCCGTTTATGAAGGGTTAAAACTCATGAGGGATAACCACATTGTGTTTTCAGACTTCCATTTAGATAATGTATTTGCAAATAATCAGGGAAAAATAACATGGATAGATGCAGGAGTCACAACCTACCATAAATTAAATAAGGTTAAATTCAAAAAGAAGTATGATCACTCTATTACTCGCTTCATAGCTTACAGTAATGATCGCGGGAATACTCTGTTTGATGAAGAAACCGCCATGTTCAATAGTTTATTATTACAGAGTTAAAATCCCAAAAATATTTTTTCCTAAACAGAGCCAATGGCTACTTTTTATACTCACTACAATCTCAATCAGTACTCTGCATGGGTTTAAGTGTATTATTAAACTCTCAATTTATTTACATCAATATATTATGACTTCCAACTCTGTCTATTATGCCTCAACGATCTTACATCTCTACGCTGCTGCTTCTATAGCTCTAGGCCGTAAAAATGAAAAAGCTCACATCATTTTTATAGATCAGCCAGAAGACAAAGATTATCCCTTGTACTCAATTGTTAAAAATTGGGAATCATCTCCTTTTTCAACTGTAAACCTGCTTCCTGGGCGCTTCAAGGGGACCATTAATAAGCTAAAAAAACGTAAGCAGCTATTTAAAAATCTTGAAACTATCATCACTGATTTAAAACCTAGTAACATTTTCATTGGCAATGATAGGCGAATCGAATTTCAATTCTCTATGCACATAACAGAAAGATTGAATTTAAATACCGAAGGTCACTACATGGATGAGGGGACTTTTACTTATGTAGGCCGAAAAGCTTCTTCAAGCTTCAGTGACGCAATTATTGACAATTGGCTAAAGAAACTCAGCTACGGCTTATGGTGGAAAAATCCGAAAACGGTTGGTGAGTCTTCCTGGATAAGAACCATTCATGTTGCTTTTCCTGCGTTGATTGATCAGCGCTTAAGAAAAAAGATCATAGAGCCTCTGGATAATAATGCTTTTACATCCGAAAAAATGTTGCAGCTATCAACAGACATATTGACATTTTATGCCTTCGATAGTCATAAAATCAGCAATTTAGATGCGCTATTCACACTACCTCATGAGTCGCTATTCACTAACAACTGTGATTATAGGGATCAAATATTATCTCAGTTAAAAGACTTAACAAACCAAGGCCTTAACGTCGCAGCAAAGTATCATCCGAGGAACAGCAGTCCTGATGTATTAGATCTTGCCACTGCTGGGGTCGAATTGATTCCTGCTGGAATAAGCTTCGAGGCCATACTCCCCTTATTACCAAAAAAGACACATATCGTGGGTGATTTATCTTCAACCCTGCTAATTGCCCGCTGGCTAAGGCCCGAACTCAAAGTTACCTCTGTTTATAGTGATGAAGGTAATCCAGAATTTCATAAATTGTTTCGTGCTCTGAATATCACTATTAAAAAAGTATAAGCTTCATAAATTCCTTAAAAATAATTAAAATGTTAATATTACTGTAAATTAACAGATTATTTGATTGTGTTTAACTAAGGCTATCCTATGAAAGATACCGTAAAAATCATTTGCCTTAAGTGGGGCACGAAATACCCTGCGGAATACGTTAATCGCTTATATCGCATGACCAACAACCATCTCACTATCCCTTTTGAATTTTATTGTATTACTGATAACACCGATGGTTTGTACCCTGAAGTTAATGTCCTTAATCTAGAAGTAGAAGAAGGTTTAAAAGGTTGGTGGTACAAGTTACAGCTATTTAAAAAAGATTTTTATGGGCTCTCCGGCCAAGCAATGTTTCTTGATTTAGACGTCGTAATAATCAATAACATTGATGCTCTTTTTGAAACGAACAAAAATGACTTTATGATCATCCGTGATCTAAAACCTGGGCTAATTTACAACAGCTCAGTCTTCAAATTAGAACTTGGCAGCCAGCAACATGTATGGGAAGAATTTCTTGCAGATAAAGAAAGCATCATTTCAAGAATGCACGGTGATCAAGACTGGATTTCTGAAGTTGTGAACGATGCTAAACTATGGCCAAAAAATCTGATCGTTTCCTTTAAAAATGAATGCAACGCTCGTAATAAAAACTCTTATGGTGCCCTAGGTAGACTTTTACGATCAAAAGGGTTCTTCCTACCAAAAGGTGAAGCCGTTCCCCCCAAAGAAGCCAAAATTGTATATTTTCATGGTAAACCAGACCCACATGATGTGGCAGAAACATCTTATGAAATGTGGAGAAAAGCGCCTTGGATTAAGAAAGAATGGGCTGCTAAAAAATGATCAGCTTGAAATCCATAATATTCCTTCTTGAATAGTCTAAGGTCACGAAATGAAAAGTATTATTGAATTATCAGATGACTTAATTATAGGTAAAGGGCGCGATCGTATTTGCTACGAACATCCCTATAACAAAAACCTATGTATTAAAATATCAATTAATAGTAACAAGCAGTCAAAACGTGAAGTTAGTTATTTTAAATTCCTAACCCAAAAGCAAGTTGATTTATCTAAAATCTCCATATTTCAAGGGTATGTTATAACGAATTTAGGTAAAGGCTATACATTTGATCTCATTAGAGATAAAAACGGTAATGTTTCTAAAACATTACGAGAATGTCTAGAATCAAAAGCATTAACAATAGATAGCATACAATTTAAGATAAACGACTTAAAGGAATATCTTATGCAAAATAAAATTTGTGTTAGAGATATTAGTCCTTCGAATATTAGCTGCCAAAGAACAACCAAAGGCATTAATTTATTCATTATTGATGGCGTTAGCAATGCGAACATAAACCCACTAACCATTAGGCTTCAGAGCCTAATTAACTCATCTATTAATAAAGCCTGGGAGGCACTTGATAGAAAACTAAAGCGTATCGATAAAACCATAAATTAAAATAATATCTATTAAATATTTAGGATACGATATGATTTTTATCACTTAAATGTATGGTTTTTTAGAATTCAGATAATCTAATGCAAACTTGCATTTATTTTTCTTCAGAGCAGATGGTTTTATATGTAATAAAACGGCAAATATATAAAAAAACAAAAAATATCTTTTTTCTTTTTCTGTTGGTAGTTTATTCAAAACTGACTCTAATACCTTAGAAAAAGATTGCTTATTTTTCGAAAAATAGAATGCCAAATCCCAAACCCTGATTCCTTGACAATAATACTGGAAATCAATTAATTTAAGTTGTTTATTGAAATCTAACATCATATTAGACCTCTTGAAATCACCGTGAACAAAACCTATTAGAGATTCATCAACATCTTTTAATGATTCATAGCTTTTCTTAATTACAGATTGTATGTATAGAAGCTCATCATAGTAATCTGGTAAATTTTCTATACGTTCAATAAAAAAATCATCGATATAAGTCTTAGCTTTTTCAGAATTAAAATCACAAACCAAAGAAATTAGAATATCTTTAATTCTTGTGCCCGACTCAAGTTCCTCAGCATCATTTATTAGTCCATTATCAAAAAGTTCCTGTCCAACCTCTGACATTGAATAGAGTTCAAATACTTGGTCTATGGTTATATTTTTAGGGTTATCTAGTCTTTTTAATGTAAGAAATTCTAAGTTAGTACCCATAAATAAACCATTACCCATAAATTCAGGGGCAAAGCCTATATCTCTTCTTAAATTTTTTTCATGATATTTAAAAAACAAAGCTTCTCTACGCAATAATTTTTCAGGTGCAATTTTTGTTATCCAATCATTATTTCTATTATAGGAAGTGAATGTAACAAAACCATAGTTATTAGACCCACCTAAGCTCTGATACTTAAACTTTCCATCTAAGAATAAGTCAGAGATATTAACTAAATATTCTTTAACATCTTTAATAATCGTCGCCGTAGATAGACCATACTTTTCTTCTAAACTAGATGAATATTTCCTACACATCTTTTTCCAAAAAATCATCAACTTATCTATACTCAATTGTTAAATACCCATACTTTAGTGAAATTAACTAATTTCCTTATCATTTCTACATTAGAGTCTTCTGCTTTCTTTAAAAAATTATTGATAGCTATCATTTCACTTTCAGAATACTCATTCCACTCTTCAGGGTTGATATCATCTAAATCTTTTACAGAAACTACTCTTTTTGTATTACCAAAAACTTCATTTAATAAATAACTGATTTTTGGAGTATTTGATTCTAATGCCACAAATGGAATTCGATTTTTTAAACACATAGTTACTGTATGGTAGCGGCCAGTAACAACAAGTTTATAATGTCCCAAGTATCTTTCGAAATCCTTAGGATCAAGACTTCTTAGTCGTTCATTTATTAGCCACTTAAAGCTTGTAAGAAAAAACCGTCTTGGTTTTTTCAAAAAAGAATAATTGCTAGGTCTAGCAACTATCATAGAACAATAATCAGCTTGATGCTTCTTACTAAAACGCCTCAAAAAAGGAAGATCAGTTTGCATCACAGAATCTACTACACATATATTTTTAACTTGATCAGGTATTAGATTAGAAGAAACTGCAAAAGTCATATCCGGCACAAACTTATTTTCAATATTAAAGTTATTCAATTCCTCATGACTCATTCGATCACGAACATAAATAGAATTATAAAATTTCAAACGATCATATAAAAATTTTTCATTAGCATATAATGTGGCGTTAATAAGAAAAACAGGGGTTTTTAATGTATTTTTTGAGAACTCAGCAAATTCTGCAAGAGTTTCAGCCTGCCATCTTCTAGGCCCATGATGAATGGTTCCCTCTCCGTTAACAATAATTGCATCAACCTTTGGTTTATTAACGATTTCAGACTTTCTTTTTCTCCAATCTACTCCAACTGGCCAAGTCCAGACGATATCGACTCCTTGGCTACCTAATAAAATCTCTATATTCCTCATAACCATTAAGCATCCATAATGATTAGTAGATCTTGTATCGTTAATAATCGCTATACGCATCTTAAATCCGCTGCCCAGTTAAGGCTTTACAATAGTAAGTTGAGAAGCTGGTAAAGCAGCTTTGATGTACTCCGCTTCTTTCTTCCCATCATGAGGGTTTGTGTAGATTTCTTGTCCAAATAACATTTTGAGGCGTTTTTTCCATGAATATCGAGTATGCCAACTATCACCCTCAAAGAAATCAAATCCATATAATGTTAAATGACCGTCACCGATAATATCGCGAACCATATCCACGACCATACAACCTGTTGATGGTCTGGCGCCTATTCTAGTAAATAAGTTTTGCCAAGAATCTAAAGGATAAAAATTCATTATTTTTTTAGTATCTTCAGAAATAATATCCCTATTTTTAGGGGACATCCACATAGTCAAAGGCACGGCCTTAACAATAAAATCAATTTCTTTCTTATGACCAGAGATACACAATAAATCTATTTTTTTCCCTACACTCTCTTGCAACTCTTTAGGCAAGTCCCAAGCGCCATTCATTCTAATAACAACATCGTGCTTATCAACATCGAAAGTTTTTCCTACAACTTTCCTTGAGTTGCCCACCAATGCAATATCGCGCCCATGAATAAGCGATTTAATTTCTGCAGAGATTTCAAAATCTTTCACGTTAGCTCAACCTGTTCAATAATTGGCACAATTTCAGAACTATAGATATTTAATATACTATAGCCATAATACTATAATTTTAATAATTAGTTACATGGAAAGGTATGATATAATGCTTCAGATCATACTTATAAATTACAAACGTTAAAGAAATAAAATCAGTTTCTTTAATGTTAATTTTATGATGGATATTTTTCATTAACATACTCAAGCTAGAGATTCATTTGAAAATTCACAGAGCTATTTTTTATTGTTTAATATTGTCTTTATTTGTTTTTGGCATAAATTATCATATTGCTAAAGGACTAATTCACTTAACTGTCATATTATCTATCATCAACATTGCATTAGCGATAAAGAATCAATCGATAGACAACCTGTCCATTGATAAGCCGGGAGTGTTATCAATAGCACTTCTTTTATTGCTGAGCAGTATAATTACCGCTACATATTACTTTCTATATAACAATCCTGTCGCAGAAAGATTATTCTCTAATACATTTTTTATTACTTTATCATTTTCGATTATAATCCCTTCTATTAAGATTAATAAAGCTGATAGAGGCGTATTATTATACGTCGCCATTATATCATCTATAATTTTAGCCTTCTCAGGAATCATAGATTATATTTCTCAGAGCAACCCTAATTACCGAACAGCAGGATTTATAAACGCTCCAATAATTTATGCTACCTGTATGTCATTAATAATTGCTTGGATCAATGTTAATCTTTTTAGTTTCCTACTCAAAAGAAATTGGATTATTTCCACTGCGTGCTTTGTTTGTTTAGCTGTGGGCTTCATAAGTCTTTTCCTCACAGGCAGTCGAGGTCCGATTCTAGCTAGCATTCTCATATTCTTAATTCTGCTGTTATACTTCTCAATCAAAATTTATTCCAATAACAAAAAATTGTTTTTAATTTTAATAATCATATGTACCTCTCTACTGATAGCCGTATCGGCATCTAAATCATCGTTCCTTGATCATCTAAAAAACAGATTTGAGAATGGAATTATTAATGTTTCAACAGGGTTTCAAGGAGAAAAGAGAGAACCGACGTCAGCAGGCTTAAGATTAGATATGTGGGAAGCGTCATTAATCACAATTTACGACCACCCATTAACAGGGATTGGCGCAGGAAATCAGGCAAAATATTTTACTATTTTAGATAAAGAAAATCGAATTAATATCAACACAAAACAGATTATAAAATACAACCATATGCATAATGACATCATTCAAGCATGGATCAGTATGGGGGTTATTTTTGGAACTCTGTTCTTGTTATATATTCTATATTTGACTCTTTTCTTTGCTAATAAAGTAAAGTACCAAAAGTCATCAGCAATAGGACTTTTTGTATGTATTGCTTTCATTCTATGTGGGCTTACTGATGTTCCAGCCCACAGCGCAGTGTCATTAACTTTATTTCTATTAATAACATCGTTAAATATGTCTTATATAAATAGCACTAAGAAGCAAATAAAGATTACTGAATGAATACTTTGGTGCTTTAAAAAAGAAGGTAACAGTGTTATTTCACTTATAAATCTGCCAACTTTTCTCGAATATAAGAAACAGTTTTAGACACTGCGAAAGGGGCTGAGCGCTGATTATACGCTAATAATGTGTTCTTAATAAACTTCCAACGCAGTGCAACCTTCTTAATCAATTTCAGTTTTGCAGGCTCTTCCATATAGATCTTTTCCAGCTCTGCGACTGTTCTTTCAAAAGCAGCACTACGTACTTCAATCTGAATAGCCTGCTCAGTACCCGCGAAGCCGAATGAGCCAAAGGTCGCCGCCGACATTTCTAAGTATTCTGATGCGAGTTGCTCAATTAATAGGATCGCATTTACCTTATTTAAGTCTTTATGAGGTAACAGATCACTATTAAGCTGTTTTTTAACATCCGCGATAATAAGCAATAAGTCACGGTGTAAAATCCGCATGTCATTAAATACATAAGTATCGATGTCACCATCAATTTGAGTATGCTTCTTCCATGTGAACTTTCTATACTTTTCCCAGCTAGGTGCTAATGCTTTTGATTGCTGAGTGAATAATTGACTCAATTGATCGCCAGTTTCCAATACGTTAAATAAAGATTGGGCTGACTTTTTATCTTTTTGCATAGCGTGCACATTAAATTCAGTCACAACGCGATAGCTATTAGCCTCAAACAAGATAATTTCTTTTGCTAAATTGTTTTCTTCCAGCCCTGGGCTATTGGCAAATGCTCCAGAGGCTAAAGTACAAAGAATTATGATTTTGGCTAATAATTGCATGAGTTATCCTATGAATTTTAGTAATTCATTTTCAATTGCTTCTAAGTTAGGGATCATTGCTTGTTCCCCATTTACGCTAACAGCCACTTCATCATAAGGGCCTGAATGCATTGCTTCAACAACTACAATATCATCTTCTTTCACGTGAGTTAACCTAGGTATCCCCTGAATTAAGATCGCATAAAAAGACAGTTCTCGGTTAACACTTGTTCCATTAATAACGGCCAAGCGAGCGCCTTCTGTAGGCGGAGTAGCGGCGCCACTTAATAGCTCATATGAGATCACAGGAATATCAACATTTCGCCATTCTAACTGCCCGAGTACCCAACTAGCAGGGTCATTGATAGCGGTAGGCGCTCGATACGGAATGATTTCAGCAACGGTTACGTTGGGCAAAACAAGTTGTTTATCATTTAGAGGAATCAGTAAGCTAGAAACTTCTATTACATCATCTTGGGTTATTACTTCTGAACTCATACTTATCTCATCCACTGCGTTTGCAAATAATTTACCAGCTGCGACGCTAATTGTCTTGGGGTTCCTGTATAGGAAATACGCCCTGTGGCGACCGCGCTATCGGGCATCGAACTATTCGCACAACTCTCACTATTTTGTGCCCATATTGTTGCTGGACTTTGACTAATTTTAATAACCGCCTCAGCGCCATCATTACCCATACCACTGAATAAGATATAACGAGCTCTATTACCATAATGTTGAGCGACGTTTAACATAACGTGATCAACAGATGGGCCATAAGGGCCTGGCCAAGGTGTGTTTTTACTCACGGTTCTACCCGCAATATCGAATACAAACTCTTGCTCAACAGGGGCTAGCATCACTTCCCCCGTATTAATTCGCTTGCCTTCAGAATACGGTACCATGGTAATTCCTGCATGGCGGCCTAGCGTTTGAACCAATGCTTTTTGAAATCTTGCATCGATGTGCTGCGCATAAATAAAACCAACAGGTAATCCGATCGGTAAAGCATCCAAAAATTCTTTAACGGCATCAGGGCCACCAAGACTGGCACCCAGCACCCAAACATGCTCCGCAGGTGATCCTAATTCAATATTATTGAATATCGCAGGAAGTAATGAGGGAGTATGTTTACCCGTACTGTGCGCGGCTAATTCTTTAATGTCTTCTTGATCGGCAATGGCAAGTGAAGAATCATCTGCCAACAACTCTTTCATTTTTGAAAATAGTCGTTTTTCCCAGCGAGGATAACTTTCACAGCTACGCTGCGGAGCTTCTCCCATACCAAACAAAACAGGCGCATTACCATCAAATAAATCATCTAGCCAATCATGATGATCACCTTCTTCATCGACTATATCAACAACCCATGCATCAAGATCAATTATCTTATCGTTATTATTGAGCATTTTTTCAGGGTCAGTAGTCAATACAACATTAAAGCCAAAATGCATCAATGCTGTTTTTAACAGGTGCTGCTGCAAAAGATTGTCAGCAATAATACCAATCCTCGCAGCAACCTTGGTATGAGGCATACTAGTGCTCTACCACCTCTGTTAATAACTTTTCAATACTAGAAAGTAACTTATCCTCTTGGAAAGGCTTACCCAAATATTCATTCACACCAATTGAGAACGCTCGGTTACGGTGCTTATCGCCCGTACGCGAAGTGATCATGATAATCGGTATGTGCATTAAGCGTGAATCATGTCGAATCACCGAAGCGACTTCGAAACCATCCATGCGTGGCATTTCAATATCCAGCAACATTAAGTCGGGAACATGATCTTGCAAGGTTGCAATCGCATCAACACCATCTTTCGCGGTGAATACTTCAAAACCATTTCGCTCTAACAAGCGAGTCGTTACTTTTCGTACCGTTACCGAATCATCAACCACCAAGATACGGCTTTGTCTTTGTTCAAGTTCCTGTCGCTTACCAGCCTCAATGGCATCCAATGCTTTAGCATGCTGATACTCAAGGTTGCTTTGGTTACGAATCATTGCCGGTAAATCCAGAATGATTACAACGCTACCATCTCCAAGAATTGTTCCTCCAGAAACGCCCATCACACTACTGAACTGAGTACCCAGCGTTTTTACTACAATCTCGCGGCTACCCAATAATGAATCAACTTGTAAAGCATAAGGTGTATCACCTTTAATCAGTAATACTGGCGTAGGCATTCTTTGCCCAACAAATTTAGGCTGTGCTTCTGTCCCTAACATAGTGCCTAAATAATCTAAACGGTGATCTTGGCCACCATATTCAAACGTTCTTTCCGCCGAAGGCTGTTCATACAAAGCTTCCAACTGATCTGTTTGAACACGCATAATCCCTTGAATACTATCAAGCGGAACAGCGTATAAATCATCACCAACACGAACCATGAGTGCGCGGTTAACCGATACAGTGAAGGGTAAACGTACTTGGAATTCTGTCCCCTCTCCTGGAATCGAATTAATAAATAGCGTGCCACCCATTTGTTTGATTTCGCTATTTACAACATCCATGCCGACGCCACGGCCAGAGATTTGAGTCACCGTCTTAGCCGTAGAAAAACCCGCATGCAAAATAAACTGCATGATTTCAATATCGGTTAAGTTACTGTCTTTGGTAATTAGGCCACGCTCTAAAGCTTTATTACGCACAGCATCAATATCAATACCATGACCATCATCTTTCAAGGTAACGAGTACATCACCCCCTTCTCGAGAGATACGTAATTCCACATTACCTTGTGCAGGTTTAGCCGTTTTTCTACGGGCTTCTTTATCTTCAATACCATGATCGACAGCATTACGCAGCATATGCTCAAGTGGCGAGATCAAGCGCTCTAAAATGGTTCTATCCATTTCACCATCAGCGTTAAATACTTGAAACTCCACCTGTTTATCCAGTTCTTGGCCGATTTGTCTCACAATACGACGAAGACGAGGCACAAGACGCTGAAACGGCACCATGCGAGTTTGCATCAAGCCTTCTTGCAGCTCTGTATTGACTCGGCTTTGTTGCAATAATAAGGTTTCAGCATCACGGGTTTTATCGGTAAGCGATTCACGAATATCCAATAAATCCGATGCGGACTCTACAAGCGAACGTGCAAGCTGCTGCATATGAGAATAGCGATCCATTTCTAATGGATCGAAGTCATCATAGTTTGGCGTTTGGCGTTCTTGACGGAACAATACTTGCGCTTCGGTTTCAATATCCAGTCGGCGCAGCTGGTCTCGTAAACGCTCTAGCGTTGAGTCCATCTCTTCTAACGAATAAGAGAAATCCGTTACTTGCTGCTCAAGTCGACCCCGCGAGATCGATGTCTCACCCGCAAGGTTTACGAGGTTATCTAACAGCTCAGCAGAAACTTTCACCATTTCTTGAGGGCCACGACGCCCTTGCTGAGGCTTATTTTCAGCTTCTTGGTCTAACTGAGTTAAGACTTTCTCAAGCTTTTTAGCGGGAACAATATCGGTAGAGGCTTTCTCAGTAGAGACATCATCAGAGAGCGCTTCAGAATATTCCGCATCCTCAATAAGCTCTGAACGCTTAAACGGTACAACATTGGTATCAAGCGCCTTCACCACCGTGCTTTCACTATCCGCTTCAAATACACCGATATCATGAGGCTTACTCAAGCTCAGACTAACTTTCTCAATACTGGATGCCAACGCATCCTGACGCTGATATACATGAGCAAAGAAATCATCATCAACAGCAACTTCACCTTGCTGCGCTTTAATCATCCAAGCTTCAAAATCATGGGCTAAGTCGCCAACCTCTGCTAAGCCGCCCATGCGTGCACCACCTTTCAGTGTGTGCATAATACGCTGGACTTCTTCAGTAGCACGAAGATTCTCAGGTGCTTCTTGCCAAGCTTGCAAGACACTATCAAGCTCTTGCTGCAACTCTTGTGCTTCTTCTAAGAAGATTTCAAGAATTTCACGATCACTTTCATCGAATTCAACAGAAACGACATCATTGATTGAAGAGCTATCTTCCTCATGAAGAAGATCGCCAGCGTCTTCTAATGCAGGCTCGTCTAATACAAAAGCTTTTTCACCATCAAGTGGATTCGCACCTTTGGCAACCGCACGAATACGCTGCAAGAGTTCATCATTCAAACTCACGCTCTGACCATTGCGAATTTGCTCAAGCATGTCATCAAGCACATCATGATAGCGACTCAATAGTTGAATCAGCCCATCTTGATACTGCACACGACCATCATGCAATCCTTCATAAATGGATTCCAACTCGTGGCATAAATCAGCCACTTCTGTCATCTCTGACATGCGAGCACCCCCTTTTAGGGTGTGCAGCTCACGTTGTAATTCCGCAACATTTCTTAAATTATCAGGCTCTGACTGCCAGCGTTGCAGTGCAATTCCAGCCGCTTCCATAATCTCTTGAGCTTCTTCAAGAAAGATCTCTAACAGCTCGTCATCAATTTCTTCAGGCTCATTAATAACCGCTTCAGGCTCATTAATAACCGCTTCAGGCTCATTAATAACCATTTCTGAAATCGATTCATCAACATCTAACGCATCCGATTCGGGCGCCATGATATCTAATTCGATCGCGTCTAAATCATTTTCAGCATCAAGACTGACTTCTTCAGGAGTCTCAATGCTAGGCTGTTTCAATAAAGAATCAGCTTCTTTCAACTTGGCCAATACTTCATTATCAGCAACCAAGCTTTGCCCTGCCGCAAGATAATCAAACATATTCAGAAGACTATCATGAGCCGCTAAAAGCGCTTCTGATAAAATTTCTGGATCAGCAAGCTGCTTAGCTTCAGTTTCTAAAATATGGCTGTACAAGCCATGTAACACCTCAGCTAATTCAGCAACTGGATGTATTTCAGCCCTCTCGGCACACTCAATAACTTGATTTAATTCATCATTTAACTGGCTCAATGCTGAATTATTATGGGTATCTAATATCCAATTTTTAACAATATCATCGGCATCAAGCAGTACATCAACACCTTGAGTTAATAGCTGCTCTAACTGCTGCGGATCAGGTAATTGAGAATCGACCTCATCACGAGTGATCGGCATCAGAAGAAGCTGTTCAATCTCAGAAACTTTCAGTAAAAAGGCTTCTTCAGAGGGAATAGGCGCTGTTGGATTCGTTTCCAACTGCTCCATGCCTAATTCGATTAATGCCACACCTTCCGATAACAGCTCGACGAAGCCAGGCGTATTTTTAATCTGGTAGGCACGTAATTCTTTGACCAGTTTTTCTAATGGGGAGGCCGCAAGGGCAATAGGGGTAATGCCCGCCATGTGCGCGCTACCCTTCAATGTATGCAAAGCTCTTTGCAATTGATCAGACAAAGGATTGCTATAATCGTCTTCTTTTGACAGCGCAATAAATTCATTCACGGCTTCTAAATGCGCTGCCACTTCTGAACGAAATATTTCTATTAGCGTTTCATCAAGTACATTTTCATCTTCAACGGCTTCAACGGCTTCAACGGCTTCAACGGCTTCAACGGCTTCAACGGCTTCAACGGCTTCAGTTTGATTAAATAGACTTGTGAACTCTTCAACCGTTTCAGCTTTCGATAATGCATTAGCATACGCTATCAACGGTTCAATATTGAACCCAGCAGGTCGACGATTGCGGAAGTCTTCAATCAATGACGGTACTGTTTCAATAACGTAATCAATCAAGGCACAGCTGTTTTCTGATAGGCTAATAGTTTCATCAATTACGCGATTAAGCATGTTCTCTATCGACCAAGCCAGCTCGCCAATATCTTCGGCTTTTACCATACGACCACTGCCTTTTAAGGTATGGAAAGCACGGCGTACTGTTGATTGCGATTCGGTATCCTGATGATCTGAGCGATAGGTCGGCCAAAACTCGTGAAGGGTTTCGAGTACTTCTTCAGCTTCTTCTAAGAAAATCTCAATGATTTCATCATCAATCAAGTCGTCTTCTTCCGCGACTTCCGCAGTCGCTTCAAGAACGACTTCCTCAAGTATTGGAATTTCAAGGTCTTCATTTGAGTCAACGTCTTGAAGTAGCCCTTCTACTTCAACCTCCACTGAATCAGAGTTGATTTCAGGCTCTGATAACTCAATAACATCTTCAAGTAGTTCTGCTTCAATAAGATCAGGATCGAGGGTATCAGCATTTATAACTTCTTCGGCTAGCGCTTCTACGGTGACTTCTTCAACCTCAAGAACATCTATTTCCTGCTCTTCTACTTCTGGGTCTTCTATTTCTATAACATCGATATTATCAATAGAATCTATTTCTACAGCAGCTGCCTCGACAGGCCCTGCATTAGCAGCGTCTTGACCAGGCAGATTACCCAGCGCTAATTCAGCACGCTGCAATAAATTTTCATCCGCTTGCATCGGGCTATTTGAATAGCGCTCAATATAATACTCAACACTCGTGAGGATATCGGCAAAATTATCCATCACGCTCCACTGAGCTTTTAAACCTTCAGTGATTAACTGCTGCTCAACAAAATCTGCCGCACGTTGCAGTATTTTCGCAACACGAGGCAAAGGAATCATATTGATTGATCCTTCGATGGATCTAAGCCAGCCAGGTGCTTCTTCTAATTCGTTGGCATCCCATTGCTTAGCAATAAATTCAACAATCGAATCTTTTACTTGCTCTAAAACATTGCGAGCTTCTTGCAATACCGCTTGCTGGGCACTGCTAACAGAAGCATCTTCTGGGCGAGTCTCGACTAATGTCCCTTCTCGCTTCATTCCAGCCAATGTCGCTTCAACGTAAAGTAACGCGCCAGCAATATCCATCAGGTCGGAATCAGTAACAGCGCCTTGATCTAATAGTTGCGCAGCTATACTTTGCTGTTCTTGCAGCACACGCCTTGGCATACCAAGACCCAGCATGCCCATCGTATCGGCAATTTGCTTAAACGACGGCAATAAATTCTTCAGTGCATCATCACGCGATTCATCACCACGCATGAGTAAATCGAAATGGTCTTTAAGACCCCCTATTTCTTCAATCAACGCCCCCACAACACTGCCGACCGTTTCTTTATCTGGGCCAGATAGCGCATCTTGCTGGGATTTTATTTCTTGTTCATTAGGCAGGGCTGATGCCAAGTTAAAGCGTGCTTTAACTTGCGCTATTGCGCCAGTATCGATGGGTGATTTAGCAATGTAATATAATAAGTTCTTCAATAACTCATTAGGTACAGGAGTATTTAATACCTCGATACCTTCGTCTTCAATCAGCTTGAGCTGAGCATCCAATTGACGCAATAAAGGCTTGGTACTTTTAGGAATCGTAGATTCCGCCTTTAAATATTCGATGAACGCTAAAGCTGGCAGCCATACTAAACCTTGCGGTGTATTACCGAGGGTTTTTTCAAGGCGTGAAAATACCTTGTGCAAATAATCGATGGCTAACGACTCTTGCTCGCCACGCAATACATGCAAAATAGCAGCTTGCAGCATTTGACGAAGTTTTTTAAGCCAAGGAGAAAAACCAGGGTCATTAAACTTTGCTAGTTGCTTATCTGTTAATACCGCAGGTGTCTCAATATTAGGAGAGAATAACGCGGTTTCAGACATGAGGCTTTCGCCACGCGCTGCGCGTAATTCGTTTAATATGGGCAATAAAACAACAGGAAGGTCTCGTCGACCCACTTTAACGTGCTCTAAATATCCAGGAAGCTGCAAAATAGCCTGCATTAATACTTCAAGGGCATCTTGCTCGTTAGCCATATCACCTTCAGCTAATACCTTAGCTAAAGCTTCCATTTCTTCTGCTAACAAAGCAGCACCGTAAAACTCAACGATTTGCAACGTGCCATGCACTTGATGCAAATAGCTCAAACAAAATTTGAGACGAGTTCTATCCTGCGTATTTTCCACGTAAGCTTCTAGAGCTTGTTGCGCCTGCTGAAGGGTTTCTTCGATCTCGCCTTTAACCCACTCCAGAGCGATGTAGTCATGGCTCATCGCCTAGCGGTCTCCTATTGGTATATTATTATCACGTCTAACATATACCGATAATTTATTATTATCGATTTGAATTAAATTCGGATGTTGCCAATCAACCATCTCACCCAGTCCTGTAACCAAAATACCACCTGGAGCTAAGCGTTCTGCGAGCGCATTCAATATTTCTCTGCGACGCCAGCGACGAAAATAAATCAATAAGTTCTGACAATAGATAACGCTCAACCCTTCTATAGGGAAGGCGTCTAAATTCAATGCATTCACTTGTGTGAAGCATGTTCGATCACGTAAAAAAGACATGATCTGATATTCGTTATTTCCAATCTCGTTACAATACTGCTGGCGATAAGAAACGGGTAACGTTTCTAGCTTGCGAATAGGGTATATGCCCTGCCTCGCTTTGCGCAGCACTACTGTCGATAAATCTGTTCCCGTTACAGAGAACTGAACCCCTAACGGAGTTAAGCATTGCTCTGCTAGCATGGCTAAGCTATAAACCTCTTCACCAGAGGAGCAACCCATACTCAAAATATCAATGGATTGATTTTTAGTTTGGGTCTTCGCCAAGTCCAGCAAATAATTTTTTACGAACGTCATGGCATCAGGGTCACGAAAAAATCGAGTCTCCTGAACCGTTAGCCGATCAGCTAGGGTTGTCCATTCAATCGCTCCACCGGAGCCACTCGTCACTCGTTGATAATAATCTTCATAATCATCACAGCCTAGCTCACGCATTCGAATGCCTAAACTGGTTTGTAAAAATGATTTCCGATGTGGCGATAGGCACATACCAGTACGCTCTTCGAGCAGATTTTGCCAACGCAAAAACTGCCCTTCTTCCATATCCGGCATCATACCGAAACTGGAGCGCTTACTCGTAAAAAGATCCGACGGATTGCTCATTTAAACTTCAACCTACAGAGTTTGTTCACTCTCTGGAAGCTTAAAGCCTGCTACCGACTCACGTAACTTGTTCGCCATGTCTGCAAGGTTACCAATCGACTTAGCGGTTGCTGTAGTACCTGCAGAAGTCTGCGATGTAATTTCTTGAATAACGTTCATCGTATTCGAAATATGACCCGCAGAAGATGCTTGCTGACGTGCCGCGTTGGAGATGTTCTGAATCAAGTCAGCCAAGTTTTTCGATACATTTTCGATTTCTTCCAGTGCAACACCGGCGTCTTGTGCAAGGCGTGCGCCTCGTACTACTTCCGACGTTGTGGTTTCCATCGAGATAACCGCTTCGTTGGTATCGTTCTGAATCGTTTTCACCAGCGCTTCAATCTGCTTGGTTGCCGCGGCAGAACGCTCTGCTAGTCGCTGTACTTCATCGGCAACAACCGCGAAGCCTCGACCTGCATCACCGGCCATGGAGGCCTGAATTGCAGCGTTTAACGATAGAATGTTTGTTTGGTCAGCAATATCGGTAATCAAGGATACGATATCCCCAATTTCCTGCGAAGATTCACCTAGACGTTTAATACGCTTAGATGTTTCTTGAATCTGTTCACGAATGTTATCCATGCCGTGAATCGTTGCCTGTACCACTTCAGCACCTTTGTTGGCGATCGCAACCGATCGCTCTGCTACCGCAGATGATTCAGAGGCGTTTGCCGATACTTGGTCAATAGACACAGCCATTTCGTTAATGGCCGCAGAAGCCCCAGCAATTTCTTGTGCTTGGTGCTCAGATGCTTCAGCAAGATGCATCGCCGTTGCTTGCGTTTCTTGCGCAGCAGAAGATACCTGTACCGCTGTTTCGTTAATCGCAAATACCAGCGAGCGCATCTGATCGATTGCGTAGTTAATGGAGTCAGCAATCGCACCCGTAAAGTCTTCCGTTACCGTTGCCTGAGTGGTCAAATCACCATCGGCCAAATCGGCAATTTCATCAAGTAAACGTAAAATAGCGATTTGGTTCTGCTCGTTCTTATCCGCTGTTTCAGATAAATCTTTGCGAGTATCTTGGTAAGAAACAACACCCAAACCAACAATACCGACTACCGCCATCAAAGCTGATAAATAAGCAATTAATTGTAAGAAGCTTAGGTTTTCAGTACTTGTCTGAAAGCCTTGAGTCAAAGTAGATGTTTCGTTAAGCAGTACCTGAGAATCAGCAAAAATCGCATCGGATGCTTCACGTACTTGGAATAGTTCAGGAGAGGTTTCTAGAATTTCATCAACCGAACCGGATACGAACTCAAACAATTCAGCAATCTCTGCGAGTGCAAATACAGCCTCTTCATCAGCAACCTTACTTAGGTTCATTGCCACGTTACCTTCGATCATACCGTTAAGTACGCGACCGAAAAGAGAAGCATCTCGTCCGAAAGCATCAGCCGCCATTACCGCATCTTCACCACCGCCCAATACTTTGTTAACCGATCGTACAATACGTTCTGCTAACCAAGATTGACGCTGTGCTACCGCGACTTGGTCAGCAGGTGCGCCACTTTCCAGTAGAATTTCAACAATCTCATCGTATTCAACCTGCAACTGAGGAATTGTTTCAGCTAAGGTTGCAGCAACTTCGTGCAAAGAAAGAATGATATCTTGGGTTTGTACAATTTGGTCGGTATTGGTTTTTACTTTATTCCATAGCCCCTGTACGTCGGTCATGGCCGCCATTTCAGCAGGTGGCAAACCGGTTCTAGGATCACCCGTACTCAAATACCCCCAGCGCGTTTCGAAATTATCACGAGCCTTACGCAACAATGCGAAAGCTTCGGCTTTACCACCGGCGGCTTCCACGGCGTTTTTTGCCAATTCCTGCGAGAGCACTCGAAGCTCACCAGCGTGGTTAATATATTCTTTATCCTGGTTCGCTTTGGTGTTCACGAAAACGGTTACACCCAAAAACGCTAAGATTGAAACAATCAGTAACACAATAAAGAAACCCGACTTCGGGTTTCCAAATACCGTGGACCAAACGCTTCCTGTTGCTTTGCTCATTCCAAATTCTCCGTACTATTTTGCACGTTTATTTTTCTTGTTAATGCGATTAAAAACATCGTCGCAATAATTTTGTCTTAAACAGCCACTTGCAGAAATTCATCCGCCTCAGCAAGGTGGGTAAAACTAAAAATGGGCCAATTAGCCCCATCTCGTTCAAAACCACCTCGAACATAAGGCGCATAATTCGCCTCGACATACATCTGATTACTCATAAGATGGCTAGGAAACTGCTGCATACCTAATACCGCATCTACCAGTAAACCGTTCTGCTGGTCACCCTGACCAATAACAAGAACTCGACGTGTTCGCCAACTGGCCTTAGAAGGCACCGCTAGCAAACCCGCTAAATCTAAAATAGGCACCAAACGGCCACGAATATTCGATACACCCAGCATCCAATTTCGCACACCAGGCACCTTGGTCACACGCGGGGTTTGTAGAATTTCTCCTACCTCTCCCATTGGCGCAACAAATTTTTGCCCTGCCAGCATGAAACCAATGCCACGCCAATAAGTTACCGCTTCAGTTTTCTGCGGTAATTCATTCGCGTTATTACGGCTTTTTTTAGCTATCTCAACTAACAGAGCAAATGGAGACATACTCTATCCTGCCATAACCGAGGCAATTTCTTCCATCAATCGTGCAGAAGGTACTGGCTTAACCAAATAACCGCTGGCGCCTTGGCGCTTACCCCAAACTCGATCGGTCTCTTGATCTTTAGTGGTAACAATAATAACTGGGATATGTTGAGTTTCCGGATCCTTGGTCAACTGTCGAGTTGCCTGAAAACCATTAAGGCCAGGCATTACGATATCCATCAAAACCACATCAGGCTTTTCTTGGCGAGCAAGCGCTACACCATCTGCACCATTTTCTGCGGTTAATACTTCATGGCCTTGCTGTTCAAGCATGGTTTTGAAGCTATGCGTTTCTGTTGGAGAATCGTCAACTACTAGTACGCGAGCCATTCTCAAATTACCTCTAATTTATAATTCTATATACTAACTATTTAACTAACTCGCTACTTCACAAAGTTACGAATTGCACCAAGCAACTCGTCCTTGCTAAAAGGTTTGGTTAAATACTGATCCGAACCTACAATACGACCTTTAGCTTTATCAAAAAGACCGTCTTTACTCGATAACATAATGACCGGAGTATCTTTAAACTTAGAATTATTTTTAATCAGCGCACAGGTCTGATAGCCGTCTAGACGAGGCATCATAATGTCCACAAAGATAATATTCGGGTGTGTATCGGCGATTTTTGCTAAAGCGTCAAAACCATCAGTTGCAGTTATTACTTCACAACCGACCTTTTTCAACAAGGTTTCGGCGGTACGACGAATAGTTTTACTATCGTCAATAACCATAACTTTCAGGTTATCAAAGTTATCGTCCATATAAGAGCCTTCAACCATCTACATTAATATTTTTTTTAGAATAGCGGCCAGTCATATGACTCGAGGGACGCTGCTTAGCACCTTTGTAACATACAACGATAGGCCTTAACAACGGCTTAAGGCAAAACTTAGAACTGGTTGGAACAATTAATTCCACTGCAAGAGTAGCAAGATAGGGTAAAATCAATTTTTACTTTCTATTTGAGTTTTTTGGAGCAAGCATGAGCATCAAAGTCGGCATCGTCATGGATCCCATAGAAGATATTAGTTTTCATAAAGACACCTCATTAGCCTTAATGTTTGCTGCCCAAGAAAAAGGCTGCGAGCTGTATTATATGGAACAGCAAGATCTTTCCATTCAGAACGGACAAGCCTTTGGCCGCATGGCTAAAATTACTGTCGCGATGAATCCAGACAGCTGGTTCGAAAAAGAACAGGCTATCGACTGCCCGCTGAGCGATTTACACATCATATTGATGCGCAAAGACCCTCCTTTTGATGGCGAGTTTATATACAGCACCTATATATTAGAGCGCGCAGCAAAAGAAGGCGTTCTTATTGCCAACAATCCGCAAAGCCTTCGTGATTGCAACGAGAAAGTATTTGCGACTGAATTTGCCGAATTAATGAGCCCAACCACGGTCACGCGCCGCCCAGACTTATTGAAAGCATTTCATGCAGAGCATGGCGATGTGATATTCAAACCGCTTGATGGCATGGGTGGCTCATCCATTTTTCGCTTAAAGAAAGACGATCCAAATGTGAGTGTCATTATTGAAACACTGACAGATCATGGCAAACAGCAGATTATGGCGCAGCGCTTTATTCCTGAGATCACCTCAGGTGATAAACGCATACTAATGATTGATGGCGAAGCTGTTCCATTCACTTTGGCACGCATCCCTGCCGATGGTGAAACACGTGGCAATCTAGCCGCTGGCGGTTCTGGTATCACAATGCCATTATCAGCCAAAGAAAAAGCCATTGCCGATCAAATTGGCCCAATCCTTAAAGAAAAAGGCCTGTATTTTGTTGGCCTAGATGTGATTGGCGATTATATTACAGAGATCAACGTGACTAGCCCAACCTGTGTACGTGAAATCAGTCGCGATTCTGGAATTGATGTCGCTAGTCAGTTAATCGACTGTTTACTACAGAAGGTGCGCTGTTAAACTACAGACCTAAGATTATCAACGTTCATTAAATACGAGACCGCCCATGAGTAGCTCCGCTACAGTTACCAGTGCTGACCGCTTAACCTTTACCGGTTTCTTGGCCGCGTTGCTGCATGCTGCGCTAATTCTGGGCATTAGCTTTACCACCACAGATTCTAGTCAAATATCATCGACTCTTGAAGTCACACTGGCGAGCTATAAAAGTAATGAAGCCCCCGACAAAGCTGACTTTTTAGCGCAAGAAAATCAACAAGGTAGCGGCACCCTTGACGAAGCCAAAATGCTAACCACCGATGTGGATGCCGAATTTGATGCTAATAGCATTCAGCAAACATCGCCACAGCAACAGCAAGCCAGCGCACCAAAAGTAAAGCCTGAACAATCAGCGTTGATATCAACGACCAACAGCGCTCGCCTTAAAACCCAAATTGCCCCAGAACAAGACGCCGCCGAAGCAAGCGATGTTCCAGACGGCCCGCAAAAATCATTATTAACACGCAGTCTTGAAATCGCCAGCTTAGAAGCCAAGCTAGACAATCAACGCCAAATCTATGCCAAAGCGCCCCGTATTCAACGCTTGACCGCAGCCTCTACACTCAAAGCCAACGACGCTTATTATGTGAATAGCTGGCGTCGTAAAATCGAGAATATGGGTCGCATTAACTACCCCCGCGAAGCCGAAAACTGCTTTAACCAATGCTCATTACGCCTTATGGTCTCGATTAACCCTGATGGCACCATTAATAATTTGAAAGTATTGAAATCTTCTGGCAAAAAAGTCCTTGATGATGCAGCTATTCGTATTGTTCGACGCTCGGCTCCTTTTGCGCCTTTTACCGAAGAGATGAAGCGAGACATTGATCAGCTAGAAATTATTCGCACCTGGCAATTCAAAGGTAATCGCTATATGACGGAAGTAAACTAATGACAGCCTCTGATTCATTCAGCAGCTTAAAACACCATTTTTTAATCGCAATGCCTGCGCTAAAAGACTCCTCTTTTGAACACAGTGTCACCTATATTTGCAGCCACGATGGTGATGGCGCAATGGGCATTGTGATTAACCAGCCGACTGATTTAGATCTTAGCGAAGTCTTAGAGCAGCTTGAAATTGAAGGCGCTCATGGGCATGACCATACCGTGCTATTAGGTGGCCCAGTGCATCAAGATCATGGCTTTATCCTACATAAAGACAAAGGTGACTGGCGCTCTACCCTATCGGTTAACGATGACATCCATGTCAGTACCTCAAAAGATATTCTCACCTCTCTTGCGCAAGGCACAGGGCCTAGCAACTATAAAGTTGCCTTAGGTTATGCAGGTTGGTCAGCCGGACAACTGGAGCAGGAGTTACTCGACAACGCCTGGATCACCGTGGAAGCCAGCGCCGATATTATTTTCAATACCCCAGAGAACGAAATGTACCAAGCCGCCTTAAAGCTGCTAGGCATCAACGAAGGTTTTCTCAGTTCAGACGCAGGTCACGCATAATGGCACAGGTATACGATCATTGGATGGCCTTTGATTTTGGCACTCAGCGCATCGGCATTGCGGTTGGCCAGCGCATTACTGGCAAAGCGACTCCGATTGAGCCGATTAAAGCCCGTGATGGCATCCCTAACTGGGAACAGCTCGGAAAAATCATTGAAGAATGGCAGCCGCAAGCCTTCCTGACTGGCCTACCCCTAAACATGGATGGTAGTCCAAGTGACTTAAGTCGCCGCGCTAATAAATTTGCCAACCGTTTAGAAGGGCGTTTTCATAAGCCGTCTTTCACCCATGACGAACGCCTGACCAGCTATGAAGCAAAAGGTCGTGTCATCGAAATGGGCGGCAACCGCAATTTTGGCGAAAACTCAGTTGATGGCATTGCCGCACAGCTCATTTTAGAAAGTTTTTTGAATCAGTATCAATCTGATCAAAACGAATAAGGATTCGTTGATGACAAACGTAAATATCACACTGCCGGATGCTGAAGTTCTATGCCAGCAACTGATCAAAGACGTGCAAACACTCATCCAAGAAAAAAACCTACAGAAGCCTCTTATCATTGGGATTCGCACAGGTGGAGCTTGGTTAGCTGAACGTTTACAGAAAGCGCTCAATCTTGCTGAACTGGGTATTTTAGACATTAGCTTTTATCGTGATGACTTCGATGAGCGTGGATTATCAAGCCAAGCAAAAGGCTCTGAACTGCCAGACTCCATTGAAAATCGCGACATTATTTTGGTCGATGATGTACTCATGAGCGGGCGCACCATTCGTGCAGCCATGAACGAAATATTCGATTATGGCCGTCCTGCGAGTATTAAATTGGTTTGCCTTATCGACGTTGGCCAACGCCAACTACCTATTCAAACAGATTTAGTAGGCGCTACTCTTACGGTAGAAAGTGGTAAAAAAGTGAAGCTGTCAGGACCTAGCCCACTACTACTTTCAGTAGATTAATTCTCCATCGACTAACTTGAAATTGATTATATTATGACACGCCATTCAGACCCTACTCAGGTACAACTAACGGCCGATGGACGCTTAAAACACTTCTTAACCACAGAAGGTTTGAGCAAAGCGCTATTAACCGAAATTCTAGACCTTGCCGATTCTTTCATTAGTACCCAAGAACGAGCGGTTAAGAAAGTCCCCTTGTTACGCGGTAAAACTGTCGTTAACTTATTCTTTGAAAACTCAACTCGCACGCGCTCAACCTTCGAACTGGCGGCAAAACGCTTAAGTGCTGACATTTTGAATTTAGACATTGCCAGCTCCGCAACCTCCAAGGGTGAAACCCTGATGGACACCTTGTGGAACCTAGAAGCCATGTATAGCGACATGTTTGTGGTTCGTCATGCCGATAGCGGTGCCGCACACTTTATTGCCGAACAAGTAACGCCTGGTGTTGCCATTATCAATGCCGGTGATGGCCGCCACGCACACCCAACTCAAGCCATGCTCGACATGCTGACCATCCGTCGTCATAAAGGTTCGATTGAAGGCAAAACCGTCGCGATTGTTGGTGATATTCTGCATTCCCGCGTTGCTCGCTCACAGATTCATGCCCTGAAAACACTTGGCGCAAAAGAAATTCGCGTCATTGGACCAGCAACACTGGTACCGAAAGAAATGGCGGATTTAGGGGCCAGTATTCATTACGACATGACTCAAGGCCTAAAAGATGCAGATGTGGTCATTATGCTGCGCCTGCAGAAAGAGCGCATGTCAGATGCTTTATTACCAAGCGAAGGTGAATATTTCAAGCTGTACGGTTTAACCGAAGAGAAGCTAACACTAGCCAAGCCAGATGCCATTGTGATGCACCCAGGCCCCATCAACCGCGGGGTTGAAATTGACTCAGCCGTCGCCGATGGTGAACAATCCGTCATCCTAAATCAAGTCAGTTACGGCATTGCCGTTCGTATGGCAGTAATGGCCATGGCTATGAGTGGCCAAGCCTCAGAGCAAGCAAAACAAAAAGCAGGAGATGACGCATGAGCACGCTAACCCTAACCCATGCGCAACTGCTAGACCCAAGCCAAGCGCTAAATCAGTTAAGTAATGTCGTGATTGAAGAAGGCATTATTACGGCCATTACTGCGGCCAAAAAATCCACATCGACGCACGATGAATTGAATGCAAATAATGCATTACTGATGCCCGCACTGATCGACTTGAGTGCGCAAATTAGCAATGCTAATAGCGAAACTTTAGCGGCAGCCAAAGGGGGGATTAGCCAATTATGCGCCCAACCAAGCCATAAATCGTTTATCGATACACCGGCTGGGGTCAGCTTAATTCAGCAAGCATCTGTGAGTGCCAATAATAGCGAACTATTACCGATAGGCGCACTGACCCATGGTTTAGCCGGCGATCAGTTATCGAATATGTTCAGCCTCAAGCAGGCAGGCTGTATGGCATTATCAAACGCCAGAGCACCCATCAAAAATGCCTTGGTTTTGCGACGCATTATGGAATACGCCGCGACTCACGATATTCTTATCATGCTCACCGCTGAAGACATCAACCTAAGCGCTAATGGTAAAATGCACGAAGGTCCAACAGCGAATCGCTTAGGGCTAACCGGCATTGCCGAAGTGGCTGAAACCACGTCTCTAGCCCAACAGCTACTACTGATTGAACTCACAGGCTGTCGCGCACACTTTAGTCAACTCAGCTGTGGTCGCTCGGTCGATATGATTCGCAATGCTCAAGCTCAAGGCTTAGCCGTGAGCGCAGACGTAGCCATCGCCAACCTAATGTTTACAGATGCCGATGTGAATGGCTTTGATAGCACCTTTAACGTACAGCCTCCGCTTCGCAGTGAAGCGGATCGTAAGGCGTTATTAGCCGGTGTGAATGACGGTACATTAGCCATCTGTTCGAACCACCAGCCGAAAGACATTGCCGCTAAAAAAGCCCCTTTCGCCGCCGCAGAATCTGGCATGAGTATTCTTGATAGTTGGCTATCTATGATGCTAACACTGGTGAAAAATGAAGAGCTTGAACTGAGCGCAATGATCAATGCTAGCTCAATTTTACCCGCTAAAATTTTGGGTTTAAGCCAAGGCATTCACATCGGTCAGCCTGCTAATTTGATTCTGGTGAATCAACATACTGAGGTTTGCTATCACCAAGAAGACTTACTCTCTTCAGGAAAAAATAGCCCAATCTTAGGGACTACACTGGTTGGCCAAGTTCAGCTAACCATGAGTGCTGGACGTCAAGTTTACCGTGCTTAACCTAGGTTGATAAAAGAGGGTTGTTAACAAGAGCTTACTTTGCCGTAAGCTCTTGTTTTTGCCAGCGAGAGAATAGCTCGTCTTTCGAGATCGGTTTACAGTACAAATATCCCTGCACATAATCACAGCCTTGCGCTTGCAAAAATGCCTCATGCTCACGTGTTTCAACACCCTCCGCCAATACATCAATTTCTAATTGACCTGCCATCGCAATAATCGCGCTAACAATGGCCTTATCGCTGCTGTCTGTGGTGATATCACGAATAAAAGACTGATCGATTTTCAATACATCAATGGGAAATTGCTTCAAGTAACTCAGCGAAGAATACCCTGTCCCAAAATCATCAATTGCTAACGTAATGCCCAAGTCCCGCATGACATTAAGAATGTTTAATGTCTCTCTCACATCATCAATCAGAATACTCTCTGTCAGCTCTAAAGCTAACAATTCAGCAGGGTATTGATATTTTACCAACGCATTTCTAATAACATCGGTTAAATGCTTACCATGACGAAACTGGAAAGCAGAAACATTAATGGCGACTTTAATTTTAGGAAAGCCTTTATCTTGCAAAGCTTTCATTTCGCGGCAGGCCGTCTCTATAACCCAGTCGCCAATTTGACCAATTAACCCCGTATCTTCTGCCAAATGAATAAATTCTGCAGGCGCTATGATTCCTTGTTCAGGGTCAATCCATCGAATCAAGGCTTCGGTGCCAATAATCTCACCGGTTTTTAAATCCATTTGCGGCTGATAGAAAAGTTGAAAATGTTTCTCTTCAATAGCATGGCGTAATTTGTTTTCTAATAGCAGGCGATGATGAGCCTGTTTATTCATTTCGGGCATGAAGAACTGGAAGTTATTTTTACCTTCTTCTTTTGCGTAGTACATGGCCATGTCGGCATTGCGTAGCAGCTCGTCATGACTCTGGCCATCATTGGGGTAAACCGCAATACCAATGCTGCTACCAATCACTACCTGATGCCCTGACAGATTCATCGGGAATGAAAGCTTTTGAAGAATATTATCAGCAATCTGTGCGATCTTTTTAATCTGCCGCATGCCCGATAAAACGATGGTGAATTCGTCGCCACCTTGGCGTGAAACGGTATCTTCGCTGCGCACTTGAGACTGAAAAATATTGGCAACATGCTTCAATAATTCATCACCATAGTTATGCCCTAATGAATCGTTTACGGTTTTAAAGTTATCAAGATCAAATACCATCACCGCAACCATAGTATCCGGAGAACGCTGTGCATGCTCTAGCGCCTGCTGAAGTCGATCGGATAGCAAGCGTCGATTAGGTAAATTCGTTAGCGGATCATAAAACGCCAGCTGGGCAATGGTCTGCTGAGCATCGTGCAAATCGGTATTATCTTCCGAGGTTGATACAAAGTGAGTAACGTCTCCGCCTTCATTTCTGATTGGCGTAATAGATTGCAAAGCCCAATAAAGCGAACCGTCTTTACGCTGATTACGAATTTGGCCACTCCACTCGCGACCTGCTTTTAGCGTACGGTTTATGCCCTCGTAGGTATCATCATCGGTATAGCGACTGCGCAAAATATCAGGGGTTTTATCTAAGAGCTCCGCTAAAACATAGCCATTTAATACAGTAAATGCTCTGTTCACATATTCAATTTTAAAATCGGTACCCATAATCAAAATGGCATGAGCATTCTGCTCAACAACTTGCGATAGCTGTTGTATTTTTGCCTCCGCCTGCAGACGCTTTTGTCTTTCTTGCAGCCGCAGCATTGCCGTGCCGATGTCGCGTCCGAGAGAGGCTAATAAAGCCAGCATTTCGTCATCAAACACATCACGCTGTTCAGAGTACATTGTGTAAATACCAACGACCTTGCCACTTACCGACAAAGGTACCGCGGCCAACGCTAAGTATCCTCGTTCTTTTGCAGCATCGCGCCAAGGTGAGAAATCCGCATCTAATTGGGTATTGTTCACACAGACAACTCGATTCAATTTCGCGGCTTGGCCAACAGGGCCACGGGCCAACGCAGAATCATCAACCCGTATTTCCATCGTGCGCAAATAGCCCGACTCATCACCCGCATGAGCTTGTGGCTTAACGATATGATTATTAATCAAACCAATCCAAGCCATTTTGAAGCCGCCATACTCAACCGCAAACTCACAAATGTCGGCGAATAGCATTTGTCTCGAAGTCGCATCAGCAATGGCTTTATTCGTCTGGCTTAATACCGTATATAAACGATTGAAGGTTTCTGAGCGTTGCTGTGCTTCCACGGCCTCTGTAATGTCTCGACGCACATGCACCATGGCTAACGAAAGCTCGCCATGGCCAACCGGAGAAAGAGATACTTCAAACCATGTTTTCTGTATTGCGTTATGAAAAACCGACTTGGTTAAATATTTACCCGTACGAATACTCAAGCAAATTTCGCAATCCTCTTCAGCGATAGAAGGATCATGCTGTAGATCGTGGCAACGGCTGCCAATACAATCTTCTTTGCCCATATTGGCAAGCCTTCTTACCGCCTCATTTACTTGTCGGACAATACCAGAACGTTCGACGACTAAGGTTTCATCGGGAACAGCATCATACGTATTAGCATCTCTAGCCAAGCTTTTAAACGGTTCGCGCAAGCTAGATTCAATAAGCGCAACGTATATTGCCCAAAATGATAGCAACTTAAGCATGTGCCCAAAAATAATCATAAGGTCACTGAAATCGCTGTATAAGGTAAAAGCAAACTCGGCAACGATAGTTAACAAGATAGAAAAGCTAATCAATACAAAATTTCTATGCTCAATTTCACCTCTAACCCGCCAAAAAGATACGAGAGCCGCGACCAACAAAAGAATGATGAGGTACTCAGAAATCACTTTTGTCAGGGTTAAGCCTTGGCCATCAATAAATAACGCGGGCAGCCAAGCATTATAGATCGCCAGACAAAATAGCAACGTTATGCCCGTTAAAAGCCAAATCAGATTTCGAGGCCTAAAAGTTGAATAGATAAATAGCGGAGCAATAAGTAATAAGATAGCCTCTAAAAGCCGAGCGCCAATCCAGAATTGCAGACTGATATTGCCCGAGTCATGCTCAAGAAAGGGCAATCCCTTAAAGGTAAAGGTATGGCCAAGATCCAAACTGCCGATGAAGAAATACCCACAGCCTAGCAATAAAAGATAATGATTTTTCGCCAATACATAAGTATGCCAAGCAACAATCGCACTAATGATGGCAACGCAAACAGCAAAAAACTCAACCAGAGTATGAAAAAGGGTAAAGTGAGTCAGACTTATCGGTATTAATACCAATACCATAAGTAATGGAAGCCACCAGTGCTGAGACAAGATGATCGTCAGCACTTTATTCAGGGGGTGTAATATTCCTTGCAAGCTAAGTCCTATAATTCATGTATTAGCTAATAGCCCAATTGGCCGAATAACGAAATTCGCTAGTCTTGTAAGGTTAGCCCTTTAGAGGCCGCATCTAACTGATCACTATCGGTCTCTGACCCCAGCTTAATCATCAAACGTAAATCGTTAGGTGAGTCGGCATGAGAGATGGCATCTTCATACGTAATTTCACCAGATTCATACAAGGCATACAAAGCTTGGTCAAATGTTTGCATACCTTCATCGTTATTTCGGCTCATTAAAGCCTTCAGCTCATGAACATCACCCTTGCGAATAATATCTGAAACCAACGGCGTATTAATCAATACCTCAACCACGGCGCGTCGGCCTTTTCCATCAGGGGTCGGTATTAATTGCTGCGCCACAATGGCTCGTAAATTCAGCGACAAGTCCATCCAGATTTGATGATGACGCTCTGGCGGGAAAAAGTGTAAAACTCGGTCTAGCGCTTGGTTAGCATTGTTTGCGTGCAGTGTTGCTAAAGCAAGGTGGCCTGTTTCTGCAAACGTAATCGCATTCGACATAACATCCGAGCTGCGCACTTCACCAATCATAATTACATCGGGCGCTTGGCGTAGAGCGTTTTTTAAGCCAATTTCGAAACTCTCGGTATCAAGACCCACTTCTCGCTGGGTTACGATACAGCCTTGATGTTGGTGAATGAATTCAATCGGGTCTTCAACGCTTAAAATATGGCCTTTAGTATTGCAATTACGATGGCCAATCATTGATGCTAGTGAGGTCGACTTACCCGCCCCTGTTGCCCCCACGAATAAAATCAAACCACGCTTAGCCATCGCTAGATCTTTCACGATGTCAGGAAGACCAAGTTCATCAACCGAGGGAATCTTAGTTTCAATGCGTCGTAGTACCATACCAATCACATTGCGTTGATAAAATGCACTCGCACGAAAACGTCCGATTCCTGTCGCATTAATCGCAAAGTTACATTCTTTATGCTCATCAAATTCATCGCGCTGGCGCTGATTCATCAACCCCAGAACAATGTCTCGGCTCTGCTCTGCTGCAAGCGGACTTTTCGTCAAAGGCATAATACGGCCATGCACTTTAATTGAAGCCGGGACTCCCGCGGTAATAAATAAGTCAGAGGCGTTTTTGTCCACCATGACCCGCAAGAATTTTTCCATCGACATGGGTTGTAACTCCGAATATATAAACTTCTATACGATTTTAATTAACTGTCTAATTTAGAGCTCTAAATTAACGGCCTGCATTAAACTCTAAATAACACATATACCCTAGAAGTTCTCTGGTATCTTGGCGGTATCACGTGCAACTTCACGAGAAATCAAACCTTTACTCAATAAATTCTGTAAACATTGATCCATCGTTTGCATGCCTAACGAGCTCCCGGTCTGAATCGCGGAATACATCTGAGCAATCTTAGACTCTCGAATAAGGTTACGAATCGCAGGCGTACCAATCATAATTTCATGAGCAGCGATTCGACCACCGCCACTTTTCTTCAAAAGCGTTTGCGAAATAACCCCTTGCAAGGATTCCGATAACATAGAACGCACCATCGATTTCTCTTCTGCTGGGAATACATCAACAATACGGTCAATGGTTTTCGCAGCTGAGCTGGTATGCAATGTGCCAAATACAACGTGTCCAGTTTCTGCCGCCGATAGCGCTAGACGAATCGTTTCAAGATCTCGCATTTCACCTACCAAGATAACATCGGGATCTTCACGCAATGCCGAACGCAATGCTTCGTTAAAGCCTAGCGTATCTCGATGGACTTCACGCTGGTTCACCAAACTTTTTTTCGATTCGTGTACAAATTCGATCGGATCTTCAACGGTTAGAATATGATCGTATTTTGTATCATTAATATAATCGACCATGGCTGCTAGGGTAGTTGATTTACCTGAACCCGTTGGCCCAGTTACCAATACAATGCCTCGTGGAGTCATGGCGAGATCTTTAAAAATCTGCCCCATACCCAAATCATCCATGCTTAAAATCTTGGATGGAATAGTACGGAATACAGCACCTGCGCCGCGGTTATGATTAAACGCGTTCACACGGAAGCGAGCGACACCCGGCACTTCAAACGAGAAATCGGTTTCTAAAAATTCTTCGAAATCCTTACGCTGCTTATCATTCATAATTTCATAGACCAAAGAATGCACTTCTTTATGATCTAGCGCCGGTAAGTTAATACGGCGAACGTCGCCATCAACTCGAATCATGGGTGGCATATCAGCTGATAAATGTAGATCGGAAGCGCCTTGCTTCGCACTAAATGCCAATAACTCAGTAATATCCATACTTGTTCCTCAAC